>DIWJ01000077.1 GCA_002428445.1 Syntrophaceae bacterium UBA6109
GCTTCCTTCGGGCTGAAATTCTTGACGTAGCTCCAAAGCATCTCCGGCCTCCTGAAGCCAATAAAAAAACCCGGCCCATCAGCCCCTTCCGGGGATGACAAGCCGGGTTTTCCTCGTCCTTGTCCCTTATTAAAGTGTCGTCTTAGAAGTTTTTCTCGGCGGCGGGTTTACCCGTCCGCAACTTTCGTGTCATCTATACAAAATTACTTGTGAAAATCAAGAGGTTTTTTCTCCGGGCCGACCTTGAAGCGGATCGTAAAATCGACGAATTTGATCTCGCCGTCCACCTGGTCCTCGACGCTCTTTGAATGAGTAATCCCGTAGCGTCTCTTGATGTCAGCGATGGTTTCTCTCACTTCATTCAGTGTCTTTCCGCTCATGCCGCCTCCGCTTGCCCCTAAAGTTCCGCTGCCGCCCGTCCGATTATGCCTGTGTATAACCCCACTTTTCTTGTTGACAAAAGCTCCGGAGTTTCTATAAACTCCACTTCCCACAAATTGCAGGAGACAAAATCATGGCAAAACTCCTCGAAAAAGAATTCGACTTCTACTTGGCCCACCAAGATGAGTTGGTGAGGAGATTCAACGGGAAGTACATCGTCATCAAGGGTGAGGAGGTCCTCGGCGCTTACGATTCGGATCTCGCCGCGATCGAAGAGACGGCCAAAACTCATGAATTGGGTACTTTCCTGGTTCAACTCTGCTCGCCTGGAAAAGAAAGCTATACAACTCATTTCCATTCTCGAGTTGCCTTCGCCTGAAAGGCAATCATGGACATTCAAACTCAGTCGTTCACTACAAAATACAGTGGGCGAACCAATGCGCTGAAATCCCCGGTCAAGATATGTGTTGCATTCGATCCCGATAAAACAACCGTTCGACCTCCGACAACGGAATTTTCGGCCCTTTGGGATACGGGCGCCACGGCAACTGGTATCTCGGCAAAAGTCATAGCCGACTGCGGCCTCAAGCCGATTGGCATGACGGAAGTCCATACAGCCAATGGCATAAGACGGGCCGATATCTATCTGATCAACGTGGTTCTGCGGAATCACGTTGGCATCCCCATGCTGAGGGTTACGGAAGCCGATATTCACGGTGCCGACGTTCTTATTGGTATGGATATCATAAGCCAGGGCGATTTTTCGATCACCCAACCGGACGGGAACACGACTTTCAGCTTCCGTTTGCCGTCGGTAGCCTGCATTGATTTTGTGGCGGAAAAGAAAGAATCCAAGCCCGTAAGAAACGATGAGGAAAAGATCAGCAGAAACGCACCATGTCCCTGCGGCAGCGGGAAAAAATACAAGCGTTGCTGTGGTCGTTAAGACTTTCGTCTCTCTCGTTCTATTCCTCATTTGAAGAAACACCTTTCATGACACCGCCTCCACCTGGGAAATTCCCGTGATCCGGATCCCGATCTCGATCGTCAGCTTCAGCTTGATGGGAATTTCATGCCCTTCCGGTTCCGATACGAGGAGCGTCCCAGGGAATTCCAGGGGGAGCTTCCCGTGATTCCCGGCGCCCTCTTCGACATGCGGCCTCTTCCCGCCGCGGGCGCGGATATCCCCGTTGTCGATCCTGGTCTTGATTTCGGCGAGCGCCGTCGTCCGCGCCTCGCCGTCTTTTCCCTTCGCCGCTTTTCGGCATACGGAACACAAGTTGCCGACCAGCGTCAGCGTTCGTCTGCAGTTGCTGCAGGGCTTCTTCTCCATTTTCAGTTCCCCCTCTCCGTTGTCCGTAATTTTCGATTTTTCCACCCTTCTGTAGCCGCCACTCTTAACGTCCCCGAACTCTATCCTCGCCTTGATTATCGCGAGGGCTTTGTCTCTCGCGTTGCCTGTCAATCGCTGTGCGGCCCTCCCGCATGTTGAGCAGAGGTCTTGATGGAGCAGCATCAGCCGTCCGCAGTTATCGCATTCCCCCCTACCGAGGTTTTCGTCGTCGCCCGTAGCGACAACGATCTTGTCGCCGGAACGATGTCCGCACTTCAGGCAGGCGACGACCGGAACCATGCCATTGTGGTCTTGGTAGGTGCTTTGGGATCCGCATCTCTCGCACGGTGGCATCTTCATCTCGCGCCGCCTCACCTTGCGGCAAGCTGCCGTTTATTCGGAATGACAAAGGGACATCTCTTCCCGTCACGGATGAAATACTGCCCGATCCTGTCTCTGTAGATCACCGCCACGTCATAAGCCAGGCCGTGGTAGGCCAGCTTCGCCTTGTGTTCCTTTTCCTCCTGCTCGCTCTTGAATCCCACGGCATATTCGTAGTCCGGCGGCTTGGCCTCGTACCAGATGCCGCCAACGAACCCCCCCGACGAACGTGATGCACAGCAGACCGACGATCCCGAGGAATCGAAAGATCCCCTGGTCATCTAATTCTTCCATCGTCGCGTTGAACTGGGCTGCCATGTCGTTTCCGTCTACTGTACAAACGTACAGTATGTTAAAGGACCTTGTCCCGACCGAAGATCCGGGCGATCTCGTCCTTTGCTTCCTGAGGTATCTCGCCGCCGCGCGGATCCAGTTCTTCCCCCGGAAGATCCCTGCCGGCGCCGAGGGTGGCTTCCTTCCTGCGGAGGTCCGCTTCAGCCTTCCGGCTGTGGTCCTTTTCCTCCTGATCCGCGATACCGATCATCACCCGCTTAAGGTAGTTGTGGCTGTCGAGATCATCGGCGAAATGCCGTTTCACGACGACGTTCAGCGCCTCTGCGATCCCGGCCCTGCTGATTTTGTAGAGTCTCTTCTGGTACCTGAATTCCTCATTCTCGAAGAGGACCTTCATCTCCTGGAGAAGGATCCGGAGCTTCTTCGCCTTCGTCTTCAGGGGCGTGATGCCGAACAGGTAACAGTAGCCCATGACGACATGGCTGTGCTGCCCGAAGGCAGGCTGCATCTGAATTACGGCGCGCAGGTCATTTTCCATTTGAAGCTCCAGGAGGTTCAGTTTCTTGCGGCAATATGGGCAGTCGAAATTCAGACTCATTGCGCTATTCCCTCATGCGACAGGATGATGATTCGCAGGTCTCGGCGGATCAGGCGGTCCCGGAGGATTGGCCTCTTTGATCGCCCAGTACTCTGACATCTTCAGCGGCGTCGTGTCCGGAGGAACGAATGGGGGATCAGGCCGCCCGACGGGAACCGATACGATA
>DIWJ01000085.1:0-36050 GCA_002428445.1 Syntrophaceae bacterium UBA6109
CCTGAATTTCCTTAGGGGTAAGATTGATATATTTTGATTTGATGCTCGTGAGGAACGGCGAGATGATATCGTGAAGATGCTCTTCAATTGTAGACACATAGGCATTTTGTTCGACAGCAAGCGCGCTGTTTTTCAATTTTTCTACATAGGGCATCACAAGACCCTTCACGTTGGATAAGAACATTTCCTCTATTTCTTTCTTGTCATCCTCCCGCTGCCTGAGAAGGACCTTTAGAGCGGCGTTCAATTCCTCCAGGTTTCGCGATTTTACCTCCAATTCGGTTTCCCTCTTTTTCAGGACGTCTTCCGCATGCTTCCGTTCAGTGATGTCTATGCTGACCCCGATCATCTGATCGGCGCGGCCTTCCTCGTCCTTCATCGGGACCTTGATCGTGAAAATCCAGCGTCTCTGGCCGTCGGCATCCGTAAAACTCTCTTCACGCTCGATACGATCTTTCTCAAAGCTGAGCGTCGAAATGTCGTCGCGGTGAATGATTTCAGCGAAATCGGAATGGGGTGCGAGTTCATTTACGCTCTTGCCGGTCATCTCTTCTGGCGTGACCCTGAAGATGTCCGCAAGGATACGATTGGCGAGCACGATCCTGTTTTCCTTGTCTTTGACATAGATGAAATTCGGATTCGCGTCGATGACCTTTTTCAGAAAGGCCCTTTGGCTTTCAATCTTCTTCTGCGCATTCAGCCGTTCCGTAATGTCCCGGACGGAAGACAGCCGCACCTTCCGTCCATACCAGGTCATCTGAGACGAGGCGATTTCTACGGGGAAGACGGTGCCGTCCTTCCTCCTGTGAAAAACAAACTCCGCCTGTTGCTCGAACTTCCCCCTTTCTTTCACGGGCGCGACCGTCCTTTTTTCGACGAAATCGTTGCCCTTCATTTTCAAGAGGTCTTCCCGGGCATATCCATAAAGTCTCGTGCTGGCAGCGTTGGTTTCGAGGATCTGATCCGTCTGTTCGTCGATCAGGAACAATGCGTCCGATTCCATTTCAAACAATTGGCGGTAGCGCTCTTCACTTTCCCGCAGGATCGCCTGGGCCTTCTTGCGAGCCACCAGTTCATTGATGCTCTTTTGATAGAGGATTTCGATGCGTTTCAAGGGGAAATAAGCTCCGAATGCCGCGACGAATCCGGCAAAAATGATCGTGATGATATGGGACTGCCAAATGGCAATGTTGGTGAATACGATCTGCTTTGTCACTTCGTAGCTTGAAAAGAAGATGCAGGTGACAAGGAATATCTTGAGAAGGACAGGAATCAGTTTTTTCAGCAGTTGCCTGTGGTCGCTGACATCCTCGATGACCTCCCGCTGCATTTCCGAATCCAACTCGACCGATTCCGCACTGGGAATCCCGGTAAGGATTTTCGCGGATATACCCATGACATTTTCTTCGCTGATCTTCTTGCAGACGGCCAGTAACTCGGCAAGAGTCTCTTCCCGCAGATTGGTCTTCATATTCCCCTTCTGCCTTTCGTGTCAGGTCCTTTTCTCAGCCGCAACAAACGGACCCTTTTGAGGGAACTCTATTCCGTTCCATTTCACCGTCTTTCCTCTCGATGATCTCAGGTGGGCAACAGATACTAATCCCATTAGAGGACAAACGTCAACCGGACGGCAGCTAAAAAAAGGGCTCCCACCGATGTCGGGAGCCCTTTTTTCAAGAATTGAAATGACGGAGAAGACCTCGCCCGGATCGGTTTCGCAAGGGTTTCCCCCGCGGCCACATCTTCAGGATGCGCGGGAAGTCCGGCGCATCGGCAAGAAATCCATTCCTCTATGCGAACTACCGAATCAATCTCGCCGCAATTTCTGCGACGTGACGGCCCTGGAAGCGGGCGGACTCCAGTTCATTTTCGCTCGGCATCCGCTCCCCTTCCCCGCCGGCGATGGTGCTCGCTCCGTACGGCGATCCTCCCGTTATTTCGTCGATCCGCATCTGGCCCGCAAAGGCATAGGGGAGGCCGACGACGATCATGCCCTGGTGAAGGAGGGTCGTATGAAAACTGAGGATCGTCGATTCTTGGCCGCCGTGCTGGGTGGCGCTGCTGGTAAAGACGCTGCCGACCTTTCCGACCAGCGCCCCTTTGGCCCAGAGGCCGCCGGTTGCATCGAGGAATTGACGCATCTGGCCGCACATGTTGCCGAAACGCGTCGGGGTTCCGAAGATGATGGCGTCTGCCGTCGGCAGATCCGCCACTTGACAGACCGGGATGTGCGCAAGACCTTTCTGGACGTCGAGCGCGCCCATCTTCCCCAGGATCTCGTCTGAAAGCGTCTCCGGCACGCGGCAAAGATGGACCTCCGCGCCCTTCACGCGGCTTGCGCCTTCTTTCACGGCTTCGGCCATGCGATAGATATGTCCGTACATGGAGTAGAAAACTACCAGCACCTTCATGATCGTCTCCTTTTCCCGGGCAAGGTTCCGGTCCGGCACTATTCCAGAGAGCTGTTCACAAAATCCCAGTTGATCAGTTTGTCGATCACCGCGGCCAGATAGTCGGGCCGCCGGTTCTGGTAATCCAGATAGTAGGCGTGCTCCCAGACATCAAGCGTGAGAAGAGGTTTCAATCCGCCGGCGATCGGCGTTTCCGCATTGGGCGTTTTGGCGATTTTCAACCGGTTGCCATCGAGGAGCAGCCAGGCCCAGCCGCTGCCGAACTGCGTGGTTCCGGCCGCCTTGAGCTCTTCCACGAATTTGTCGTAGCCGCCCCAGACTTCCGCGATCCTGGCCGCGACAGCCCCCGTGGGCGGCCCGCCGCCGCCGGGTTTCAGGCATTTCCAGTAAAACGAATGATTCCAGACTTGAGCCGCATTGTTGAAGATCCCGGCCTGCGCCGGATTCTTGAACGTCTTCCTGATGATGCCCTCCAGGTCTTCCTTTTCCAACGCCGTTCCGGCGATCAGCTTGTTGGCGTTGTCCACGTACGCCCGGTGATGTTTTCCGTAATGGAACTCCAGTGTCTGCGCACTGATGACGGGCGCGAGGGCGCCGGTCGCATAGGGCAGATCAGGCAAAAAAATGGCCATATCGTCGTCTCCTTTCCCTTTCTCCTCATCCGTCCGAGGCAAGAACAGCTTCGCTGCAAGAATCATCGGCCCCTGCGGACAGCATCAGCGGGCACCTTCAGCGTGCTTCCCCAAGGTAATTCTGGATACCCATCTGTTTGATCTGATCGAGCTGCGCCTCGATGACGTCGATGTGCCCTTCTTCATCCAGCAGGATGGCCTGCAGGAGTTCCCGCGTGCCGAAATCGCCGGCTTCGCCTGCGAAGGCGATGTCCTCGTTGTAGAAGCGGATGGCGTCGCGCTCCGCGGCATGATCGTTCTGAAACTGTTTTTCCACATCCGCGCCGATTTTGATTTTGTTCAGGTTGCTGACGATGGGGATTCCTTCCAGAAAGAGAACGCGCTCGATGAGTTTTTCCGCGTGCTTCATTTCCGTAATGGACCGCTTGCGAATCATTTCCTGCAATTTCTTGTAACCCCAGCTTTCGCTCATTTCGGCGTGCACCATATACTGGTTGATTGCCGTCAACTCATCGGCCAGACGCGCGTTCAATCTTTCGACCACCTTCTCGTTGCCTTTCATCATCGTCTCCTTAACGTTGGATTTCTTCGTAAGCAGGTCTTTCATGATGCACTCTGTATTTGTATAACGGACGATCGCTTAATCCACCATCGGCATTCCCCTGATTTGTGCCTTCGAAAACCCTTACGAGACATTTCGGACATGCGGATTGGCGGCGCGGGAATTGCCTGCGTTGAAGTGCCTGATGCCGTCGGGCATCCAAATGTAAAGAGGCTGATTTCGGCGGAAGTTCGGGGGTTGAAAGGGGGAGACTTGCAGTGATGGTTTTGGCCGGAAGGCGGCCTTCTTACATTACGTCTACTCTTTGAACAAGCCGGCGAGTCGCTCCTCTCTCATGTAGAGTTTCCCCTCATCGGTCGATAGGATGACATCTCTTTCAATGAGCACCTTCAGGGCTTCGGGTCTGTAGTCGCGGAGGGTGGTCATTTTCGTCATAAAACTCTTGGGGCCCAATCCCAGTTCCTCAAGCGTCTTAGCGCTGCCCGCCTGCAATGCGCCGTGACGGCGGAAAACGTCGATGACTTTCTTGAGCGCCCTCTTGAGCATGAAGTTCTGAATGAGAAACACCGCAGCCAGCATTCCGGCAATAAGGACAATGATGATCAGAATCTCTCGCATAAAATTGTCATCCCTTACCCTGCCGCGATCCGCAATCTGTTGCGAAAGATGATTTTAGACCCCGGCAGCTTGTGCTCAAGGCAGCGTTTACGTGAACTGATTCATTATAAGTATTCGTTATTATTCGTATCTGTGAAATAGAGTATCAATTATTCCAGATGAAATCAAGGCATTTGGCAGGTCAAAATTTCCTTTGACATCCGTTTCGCTGATCCTATACGCTAGCGCACGAACAGAATATGCGAATATTCACACCGACGGGTCCGCCGCACACTTGTTGGCCATGGGTTTTGAGGCCGCGTTCACCGCTTTCGAGGATTTCGAACGCAACGTCTGACCGGGCCAATGCATCCCGAATCGCCCGCTCTCCCATCAGAACAAAGACCATGAGCAGACCACCGACCGAGGTATGCAGGCGAAAATGTGTTTGAATCCTCTTATCAGGCAGGACATGCCATGACACCGTTGACACAAGCTGCAACAGACAGAAGCCATCCTGATCAGATCGGCGGTCCTCCGGGGTCGATCGGGGACGGCGGCCTGGCGTATCGAATGATCGTCGGAGAGTTGAAGTCCAAAAACTCACTCCTCAGACTCATTGCAGAACGGATCAGGATCGCCGCCCGCCACCTTGGACTTACCCCCGATGACCTGCATCGGATTTTTATCCGGCACCAGGTTTTCGAGGGTGAAACCTTCAGCCTGGCCCAGATAGCCGGGGCCGGGTTTATCCTCGTCGAAACGTACCACCTGATCCAGGGCCGGGTCGGAAAAGGCGCCCTGAAACTCGTCTTTCCCGAAGATCTTCTCGACAAGGGGGAACACTTCCGCGAATTCGCGCCCGGCATCGTCGAGGTCCTGCCTCCCGGCGGCGGTCGCTGGACCGAGCCGCATCAGGCGGAGGAACTTGTCAAACAAGCCATGCGCGAACATATGACCGGCGAGAGTCTGAGCATGAGCCTCAAGAGCCAGGCTACCGGGGCGCCCTTCGCCGGCAGCGAAGGTTTGCTGCTGTGCGCGATCCGGGAGTATCAGGCCGCAGAGGGACGCTACCTGCTGAAGCCCGTTTTGCGGGACGGCGAGGAGCCCGTCCCCGCCGACAAGGAAACGATCGAACGGATGATGAATGAAGCGGCGGCCATGCTGACACGGGCCGGCCGCATCGCCTGCGACAGGATCGTGCATGCCGCCGAAACCAACAGCACCCTGACTTCGCGGCTGAATCTGCAGCTTGCCACAAACGTCGTGGAAGGCCATCTGCGCGCGCTCCTCGAGGATGAGCCGGACATCATCATCGGCGACGAGGACATGACATCGAGGCTGCGGGAAGTACTCGGACGAAAAGACTATGACCCCACCGCCTGCGCCCTTGCCCGGACCGCCGCCAAGATGCAGTTGGAACATCAAATCCTCCTGCCTTCCTCGCGCGAAACCCTGCGGCGGCTGCTCGAGGAATTTCCGCCACAGGGATCGCCCGGCCCGGCCCAGTACCGGGCTTTGATGGATCTCTTCTTCGGGACGGGCGAGGTCCAACGCCAGGAGGACCGGTTGTTCCATCACCGGGAACCCATCCTGCGGTCCCTGTCCGTCGCCTTGTCCACGCGCAGCCTCGACGAATGCGGCGAGCCGCGCGTGCTCGATCTTTACCTGCGCACGCTGCTTGACAACCAGTGGGTCATGCTCGAGCGGACGTTGGCCCGGCTGCTGCCGGACGGGCAATCCCTGCCCGTCGGCTGGTTCCACGGCGATCTCCTTTTTTCGCCCGACGAACGGCAGGCGCTCGCAGCCCTGGTCCCAACCGCCAATCCGGGGCGGGAAGGCCTCAGAGACAGCTTCTGGAGCGTCGTCAACATCCTCTGCGACGCCCGCGACCGGTCGACCGATGGCCTGCCCGATCTTTTCCGCCGGGCGCGCACCGAGGTTCTCGAACGCGCCATCCGCGCCGTTACCGAGACCGGGCCCGTGATTCCCACCGTGGACCGCCTGGTCTTCTTTACGCTGCCGCTCTGCTACGAATGCGCCACCCCGAAGCTGGGCGTGGTCACGCGCAAACCGACCGATGTCTGCGGTTCGGAACTGCGGTCCGAGGCCATGGCCCACGGGGCTGTCATGGCGATCGAGATCCTGCTCAAACACATGACGGGCGATGAGCATCCGTTGAAGGGACTGACAGTCGCCGTCGAGGGCTTCGGCAACGCCGGCAAGAACATGGCCAATCTCATGGTGCTGGAAGGCGCCACCATCGTGGGCGTCAGCGACAGCCGCGGGGCCGTCACGCGTCCGAACGGCTTCACTCGCCAGGAACTGGCGGCCGTTATCGCCCACAAGAACGCCGGCAAGCGATTCGACACCCTCCTCGCCAGTCCCGTCGTCCGGATGCTGTCGCACGGCCAGGGACCGTTGCTGACGTACGATCCCAATCCCGAGACGCTCCAGCAGGCGGAAGCCGATTTGCTCGTGCTGACGGCCATCCCCGATTCCATCCGCGCCGACAATGCCCCGAAACTGCACGTCAGGGTGGTTTGTGAATTGACCGGCGCTGCGGTTTCGGCCGAGGCCAAGAGGATATTGAAGGAGCGCGGCATTGAAGTCATCCCGGACAATCTGGGGAGCTCCGGAGGCCTGCTGGTATCGCTTTCCGAGATGCTGCAGAACAGCACCGGCCAGTTCTGGGACCGCCGCATCGAAGAGGAAAACCTCCACCATCAGATCTCCCGCAGCTATGAGGATGCCTGGACGGTGGCCCATGAACACAACGTGGACGTGGCCACCGCCTCCGACATTCTCGCGTTGCGGCGCATGCATGACCTCGCCATCTACCGCGAGCGTCTCGGAGAACTCGCCGGGCAATTCGCCGAACGGATCCGGTCGATCGCCCCTGGCGAACGGATCCTGATTCTCTCGGACAACGACGAGGACGGTGTGGCGTCCGCAGCCATTTTACAGGGACTGATCGCACATCTTTGCCCCGGTGCCGAAGGACGGATCACGCATCTGAACGAATCCTTCCGATCGGGAGCCGTTCCGGGCCTCGTGCGCAAGACACAGGCGACACCAACCCCCATCCGGCACATCTTCGCCCTGGACCGCGCCTTTCCCGCCGCTGAACCGGGCCGCTCGCGCCTGGCGCAGGTGTGCACCGGATGCCGGATCACCTTCGTCAACAACCATGCGCTTCCCGAGGAATACCTGAACGACCCGCCGGAGGGGTCATCGGGTCCCGCTACCCCGGCCAGGCTGGGCGTTCTTTACATCTCACCGCAAACGCTGAAATCACCCCTTTCCTTTGACGAGTATCCGACCGCCATGGTTTTGAGCGAGCTGGCGTCGGTTCTTGTTGCCGACGAAGACCTGCTCAACAAGATTGCCTGGCAGGCGGCCGTCGGCTGCTGCCTCGACGCATCCGAGCAGGGCCGCTCCGAATGGCTGCTGTTCTACAACCGGTTCAACACAGACCGTACCGTGGAAGCCGCCCGCGCCGTCCGCATGGTCACACGGACCCGCGGTTACCTGAGCGCCATCCATGCCCTCGCTGCCGTCGAACGCCCCGAGCAACTCGAGACCCACGAATCATGGCAACGGTTCCTCGCCGAGTACCGGATCATCCATGAACGGGTGCAGATTCTGGCCGAACGGATCGTTTCGGAGAATCGGGGGCGCCCCTACACCGCCCATTTTTTCACCCGCGACGAGGTCTCTTCCCCGACGCCCATCGCCGGCGACAAGCACAACGAGCTCGACTTCTATCATTGGATATCCGAAATCCTCACCCAACACGGAGATCTGGTGAATCGACCGATTCTTGTCGGCCAGGTCGTTCGAGATTTCGAAGGCAGGAATTATCTGGGGGTCCGGATCCGCAGCCCGCGGGGCGTCAATCTGATGGCTGTTGGATTGCCGGAAGATTTTGCCACGGGCGGTCTGCCGAACACCGCCATCGCCCGCCTGCCCATCGACATCGGGACAAGCCCCCAGCAGACCTTCTTCGATCTCGTAGATCGAATCTGGGAGAAGACCGCGACACGATTTGCCTGATACGCAGGCTGCGGATTACGGCAAGGACGATGGATTGTATTGATCGGGGCAAGCGGGGTTGATGATCCCTCTGCGGCCGCTCGCGCCCGCACGCAGCAGACGATTCTGATCAGTCGCCGTCGAAACCAGAGGCGGCGCGGTCGATCCGCGCATCTCCCCTGCCACCCGCTCATATCAAGGCGATGCTCCTGGAATCGGCAAACAGCGACAGGATGCCGAGGATGACGAACAGTGCCGCAGCCGCCAGACGCATCACCTTCATGTTGATCCGGTTCGCAAGCGCTTCGCCGACCCAGACTGCCGGGACATTCGCAATCATCATGCCCAGGGTCGTCCCCATCACCACCGCAACCAGCGAATCGTAGCGCGCCGCCAGTGCGATCGTGGCAAGTTGAGTCTTGTCGCCCATTTCCACCAGGAAGAATGCGAGGAGTGTGGTCAGGAAAACGCCTGCGCCCCGCAGGTTCCGGCCTTCCTCCAATTTGTCCGGGATCAGCGCCCAGGCCCCGAATGCGAAAAACGACAGCGCAACGATCCATTTCAACGTTTGCGCCGATACGAGGTGGGCCAGCCACGCCCCGACGTAACCTGCAGCAAAATGATTGGCGAGCGTCGCAAAGAAGATCCCGAGGATGATGGCCCCCTTCTTCTTGAACTTGGCTGCGAGCACGAAGGACAACAATTGGGTCTTATCACCCATCTCGGCGATTGCCACGATGACGGTTGAGAATGCCAGCGCTTCGATGTCTTCTGCTCCTGTCTTTTGCCGGGATGAAGAACCTGCTCCCTTCGGAATAACGGGAGTCTTTTCCGGACAGCCTTGAACGCGGCCAAAAAAAAGCGAGCCTTCAGCATGACGACTCGTCACACCAAAGGTCTCGCTAATTGGCGTCGGCCAACGACAAGGCCAGGCGTTGTCCCGCCAGCATGTTGACCTTGTCTTGCTAACTACTCCCCTTCAGGCAGGTGTTTCGTAACAAACCCCGTATTTTATGTCAATCGAAATTATCTCAGCTGACGGTCCGCCTGCGCTGAAATGTCCCCTCTTCGCTTCTGCCGGAGAGAAAAAGCGCAATTACCAGGCGGTCAGGAGGGCGTAAATCGAGGCGGAGACAAGAGCCGACAGCGGAATCGTCAGAACCCAGGCCCAGACAATCGTTCCCGCCACCCCCCAGCGCACCGCGGTGAGTCGCTGCGTGGCGCCGACCCCGACGATGGCGCCGGTGATCGTATGGGTCGTGCTGACAGGGATGCCCGCCAAAGACGCCCCGATGATCGCCACGGCGGCAGCAGTCTCTGCGCAAAAGCCCCCGACCGGCCGGAGCTTCGCTATTTTGGTTCCCAGCGTTTTGACGATCCGCCAACCTCCTGCCATCGTTCCCAGCGCGAGCACCGTGTAGCAGAGAATCTCCACCCAAACGGGGATGTGGAAAACCGGTCCCGAAATTCCGTGACTGAACAGAACCATCGCGATGATGCCCATGGTCTTTTGGGCGTCATTCATTCCGTGTCCCATGCTGAAGACGGCGGCGGAGACGAGCTGAAGTTTCCGGAAGACCCGGTCCGCCCGATAGACCGTGGAGTTCCGGCAACAGTTCAGGACAAGGACCATCAGAGCCAGGCCCAGCACCAGGCCGATTGCAGGGGAAAGAACGATGAAAATCGCCGTCTTCGTGATCCCGGAAAAGACGAGAACCTTCGTCCCCCCCTTAACGAATCCGGCGCCGATGAGGCCGCCGATCAGCGCATGGGAGGAGCTGCTTGGAAGGCCGAAATACCAGGTGATCAGGTTCCAGATGATCGCCCCGCCGAGCGCCGAGAAGATCACCGCATCGCTGATGATATCCGGACGAATAATCCCGGTGCCGATCGTCTTGGCGACAGGAACTCCGACGAGAAAGAAGGCGACGAAATTAAAAAAAGCCGCCCACAGGACTGCCTGCCGGGGGGTGAGGACCCGCGTTGAGACGACGGTCGATATGGCGTTGGCCGAATCGTGGAAACCGTTGATGAAATCGAATATCAGCGCCGTCAGAATGAGAAATGCAACGACAGCCATATCAACCATTTTTCAGAACGATGCCCTCCGCAATGTTGGAGACGTCCTCGCAGACGTCGATCGCCTCCTCGATCCGCTCGTGAATCTCCTTCCACTTGATCAATTCACGGACATCCGGCTCGTTCTCAAAGAGACGGGCCATCGTCCTGCGCTGAATCACATCCCCGGCGTTTTCCAGCGTGTTGACTTCGACGCATGCCTGGAGGATCTGCGGAGCATTCTTCATGCTCCGCAGACCGTGGACGATCTCTTTGATCTTTCCGATCGCCTCATTGAGGATACGCACCTGATCGATGATCGTCTGCGACGGTTCCTTCACCCGGTAAAGGACGATACGGGCGGCGGCCGCCTCCGTCATGTCAAGAATGCTGTCCATTTTGTTGACAAGGGCGTAGATATCCTCGCGGTCGAGCGGCATGAGAAATGTTGTGTGCATCTTCTCGTAGGTCCGGTGAGTAATAATGTCCGCTTCGTGCTCGATCTCTTTGAGGCGGACGCTCTGCGTTTCGCTGTAGTCGCCGTTTTCCACCATTTCCATGAAGAGCTTCCCGCCGGCTTCGATCCTGCCGGCAAGCTCTTCGAAGAGGTCATAGAATTTTTCTTCCCTAGGGATGAATCTCATCTTGATGAACCTGGCCTCCCTCATCATAACGTAATATCAATGGCGTCTCCGGTGAGGCGACGCCTCGCATCCTCTCCCGAAACGCGGAGAAGAGAGCGGGTCATTCATGACCAAATGTAATGGGGCTCATTACCATGTGGCATGCGACAGGGCAAGAATATTTATGGATATATTCAGCGCCCTGACCGGGAGGGCTTGCGGATGAGGAAGACAGTAACGGCGGGTATCAGAGGCGCCGGCGCCAGCCAGCGTCCCTTGCATGCCTTGGCTAGATTTCGCCCTTGTAAACATCCTTACGATTGCCGATTCTGAGGATAAGGATATCAAGACCCAACAGGGCATAGATCACCCTATAGTCACCGCCACGGTACTTGCGAAGCCCGGCAAACTGACCCTTGAGCACAGGATTGGATTCAGGCTGCTTGATCAGTTCCTTCTCAATGAGGTCAAGGATTCGTTTTGCCTCGGGCTTCGATAGCTTCTTGAGGTCGCGGTGGACCGACTTTTTGTAGACGATATTATAGGCCAAGAGACTTCCTCATTCCTTTGGCTGAAATAACCTCATCTCCCTTGTCGTGGAGGCGGTCCAAGGCGATCTGGAGATCCGCGAAATCCCCGATATAGGACTCTATGGCCTTCTGAATGATGAAAGAACGAGGTCTTTCAGTTTCTTTGGCTATATTATCGAGTTGGCTGGCAAGATCTTTGGGAAGCCTTACTGATATCGCTGTATTCATGGCACACCTCCTGTCATTTATGTATTACGATGTATGCAGGAATGTCCATCTTGTCAAGTAAATTTTCGAACGTGCGGCTCCGTGGGAGCCAGTTTCTTCGGCGAATACAGCAGCAATATGACGAAAAGCTTACAACCCTCGAATTATTTGGAACTATTTTGATTCATTCGAATAAAAGGGAGCCAAGTAAAAACCAATACACTCCTAACATCCAGATATCATTTGTTATTGTTGATCGACCTGAACGATCGACATCCTGCTTCGGAGGCAATCTGGCGCAAAAGGTAGTAAAAAGGCAGTAAAATAGAAATGGCGATGCAGGCTAACTACTTGATATTATTGGTCGGGGCGAGAGGATTTGAACCTCCGGCATCTTGCTCCCAAAGCAAGCGCGCTACCAGGCTGCGCTACGCCCCGACTTCATCCCGAGGAGTTCTTCCCGAAGCT
The DNA here is from genome assembly GCA_002428445.1 of Syntrophaceae bacterium UBA6109. The sequence continues at coordinate 12,124 of DIWJ01000085.1, forward strand.
TCGCCAATGCCTGCGCACGGTGGCTCAGGCGGTTCTTTTCCTCCGGCTCCAGCTGCGCCACCGTCAGGCCGCGGTGGGGAAGGAAAAACAGGGGATCGTAGCCGAACCCACTGTCTCCCGCCGGCGCCTCGGCTACTTCGCCGCGCCAGGTCCCCTCGCAGGCGATGTGTTCCCCGTTCGGAAGGCACAGAACGAGCACGCAGCGAAAGGCGCAGCCCCGTTTTTCCCTCGGAACGCCCTGCAGGGCATCCAGGAGCTTGCGGTTGTTTTCGTCGTCCGTCGCGTTCTCGCCGGCGTACCGCGCCGAGTAGACGCCCGGCGCCCCGGCGAGGAAATCGACCTCGAGGCCGGAATCGTCGGCAAGCGCCGCCTCTCCCGTGGCGTCGCATACAGCACGGGCCTTCTTGAAGGCGTTCGCGAAAAAGGTGTCGCCGTCCTCGGCGACGACCGGGATGTCGCTGTAGTCCGCGACCGACACGAGAGAGACGCCAAGCCCCGTCAGCAGCGCCTCGATCTCCCGGAGTTTCCCCCGGTTGGTCGTCGCGAGGACGATCTTCTTCACAGCGTCCCCCCGAGAATCGACCGCTGGATGCCGATCAGTTCGGCGATCCCTTTCACGGCGATATCCGTCATCACCTGCAGGAGCGCCCGGTCGAACGGCTTCTGCTCGGCCGTTCCCTGAACCTCGATGAACCTGCCGTCACCGGTCATGACGAAGTTCATGTCGACCTCCGCCCGCGAATCTTCCTCATAGGCCAGGTCCAGCAGCACTTCGCCGTCGACCACCCCCACGCTCACGGCGGAAACATAATCACGCACGGGGATGCAGTCGATTGCCCCATTCACCTTCTGCCTGCGGAGCAATCCCACCAGCGCGATGAAGCCGCCCGTGATGGCGGCCGTCCGCGTGCCGCCGTCCGCCTGGATCACGTCGCAATCGATCGTAATCGTCCTTTCGCCGAAAGCGGCCAGATCCGTGACGGCGCGGAGCGACCGGCCGATGAGCCGCTGGATCTCATGGGTCCGACCCCCCATCCGGCCGGTAGTCGATTCGCGCTGCGTGCGCGTGGAGGTCGCGGCGGGAAGCATGGCATATTCCGCGGTCAGCCATCCCCTCCCGGAATTTCTCAGAAAGGCGGGAAGCCTGTCCTCCATCGAGGCGCTGCAGAGGACCTTCGTGTGGCCCATCTCGATGAGGGCGGAACCCTCCGCGAATTTCAGATAGTCCGTTGTAACGCGGATCGGCCGAAGCTCGTCCGCGCCGCGGTCGTTCGGTCTTGCCATAGGTCACCTGTTCCGTCTGCTGGGATCGGTCCACCGGATAATCAGAAAGATTCTTTGAAGCTCCTCGCCAGCGCCCGGGCGATCGCCTTCCAGGTTTCCTCGGATGAGATCCGTTTCCGGTCGTCCGTATTCGTTGCGAAGCCAAGCTCGAGAACGACGGCGGGCACCCCGAGCCCCTCCAGGACCGGGACCGGAGCCTCGCGGAGCCAGCGGCTCTTGCGGGGAAATACGCTCTCCAGGTTCTTCTGAAGAATCTGGGCGAACTGGACGCTGTCGTTGAGGTGCTTGTTCTTCGCCATGTCCTTCAGAATGTCCGCGGAGGTGTTCGATCCCGCCGCCGCTGAAGAAAAGCCCGGAAAGTAGAATTCGTAACCCGAGGCATTGCGGCCGAAACCGGCGTTGATGTGGAGGCTGACAAAGAGGTCCGCTTTCGCTTCCCGGGCGATCTTGATCCGGTCCGCCGAGGAAAGGTCCCGATCCTCCGAGCGCGTCAGGCGAACCGTCAGGCGCGGCGCCGATGCCAGGTCTTTCGAAATCAGTTTTGCGATGGCGAGCGTAACGTTCTTCTCCGCCAGCTTGTCCGTCAGCTTCACGCCGGGGTCGCTGCCGCCGTGAGCCGGATCAACCACAACGACCTTCTTCGATGGTTCCGCCGCGGCCGCTGCGCATACCGCGGCGGACGTCCAACTTGCACACAGCGCCGCGAGCAGCACCGCCGCCGCGCACAACGTCCGGAAACGCATCTCTGTTCTGCGGCTCCCCGCCCCTGCCTTGTTTTTCCCGTTCATGATCTTCCTTTGTGCCGCTCTTTCCCCGCTGCCGAAAAGCCTGCGAACTCTACTGCAAAGACCCGCGGCCTGTCAACCATCATGAGGTCCGGATCTTGCGGATTCTCTCCACGGCGATAACGCCCTTGAGTTTTCTCAATGCCGCCGCCAGTTCGCTGAACTGCTTCAGATCCTTCACTTCGATGTTGAAATCGGATGTCGCCTCAAGGTCGGGCGTCGTATTGATTTCCGCGTGGGAGATGTTGATGTCCAGCGCGGAAATGACGGCGCTGAGATCGGCGAGCAGCCCTTTCTTGTCCTTCGTGACCACCCGCAGATGGACGGGATAGGTCGTCTTCTCCTTCACGTTCCATTGCACATCGACGACCCGCTCCGGATCCAGGTCCTGGATGCTCGGACAATTCTGCGTATGGATGGTGACGCCGCGGCCGCGGGAGATGTAGCCCACGATGTCGTCGCCCGGAATAGGATCGCAGCAATGGGCGAACCGGACCAGGACATCCTCTACGCCCGTGATGGAAATGCCGACGGCGGCGGACGTTCCCCCCTTCTTTTTCGCCTTCTCCGCGGCGGGCTCCTCGGGCTTTTCCTCTTCCTCCGGCAGAAACTGATGGGCGATGCGTTTCGGGGACACCTTCCCGTAGCCGACGATGGCCATCAGGTCTTCCGCCGTTTCGATGCTGAATTCCGCCAGCAGCTTCTTGAATTCCTCGGACCGGACGATCGAACTCAATTTCAGATGGTTTTTCTTGAACTCTTTTTCGAGGAGGTCCTTGCCCAGGGCGATGCTCTTGTTGCGCTCTTCCGTCTTCACCCAGAGACGGATCTTGCCGATGGCCCTCGGGGTAACGACGATCTTCAGCCAGTCCTTGCTCGGGTGGTGGCCCGCCTGCGTGATGATCTCCACCGTATCGCCGTTCTGGAGCTGGTACTTGAGTGGAACGATGTTCCGGTTCACCTTCGCGCCGATGCAGGAGTTTCCGACGTCGGTGTGAATGCTGTAGGCGAAATCGATGGGGGTCGCCCCCTTCGGGAAGGACCGCACGTCGCCGGTTGGCGTGAAGACATAGACCTCGTCCGGGAAGAGCGCCATCTTGAGGTTCGACATGAATTCGCGGGGTGTGTTCGCATCCTGCTGGAACTCGAGGAGCTCCCGCAGGCGTTTGATCTGCCGGTCCTCCTCGCCCTGCGCGGCCTTTCCCTCCTTGTACCGCCAGTGCGCCGCGATCCCCTCCTCCGCCCATTCGTGCATTTCCCGCGTGCGGATCTGGATCTCGACGCGCTCCCCGTAAGGCCCGATGACGGTCGTGTGCAGCGATCGATAGCCGTTGGCCTTCGGCATGGCGATGTAGTCCTTGAAGCGCCCGGGGATGGGCTTCCAGACCGAGTGGATGATGCCGACCGCGCCGTAGCAGTCCTTGACGCTGNNCGATGTAGTCCTTGAAGCGCCCGGGCACCGGTTTCCACAGCGCATGGACCATGCTGAGGGCCTCGTAGCATTTCTTTTCCTCATCGGATCCCAGGATGATCCGGAAAGCGGTGAGGTCGTAGACCTCGTCGAAATTCAGGTGCTGCTCCTTCATCTTGGAAAAGATGCTGAAGAAGTGCTTGGCCCGTCCCTCGACCTGGCCGACGATTTCATTCCGGTGCATTTCCTTCTGGATGACCTCTTTCACCTCGTTCGTGTAGGCCTCGCGCTTCTCCCGCGACTTCATCACCCGTTTGGCCAGGTCGTTGTAGGCGGCGTAGTCCAGATAGCGGAAGGAGAGATCTTCCAGCTCCACCTTCATCCAGTTGATGCCGAGGCGGTTGGCCAGCGGTGCATACAGCTCAAGGGTCTCCTTGGCGATATACCGCTGCCGGTCCCCGGGCTGGAACTGGAGGGTCCGCATGTTGTGAATCCGGTCCGCAAGCCGCACCAGGAGAATGCGGATGTCCGAGGACATTGCGAGCATCATCTTGCGGAAATTCTCCGCCTGGCGCTCCTCCTGGCTGGCAAAGGTGATCTTGCCGATCTTCGTGAGGCCCTCGACCAGAAAGGCGACGTCCTTGCCGAATCCCTCGCGGATCTGTTTGGTCGTGGTCAGCGTGTCTTCGACGGTGTCGTGCAGAAGGCCGGTGATGATGGTCGCGGCGTCCATCTTCATGTCGACGAGAATCCCCGCGACCTCCATGGGATGCGTCAGGTAGGGTTCTCCGGAAAGCCGGACCTGGCCCTGGTGGACGGTTGCCGAAAAGACGTAGGCCTTTTCGATCATCTCCAGGTCCTTCGGAGGAAGATAAGCGGCAGCCTTGTCGAGGACGTCATTGATCCGCAGCATGCAGGCTACATTTCCTTGCTGATGCGTTCGCGGAGGAAGGCCTCAACCTCCTGCTCATCGAGGGACAGCACCGACACCTCCCCGGACTTGCGGGATTTGACCTCCACCTTTCCTTCGGCAACGCGTTTCGGTCCCACCGTGATTCGCAGCGGGATGCCGATCAGGTCGGCATCCATGAATTTCACTCCGGCGCGCTCGTCGCGGTCGTCGAGGAGCACCTCGAACCCCTGCTCCGACAGATGACGATACAGCTTCCACGAGGCGTCAAGGAGTTTCTGGTCCTTGACGTTCACGGGCGTGATGATGACGGTATAGGGGGCAAGCGCCGCCGGCCAGACAATCCCGGCATCGTCATGATTCTGTTCGATGCAGGCCGCAACCGTGCGCCCGATGCCGATGCCGTAGCAGCCCANNGTCCCGAGCTTGAAGACGTGGCCCACCTCAATGCCGCGCGCGAACTGCATCGGTTTGCCGCATCGGGCGCAGGCATCGCCGGGACTGGCGGTGCGGAGATCGGCGAATTCCCTGAGGGAAAAATCGCGCCCCGTATTGACGTTCCGGACATGGGTATCCTGGCGGTTCGCCCCCATGACGAAGTTCGTCATGTTGAGGAGCGCATAATCGGCGATCAGGCGCGCCCGGATGCCGATCGCACCGGCAAAGCCGCGCGGAGAGCCGGTGACGTTCAGGATGGTTGCGTCATCGGCCAGTTCCAGAACCTCGCAACCCAGGTAGTTTCTCACCTTGGCCTCGTTGACCTCATGGTCGCCGCGCACGAGGACGGCCACGGGCGTGCCGTCGGCGCTGAAAATGAGCGTCTTGACGATGTCCTCCGCCTTCACCGAGAGAAACCGGCAGACCTCGTCGATCGTCTTCACGTCGGGCGTCGCGACCTCCTCCCGGGGCAGAAAACCTGCCGAGTCGATCTTCTGCGCCTCCGGTCTGGCGATCTCCGCCTTTTCGAGATTCGCCGCGTAATCGCAGGCCTCGCAGAAGACGACGGCGTCCTCGCCTGACTCGGCCATCACCATGAATTCGTGGGAGAAGCTCCCGCCGATGTTGCCGGAGTCCGCCTCGACGGCGCGGTAGCGCAGACCGCAACGCGTAAAGATGCGGCAATAGGCCTCGAACATCTTGCCATAGCTGATCTCGGCGCCCGGTTCGTCGGCATCGAAGCTGTAGGCGTCCNNGGTTGCGGGGAAGCTGCCGGTAGGTCTTGATTTCATTCCGCACGAGATCGGTGATGACCTCCTCGTGCGTCGGTCCCAGGCAGCATTCCCGCTCATGACGATCCTTGAATCGCAGCAGTTCCTTGCCGTAATGCTGCCACCGGCCGGATTCCCGCCAGAGCTCGGCCGGCTGCACCGTCGGCAGGAACACCTCCTGCGCGCCGGCCAGGTTCATTTCCTCGCGGACGATCTGTTCGAGCTTGCGGATCACCCGGTATCCCAGCGGCAAATAGGAATAGATGCCGCTTGTCAGTTTGCGGATCATCCCCGCGCGAAGCATCAGCTGGTGGCTGACCACCTCGGCGTCGGAGGGAATCTCTCGGGTTGTGGGAAGAAACAACTGGGAATATTGCATCACATCTCCTTCTTGTCTTTCGTCATCCTGGAAATCTCGCGCATCAGCGCGTCCGCAAAATCCGCCTCCCGGACCTTCCGGACGGGCTTGCCGCGGCGGAAGAGCAGGCCGAGGCCCTTGCCGCCGGCGATGCCGACGTCCGCCTCCGCGGCCTCCCCCGGACCGTTGACGACGCAGCCCATGAGAGCGATCTTCAGGGGCTCTTTCATGCCGGCCAGCCGCCGCTCCACTTCCTCCGCGAGGCGGAAGAGGTCGATTTCGCAGCGCCCGCAGGTCGGACAGGAGATGATCTCCGGGCCCCTTCTGCGCAGCCGCAGCGCCCCCAGGATCTCGTAAGCCAGGCGGATCTCCTCGCAGGGATGGCCGGTCACCGACACGCGGAGCGTATCGCCGATCCCTTCGGCCAGCAGGACGCCGATCCCGATTGAGGACTTGACGGCCGCATGCAGGACCGTTCCCGCCTCGGTGACGCCCAGATGCAGCGGCCAGCGCGTCCGTTTCGCAACCAGGCGGTAGGATTCGATCATCGTCGGCACGTCCGAGGACTTCATGGAAAGTTTCAGGGATTTTGCCCCCATTTCCTCGAAGAAGGCCAGGCTCCGGAGGGCGCTCTCCACCAGTGCGGCCGCCGTCGGACGTCCGTGCTTGCGCAGGATGTCCTTTTCCAGCGAACCGGCGTTGATGCCGATCCGGATCGCCGCGCCCGCCGGCAGGGCCGCCGCGACGATCTTGCGCAGGCCCTCGCGTTTCATGTTGCCGGGATTGATGCGGATCCCGTCCGCCCCCTGCCGGATCGCCTCCAGCGCCAGCCGGGAATTGAAATGGATGTCGGCGATCAGGGGAATGGAGATCTGCCTCTTGATGGGCCCGACCGCTTCGGCCGCTTCACTGTCGGGTACGGCAATGCGGACCACCTCGCAGCCCGCTTCCTCCAATTCGCGGATCTGCGCGACCGTCGCGCGCACATCCCGCGTGTCCGTACAGGTCATGGATTGGACAACGAACGGCGCAGTCCCGCCGATGGGAACGTCTCCCACAAAGATCGTCTTCGATTTCCTGCGTTTGCCGATCCCGTTCAAAATATGCCCCGGAGACAGTTGTCCGCTTCTCTGATACTTCCGATCGTCGAGAGGACGAGAACTCTTCCGAAAAACCGGCTGCAAGCGGGGCGGTCAGCAGCCGCGCCAGCAATAGAGGCAAAGCTGTTCTTCCGCCAGACCGATGGCTTCGATCATGTCCTCGATCCGCTGGTACTGCAGCGAAGTCACGTTCAGATCCTTTCGGATCCACTCGATCATCCGCGCATACTTTTCCGTCCGGTGATCGAGATACGCCTCGATATTTTCGATATCGGCCCCCTCGATGGCGCGGATCGCGCGGCGGCAGGCCAGCTCCGCAACCGACCGCGTCGACACGGCGAACCGGCAGGGATACATGAGCGGCGGACAGGCGGGNNCGTCCCCCGCACGATCGAGTCGTCGCAGACGATCATGCGCTTTCCGGAAATGACGTCCCGAATGGCGTTGAGCTTCATCGTCGCCACGAGATCGCGGATGTCCTGCGACGGCGGCGTATAACTTCTTCCGTAGCCGGAGGTATACTTGACCAGCGGACGGCGGTATGGAATGCCCGACTCCATCGCGTATCCGATGGCGTGTCCCACGCCCGAGTCGGGAACGCCCGTGACGAAATCCGCCTCGACGGAATCGTGGCGGGCCAGGGCGCGTCCGCAACGCTCCCGGGCCGTTTCCACGTGGATCCCCTCGTACACCGAGGCCGGATCGCCCGTGTAAATCCAGAGAAAGGCGCACACCTGCTTCGCCTCGCGCGAGGGCCGGAGCTCCTTGAGGCCGTCCTTCGTCAGGAGAACGATTTCCCCCGGGCCGAGGCCCCGCAGGAGCGTGAACCCGAGGTTGGGGAAAGAACTCGCCTCCGACGCCACAACGAGGCCGGCGCCCCCTTCCCCGTCGCCCATGCCGAGGGCCAGAGCGAAACGTCCACAGCGGTCCCGCGCCGCATAGATCCCCTCGGACGTCAGGATCAGCAGGCAGATCGAACCGTCGATACTGTCCAGGGTCTTCTCGATTCCACCGACCAGCGTATCGCAGCGGTTGATGAGCTTCGCAACGAGCTCGACGGTGTTGACGCCGCCGCCTTCGATCTCCGCGAAGGAACCGCCCTCCGCGAGAACGGCCTCGACGAGCTTCGCCTTGTTGTTCACGAGCCCCGTCGCGGCGATGGCGTAGGTGCCGAATTTCGACCGGATGATCAGCGGCTGCGGCCATTCGTCGTCGATCGCGCCGATCCCCATCGTTCCCTGCATCTGCCGGTAATCGTCGACGAAGCGGGACTTGAATTGCGACTGGCTGATGCTGTGGATGGTGTTGTAGAAGCCGCCGTTTCTCCAGACGGCAAGTCCGGCGTTTTCCGTGCCGAGATGAGAATGATAATCTGTCCCGTAGAAGAGGGTCTTGGCGCAATTCTCACGCCCGACCACGCCGAACAGTCCGCCCATGCCTGCTGCTCCTTCCCGAAATCCGATCAGCCGAGTTTTTCCACGGCCCTGTGAATCCGTTTGATTCCTTCTTCGATGTTCTTCATGGACGTGGCGTAGGAAAGGCGAATGTTGGCGTCGTGCCCGAACTCCACTCCCGGGACAACCGCCACATCGACGGCCTCCAGCAGGAAGGCCGCAAAGGCTGCGGACCCGTCCAGGACCTTTCCCCCGAAATGCTTCCCGTAAAGCGCGGAAACATTCGGAAAGACATAAAAGGCGCCCTGCGGGTTCATGCAGCGGATTCCGGGACAGGCGTTCAATCCCGCCACAATGGCGTCCCGCCGCTTCTGGAACTCCGCTCCCATGCGCGCGACGCTCTCCTGCGAGCCGTTCAGCGCTTCGACCGCCGCCTTCTGAGCGATGGATGTCGGATTCGACGTATTCTGGCTCTGCAGCTTCGTGAGGGCCTCGATGATGTATTGCGGCCCCGCCGCGTAGCCGATCCGCCAGCCCGTCATGGCGTAGGCCTTCGAAACACCGTTGACGGTGACGGTGCGCTCTTTCATGGCCGGATCGATCGAGGCCATCGTATGGAACGTAACGCCGTCATAGAGGATCTTCTCGTAGATGTCGTCGGAGATGACGAGAACGTCCCTCTTGGCGAGGATGTCCGCCAGGACCTTCAGTTCCTCGCGGCTGTACACGATGCCCGCGGGATTGGACGGGCTGTTGATGATGACCGCCTTCGTCCGGGCGGTCAGCGCCGCCTCCAGCTGCGCAGGCGTCATCTTGAAGCTTTCTTCTTCCCGCGTCGTGACGATCACCGGCTTGGCCCCCGTCAGGATGACGATGTCCGGATAGGATACCCAGTAAGGCGAGGGAATCACCACCTCGTCTCCTTCTTCAAAGAGGACCTGCGCGAGGTTGTAGAGCGAGTGTTTCGCGCCGCAGGAAACCGCGACCTCGGATCGCTTGTATTCCAGGCCGCTGTCGCGGCGGAACTTTCCGATGACCGCGTCCTTGAGTTCATCGATGCCGCCGACGGCGGTGTACTTGGTGAATCCCGCCTCCAGCGCCTTGACGGTCGCCGCCTTGATGTTGGCGGGCGTATCGAAATCGGGCTCACCCGCGCCGAATCCGACGACGTCCCGCCCCTGCGCCTTCAGGGCATTGGCCTTGGCCGTAATCGCCAGCGTCGCCGAGGGTTTGATTGTAAAGATTCGAGATGCCAGTTTCACCATCGGGGTCCTCCTTGCGCCTGATACTCCTGCAGTTCTTATCTTCCGTACTTCGCCTCAAGTCGCTGATAAACGATCTCCGGCACGAGTCCCTTGACAGATCCGCCGAGACTCGCCGCCTCGTTGATGATCTTCGAACTGGTGTAAAACCACTTGTATCCCGTCATCAGGAAGACGGTCTCGATGTCCCGGTTCAGCTTCCGGTTGATGAGGGCCAGCTGAAATTCGTACTCAAAGTCCGAAAGAGCCCGGAGCCCGCGAAGGATCACGCTGCCGCCGGCTTTCCTGACGTAGTCGACCAGAAGACCCGGCGAGCTGTCCACGATGACGTGGTCCATGTCCTTGACGACCTCGCGGATCATGGCCACCCGCTCCTCCACGGTAAAGAGGGCAGTCTTGTTCGGATTATACGCGATCAGCACGATCAGCTGATCGAACATCGTCAGGCCCCTCTTGATAATGTCGACATGGCCGTTGGTAATGGGATCAAACGAACCGGGGTATACGGCGATTCTTCGCATAGACCTCACTTCCGTTTTCACGATCGAATTGCGCTCGGCCATCGGATTTACTTTCCTTTCCAGAATGACAAAAGGGTGCTTCCGTACCGTCTCTGGTCCGTCAGGAAGACTCCGCCGATCGAATCCGTTTGTATGCTTTCTCCCGCAGCATGTTGAACGACAGCAATTCCCGCTTGAGACAGTAGCTTTCCCGAGACGATTCTCTCCAGCGCCGGTTCGATCAGGCCTCTTTCGTAGGGCGGATCGATAAAGATGAAATCGAAACGTTCCCCGCGCGCAGCGAGCGCTTCCATCGCCCGCTCCGCATCCGCCGCCATCACCTCTGTCCGCTCAGCCAGTCCGAGGCTTTCGGCGGCAGCCCGGATGGCCTTTGCCAGCAGCGGATCCTTTTCCACAAAGAGGCTGCGAGCAGCTCCCCGGCTTGCGGCCTCCAGGCCTACAGTCCCGCAGCCGGCGAAGAGATCGAGGAAAGAGCCGCCCGTCATGGGAGGAAGGATGTTGAAAAGCGCCTCCCTCACCATGTCCGAAGTGGGCCGAAGGCGGCACCCTTTCGGGACGCGAATGCGCCTCCCCCCGGCCGCGCCTCCGATGATCCTCATAGGTACTTCGAGATGAGGATTTCGGCGATCTGAACGGCGTTGAGCGCCGCCCCCTTGCGGATATTGTCCGAAACCACCCAGAGATTGATGCCGTTCGGAATCGACTCGTCCTCGCGGATCCTCCCGACGAAGGTCTCGTCCCGGCCGGCCGCATCGATCGCCAGCGGATAGCTCCGCTCTTTGGGATTGTCGACGACCTTGACGCCCGGCGCCCTGGAGAGCAGTTCCCGGACCTGTGCCGCCGTGATCTTCTTGCGGGTCTCGACGTTGACGGATTCCGAGTGGCTTTTGAAGACCGGCACCCGGACCGTCGTCGCCGTCACGCCGATTCCGGGATCGTTCATGATCTTCTTCGTTTCGTTGACCATCNNAGTTGAAGGCGATCTGGTAGGGATAAACCTTGACCACCGGCTTCTGGCCGCTCAGGATCGCCTTGCTCTGCAGCTCCAATTCCTCGATCGCCTTCTTCCCCGTGCCCGAAACGGACTGATATGTGGAGACCACCACCCTCTTGATTCCCACGGCGTCGTAGATCGGCTTCAGGGCGACAACCATCTGGATCGTGGAGCAATTGGGATTGGCGATAATTCCCCGGCTCTTGTAAAGAGCGATCGCCTCGGGGTTAACCTCAGGAACGACCAGCGGGATCTCCGGAACCATCCGGAAGGCGTTGGTATTGTCGACAACGACGCAGCCGGCCCGCGCGGCGATCGGGGCAAATCTTTCGCTGATGCTCCCGCCGGCGGAAAAAAGACCGATCTCAATGCCGGCAAAGGAATCCTCTTTGAGCTCCTGGACCGCGACTTCCGCGCCCCGGTAGGCAAGCTTCTTGCCCACCGAACGCGCCGATGCGAGGAGCGTCAATTTCCCCACCGGGAAATTGCGCTGTTCCAGGACCTTGATCATCTCGTTTCCGACGGCGCCCGTCGCTCCCACCACCGCAACACTGTACGTCCTCATACTCCGTTTCACCGCCTTTTTGGTTTCTCGCGGCGCGCCGCAAGCAAGCATCGGCCCGCCCCGTTTTCTTGCCAAACGTTACAGCAGAATCTGCTTCGGGAACGAATCCTTTCTCTCCCGGAACTTTTCCGCCGATTTCTTCGCGAGTTTATAGAGCAGCCATACCGGACCGGAGAGACAATATCCGGCGATGAACGTGAAGATCATGATCTGGGGTTCGGCGAAGACGATCACCAGGATCAGGACGACCAGCACAAGCGACATAAAGGGCTTCCGGGCGAAGAAATTCAGGTCCTTGAAGCTGTAGAATTTGACGCTGCTGACCATGAGCAGGGCAAGGGCGAAAACGCCGACCAGAATCACGGGATGAGGGAAGGTTCCTTCCCCGCCGCATTGAAAGTACAGGAGGACGCTCGTCGCCACCATGACGGCGCCTGCGGGAATCGGCAGTCCGTTGAAGAACCTGCTGTCGATGCTGCCGATCTGGACGTTGAAGCGCGCCAGGCGCAGCGCCCCGCAGGCGATAAAGAGGAACGCCGCGATCCATCCCCACTTGCCGAAAGAGCCAAGCGCCCAGGCATAGGCAAGCAAACCTGGAGCAACACCGAAGGCGACCAGGTCGACAAGAGAGTCGTACTCCGAACCGAACTTGCTGGTCGTGTTCGTCATCCGCGCTATCCTTCCGTCGAGCGTGTCCAGCACGGCGGAAAACATGATGTTGAGGGCTGCGATCTCGAACAAGCCTTTCATGGCGGCGACGGCGGCATAAACGCCGCAGAAAAGGTTTGCCGTTGTAAAGAGATTGGGAAGGATATAAATGCCCTTTCCCATCCTGCCGCTGCGAAACGATCGTTTTTCTCTCATGGCCAGTATCCTATCGGGGTTTCTCCGGCCCGGACCGTGTCTCCGATTTTCACGGATACGGATGCATCCCGGGGCAGGAAGACGTCAAGCCTGGAGCCGAAACGGATCATACCGAATCGCTCCCCCTTCCGGACTTCCATACCTTCCTTCAGCCAGCAGACGATCCTGCGGGCGACAAGACCCGCGACCTGGACCGTCACGAGTTTCCTCCCCTCGCCGGTTCGAATCAATAGCGCATTCTTTTCATTCTGTTCCGAAGCGCTGTCCTTATCAGCCGATAGAAACGACCCCTTCTTGTAACGGATGGACTCGATCACCCCGGAACAGGGAGCGCGGTTTACGTGGACATTGAAGACGTTCATGAAAATGCTTATTTTCCGGCATGATCCATTGAGAAGCTCATGAGACGCTTCATCATCGATACGAATCACCCTGCCGTCGGCGGGCGAGAGGAGCGCGCGTTCTTCCCCCTGGAAAACACGTTCCGGATTGCGGAAGAAATTCACGACGAACAGAAGAAGAAAAAACAGGAAAGCAGCGAGGAGATGAACTTGGTAGAAAAGGGCGACAGCTACGGCGACCGCGATGGGGACGATGAACGGAAGTCCCTCGGGCACGATCATGCTTTCATGCCTCATATAGACCCTCTGCGCGGACCACCTTCATCAGGCGAAGCCGGAAAATACCAGCCCTTGGCCGGCCGGTTCGTCCGTTCCTGGATCAGGCTGCCTCCTCCTTCCCGTAAACGATCGGATCTGACGGCTGCGAACTTAGCCTAATTCCCCAGGCTTGTCAACACCCCGAATCCCGTTTTCCCGTGCATTTATCGGGCTTTCGTCCGCCATCATCCCTCTTGCGGAACGATTTTTCGTTCCGCATCGGAAGGGCGGAGATACCGGGGCATGAAACGGACCGGATCCGCAGGTCCGTCGTCGCGATACTGCTGAAGTCCGAGGCGGCCGACGGCGGAGGCGCGGATAAGATGATGATGACCGGATGCTATCGCTGCAGCAGGGGAAACGACCCGGCGGATTTCATCGGCATAGCGGGCAGCGCCGCTGCCCACAAACAGGACCTCTCCGCCGAGATCCCCGATGTAACCGGCCACGTCGGCAAGCCCGTCCGGCCGTATCCGCCGGAGGTTTCCCCGGGCGTCCGTTTCGAAGAGGGCCGCGTAGACCTGGTCGCGGCGCGCATCGATCATGGGACAGATCGTCCTACCAGGCCGGGCCGGATTGCACGCCAGGGCCTCCAAGGATGAAACGCCGATCAACGGTTTCCCCGTCGCGAGCGCCAGCCCCTTGATCGTGGCCACGCCGATGCGAAGACCGGTAAACGATCCCGGTCCATCCGTGCAGGCCAGCAGGTCGATATCTCCCACGCCGAACCCCGCAACCCGCAGGACAAATGCCGCCATAGGCAGGAGATCGACCGAGGCGTTTCGTCCCGCATTCGACGTTCCCTCGGCCAGGAGTTCTTCATCCTCCAGGACGGCAGCGGAGACGCTGCCGGCCGCGCTGTCCAACGCCAGAATCCGCATCACTTCCCGCCCGTGAAGAATTTCCCGATTTCATTGAAGAACGGTATGTTCAGACGTTCCACATCCATGACAACCACAAAAAGCATGAGCAGGATGAGGAGGACCAGGCCGACCTGCTGCGCGCCTTCCCGCCAGCGGACGCTGATCTCGCTGCCCTTCACGAGCTCGATGAGGAAGAAGAGGAGGTGTCCCCCGTCCAGGACGGGAACAGGCAGCAGATTGAGAACGGCCAGGTTGATGCTCAGCAGGGCCATGAAGAGGACGAAGGGAATCAGCCCTTCTCTCACCTGAGCACCAGCGAGCTGCGCAATCAGGATGGGGCCTCCCAGCGTCCGCGGCGATAAGACGCCCTGAACCAGCTTGACGATGCTCAGAAGCGTCAGCTTTGTGATCGTCCACGTATGGACGAGGCTTCCCCAGAGGGCGGCCAGCGGGTTCTTCCGCTCGATGACGATCCCTCCCTTGGAGGGTGAAATGCCGATCTTGTACGTGGAGATCTCTTCTCCAAAGACATTCCGCGCCTTGACTTCGCTGGGCTGAACCGTGAGATCCAGCGCAGCGTCGCCGCGCCGGACCGTGATGGTCAGTGTTTTCCCCCCGCTTTCGGCGATCATTTCCGCAAGCCGATTCCAACGGTCGAGCGCCTCGCCGTCGATCGCCGTAATCATATCCCCTTCCCGCAGGCCGGCCTGTTCCGCAGCCGACGCCTTTTGAACGGTGCCGATGGCGCTCGTCAGTTCGGGCACGCCCGCCATGAAGACGATGAAAAAAATCAGGATCGCGAGCAGGAAGTTGAACAGCGGACCGGCGACCACGATCGCCATCCGCACCCAGACGGACTGCCGGAGAAACGATCGTTTCTGATCCTCCGCGGAAAGCTCTTCGTCGTCGGACTCTCCGAGAAGTTTCACGTACCCGCCGAGCGGGATGAGGGAAAGCAGGTATTCCGTTTCCCCCCACTTCTTTCCGATGATGCGCGGCCCGAAACCGAGCGAGAATTTCAGGACGCCGACGCCGGAATACTTCGCAACGAGGAAGTGTCCCAGTTCGTGCGCGAAAATCAGGATCCCCAGAAGGACAATGACGGACAGGATGCTTACTCCCATGACGATACCGACTCCTGTTTCATTAAGAACGACTCTGTAAGAAATCCGGATGCCGCGTTGCGCTTCATCTTTTCCCTCGGCCCCTGGACAGGCTCAGGAAAACGACCCGGGACGGGCTCAATATCTGCCGGTGCGGCTGAGCTCTTCACAACCTCGTCATGAAGGACTCCGCCGCGGCGCGGCCCCAGGCGTCCGCGGAGAGGATATCCGCGAGGGAGGGCGCCGGGCAAAGGACATGCACGTCGATCACCTGCGCGACGATTCGCGCGATATCCGTGAAACCGATCCGCCCGCCGAGAAATGCTTCCACGGCCGCTTCGTTTGCTGCATTCAGCGCGGCCGGCATGGTGCCGCCGCTGCGGGCGGCCCGGTAGGCCAGCGCGAGGCAGGGAAAGGTCTCGAGATCCGGTTCCCCGAACTCCAGGATCCCCTGCGCAACGAGGTCCAGGGCGGGGAGTTCATTGGCCAGCCGCTCGGGGTACGCGAGCGCATAGGCGATGGGAATTCTCATGTCGGGAACGCCGAGTTGCGCGATGACGGATCCGTCATGGTATTCCACCAGCGAGTGAACAACGCTCTGGGGATGAACGGAGACATCGATGGCATCCCAGTCCAAGCCGAAGAGCCAGTGGGCCTCGATGACTTCGAGCCCCTTGTTCATGAGCGTCGCAGAGTCCACCGTGATCTTTCTTCCCATGTTCCATTTTGGATGGCGGAGGGCATCGGCGGCCTTTTTGGAAACGAGTTCCTCTTTGGAGCATTTCCGGAAAGGCCCCCCGGAAGCCGTCAGGATCAGACGCCGCACATCGGTCCGCCGGTTCCCCGCGAGGCACTGGAAGATTGCGCTGTGTTCGCTGTCCACGGGAAGGAGCCGCACTCCCTTTTCCCCGATCCTTTCCATGACGATCGCCCCGGCCATGACCAGGGTCTCCTTGTTGGCGAGGGCGACATCCTTGCCCGCTTCGACGGCCGCGAGCGTCGGAAGGAGTCCCGCCGAACCCCCGAGGGCCGATACGGTCATTTCGACGCCGGGCAGGGCGGCGGCCTCCTCATATCCTGGCGGCCCGCAGCGGACGGCGACATCGATGCCGCCCGGGAGATGCGACCGCAACCGGTCGGCTGCCTCCTCGTCGGCGACGCAGGCCAGCTTCGGGCGGAAACGTCCGATCTGCTCCGCGAGCCGTACGACATTCTTCCCCGCCGCCAGAGCCGCAACCGAAAAACGATTCCGGTTGCGCCAGACCACGTCGAGCGTGCTGACTCCGATGGAGCCCGTGCAACCGAGGATGGAGAGGATTTTCATGGCATCACGAACCGTTGATAGTAGTACACAAAGGGGACAAGAAAGAGCAGGCAATCCAAACGATCCAGGATGCCGCCATGGCCGGNNATCGTTTGATCGCCGATTCCGACAGATCGCCGAGCTGCCCGACGATGCCGCCGGCAACGGCAAGAACACAGACGTGAAGCAGCGGCAAAGCCGGGAAGAAAAGCGACCGGAAGAGGAGACCTCCCGCCAGACTGCCCGCGACGAGCCCCAGAATTCCTTCAACGGTCTTGCCGGGACTGACCGACGGCAGCAGCTTTCGGCGTCCGAACTTTCGTCCCACGTAAAAGGCGGCGATATCCCCGGAAAATGCCAGCATCAGGACGAAGAAGATCCACCGTACGCCCTCCCCTTCCTGGCGCAGAAAGATGAAGTGGGACATCAGGAGCGGGACATAGGCAAGGCCCAGAATGGTTTTCGCCGTCGCGTCCATGTCGAAGGGTCGCTCGCGGGCGGAAAACAGATCCAGGACAAACACGCCCAGCACCGACAGCGTCAGGACGGCCAGCAGGCATTCGCGGTCGCCGGCAATCGCCGCCAGCAGAACCACCGCCCCGAAAAAAAACAACTCCCCCTTCTCCCGGCCTCTTCCCGTTCCGAAGACGACGACACCATACTCGTAAATGCCGGCGAGGGCCGCCAGAAAAATCAGGATCGCGAAGACGGTTTCCGTCCCAAAGAAGACGACGCAGAACAGGACCGGAACGGCGACGATTCCCGTGATCCACCTCTGGGCGTGGGGGCTCATCATAACCTGTCAATCCTTGCGCAGCTGATCGCTCGTCCGTCCGAACCTCCGCTCCCGGCGGCGGTAGTCTTCGATCGCCTTCATCAGCTGATCCTCCCGGAAATCCGGCCACAGCACCTCGGTGAAATGGAATTCCGTATAGGCCATCTGCCATAAGAGGAAATTGCTGAGACGGTACTCGCCGCTCGTCCGGATGAGGAGATCCGGGTCCGGGATGTCGGCCGTATAGAGATAGGAGGCAAACCGTTCCTGCGTAACGTCTCCGGGCTGCAGATCGCCGTGCTTCACGTCTTCGGCCATTCTCCGCGCCGCTTCGGCAATCTCGTCGCGGCCGCCGTAACTGAGGGCAAGAACCAGGGTCATGCCGCCATTGCAGGCGGTGGCTTCCATGGCCTCGATGAGAGCGTTGCGGACGGAGGGCTTCAGCCGGGCGGTATCTCCGATGGCCAGAAGACGGATTCCATTCTTCAGCATCTCGGGGACTTCCGCCTTCAGGTACTGTTCCAGGAGGGCCTGCAGGGCTTCGACTTCCCTCTTCGGCCGCGACCAGTTCTCCATGGAGAAGGCGTACAGCGTCAGGTAGCGGATGCCGATGCGGCGGCACGCACGCACCACGACCCGCACCGATTCCGCCCCCTCGCGGTGGCCGGCGATGCGACCCAGGGTGTGCTGGCGAGCCCAGCGGCCGTTGCCGTCCATGATGATGGCGATGTGCCGGGGCAGACTCTCCCGGTCTTTGTCCAGCTGTTTCCGCATCCGTTTCTCCCGCCTCTGCGAAGTGTTGGACTCAAGCTAACATAGGGTCCGGCGATTTTCAAGGAAGCCTCCCCGTGCCTTTTTCATCGACCCTCCGGTGGCATCCCGCACCGGAAAAAAACAGGGGAGCCCGGAGGCCCCCCTGTCGCAGAAATCCGTTCGCGGCCCCGCTCAGATCTCCATGATCTCCTTTTCCTTGGCGACGAGAATCCTGTCGGTCTTTTCGATGTACTTGTCGGTCGTCTTCTGAACTTCTTCCTGTGAAGAAAAAAGCTCGTCTTCCGAAATGTCGCTGTCCTTCTTCAGGTCCTTGAGCTGTTCGTTCGCGTCGCGACGCGCGTTCCGCAATTTGATCTTGCATTCCTCGGCCATCTTCCGGACCAGTTTCACCAGATCCTTCCGGCGTTCTTCCGTCAGCACGGGAATGGCGATGCGGACCACCTTGCCGTCAGTCGTCGGCATGAGGCCGAGATCCGACTTCTGGATGGCCTTTTCAATAGCGCCGATGACGCTCGCGTCCCAGGGGGTGATGACGATGAGGCGGCTTTCCGGGACGGAAAGCGATGCCATCTGATTCAGCGGTGTCGCGGTTCCGTAATACTCCACCTTGATGCCGTCCAGCAGCGATATGGAAGCCCTCCCCGTCCTGACCTTGCTGAGGCTCTTCTCGAACGAGGAGATCATCTTGTCCATGCTGTCTTTCAATTCCTCGAACACCAGTTCCTTCATGTCGTTCCTCCCACACGGGTTCCCACGGCCTGGCCGCAGATGACGCGGCGGATATTCCCGGGAACCTGCAGATTGAAAACCACGATGGGAATGGCATTGTCCCGGCACAGGGAGATGGCCGTGGCGTCCATCACCTTGAGATTGCGGGTCAGGACATCGGTATAGGCGATATGGCGGAACTGCACGGCCTTCGGATTCCGGACCGGGTCCTGATCGTATACGCCGTCGACCTTCGTGGCCTTGAGAAGAACATCGGCCTTGATCTCCGCCGCCCGGAGGGTCGCCGCTGTGTCCGTCGTAAAGTAGGGATTGCCCGTTCCGCCCGCGAAAATCACCACTCTCCCCTTTTCGAGATGGCGGACGGCGCGGCGATGGATGTAAGGCTCGGCCACTTCCCGCATCTCGATGGCCGTCATCACCCTCGTCGCGACCTCGGCCCGCTCCAGGGCGCTTTGCAGGGCAAGGCTGTTGATCACCGTTGCCAGCATGCCCATGTGGTCGGCGACCGTGCGATCGATGCCCTGCGCACCCGCCTCGATGCCGCGGAAGATGTTTCCCCCGCCGACGACAACGCCCAGTTGGACCCCGAGTTTTACAACGCCCGCAATTTCCGCGGAGATACCCGCGACGACGTCGGGGTCGATTCCGGAGGCGCGCTTCCCCATCAGGGCTTCGCCGCTGAGCTTCAGCAGCACGCGGCGGTAGACGGGGACTTCCTTCTCGGCGCTTTTTCGCTTGGGAGGCATGCTTCGACCGCTTTCCGGCGGAATGCTGCTACTTCAGTTCTTCGCCCAGCTGGAATCGGGCAAACCGCCGGACCACAATATTCTCTCCGGTCTTCGCCATCAATTCCTTGACCAAGGTTCCAACCGTGATGTCCTGGTTCTTGATGAATTTCTGTTCCGTGAGGCAGACTTCCTCGTAATACTTCTTCAACTTTCCTTCAACGATCCGGTCCCAGATCTTCTCGGGTTTCCCTTCTTCGGCCGCCTGGCTGCGGTAGATTCCCTTTTCGCTTTCCAGGACCTCCGGGGGGACATCCTCGGGACGCACGAAACGCGGATTGGATGCCGCGACGTGCATGGCGAGGTCCTTGGCCAGGGTCTGGAAATCGGGCGTCTTTGCCACGAAATCCGTTTCGCAGTTGATCTCGACGAGAACGCCGATCCGGCCTCCCATGTGAATATAGGAGCAGACCGTACCGTCTTTGGCCGCCTTGGAGGATCGCTTCGTTGCGGCCGACATCCCCTTCTTGCGCAGGTACTCAATGGCCTTCTCAAAATCGCCCTCGGAGTCCTTCAGCGCCTCCTTGCAGTCCATCATGCCGGCGCCGGTTTTCGTCCGCAATTCCTTCACCATCGATGCAGATATTTCCAATGTTCTTTCCTCCGTCTTCTTTCGAATAGGATGCAGGGGGCATCCGGCCTCAGGATTTCAGTTCTTCGACATCAGGCACGTCTTCTTCGCCGGCCGTAACCTCGGAAACACCCTTGCCGGACGCGGCCGCTTTCTGTTCTGCTTGCTTATTGCTTTCGGCCTGGATCCGCTCTTCGAATCGCTTCTTCCCTTCCAGCACGGCATCGGCGATCTTCGCGGAAAAGAGCTTGATCGCGCGGATCGCGTCGTCGTTGCCCGGNNTCAGGTCGGGATCGCAGTTCGTATCGACGATGGCCACAACGGGGACCCTCAGTTTTCTGGCCTCCTGGATGGCGATGTCTTCGCGTTTGGGATCGACCACAAAAACGCCGCCGGGCAGTCCCTTGATCTTTCGGATGCCTCCGAGAATCTTTTCCAGCTTGGCTCTTTCCTTCTGCAATCCGAGGATTTCCTTCTTCGGAAAGAGCTTGATGCTGTCGTCGGCAAACATCCTGTCCAGTTCGTTCAAGCGGTCGATGCTGCGCTTGATCGTGGTGAAGTTCGTCAACATGCCGCCCAGCCACCGCTGGTTCACATACGGCATGCCGCAGCGCTCCGACTCTTCGCGAATCGACTCCTGGGACTGTTTCTTCGTCCCCACGAACAGGATCTCCCCTCCCCCCGCCACCGTGTCGATGACAAAGGAATACGCCTTCTGGAACATCTCGACGGTCTGCTGAAGGTCGATGATGTAAATCCCGTTGCGCGCTCCGAAGATATAGGGCTTCATCTTCGGGTTCCACTTGTTTGTCTGATGTCCGAAATGCACTCCCGCTTCCAAGAGCGACTTCATGGATACGATTGCCATAACTTTTTTCTCCTCGATGTGTTTTTTTCCTCCACTCCCTTCTTCCCGGCGGTCAACCCCAAAGGGGCAACACTCCGACGGTCAGGGGGTGTGCGAAGTCGGCAGGCACATAGCACAAAGAGCCTGCCCAAATCAAGCAAAAATGTATTTGATCTTCCTGAGGAAAAACCGTCCTCCGCCCTCTTCAGGTCCGGTAGTGGGCGTTGATTTTCACGTAGTCGAAACTCAGGTCCGAACCGTACAGACGGAACGACTCCTTTCCGGCCCCCAGCACGATCCGCAACGTGATCTGCACCTGGGACATAATACGCTTCAGTGCTTCCTCGCGGCCGCCGATCCCCTTCCCGTTCCGGAAAACCGCCTCCTTTTCCAGGTAGACCCTGACCGCCTCGGGCGAAAACGCGGCATCCGTCGCGCCTAGGGCGGAAATGATCCTCCCCCAGTTCGCGTCGCCGCCGAAGAAGGCCGTTTTGACGAGGTTCGAGTTTCCCACGGCGTAGGCCGCTTTCCGCGCATCCGCCGTTGTTCGGGCGCCTTCGACCCGGACCTCGATCAGTTTCGTTGCACCCTCGCCGTCCCGGACGATGGCCTTGGCCAGTTCCGACGCCGTTTCCTCCAGGGCATCACGGAAGATCCGGAAAGCCCCGGATGTCGCGCTGACGGACCGGTTCCCCGCCCTGCCGTTGGCCAGGATCAGCGCCGTATCGTTCGTGCTCATGCAGCCGTCGACGCTGATGGCGTTGAAACTCCGGTCGATCGCCCAGCGGAAGGCTTTCTTCAAGGACGCCGGGCGGATATCCGCATCGGTCATGAAGTAGGTCAGCATGGTCGCCATGTTCGGCTGGNNGGATCATCCCCGCCCCCTTGGCAATCCCGCAGATCGAGATTTCGGCGCTCCCGAGACGGCATTTACCCAAAACCATTTTGGGATACCGGTCGGTGGTCATCATGGCCTCCTCCGCGAACGGGATCCCGTTCGCGCTGAGGCCGTCGATCAATGCCGGAACGGCATCACGGATCTTCTTCACGGGCAAGGGGTAGCCGATGACGCCCGTCGAGTTCACCAGCACCAGGTCGTCGTGGATCCGCAACCGGTCCGAAACCGCACGCGAAACCACCCGGGCATCGCGGATGCCGCCCGCCCCTGTCGCCGCATTGGCGATGCCGCTGTTGGTGACAATCGCCTGGGCGACGCCGGACTTGATCTTTTCCATGTTGACGAGCACCGGGGCGGCCTTGAACCGATTCGTCGTAAACAGCCCCGCCGCACTCGCCGGTGCATCGGAAAAAATCAGTCCCAGGTCCCGTTTCCCCTTTTCCTTGATCCCCGCTGAAACGCCGTTCGCCGTGAAGCCTTGAATTCTGTATTTCATCGCCCCTCCCGCTTCTCTGCCCGCCGAATGCCTGGCCCTCACCGGCCGCAGCACTTCTTGTATTTCTTNNCTGCCGCAGGGGCAGGGATCGTTTCTCCCCACCTTTTCCGCTTCCCGGCGCTGGGGTTGCGGCGCCAGATCTTCGCCGCGGTTCATGACAAACTCCTGTTCGCGCTTTTCCTCCAGTTCCTGGATCTCTTCCTCACGCCGGATCTGAACCATGCAGAGTTTTTCCATGGTGTCCTGCTTGATCCGCTGCACCATGTCCATGAACATTTCATAGCCTTCTTTTTGATACTCGCGCACCGGGTCCTTCTGGCCGTAACCGCGGAGTCCGATCCCCTCCTTGAGATGGTCCATGGCCAGCAGGTGGTCCTTCCACTGGTTGTCAATGGACTGCAGCATGATCATCTTCATGAGATAGTCCATGACCGGCTTGCCGAAGTCGGTCTCTTTCCGGTGAAGGTGCTCCATGACGGCGGCGACGATGCGTTCGCCCGTCTCCCCGGGATTCTGCGCCTCCGATGAAGCCAGCGGCAGCCGCAGCGAGAACTGCTTGAAGACCAGGTCCTCGAGGCCCTTGAGGTTCCACTCCTCCGGGTGTTCCTTTTCGTCCATGTACTCCGGCACCGTCTCCGCGACGATATCTTCGGTCATCTCTGCCAGGTCGTCCCACAGGCCTTCCCCCTGCAGCACCTTCCGGCGCTGTTCGTAGATGACCTTGCGCTGGTGGTTCATGACATCGTCGTACTCCAGCAGGTGTTTGCGCATATCGAAGTTCTGTCCTTCGACGCGCTTCTGCGCATTTTCGATCGCTTTGGTGATGAGGCGATGTTCGATGGGCTGGTTTTCCTCGATCCCGATCCGGTCCATGATGGAGGAAATCCGTTCCGCACCGAAGATCCGCAGGAGATTGTCCTCCAGGGACATGTAAAAACGCGATGATCCCATGTCCCCCTGGCGGCCGGACCGGCCGCGAAGCTGGTTGTCGATCCGTCGGCTTTCGTGGCGTTCGGTGCCGAGGATGTGGAGCCCGCCCAGATCGGCCACGCCGTCGCCCAGACGGATGTCCGTTCCGCGGCCCGCCATGTTCGTCGAGATCGTCACCATACCGGGCTGGCCCGCCAAGGCGATGATTTCCGCCTCCTTCTCATGGTGTTTGGCATTGAGCACGGAATGCTTGACCCCCGTACGGGTGAGGATCTTGCTCAGAAGCTCCGATTTTTCGATGGAGATCGTCCCCACCAGGACGGGGCGCTTCTGCTGGTGCAGATCCCGGATCTCCTCGATGACGGCATTGAACTTCTCCTGCTCCGTCTTGTAGATGACGTCCGGATGATCGGTGCGGATCATCGGCATATTGGTGGGGATGACGACGACTTCGAGTCCGTAGATCTTGCTGAATTCCGCCGCCTCCGTATCCGCCGTTCCGGTCATGCCGGCCAGCTTCTCGTACATGCGGAAGTAG
>DIWJ01000085.1:36112-51979 GCA_002428445.1 Syntrophaceae bacterium UBA6109
GGGCCTTCAGGGCCTGGTTGACGTGGTGAAGGATCTCCATGTTCTTCGGCTCGTAGAGGTTCTGCACGTTCAGGGACGATTCGACTCGCGCCACCCCTTCTTCGGTCAGGACGACGGTCCGGTGCTTTTCCTCCACCGTATAATCCTTGTCTTTCCGAAGCCGCGGGATGACCTGGTTGATGCGATAGTACTTGTCCGTGGATTCCTCGGAGGGTCCCGAGATGATGAGCGGCGTCCTCGCTTCGTCGATGAGGATGCTGTCGACCTCGTCGACGATGGCGTAGTGGAAGTCCCGCTGGACGTAGTCTTCCAGCGCAAACTTCATGTTGTCGCGCAGATAATCGAAGCCGAACTCGTTGTTCGTCCCGTAGGTGACATCGGCCGCGTAGGCCTGACGGCGCTGGTCGTCGTCCATCCCGTGGACGATCACGCCGACCGTCAGCCCCAGGAAGCTGTAAATCGGTCCCATCCAGCCGGCATCGCGTTTCGCCAGGTAGTCGTTGACCGTGACGACATGGACGCCTTTCCCCGCCAGCGCATTCAGATAGATGGGCATCGTCGCGGCAAGGGTCTTGCCCTCACCGGTCTTCATTTCGGCGATCTTTCCCTCGTGCAGGACGATGCCTCCGATGACCTGCACATCGAAGGGTCTCATCTGCAGCGTGCGGCGCGAGGCCTCCCGGGCGACCGCGAAGGCTTCGGGAAGGAGGTCCTCCATCGACGTCCCGCCGGCCAGCCGCTCCCGGAAGACATCGGTTTGCGCCCGCAGTTCCGCATCGGTCCGATTCATCATGGCCGATTCTTTTTCGTTGATCTCATCGAGAAGAAAGGACAGGCTCTTGAGATCCCGCTCGTTCTTGCTGCCGAAAATCTTCTGCAATACTGCCCCGATCATCATCATCTCCCGAATAAAAAAACCGGTAATCGCTACCGGTTGTGGAACGTTCTTTTCAATGGCGCCAAAAGTCGTTGGAAGCCGGCGGATCTCAGTTCAGATACTTTCTCGGATTCACAGGAAGACCATTGACGAAAATCGAGTAATGGAGGTGAGATCCCGTGCTTCTTCCCGAATTGCCCACGTAGCCGATGACATCCCCGCGTTTCACCCTCGTGCCGACGGCAACGGCGCTCTTTACCAGGTGCCCGTAATAGGTATTGATGCCGTATCCGTGATTCAGCTTGACGTAGTTTCCCTCGCCATGGTCATAGGCCACTTCCTCCACCAGTGCATCGGCGGGGGCGTGGACCGTCTTTCCGACCCGCGAGGCGATGTCGATCCCGCGATGAAATTCCGTCGCGTTGCTGAAGGGGGAAATCCTCTGCCCGAATTCGGACGTGACCCATCCGTGAACAGGCCAGACGGAAGGGGTGGCGGCAAGGATCGATTTCCGTTCCCGGAAGTAACTCAGCAGTTCCTGGAAACTGCTCTGCTGGCCTTCGGCCTCTTTCATCAGCCGGTCGACCTGCTTCCCCGCCCCTTCGACGAGGTCGCGGTCCTGGGCGGACAGCTTGGCGGCGATCCGGTCTTCCTCACGCAACGATCCGCCGATGCCGAGCATCTGCTGCTTGTATTTGTTCCCCTCAAGATTCGCCATGATCCGGATCTTGCGATCAAACTGGCGGAGTTCTTCCATCCTCGACGTGAAGCCGTCGACTTTCCCCACGAGGGACGCGATCCGGCTTTCCTGCTCGGCCGTCTTCTGCTTGAGCCGCGCCAGTTCGACGTTGTCCCTCTTGATATGGATATAGTCGTACGTCAGCACCATCAAAGCCAGGGAAAGCGAAAGCAAGCCCAGCGAAATCCCCATCAGCAGGGCATGGGACATGCAGACCTTTTTGGCGCTGTTTTTCTTTTTCGGGATGATCAAGAGGGTGTAGAAGTTGTCGGACATCGATTCTTCTCCGGCGCCTTCGGGACGATCTTTCACCTCGGAAAAAGGCAGCTGATCCTATCGTACGGTTTGAAAAAAAGTCAAGCCCCATTTCTTCCCTGGGAAAACCCTTTTCCCTTCTGCCGTCCGCACGTTCCGGGGAAAATTGTCTTGACTTCAAAAGAGGGAATACGTTAAACACCGCGTTCACATCATTAGATTCCGCGCAACACGGGAAAGGAGCTTTCATGGCCAAATACGAACCGAAGTCCCTTCGGAACGTGGCAATTGTCGGTCACGGCGGCACGGGAAAAACCACTCTGTGCGAATCTTTTTTATTTGTTTCCGGCAAAACAGATCGTCCCGGTCGGGTTGATGAAGGCACGTCGTCGCTGGATTTCGAACCCGAAGAACAGAAACGGCGGATTTCCATCGGCTCGGCGATAACTTTTGTTGAGTGGAACAAGCACAAAATCAACATCATCGACACCCCCGGCGATTCCAATTTCTCTTTTGATACGAAGAACTGCCTTCGCATCGCCGACAGCGCGCTGATCATTGTCGATGCCGTCGGCGGGGTGGAGTTTCAAACGGAGGCCGTTTGGGAATACGCCGACGAATTCCACCTGCCGCGCATGGTCTATATCAGCCGGATGGATCGGGAACGGGCCGACTTTCCAAAGACGCTCGAAAGCATCCGGACAAAGCTCGGCCGCAAACCGACTCCCCTGGTCATTCCCATCGGACAGGAGGCCGGTTTCAAGGGCGTCATCGATCTACTCGCGATGAAGGCGCTCCTCTTCGAAGATCCCAAGGGCATACCCAAGGCAGCCGATATCCCCGCAGAACTCGTCCCGGAAGCGGAGAAGTTCCGCGAGTCCCTCGTGGAAGATATCGCCGAATCCGACGAAGCGCTGATGAACAAGTATCTCGAGGGGGGAACGCTGAGCCCGGAGGAGTTGAACGCGGCCCTGCGGAAGGCCGTTCTCTCCTGCGCCATTGTGCCGGTCGCCTGCGGCGCACCGCTCCAGAACATCGCTGTGGCCAATTTTCTCGATATCCTCATCAACTGCCTGCCCTCTCCAGTGGACCGCGGCCCCGTGAAGGGCAAAAAACCGGGGAATGGCGAAATCGAAGAACGCAAGCCCGATGTGACACAGCCTTTCTCCGCGCTCGTCTTCAAGACCATCGCGGATCCCTATGCCGGCAAATTGACCCTGTTCCGCGTCTACTCGGGAAAAACGACAGCCGATCAGGGCCTGTACAACCCCTCCAAGAAGATCCACGAGCGCGTGGGCAGCCTCTTCTTCCTCGAAGGCAAGACGCAGAAGCCCGCCGACGAACTGGTCGCCGGCGATATCGCCGCGGTCGCAAAGCTCAAGGAGACGGCCACCGGCGATACCGTGTGCTTCGAGAAGGCGCCGATCCTTTTCGACAAACTCACGCCGCCGCCCGCCATCATGACCTATGCGGTGGAGCCCAAATCGCGCGGCGATGAAGACAAGATCGTTTCGTCCATCAACCGCCTGATAGAAGAAGATCCCTCCCTGTCCTTCAGCCGCAGCGAACAGACCAAAGAGATGCTGCTGTCGGGCATGGGCCAGGTGCACATCGAAATCGCCGTAGAAAAGATGAAGCGGAAATTCGGCCTCGAATTGACGCTCAAGATCCCCAAGGTCCCCTACAAGGAAACCATCAAGGGGAAGACCACCATTCAGGGCAAGTACAAGAAGCAGTCCGGAGGTCGCGGTCAATACGGCGATGCCTGGCTGGAGATCGAACCCCTGCCGAGAGGATCGGGATTCGAATTTGCGGACCGGATCGTGGGCGGCGTGGTTCCCCAGCAGTACCGCCCCGCCGTGGAGAAGGGCATCATCGAGGCCATGGCCGAGGGCATCGTCGCGGGATACCCCGTCGTCGACCTGAAGGTGTCCCTCATCGACGGCACCTTCCATACGGTCGATTCATCGGAAATGGCCTTCAAGATCGCTGGCTCCATGGGATTCAAGAAGGGCGTACTGTTATGCCAGCCGGCCCTCCTGGAACCGATCGTCGATATCGAAATCGAAATCCCCGAAGAATACATGGGCGACGTCATCGGCGATCTGAACAGCCGCCGCGGAAAAGTGATCGGCATGGATACGAAGGGCACCCGCCAGATCATCAAGGGACAGGTGCCGCAGGCGGAGATTCTCAAGTATGCGCCGGATCTTCGTTCCATGACCAGCGGCCGCGGCACATTCACCTACTCCTTCTCTCATTACG
This sequence comes from Syntrophaceae bacterium UBA6109, assembly GCA_002428445.1. Next base: position 40,249 of record DIWJ01000085.1, read on the forward strand.
AAGAAGCTCCCGCGTACGTGGCCGAAAAGATCATTGCGGAATCGAAAAAGGCCAAGGAAGAAGATTGATCGTGTCCACGATTCGGGCGGCTGTCATCACGGTGAGCGACAAGGGTTCGCGCTCCGAGCGCGTCGACGAGAGCGGCCCCGCCGTTGCGGAGCTTCTCCGCGGCGCGGGGATGACGGTCGAGCTCACGGCGGTCGTCCCCGACGAAAAGGATCAGATCGAGGCCCTGCTCGTCGAATGGTCCGACATCCGGAAATTCGATCTCATCGTCACGACCGGCGGCACGGGAGTCAGCCCGCGGGACGTCACGCCGGATGCCACGTTAGCCGTCATCGACCGCGAAATCCCCGGCATGGGGGAAGCCATGCGGCGGGAAAGCGCCGCCAGGACACCGCACGCCGTGATCTCCCGCGCTACGGCGGGGATCCGCGGCTCGTCACTTCTCCTCAACCTTCCCGGCAGCCCCAGGGGCGCCCGGGAAAATCTCCTCGTAGTCCTTCCCGCCCTGAAACACGCCGTTGAAAAGATCAAAGGGGACGATCGGGACTGCTCCGCTTGAGAAACTGACGGATCCTCTCCGGGTGGCTCCCCGGCCAGTAGGCTCTCCGGCAACCGGGGCAGCGGTGAAATCGCCCGATGCTTTCGCGGATGTGGAGAGGAAGGGATTCGGCGACAGAGTCCTTCGGCACTTCTTCGAGAGGGATGTTGCAGCGCAGGCAGCGCGTGAGAAATCGTCCTGGATCGAGCCGGATCACGGACCGCTGCAGCAATTCGCGGAGTTGATCGCCGGTACGCTCTTTCAGAAGGATGACCAGCGCCGCCTGCCGCTCTGAGCCGGGCGCCCATTTCCTCTTTCTGCTCAGAACCGTCCTGCCCTCCGCTCTTGCCCGCCGGAACAAATCCTGCTCCGGCTCGCCGCTGCAGCAGAGCGTATCGTACCCCAAAATCCTCAACCACTTGGCAAGCCGCATCACCGTCGCGTCGGCAAGAAACTTCGGCTCGTCCTGCGGGAGGGTTTCGGTCAAGGCAAACTCCGCGGTTTCTCCTCTTCTTCGACCAATTCGGCGGGGCGCTCCTCGTGAATCTGCCTTCTCAGATCGCGGATCGTACGGTTCAGCCTTGTGATCGTTCTCGTCAGGCGAAACCTCTCCACGATGCCCATGAATCCCGTGAAAATGACCCCGGCGAGGAAGGCGACGAAGAGCAGCATGTACGCCGGGACCGAAAATTCCTTCGGAATCAGGTCATAGTACTTCAGCGGAACGGCAGCGGTATTCTCCAGCGAAAAGGTGACGATCATCATCATCAGAAGCACAATGACAATCGTGTAGATGACCTTCATCTCAGACCTCCCGACGGGTATTTTCGAACAGCGGCAGCAGGCGCGCACGCGTTTGAGCGACATCTTCCGGAATCACACGCACCTCTCCCACCACGCCCATGAAATTCGTATCTCCGCCCCAGCGGGGAACGATGTGGATATGCAGGTGATCGCCGACGCCGGCTCCCGCAGCCTGACCGAGATTCATGCCGACATTGAATCCGTCGGGATTCATCGCCTGCCGCAGAATGTCCGTGGAGAGGTCCAGAAGATCGAAGATCTCCGCCCTTTCCTCTTTCGTAAGCTCCGCGATCGTGCCGATGTGGCGAAGGGGAATCACCATCAGGTGACCCGTCGTGTACGGATACCGGTTCATCATCACGAACGCCGTCTTCCCCTCCCGGAGCATCAGGTCATCCGACCGCGACGAACCCCTGCAGAAAATACAGCCTTCCGTCCGCCCGGATTTACAGACGTAGGCCATTCTCCAGGGCGCGAAGATGACATCCATGCTGCGGCAATCTCCCCTCTTCCGATCTACAGCGCCACAATCGTACCGCGGATCTCGTCACCGACGTCCAGGAAACCGATGGTGTTCGCCGCCGCACGGCGGCGGTCCAGCGCCGAACCCGGATTGAAGAACAGCACTCCGTCCCGGCGCCGGTTCTCGGGACAATGCGTGTGACCGTAAACGATGCAATCCACGGGCCCCAGCGCCGCCAGCAGGCGATCCTCAATGCCCTCCGGAGCCCCCCAGCCATGGGCGAGTCCGATGCGGAAGCGTCCGGCCCGGAACACGATCCGCTCGGGAAGGACCTGCCGGACGGAGTCAAAATCCATGTTCCCGCATACGGCCTTGTAGGGTCTCCCCGCAAACATCTCGAGAACGGCGGGAGAGACCAGATCGCCGGCGTGGAGGAGCAGATCGACGCCGGCGAAACGGTCTTCGATCAGCATCCGGAATCCCTCGTCTTCGCTGCGCAGATGCGTGTCAGAAAGGATTCCGATTCTCACGCCACCCTCCCCTCACAAAGCCGTCCGATTATAGCTCCTGGCAACAAAAAGACAAGCGCGATTTTCAGCCGCCAGGATCGTCGCCCGCCTTGGCCGCGGCCTTTGCGTTTGACTTTCCTCTTCATCGTAAGATAGGATGGGATTGCTCCCCCGGAGGATGGAACATGGAAGAATTGCTCGACAAAATCGCTGAGAAAATCCTGCATCTGGACGAGGCATCCCTTTCGGGTTTGTGGCAGAAGTACAAAGACCGGATGGACCGCTTTGAACCGACGAAGGAATGGGAGAAGGCCGTCGTCATTTTTTTCATCATCAATTCGGTGCGGGTAAAAAACCATCTCTTCAATCAGCAACTCCGCCAGACGCGGCAGCCGGCGCCCGATCCTCCGCCGGCCCCCTTTCCTCCGAAGAAGCCGGATCTCAAGCTGGTGAAGTGATGGACAGGGTCCCGGCCGCCAAGAGAATCGAAGAACTCCGGCTCCAGATCGATCATCACAACCGCCGCTACTACCAGCTCGACGACCCGGAAATATCGGATGCGGAATATGACCGTCTCCTCCTCGAGCTCCAGGAACTCGAGACCGCCTTCCCCGACCTTGCCGCTCCCGATTCCCCCACCCGGCGCGTCGGCGCGACCCCGCTTGAGAAATTCCAGCCCGTTCGCCATTTGAGCCCCATGCTGAGCCTGGCCAATGCCTTCACCGAAGAGGACATCCGCGCCTTTGACGAGCGGGTCCGGAAGTTCCTCGGCAACCGGGAAACGGTTTCTTTTGTCGCCGAACCCAAGCTCGACGGCGCCGCCGTCAACCTGATTTACGACAACGGAAACTTCGTCTCCGGGGCGACGCGCGGCGACGGCTACGTCGGCGAAGATATATCGCTCAACCTGAAGACGATTCCCTCCGTACCGCTGCGGATGAGAGGCACCCCCGGCCGAACCTTTCCGGCCAGAATCGAGATCCGCGGGGAAGTCTGCATGGAGACCGCCGGATTCCAGGCCTTGAACCGCCGGCGATTGGAGGCCGGCGAGACGCCGTTCGCCAATCCGCGCAACGCCGCCGCCGGCTCCCTGCGGCAGCTGGATTCGCGGATCACGGGCCGGCGGCCCCTGGCCCTGTTCGTCTACGGCGTCGGCATCATCGAGGGCGCCGACTTCCGGAGCCACTGGGAAATTCTTCAGGCCCTGCACGCGTGGGGATTCCGGGTCAACTTCGAGGAGATCCGCCGGGCTCCGGACATCGCGGCCTGCATCGATTATTATCAGAACATTGCCGCCCGCCGCGAAAAGCTCCCCTATGAGATCGACGGCGTTGTGCTGAAAGTCGACGATCTCGCCCTCCAGGAGCGTCTCGGCGCCGTCTCGCGGAGTCCGCGCTGGGCCGTCGCGTGCAAATTTCCGCCGTCCCAGGAAATAACCGTGATCGAGGACATCCTCGTCCAGGTGGGGAGAACAGGGGTGCTCACCCCCGTTGCCGTCATGAAGCCCGTCCGCGTCGGCGGTGTCACGGTCAGCCGCGCCACGCTGCACAACCAGGACGAGATCGACAAGAAGGATATCCGCATCGGCGATACGGTGATCGTCCAGCGTGCCGGCGACGTGATCCCCGAGGTCGTCAAACCGCTTCCGGCCAGGCGAAGCGGAACGGAGAGGGTTTTTCACATGCCGCCGGCATGTCCCGAATGCAACTCCAGCGTCGTGCGTCTGGAGGGAGAGGCCGCGCACCGCTGCATCGGCGGTCTCTCATGCCCGGCGCAGCTCAAACAATCCCTCCGCCATTTTTCCGGCCGCCTGGCCATGGACATCGAAGGGCTCGGCGAAAAACTCGTCAACCGCCTCGTCGACACCGGTCTCGTGAAAAATCCGGCCGATCTCTATTTTCTGCAGGCATCGCAGCTGACCCCGCTGGAAAAGATGGCCGAGACCTCCGCAGCGAATCTCCTTCAGGCCATTTCACGAAGCAAGGAAACCACCCTTCATCGCTTCGTCTATGCGCTCGGAATTCCGATGATCGGAGAGGCCACCGCGAAGGACCTGGCCGGTTTCTTCGGACGGCTCGAAAGGCTGATGGAGGCCCACCCCAAGACGATCACCTACGTTCCGGGCATGGGTCCCGAGCGCGCCGCGGCCGTCCGTCTCTTCTTCTCCGAGACCCACAACCGCCGCGTCATCGACCGGCTGCTTTCCGCCGGCGTGCGGTGGGAGGAAATCGACGCCCGCCACGAGATCAGCTTCGCGGATTTCTTCCTCCGGCTGGCCAAGAAAGAACGATATGCCGGCTCCGAAAAGGTGTTCTGGCAAGGCGTTGCCGACGTCGCCGAAACCACAATCCGGAAGATCACGGATGCCTTCGCCGGCTGGGACGCCCTTATCGCCTTCGATGAAGAGGGCCTCCGGAAGCTTGGGATTCCCCCGGAGCGTGCAAAAAGTGTCCTTGCCTTTCTCCGCGATCCACAGACGATGCTTGTCGTCGATCAGCTGCGCCGCTGCGGGGTAACCTGGGAGGGACAGAGCCCTTCGTCTGCGCCGGGCGAAGCGCCGCTGAAGGGCAGGACCTTCGTTCTCACGGGAACGCTGTCACGTCTCACCAGAGACCAGGCGAAGGAGCGGATCGAGACGCTGGGGGGAAAAGTCACCGGCAGCGTTTCGCAGCGGACCGATTACGTCGTCGCCGGCGCCGATCCCGGCAGCAAGCTGACCAAGGCGCTTGCTCTGAATGTTCCCGTGCTCTCGGAGGAAGACTTTTTCGCGCTGCTGGAACGCCATCGAAAGGCATAACGCCGGTTCGTCCGCCTGCGACCACCGGCCGCCCCGCACCGTCCTCTCCCTTACCCGCTGTCCCTTTCACGCAGCGTGCCTCACGATGAAGAAACCGCCGGCAGCAAATTGCGGGGAGTCCGGCCGCGCTTCGGCCTCCGTTGCTGCGGCAAAAAATCGGGATTTCTTTTGGGGAAATTTTGTACTATACAAAACCCGTTGTCTTTCCCTTGCTGAATCTTTTCCAGAACAACGGAGACAAGACAGAACCTCTCTTCGCGACCTCGCGGCTTGCATCGTCCTCCTCCAGCCGGACACTCGGCTTGGCGGAATATTCAGGCAAGGCACATGAGCCCGTCGACGGATCAGGAAATCAGCTGCCGCATCACGAAAACCCTCCTCTTGTATGTCCGAGAGAGCCATGCCGGCTCTCTCGGCGGCCTTCTGGATGGGCTGGATCTGGACGAAGCCTATCTGTCCGACGCCAACAACTGGGTCTCCCATGCCTTTCTGCAGGTCCTCTATCGCCGGATGATCGACATCCTCCAGGACGAACAATCCGTCTACAAGATGGCCCTCGCCTCCGATCGCTTCCAGTCCTTGGGGATGTTGGATCGGATCGGCCGCCTCCTGGGAAACCCGGGCGTTATTTATGCCCATGCGCCGGAATACAACCGGATGTTGAAGCGCAACGGAGACGTTTCCATTCTCGACCGCGGCGATTCCTGGGTCCTTTTGGAGGACTGCTATCATTGCAGTGAACAAAAGACCCGCTATGATTGCGACTACACGCGCGGCATCATCACCGGCATTCCGACCATTTTCGAGTTGCCTTTTGCCGCGGTCGAAGAACTGATGTGCCAGGTCCGCTCCGGAAAAGTACGGCCGCAGGATCTGGGGGGATTCTCCTTCCTACGGAGGCAAGGGATGCCTGTACCGTATCCAATGGAATCCGACGCGAAGGCCGTCCTCCTGGAAGCGGATCTTCCGGCGCTATTTCGTCTACCGCCAGGCAGTGAGGGATCTTGAAAACGCCACCGGCAAGATCCAGGAGAAATACGAGGAAGCGCGGGCTCTCGCCGCACATCTGGACGCGGCCAACCAGGATCTCCTCCAATCGAAGACCCGGCTGGAATCCTACATGTCCGACTTGAGGGCCGCCGAACAGCGATACCGGCTTCTGGCGGAAAACGTTACAGACATGATCTGGACCTTCGACCTGGCGGCCATGCGTTTCAGCTATTTCAGCCCCTCGGTCACCAAGACGCTGGGCTATCGCCAGGAGGAGGCCCCGTCCACGAGTCTGGAGGAACTGATCGCGTCGGAAGATGTGAAGATGATCCTGCAGATTTTGACGGAAGAACTGGCCAGAGACGGAATGGACGGCGTCGACCCGCACCGGTCGAGGACCCTCGAATTCCGGGTGCGCTGCCGGGGTGGTTCTTATCTCTGGGCTGAAGCGAGTGTATCCTTTCTGCGGGATGAAGAGGGGCGGCCTATGGGTCTGCAGGGCGTCACGCGGGACATCTCGGAGCGGAAACGCTCGGAAGCGGAGCGCGCGGCACTCGAACGTCGTCTTCAGCAGGCCCAGAAGATGGAGGCCATCGGAACGCTCGCCGGCGGCATCGCCCACGATTTCAACAATCTTCTGATGGGCATCCAGGGGTTTGCGTCCCTGATGCTGCTGGAGATGCCGCCCGGCCACCCGAACGTCAGCCGGCTGCATCACATCCAGGACGCTGTCAGGAGCGGCGGCCATCTGACCAAACAGCTCCTGGGATTTGCCCAGGCCGGCTGCTACGAATTGAAGCCCGCGGATATCAACGAGATCGTCGCCCGTACCGCGGAAATGTTCGGACGGACGAAGAAGGAAGTCGCGATCCACACCAAGCTGGAGGAGGGTCTGCCGGCCGTGGAAGCCGATCAGGTCCAGATGGAACAGGTCCTCCTGAACCTCTACATCAACGCCTGGCAGGCCATGCCCTCGGGCGGACAGCTTTTCATTGAAACGCGCACGAAGCATCTGGAAGAAAGCGAGGGCGGGCCGCACCATATCTCACCCGGCGATTATGTCATGATCTCCGTTCGAGACACCGGCACGGGCATCGACCAGGAGATCCTGCCGAGGATTTTCGAGCCTTTCTTCACCACGAAGGGAAAAGGGAGCCAGAAAGGGACCGGGCTGGGTCTGGCCAGCGTGTACGGCATCGTCCGGGGCCACGGCGGAGGGATTTCCGTCGAAAGCAGCGTCGGCAGCGGAACGGTCTTTCACGTCTATCTGCCTGCGTCCGCGCGGGGGGTCTGTCGCGAGAAGCCGGCCGACGGGAAGACCTTTCGCGGTACGGAGACCATCCTCCTTGTCGACGACGAGGATCTCATCATCCATGTGACAAAGGAGATTCTGCAAAGCCTCGGCTACCGGATCCTGACCGCGCGGAGCGGCCGGGAGGCGATCGACATTTATCAAAAACACCGGGACGACATCGATCTGGTCATCCTGGATATGATCCTCCCGGGGATGAACGGCAGCGAGATCTTCGATTGTCTCAAGAGGGCAAACCCGGACCTCAAGGCGATTCTTTCCAGCGGCTACAGCATGGACGGCGAGGCCCAGAAAATCCTCGCTCGCGGCTGCCGGGCTTTCCTCCAGAAACCCTTCGACGTGCAATCCCTGTCGCAGACGGTGCGCGAGATACTTCACCAATGAATGCCTCTTTCCACAGCTCCGATGGCCTCGGCCGGTCGCGATCGGCGCCGCCCGTGAGACTGCGGCGTTGTTCTTCTCGAAACGGAGGATTTCCCCCCGGATGAAGCGCGTGCACGTCTGGATATCGGGACGGGTTCAGGGGGTCTTTTTCCGTGCGCGGACGAAGAGCGCGGCCCTATCCCTGGGGCTGCGCGGCTGGGTGCGGAATCTTCCCGACGGCCGGGTAGAGGCCCTCTTCGAAGGGGACGATCCCGACGTGGCGGCGATGTTGGAATGGTGCCGGAAGGGGCCGCCCATCTCCGACGTCCGGAACATCGACATCCGTGAAGAGCCGGCCGGAAAAGGGCTGAACGGATTCGCGATCCTGTACGAAGACCTTTAAAGGGCCTCCTGTACAGATCGCCCGATGAGGCGCTTCTTCGCGTTTCAGCGGAATTCCTGCATCGTCTTTCGGAACCCTTCCATCGCCCCGAGGATCGTCTTGTCTTCGACGCAGTAGGCGATCCGGAAATGGCCGGGTCCTCCGAACCCGCTGCCTGGGACGGTGAGAATCCGCCGTTTCTGCAGGGCCCGGACGAAGGCGACATCGTCGGCGATCGGCGTGCGCGGGAAGAGATAGAACGCGCCCTCGGGTTTGTGAAATTCATATCCGGCGTCGCGAAGCCCGTCGCACAGAAGGTCCCGTTTGCGGCGGTACTCCTCCACCTCCACCCTCGCCTTCTGGGAATGCGCAACGACCCTCTGCATGAAGGCGGGCGCATTCACGAACCCCAGGATCCGGTTGCAGAGAATCATCCCCGACAGGACCTCGGCGCCCTCCTCCATGCCCGGATTGACGGCCAGAAACCCGATCCGCTCCCCGGGAATGGACAGGGTTTTCGAATAGGAGTAGACGATCACGCTGTTCGGGAAGGCGCGAAAGACGCTCGGGACACAGACGTCGTCATAGACGATCTGGGCATAAGGTTCATCGGAAAGGAGATAGAGCCGCTTGCCGAGTTTTTTCTGTTTCTCCAGAAGGAGCGATCCCAGATCCCGGATGGCATCCTCCCCGTAGACCTTTCCCGTCGGGTTGTTCGGGGAGTTGATCAGGACGGCCTTCGTCCGCGGCGTGATGGCTTCCTCGAGCGCGCCCAGATCCAGCGAAAAATCATCCTTCGTTTTCACGAGCCTCGTCGCACCGCCGGCATTGTCCACATAGAACTGATACTCGACGAAAAAAGGCGTCGGGACCACGACCTCTTCTCCGGGCTCGAGCAGGGTCTTGAGGGCAACGTTCAGGGCGCCGCCCGCGCCGCAGGTCATGATCACGGAATCCGCCGACACGTCCGTGCCGTGACACTCCCGAAGCGTCGCCGCCACCGCTTCCCGCGTGTCGGCATAACCGGCGTTGGGCATGTAGGCGTGCTTGCCCGGAATCTCCTGGGCGGCAATCCGACGGACCCGCTCTTTCAGATCGGCGGGAGGTTCGACGTTGGGATTCCCCAGACTGAAGTCGTAGACGTTATCCGCACCGAACTGTTTCTTGAGTTCGATCCCTTCTTCGAACATTTTTCGGATCCACGATGATTCCGCCATGAACCCACGGATCTTCTCGGAGATGGACATGTGCGCCCCCTTCTGCTCTCTTTTTCCGTTGAGAGAATTCAGCGCCATCCCTAGCACAGCGCCGCCCTCCGGTCAATCGACCGCCGCTCCCGCAAATTTCCGCGGGAACCCGCCATTGCCTCTCTTGACATTCGTTTTGGCGCTTCCTATTTTATTTATCATGGAAGCGGGCGTTGGTTCACTGGATGCGATTTTTCGCACCGGCAATGCTCTTGCCGTCTGCCCGGCTGCGCAAGCCGAAGCGCCCATGGGAGGAGAACATGAAAGTTGAAGTCGATCAGTTGAAATGCGGAACGGCCGGGATCTGCGTACAGATCTGCCCGCAGGTGTTTCGATTTCGTGAGGGGAGCAAGAAGGCCTACGCCCCGATGCCCGAGGTGCCGCCGCGCTATGAAGAGGAATGCCTCGAAGCGGCTCGGAAGTGTCCGAAGGATGCCATCATGATCACGGATTGAAACGCAGCGCGCCGCCGGGACAGCGTTCTTCAAGATCTTCATTCTTTTTCAGGGATTCAGACCCCTTTTCTTCATCTCCATCCGGACGTCGATCCTCCGCTTCCTCAGTTCCTCCGATGTCGTGCCGTCGTAGGTCCCTGTCGCCGTGCCGATGCCCACGCCCCCTCCGCGTCCGAAGGTGCCGATGCCGAATCCCACCTGCGGTCCGGAAGACGGTCTCTCGACGCGGTCGATTTCATCGTCCAGACGGTAAAAATACCGGAGCAATTCATCATTATCCATCTTCATGAAGTCTTCCGCGAGGATCTGCCTGCTGGTGTCCACGCAGCCAGCGAACACCAGCAGGGTCATCAGGAGGAGAGAGGAAAGAAGGATGGCATTTTTCATCGTGCTGCTCCGGAATGAAGACGCTAGGCTTATCATGCTATTCATATTCTCCTTGTTTTTAGGTTAATCCCAGGCCACGGGTGCGGCCATCGGCTGTGGCCTGATTTCCGGCTTCGAAATCCCTGATTTCCACCCCGGCGATGGGATGAGAAGGACTTGCCGCCTCCTTTTCACCCCCTGTCCATTTCGTCCCCGCCTGCGGCTGCCGATGCAGGGGCCGCGCTTCTTGACAAAGCCTCTCCGCTTCCCTATATATACACCATCGAAGAAAATCGACAGGAAGAATCCTATGCCGTTCTATGAATTCCGTTGCACGAAATGCAGCCATGTCTTTGAAGAGCTTTTCTTTTCCATCGGGGAAAAGCGCAAGGTGATCTGCCCGAAGTGCAAGTCGAAAAAGACAAAACGGATGATGTCCGTTTTCGGCGGACGGGCCGGGAGCACCTCGGCCGGCGGCTGCGGCACCTGCGCCGCGACAACCTGCAGCCCCTCCTGAGGGCATTGAGCAAGGGTGGCGGTCCGCCACCCCGGCATAGCGGGTTCTCTGTCCTTGGCTTTCGCCCGTTCCCTCCTTCCCGTTCAAATTCCCGTTGTCAAAACCGGATCAATCCATTATAAGGAGGCAGTTTTCTGAACGAAACACCGCTGGGAAAGGAGCGAGGCCGCATGAACATTCTCATATTCGGACCGAACGGGAGTGGCAAGGGAACGCAGGGAGCCGTGGTACAGAAGAAATACGGGGTACCCCACATCGAAACCGGCGTCATTTTCCGGAACAACATCAAGGGCGGCACGGACCTCGGGAAAAAGGCGAAGGCTTACATCGACCGCGGCGAACTCGTCCCCGACGATATCACGATCCCCATGATCCTCTCCCGTCTGAAAGAACCGGATTGCGCAAAAGGCTGGCTGCTGGACGGATTTCCCCGCAATCTGGCCCAGGCCGAGGCCCTGTGGCAGGCCCTGCAGAAGGAAAAGATGCAACTCGACACGGTGATCGAGATCGTCCTCGACCGCGGCACCTCCAAGAGGAGAATCATGGGACGCCGGCTCTGCGCCAACGACAACAATCACCCGAACAACATCTTTATCGAGGCCATCAAACCGGCGGAAAAGAACGGAAAACCGGTATGCCGGGTTTGCGGCAGTGAACAGCTCACGACCCGCGCCGACGACCAGGATGAGGCGGCGATCGACAAACGGCACAACATCTATTACGATACAAAGACCGGGACCCTGGCGGCTGTCGCCTATCTCCGCCAGAAGGTCAAGGTGATCGAAATCGACGGCCTGCCGTCCGTTAAGGAGGTTTCCCAGGCGCTGCTCGCAAAGCTCGCCTGAAACCGGCCGTTCCCTGAGCATTGCAAAGAAGCCTTCCCCTCGCGACCCGTCGGAGGGCTTTTTTGTCGGCCCGGACCAAACGAAAACGCCATGCAGAACATACGCAACTTCAGCATCATCGCCCACATCGACCACGG
>DIWJ01000085.1:52058-83001 GCA_002428445.1 Syntrophaceae bacterium UBA6109
ACCTGATCGACACGCCCGGCCATGTGGATTTTTCCTACGAGGTATCCCGGGCGCTCGCCTCCTGTGAAGGCGTGCTTCTCCTGATCGACGCGGCCCAGGGCGTCCAGGCGCAGACGCTCGCCAATCTCTACATGGCGATGGAGCACAACCTGACGATCATCCCCGTCATCAACAAGATCGACCTCCCGTCGGCGGACGTGGAACGCGTCATCGAGCAGATCGATTCCGAACTGGGACTGGATGCGGAGAGCCACCTGAAATGCTCCGCCAAGGAGGGCTGGGGCATCGAGGAGATCCTGGAAGCCATCGTGCAGCGCGTTCCTCCGCCTACGGGGAATCCCGCAGCACCGCTGGCGGCCCTCATCTTCGACGCGAAATACGACCCCTTCCGCGGCACGGTCATCTACTGCAGGATGTTCGACGGTACGGTGAAAGCCGGCGACATCATCCGCTTCATGTTCAACAACTCAACATACAAAGTGGAGGAGGTGGGCCGCTTCATCCTGAAGCGCGAAAAAAAGGAATCGCTTTCCGCCGGCGACGTCGGCTACATCATCGCCGGTGTGAAGACCGTTTCCGACGTGCTCACGGGCGATACGATCACGCTGGACAACCGTCCCCGCGAGGCGCCGCTGCCGGGATTCAAACAGGCCAAACCGGTGGTCTTCGCCTCGATCTACCCCATCGCGTCGGACGACTACGAAGACCTCGTCGCCTCCCTGGAGAAATACAAGCTGAACGATGCCTCCTTCATCTACACGAAGGACTCCTCGGCGGCGCTCGGCCAGGGTTTCCGGTGCGGCTTTCTCGGCCTCCTGCACCTCGAGATCGTCCAGGAGCGCCTGGAGCGGGAATACGACCTCTCGTTGATCCTTTCCGTGCCCAGCGTCCGGTACCGTTTCACGCTCAAGGACGGCTCTGTCGCGGACGTGGACAACCCCACCCATTACCCGGGCCCGCTCGAGATCACAAAATCCGAGGAACCCTATATCCGGGCAACCATGATGCTTCCGGAGCGCTACCTCGGCGCGGTGATGAAATTGTGCATGGAGAGGCGCGGCGTCAATTCCGTGCTCAACTATACGAGCCCGGGACGGGCGGAGCTCAACTACGAGATGCCGCTGTCCGAAGTCATTTTCGACTTTTACGACCGGTTCAAGTCCGTCACCCAGGGATATGGATCTTTCGATTACGACCTCCTCGACTACCGAGAAAGTCCGCTCGTCCTTGTCGACATCCTCGTCAACGGCGAGAAGGTGGATGCCCTTTCGCAGATCGTCCACCGCGACCGGGCGAGGTCGCGCGGGCTCCAGGCCTGCGAGCGGCTCAAGGAAGAGATCCCGCGCCAGATGTTCAAAATCGCCATCCAGGCCGCTATCGGGGGCGAAATCATCGCCCGCACGACCATCTCGCCTTTCCGCAAGGATGTGACGGCCAAGTGCTACGGCGGCGNNGAAGAAGGGCAAGAAGCGCATGAAGGTCATCGGAAACGTCACGATCCCGCAAAGCGCCTTCCTGGCGGTCCTGCGCTCGGACAACGACTGATCTCGCTTCGCTTTTGTTAGTGCCTTTGCTGCATCGAGATGCCGAGTATCAGGGGTTTTGCATAACAGGCTGTTCAAAAAGGCCCGGATGCAAGGCCCCCGAAGTTCTGCGCCGTGAGGCGTACTATTTGCGTACGTCGAACGGCGAAGGACGAGGGAAACGCAGCAGACGGGCCTTTTTCAACAGCCTGAGTGACTCAGATGATGAAACCCGGACTCTATATTCACATACCCTTCTGCCTCTCCAAATGTCCCTACTGCACCTTCTATTCCGTTACCGGCAGCGGGCAGCGGGCGGCTTACCTGAAGGCGGCCGTCCGGGAAATGTCCCTGTACCGGGATCTCTTTCCGGCGTTCGACACGATCTACGTGGGGGGAGGAACCCCGTCGCTTCTTTCGATCACGGAAATGGAGTCCCTGCTGGACGCAGCACGCCGCACCTTCGCCGTCGATCCAGACGCGGAGATCTCCGTCGAGATCAATCCGGCCGACGTCGACGTCTCCTGGCTGAGCAGTCTCTTTCATCTGGGCGTGAACCGCCTCACCATCGGAGTGCAGTCCTTCGAAAACGATATCCTCGATTTTCTCGGCAGGCGGCACGATGCGAAACGGGCGATGGCGTCCATCGACGAGGCGAGACAGGCAGGCTTCGAAAATATCGGGATCGACCTGATCTACGCCGTCCCCGGCCAGAACCTCGGTCGCTGGGGGAAGACGCTCGACACGGCGTCCAGTCTCGATCTGCCCCACCTGTCGTGCTATGAGCTCCACGTCGCGACCGACACCCCGCTTGGCCAGAAATACCGGGCCGGACGATTCCGTCTTCCCGATGAGGACCTGCAATACGCCTTCTTCATGGAGACGTCCGAAAGGCTGGGCCGGGCCGGCTATCGACAATACGAAGTGTCCAATTTCTGCCGCGAGGATGCGGACCGTTCCCGCCACAACAGCAAATACTGGAACCATACGCCCTATCTGGGCATCGGCCCCGCCTCCCATTCCCTTCTTCCGCCGCGCCGCTGGTGGAACGCCGCTTCCGTTTCACGATACCTGGAAAACCTGCGCATGCGGAAGCGGCCTGTCGCCGGCGATGAAACGCTCGATGCCGGGCAGCTGGCGCAAGAGGCCCTCTTTCTCGGTTTTCGTACGGCCGACGGCATCGACCTCGTGGATTTCAGGATTCGTTACGGGAGGGATCTGCTGGCTGAAAAGGGGGATGAGATCAGGCGGCTGGAAAAGGCCGGGTATCTCGAGCGCTCCGGCGACCACCTCCGGCCGACCCGGCGCGGTCTGGCGGTCGCAGATCGACTGGCTCTACTGTAGTCGGCTGACATTTTTCATTTCCAGACCGGCAGCGCTATTCCAGGATTTCGATCCTTTTCTCGCCCTTTTCACGGACCTCGCGCAGATGCCGCAGATACTCCGCGAAGACGTCCGCATCGATAAGGCCGGTATCCTGCCGGAACCGCCTCGCCTGCCGGAACGTTCCATAACCGTCGCCGCCGTTGGCAAGAAAATCGTTCAGCGCGACCCGGTAGATCCCCTTCGCGCGGAGCGGGGCGTGTGTCCCGCCCGGCCCCGGCCGGGAGATTTCGATGACCCTCCGCCCCTTTGGGGCAGCAAGATTGACGCGCCAACGGATGCCGGCCACATAGGGAAGTCCCGGGTCCGTGTGCCTTCTCGACAGCTGGAATTCGATCCCCTCTTCCAGCGCCGCGCGAATCTCCGCGCCCGTCAAGTCCAGAAGCACGATCGCGTTCTCGAAGGGCAGCACCTCCACGACGTTCCCCAGCGTAATCAGCCCCTCCCGCAATTCGGCCCTGACGCCGCCCCAGTTCTGTATGGCGATGGCGCTTCCCGTCTTCCACGCCATCGCCTCCGCAACCAGCGGCCCCGGACCCGTATTGACGCCGATCCGCAAATCTGTGGCGGCCCTCGCAACCTCGGTTTTTCTCACCCCTTCCAGACCCTGCCTGTAGGGCGCGAGAAAAGCCTCGGCGCCTTCCTCTTCCCGGAAAAAACCGAAGGGTCCCCGATCGGTCAGTGCGCGCACGATCCTTTGCCCGTCCCCGCCGCCGCTCTCGACCGCCTTCCCGTTGCGGACGAAGCCGGTCCCGGCCACGAACAGGGGCCGCGCACGATGCGTCTCAACCTCTCCCCGTCCGTTGAATTCGACATCCAGGACACCCAGCACCATCCCCCACTTCCAGGCGTGAACCACCAGCGTTTCCGCCCCGCCGGGGCCGCGGACGACGGTCGGATATTCGCCCCTGACTTCCAGACCGAGGTCGCGAAGCGCCGCGCCGCCCAGAAGGGTGTGGGAGTGCCCGCCGACGATGACGTCGATGCCGCGAACCCGCCGGGCAAGCTGGATGTCTTCGTCGTAGCCGATATGGGAAAGAACGACGATCTTGTCGATTCCCTTTGCCTCCAGTGCCTCCACCGCGCGTCGAACCGCGGGAAGGACTGCCTGGAAAACGACGGACCGGCCGGGTTTGGAGATGACCGGCGTGTCCGGAGTCGTGACCCCGACGATCCCCACCCGATCGTTTCCGTAGTGCTTGATCGTAAAGGGCATTACACGCTCTGCAAGACGCCCGCCCTGGGGAAAGCGGACATTCGCCGCCAGGATGGGGAATTCCGCCTCATCGAGCATGCGGGCCAGAACCTCCGGTCCCTTGTCGAATTCATGGTTGCCCAGCGTCATGGCCTCCACGCCGAGGAGGTTGAGGAAACGGAAATCAGCTTCCCCGCGGTAGGCATTGAAATACAAGGTACCCTGCACGGCATCACCGGCGTGCAGAAGCAGCCGGTTTCCCGATTCGGCACGCAGTTCCTTCAATGCCGCGGCCAGGCGTGGGAATCCCCCCAGAAGAATGCCCGTCCGGTCCCCTTCGACCCGGAGCGTCCGCACCGTCGGTTCAAGGTGGGAATGGGTATCGTTGATGTGGATCACGGAAAGGCGCAGCGGCTCCCGCGCCAGGGCGAGGTTCGTGGAACACAGCAGCGCGGAGAGGACGATCCCGAGAAGGACGCCGCGGAGAACCGGAAAGGGCCGGAAGCTCTTCATGACCGGCGCGCTTCCCGCGGCGGGCGGGCCGCTCGCAGGGCATCGATCACGTGGCCGAAATGTTCATAGCGGGTGCAGGACGTCCCGTTCCGCATGCAGGCCTCGTAGAGGACTCCCTTGGCGAAGACCCAGTCCGCCTCCCGCGCCGGGCAGATGTCGGAAAAACCGTCGCCTACGTAGACGACGGTATCGTAGGAAGCGCGGCAGCGGCGGAGAATTCCGCTCTTGCAGGTGCCGCAGGAACCGCATTCGCTGCTGTGGGGGAAATCGATGTCCAGCGCCTCCTCTTTTCCGAAGGACAGGCGGTTTGCGTAATAATCGATCCCCTGCAGATCGAATTGCTCCAGGAAGGCCTCGATGTAAAAATCAAGACCGTCGGAGAGGATCATCACATCCATGTCCTGCTCGCGGCAGAACCGGACGAATGCTGGAAATTCCGGATCGAGGCGCGCATTCTTCCGGACGAAATCCGTCATCCCCTGCCGGGAGCCGCGGAGGATCGGCGTCAGCATCCGATAGGCCTCCAAAGAGCCGATTTCCCGGGCGCAGTAGGCGCGATCGATCTCTTTCCACTTCGTGCGGGAAAAGCGATTGAGAATCGCATTGCCCATATCCACGGTGCAGACCGTGCCGTCGAAATCGCAGACGGCGAGGGCCCGGCCGCCCGGAAGCGGACTAACCCGGTCCAAGACCCCTGAGGTCGCGCGATTCCGCTGCATCGGAGAGCTACGCATCGAAATTCCGATCGTCTTTATCCCGATCGCCCTGAAAGTACTTTCTCAGAATGAAGACGCCCAGAAGGATCATCAGGACGGGCAGGAGATAAACCGCAACGACGTGGAGGTTGATATCCCAGGTCTCCACCAGGAAAAACAGAATCCCGATGGCTCCGATGAGCCAGCCGCCGACATCCTTCACCCGCTGGATCAGCGCCCCGGCGGCGATGACGATGAGCAGGATCGGCCAGCTCTTGTCGAAGCCGAAACTCGTCACCTGATGAAGAAAGATCAGCACCCCCAGGGTGATGAGAATCAAACCGCCCGTGAGGACGTTCTTCCCTTTCCGTTCTTCCACCGCGCACCTCCCGAATCCCCGTCGAGCCGCCCGCTCCGGGGCAATCACGACCCTGCAGTCCCCGAAGTCCCGGCGATCCTACTTGCCCTCCGCCAGTTTCAGGAAGGGGCGGAAGAGATCGATCGGGATGGGGAAGACCGTCGTCGAGTTGTTCTCGGCCGCGATCTGGTTCAGCGTCTGGAGATAGCGCAGCTGCAGCGACATGGGCTGGGTCTCCATCAGCGCGGCCGCTTCGATCAGTTTCTGCGCCGCCTGGAATTCGCCCTCGGCATTGATGACCTTCGCCCGCCGCTCCCTCTCGGCCTCGGCCTGCTTCGCCATCGCGCGTTTCATCTCTTCCGGCAGGTCGATGTGCTTGACTTCAACCACAGACACCTTGATGCCCCAGGGGTCGGTGCTCCGGTCCAGAATCTCCTGGATTTGGAGATTAATTTTGTCCCGCTCGGAGAGGATCTCGTCCAGTTCGACCTGGCCACAGACGCTCCGCAGGGTCGTCTGGGCGAGCTGGGAGGTGGCGTAGAGGTAGTTCTCCACGCTCACGACGGCGTTGTTTGCGTCGATGACGCGGAAGTAGACGACCGCATTCACCTTGATCGACACGTTGTCCTTGGTGATGACATCCTGGGACGGCACATCCATCGTAATCGTCCGCATGTCCACCTTGACCATCCGGTCGACAATCGGTATCAGGATGATGAGACCCGGACCTTTCGTATCGATGATCCGGCCGAGGCGGAAGATCACGCCCCGTTCGTACTCGTTGAGAATCCGGATGGCGGATGCCAGGAACATGACGACCAGGACGACGACGACAATAATGGGTATTGAAAACATAAAAGTCCTCCTTGCTCTCGACGTTGTATTTATAGCTTTTCAACCTTAAGCCGCAGTTTTTCCACGGCCGTTACCCTGACCGCGGAGCTCTTCGATATCGGCACATCACTGAAGGCGTTCCAGTACTCTCCCTGGACCGAAACCTTCCCTTCGGCGGCGATATCGGTGATGGCGGTCCCCTTTATCCCGATCATCTCCTCGCTGCCCGTGCGCTTCCTTCTTCTCTGGGCCTTGATCACCAGCCCGACAATGGCGATGAAAAACAGCGACGTGACGGCGACGGCGGGAAACAGCACGCTCAAAGACACGCGCATGGCCGGCTCCGGCGTCTCAAAAAGCATCATGGAGCCGATCGTCAGCGACACGATGCCTCCAACACTCAGGATTCCATGGCTCACGACCTTCACCTCGGCGATGAAAAGAATCACGGCGAACAGGATCAGCAGAACGCCGGCGAAATTGACGGGCAATGTCTGCAATGCGAAGAAAGCGAGGATCAGTGACAGCCCGCCGATCACACCCGGCAGAACCACGCCCGGATTGGCAAATTCGAAGTAGAGCCCTGCCAGGCCCACGAGGAGCAGGATGTAGGCGATGTTCGGATCGCTGATGGTCGTCAGGATGCGCTGGCGCAGCCCCATCTCTTTGTATTGAAGCACGGCATCCCGGGTCGCCAGTGCCCTCCTGCCCGACGGCAGTTCGACTGTGCGGCCGTCCATCGCTGCCAGCAGACTCCGGATGTCAGGGCTCACAAGGTCGATCACCTTCAGGCGCAGGGCGTCTTCCGCGGTCACGGACTCGCTTTTCTTCACCGCCCGTTCCACCCAGTCCGCGTTGCGCTGCCGTTTGGCGGCGATGCCCCGCGCATAGGCGACAGCATCGTTCTCCACCTTCTTGGCCATGACCTTGTCCATCTGCCCGATCCCGATTCCCACCGGATGCGCGGCCCCGATGTTCGTCCCCGGCGCCATCGCCGCCACATGGGCGGAAATGGTGATGATGACCCCCGCCGAGGCCGCCCTGGCCCCGGACGGCGACACATAGACGATCACCGGCAGCGGCGCGTTCAGTATCCCCTTGGCGATATCCCGCATCGCCGAGTCCAGGCCTCCGGGCGTGTCCAATTGAAGGATAATACCGTCCGATCCGGTTCGGGCGGATTCCTCGATATTCTTGAGGATATACTCTGTCACGGGAGGGGTAATCGCGGCGTTCACCGTGATCACGTCATAGACGGGTCTCACCGCGGCGCCCTGCAGATCCGCCGCCGGGAAAAGCAGCACCACCGCAAAAAAGATCGTCACACCGAGATCCTTCGCGATCTCGGCGAGAAAATGTCCTTTCCCGCCGAAGTCACCCGGCCGGCCATGTCTTCCACCGCCCGTCGCGACAACCGTGGTTCTCATCTCAGGCCTCCAATTCTTTCATGATCATCTGCACATCCTGCCAGACCAGCTTCTTCGCATCCGGGTTGCGCAGGAGATATGCCGGATGATAGGTCGGCATCACGCGGATTCCATGGTAATTCTGGAAACGTCCCCGCAAGGCCGTAATCGGGCTTTCCGTCTTCAGCAGCGTCCGGGCGGCAAAGCTCCCCAGTGCGCAGATAAACTTTGGCGAGATCGCCTGGAGTTGCCGGATGAGAAAAGGCTCACAGGCGGCAATCTCATCGGGCTGGGGATTCCGGTTTCCCGGCGGACGGCATTTCAGGATATTGCAGATATAGACGTCCTCGCGTTTCAGTCCCATGGCCAGAACGATCTTGGTCAGGAGTTGTCCCGCCCTCCCCACGAAAGGCCGCCCCTTTTCGTCTTCATCGGCCCCCGGCGCCTCGCCCACGAAGACGAGATCGGCATGAGGGTTGCCCTCTCCAAACACGAGATTCTTTCTCCCTTTTCCCAGAGGACAGCGATGGCAGTTCTCCATCTCTTCGCGGATGGCCGCCAACCCGTCCGGCGATCCCGAAGCGCCGCGGGAAACCTTCGGACGAACCGCCTGGCTCCGCGGGGATAAGGATTTCTTCGACCGTCTGCGCCCCCGTTCCCCGCCGCCGATTTGCGCGATCAGGGAACGCCTGGCGGCGCGCACGATTTCGAGCAATTCGCCCCTGGTGTCGGGGCCGCCTGCGGCCTTCGCGTCATGACCGGACATAGGCTGAAATCCTGTCGAGGATGCGGTCGGCCGCATCCTTCTTATCCATCAGCGGAAGCTCCTGCAGGCCGCCGTCCCGATCGATGATGGAGATGACGTTGGTGTCGCCCTCGAAGCCGGCGCCTTCACGGGAAAGGTCATTGGCGACGATCAGGTCCATGTTCTTGTCTTTCATCTTTTTCCTTGCCCTTGCAAGCAGATCTTCCGTTTCCATCGCGAACCCGACGAGGATCTTCTTGCCTTTCTTCCTGCCCAGCGACGCGATGATGTCCGGGTTTCTCTCCAGGCGGAGCATCAGCGGTCCTTTCCCCTTTTTGATCTTGCTGCCGGAAGGCTCTGCCGGCCGGTAGTCGGCCACGGCGGCCGCTTTGATGACAACGT
This sequence comes from Syntrophaceae bacterium UBA6109, assembly GCA_002428445.1. The sequence goes on from DIWJ01000085.1 coordinate 61,113, forward strand.
CCGCATCTGCAAAGCGTTCCATGACGGCGTCGTGCATCTGCAGGGCGGAAGAGACGGAGATCAGCCTCACGCCCCGGGGAGGCGCAAGAACAGACGGTCCGCTGACAAGGGTTACGTCAGCCCCCCTCCGCCGCGCCATGCGGGCCAGCGCGTACCCCATTTTCCCCGAGGACAGGTTGGTGATGAAGCGAACAGGGTCCAGAGGTTCGCGCGTCGGTCCGGCTGTAACAAGCATCCTGCATCCGGCAAGGTCCTTCGGCGTCAGGAGTGCCTCCATCTCCTCGACGATGTCCTCGATCTCCGGAAGCCGCCCGACGCCGACCGACTTGCAGGCCAGTTCGCCGCTGGCGGGCTCCAGGAAAGCGTAACCGTGCCGCCGCAATTTCTCCATGTTCTCCCGGACGATCCCGTTTTCGTACATCCCCGTATTCATTGCCGGGCAGACCAGGACCGGGGCCTTCATTGCCATGAGAACCGCGCTCAAGAGATCGTCCGCGATCCCGGAGGCGAGCTTGCCGATGCAGTTGGCCGTCGCCGGGGCGACGATGGCGATTTGCGCATCTTCAGCGAGCGCCACATGCGCGATATCCGCCTCGCGCACAAGCGTAAACAATTCCGTATAAACGGGATTCCCCGACAGCGTCTGGAGGGTAAGCGGCGTCAGAAACTCCATGGCGCTCTTCGTCATCACGACCTTCACGGACGCTTCGCGTTTCACGAGGGCACGCACGAGCTCCGCGGATTTATAGGCCGCGATCCCGCCCGTTACCCCCATCAACACCCGCTTGTGCCTGAGCATGATGTTCAACCTCGATCATTCGGAAAATATTCGGAAACTCCGTCAGTGCAATGACGTTTTTACTATAGCAATTCCGCCCATCGACTGCAAGGCCAGAATGCCCGGCGAATCGCGTTTCCGAGGTATTCTGCAGAGAGGAATTCCGGGCGGACGGTTTCGACTTGATAATTCGGCGGCGACCCATTATAGACGGTAGACCGAATTCTTGGGAAGGACACCTCCATGCACCGCAAGAAAGCCCTCTGGTTCACCCTGATCGTATTGGCCGCCCTCGGCACTTTTTGGATCTTGACGATGACGATTCTCGAACCCGAAAAACCGAAAATCGTCATGACACCGGACGCAGGCATCATCGGCGCGCGTCAGTCGCTTTCACTCTCATTTTCCGACCGCAGGAGCGGATTGCACAAGCTCAGCGCGTCCATCACCCAGGACAATCGCCGCCAGATCGTCTGGTCGGTCGATATCCCCGACCGCGGCGTCGCCGAAAGAACGATCGCCGTTACGATCGACGCCGCAAAACTGCGTCTTCGGGACGGTACGGCCGTACTGACAATCCTGGCGGAGGACCACTCGCTGCTGAAGAACAAGACCGTCGTGGAAAAGTCCGTCACGATCGATACGGTTCCCCCCCAGATCTTTCCGCTCAGCAGCATGAACCATATCAATCCGGGCGGGACCTGCGTCCTTCTCTACCGGATGTCGGAGACGGTTTCGATGAGCGGCGTCTGGGTGGACAAGGTCTTCTTCCCCGGATACCCGGCCTCCGCGGCCGGCAAGCCCGTCACAATCGTCTATTTCGCGGTTCCGCTGGAGGCAAAAAAGGGAATCGCCATCAAGCTCTTCGCCAGGGACACGGCCGGCAACGAGTCGCTTGTCTCCGTACCTTACCTGCTGCTGGCGAAGAAATTCCGCCGCGATGCGATGAACCTGTCCGACGGATTTCTGCAGCAGAAGATGCCGGAGTTCCAGGCCGCCAATCCGGACATGAGGGGGAAGACCCTTCTGGAGACCTTCCTCTACGTCAACGGCGTCCTCCGCGAGGACAACCGGAAGACGATCGTGTCCCTGTGCTCAAAATCAGCCCCGAGACAATTGTGGCAGGACACTTTTGTGCGCATGAAGAATGCCTCGCCCATGGCGCTTTTCGGAGATCACAGGACCTATCTCTACGGCGGCAAGGCCGTCGGGGAAAGCGTCCATATGGGCGTGGACCTCGCCTCCACGGCCCAGGCGCCCGTCGAAGCCGTCAACAGCGGCGTCGTGGTCTTCGCGGCCGGCCTCGGAATTTACGGCAATGCCGTGATCATCGACCACGGGATCGGCCTCTTTTCCCTCTACGGTCATCTTTCGGAGATCAGCGTTAAGGCGGGACAGTCCGTCAAACGGAACGATCCCATCGGCCGTTCCGGAACCACCGGCCTCGCCGGAGGCGATCACCTGCACCTCAGCCTCCTGGTGGGCGGAGAATTCGTCAATCCCCAGGAGTGGTGGGATCCGCATTGGATCCAGGACAATGTCACGAAAAAGATGGCGGACGCATTCTGAAACCCCCGGTTGTTCAAAGAAAGGCGCCGCTGTTGAGGGTTTCTGAGGGAAGCATGAGGGGAACGCCGCAGACGGGCGTTTTTCAACAGCCTGTCTAGCTTTTGGCGATGTCCCGGTGATGCACGTTGACCGGGAATTGCCTCTGGGAGAAATAACCGGCGAGTTCATTCGCCATGACGACGGAGCGATGGCGGCCGCCCGTGCACCCGATGGCGATATTCAGCCGCGACTTCCCCTCCTTTTCGTACAGCGGGATCAGGAACTCCATCAGCTCAAAGAGCTTCCGGACAAAGATTTCACCGGTGTCCGACGTCAGCACGTACTCCCGAACGCGCGGGTGGTGGCCGTCGTACGCGCGCAGGTTCTTGTCAAAATGCGGGTTGGGGAGGAACCGGACATCCAGAACGATGTCGGCGTCGGGCGGCAGCCCGAACCGATAGCCGAATGACGTCACATGGATCACCATCCGGCGTTTCTCTGCGGGCGAGCGGAAGAGGTGCTGTACGGAGTCTTTGAGCTGGTGGACATTGTAGGACGTCGTGTCCAGAACCTTGTCTGCCATTGCCTTCAGCGGACCGAGCTTGGACCTCTCGAATTCAACGCCCTCCATTACGGTTCCGTGAAGCGCCATGGGATGGACGCGCCTCGTCTCGCTGAATCGGTGGAGCAAGGCCTCATCCGACGCATCCAGGAACAGAATCTCGACACGAAACCCCTTGTCCTTCAGGCGTTGAAAGATCCGGGCGTATTTGCCGAGGAAACCCTGCTCTCTCAGATCCATCACCAGTGCGACATCGGAACCGCCCTTCGCTTGGCGGAGCTGGATTTCCAGGAACTTCGGCCACAGGACGACGGGCATGTTGTCCACGCAGAAGAAACCCATGTCTTCGAGCGCACGGAGAGCCGTTGTCTTTCCGGAACCCGACATGCCCGTAATCACCACGATGCGAGGGGTTTTCACATTCCCTCTCCAAAGCCTTGCTGTTCCGCCAGGGTTTCCACGGCTGCGACCGTCCCGGACCGGGTGAGCGTCGCGGGAAGACGCCAGCAAGGAACAGCCCGGCCAAGAATGCGGCACCCGCAGGCAATCCTCTCGGGTCCCGCGGAGGGGGCGCCGCCGAGTTCTATGACCATGTCAATCGCCGTATCCTTGCACACCGCCTTCGTTCCGAGAAAGCCCCGCGCATCAAGGATTTCCCCATCCAGTTCAAGAAGGCGGCGTATCCGCGGATGACCCGAGCCGACCAGCAGCCTGCCCTTCTTTTCAATGACCACGATATCGTCGGCGATCCACTTGTGCCCCCGGCGCGCGAGATCGACGGCGCAGGTGGTTTTGCCGGTGCCGCTCTCCCCCGTGATCAGCGTTCCAACCCCGGCTGCCCGGACCAGGGTGCCATGCATCGACAGGCGACGATGGCACCTCTCGTCGATCAGGGCTTTCAGGCGGCTCTTCAGGAAGTGCAAATCTCCGCGGGAACGAAACAGATCCTGGAAGAAACGACCTCTCATGAAAAAATGCCCGCAGCCGGTCAGCACAGATCGTCCTGTTCCACGATCAACTGGTAAAGCTCCGCGGCCGACTTGGCCTCCATCAGCCGTTTGCGGAACGAAACGTCCTTGAGCATCCGTGAGATCTTGGCCAGCGCCTTCAGGTGCGACCCGGCACAACCTTCCGGGGCCATCAGCAGAAAGAACAGATGGACGGGCTTGCCGTCCATCGCATCAAAATCCACACCTCGCCTGCTCCTGCCGAAGGAAACAACCACCTCCTCCAGACCGGTGATCTTGCCGTGCGGAATGGCGATGCTCTCTCCGACTCCCGTGCTCCCGAGTTTCTCTCTCTCCAGGAGAATATTGACCATCTGGTCGCGATCCAGACCAGGCCGAAGCCGCGACAAAGGTTCGGCCAGCTCGAAGAGCGCCTCCTTTTTTGTCGCCGCGCTCAACGATTCGACAACGGCGTCCCGATGCAATATCTCCGAGATCTTCATAGCGGATTCCACCCAGACCCCCTCAGCCCTTCGTCTCGAGGAGGACGAACTTGCCGTTGGCGGCGCGATAGATGACGTTCACCTGCTCCGAGGAAGAATCGCGGAAGATGATAAACTGGTTCTTGCCTCCCTCCAGTTCCATGAGGGCATCTTCGACGGACATCGGCTTTAACACCACCCTCCGGGTCTCCAGGACCTTCCCCTCGGAAGCTTCCTCCGGCTCCTCCGCGGCCGTTTCGCCGGCAGACCGCTCCTCCGCGCCGGCGGCCTTGTGGCCGCGGATCCGTTCCCGGTGTTTTTTGAGACGCCGCTCGATCTTGTCGACTGCCTCATCGATGGCCAGATGCATATCCTTGGCCTCTTCCTTGGCGTTGACGGCCATCCCGTTTGCCGTCAAATTGATGTCCGCTACATTTCGAAACTTTTCCACGGAAAGAACAACCCGCGCTTCCGCAGGATGATCGATATACTTGTTCAACTTCTTGAGACGATCCTCGATGTATTCTTTCTGCCAAGTTTCCCCCTCGGAATTTCTGAAGGTCAGAGAGATTTTCATAGCGGTTACCTCCTCATTCGGGTTTCAAATCTCAACGGGTCAAAACATCTTCTTCCTTCGCGACGACGGCAGAATGCCCATCATCTCCCTGTACTTGGCCACGGTTCGCCGTGCGATGTGGATTCCGGACTTGGCCAGCATGGCAACAATGTCGCTGTCGCTGTAAGGCTTCTTGTGACCTTCGCCGCCGACGATCTTGCGGATCTCCTCTTTGACGCACTTGGAGGCAATGGCCTCTCCATCGGCATTTTTCAGGCTGCTGCTGAAGAAGAACTTCATTTCATAGATACCCTGAGGGGTATGCATGTATTTGTTGGTCACGACCCGGCTGATGGTGGATTCGTGCATGCCGACGCTCTCCGCCACATCTCTCAAGACCAAAGGCTTCAGGAACGAGATGCCGCCGTCCAGGAAATTGCGCTGGAATTGTACGATGCTTTCGGCGACCTTGAAAATCGTTCGCTGTCGCTGCTGGATGCTCTTGATCAGCCATGCGGCGGACTGCATTCTTTCGCGGATATATTTTTTCCCGTTCTCGGCACTGGCCCCGGGAGGGCTTCCCCCGACAAGATTGCGATAAAAGCCGCTGATTCGCAGCCTCGGCATCCCGTCATCATTGAGTGTGACCTTGTAGTCATCGCCCGATTTGACGACATACACATCCGGTATGATGGTCTGGACCCTGTCGTCATTGTAACCGCTGCCCGGCTTCGGATCCATGTTTTCGATCACTTCCACGGCCGCGAGCACATCCTGAAGCGATACTTTTAATTTGCGCGCGATATTGGCGTAATTTTTTATTTCCAGGTCTTTGATATGATGCTCGATAATCCGATCGACCAGCGTACCCTGCATGTGGAGTATTCTGGACTGAATCAACAGGCATTCCTTGAGATCCCTCGCCGCGATCCCCGGAGGGTCGAATTCCTGGATGCTCGTCAGCACGCACTCCACGATCGCCGGCGCCACGGATTCCAGAGCCGCGATCTCTTCGACCGACGCGGCAAGGTAACCGTTCGGATCGATATTTCCGATGATCTGTTCCCCGATCCTGCGTTCCTGATCGGTTATGGGAGAAAGGCCGAGCTGCCACATGAGATAATCGTTCAGCGTCGACTTGACGACGAGGAGATTCTCCCAGCTCGGGGCATCGGCGTCACTCCGGTCTCGAGGAGAAATACTCGGGCTGTAATCCTCAAGATAGCCCGACCAGTCGAAGTCTTCCTTCCCGTCCCCCTCGCCGGTCAATTCCTCGGTGCGCTTCGTTTCCGGCGCCGTCTGCGCCTCTGCGGACTCCACATCCGTCGAGCTCTCCGTTTCTTCCTCGGCCACGGCTTCTTCGAGGAGGGGATTCTCCTCCATTTCCTGGTTGACGGCCTCCACCAGCTCCAGTCGCGACAGTTGCAGGAGCTTGATCGCCTGCTGGAGCTGCGGCGTCATGATGAGCTGCTGGCTGAGCTTGAGATGTTGTTTCAGTTCGAAAGCCATAACCGATTCCGACGATGCATCAGGCTGCGCCTAACGGCGCGCCCCTTCCTCTTGATCGCCCTCGATCCGAACCTTCCGGACGGAAGCGTCGAGAACAAAATTTTCACCGAAATAGATCCTCCTGGCGACCTCGCAGGCGGCGATTGTCTCCGGGTTTCCTTCTACCAGGATGTTTCCCTCGTTGACGATGTAGGCGCGGTCGCAGACAGACAGGGTCTCCCGCACATTATGATCGGAGATGACGACGCCGATCCCCTTGGATTTGAGTTTGCCGACGATTTTCTGAATCTCCGCGACAGCCAGGGGGTCGATGCCCGCGAAGGGTTCGTCCAGAAGGATGTACCGCGGCATGGTTACCAGGGCGCGCGTGATCTCCACCCTCCGGCGTTCTCCACCCGAGAGCGAATAGGCGGGATTGCGGGCCAGCGCCGTCAGATCGAGTTCGGCCAGCAATTCCTCCAGCCTCTCCGCACGCGCCTTCTCATCCAGGTCCAGTGTCTCGAGGACGGCCAGGATATTTTCGGCGACGGTCAGCTTCCGGAAGATGGAGGGTTCCTGGGGAAGATAGTTGATCCCTTTCCGGGCGCGGATGTACATCGGACAGGAGCTGATGTCCTCTCCGTCCAGAAGGATTTGACCGCCGTCGGGCTTCACCAGCCCCACAACCATGTAGAAGGTCGTCGTCTTTCCCGCCCCGTTGGGCCCCAGAAGACCGACCACCTCGCCCGTACAGATATCGAGGTCCAGGCCGTTGACGACACGCCTGCCCCCGTATTCCTTCACAAGTTTTCTTGCCGACAGCATTCCCATCTTCGTTATGCCGCAAACCGGGCCGCTTCATGGTTCCGCGTCGCGTGAGGAGCACGCTTCGCTCCTGCAACACCCGGATCGCTTATTGTTTCTCCTTTTCCTTTTCTTGTTCCTTTTCCTTCTCCGAAGGGTAGATGGTGGCCGTGACGCGCTTGTTTTCCCCGCTTTCGACGGTCCCGCGGCTTTCGTTCATCAGGACAACGATTCGCTCCCCGCGAATAATATTCTTGGCTTCCGTCAAGACGGCATTTCCGGTCACGATGATCTTCTGTTCATCCTGATAAAACACGGCATGGTCCCCGGTCACGATCCGCTCGCCCTGCGTAATCGTGACATTGCCCCGGGCCTCCATCTTCTCCAAATCCCCGGTATTCCCAAGGCCCTTGACCGCCTTGCCCGGATCGGAGCTGTCCTTGCGGTAGAACAGATGCAGGCTGTCCGCGTTGATCACCTTGTCGGCCTGCGTCGCAACGGCGTTCCCCGAAAAGACAACGAGCCGCTGCTCGTTGTAGGCGTCGAGCCGATCGGCCGTGATGTGAATGGGCTCGCTCCTGTCCGCCTTGATTTCTTTCTTCCGTTCGCCCGCCGCCGAGGCGCTGCCGGCGAGGAACATCAGCACCGCGATCGACGCCAGAAACGCCTTTGCGGCTCTCCCGTACGGGAATGTCTGAAAAGAAGCCCGGAGATCGGGCAGCTTCAAAGCGATCATGTCTGACACCTTACCGAACTTCCGCTTTTACTCCGGCCAGCAGGGAGACTTCCTTTTTGAGCAACGACAATCTCATGCCGACGGCGTCGATCCTCATTCTTGCGTTCTCAAGAACGACGGCGGCGTCCGTAGAGACGATCCCTTTCGCATGGGAGTACTGAAGACGGTCCGTGGTAAAACGGTCGCCCCCATCGGATTCCACGGCGACATTTCCGGAGATTTCCATGTCCCGGGTCGACGTATCCATACTTCCCCTGTCGCCGCGCACGCGAAAGACTTTCCCATCCTTGAGGACAAGCCGGATGTCCGCGCGGTCGAACAGGGCCTTATTTTCCTTGCGAAAGTATCTCGCCCGCAGCGCGCGGATCTCCCATTTCTCACCGGAAGCTCCCACCTCCGTGAACAGCACGTCCTTCACGTCGAGGTCGGTGTGCTCCAGCAGAATCTTCAATCCTCCCTTGGAAGTCTCGCGAAGACCCCACAGTGCGCCGACAGCGGCAATCATGACCAGCACGAGAATCGCTGCAGCAATCCGCTTCTTCCGCTGCGGTCCCTCGAAAACGCGCCATCGCAATCCGTTCCAGCGAATGCCGATCATGGCCGTTCATCCCGTGGTTTTAAGATATAACACTCCCCACCGGACATGTAAAGGTTGAAGCGCTCCCGGACGAATCCGGAAGCCTTTCTCTGCAAGCAAAGGAGCATTTTCCCCCCTGTCATCAGGACCTTTCACGCCCCTGCAGAGTGCCGGCAAATTCATAGCGCTTCGCCGCCTCCGCCCACTTCCCCTGCGCCTTCAGAATTCGTTCACACACTTCCCGCACCGCTCCCCGCCCGCCCGGCGACACGGTCACGTAGTCGGCTGCGGCCCTCACCTCGTCGACGGCATCCGCGACGCCGACCGCCAGACCCACACGGCGAAGGACGGGAATATCCACCACATCGTCGCCCATGTAGGCCACGCTCATCGGCTCGAGGCCTCTGTGGCTCAAGATGGATTCAAGGACCTCCACCTTCCGGTGAATGCCCTGATGGATTTCAGCAATGCCGAGGTCCTTCGCACGGTGCTCGACTGCGGCCGACCGCCGGCCGGACAGCAGAACCACGTCAATGCCGTAGCGCATCAGCATCACCAGGCCGTGTCCGTCGCGCACATGGAAGACCTTTGTCTCGGCGCCCCGGTCGTCGACGACGATTCGTCCGTCCGTCAGGACGCCATCCACATCCAGAATCAGCAGCCTGATCCTGCGCATCTTCTCCAGCAAGAGCTCCGACATGTCTTTCTCCATCCCCTTCACTTCACAACCCCTTGACGATCCGATCGATTTTCTGCAGTTCCGACAGGAGGCGCGGAAATTCCTCCAGACGCAGGGAATTGGGGCCGTCGCACAGCGCCCGCTCCGGTTCCGGATGCACTTCGAAAAAAAGACCGTCCACGCCGACCGCGGCCGCCGCCCGGGCAAGATACGGGACCATCTCCCGCTGACCGCCTGAGGACGATCCCTGTCCACCCGGAAGCTGAACGCTGTGCGTCGCATCAAATACGGCGGGACAGCCGAACTCCCGCATGATCGGCAACGAACGAAAATCCACCACCAGGTTGTTGTATCCGAAACTCGTGCCGCGCTCGGTGACGATGACGCGGTCGTTTCCCGCCGAAACGGCCTTTTCCAGGATATTCCGCATATCCCAAGGTGCGAGAAACTGTCCTTTCTTGATATTGACAACCTTCGCCCGCCGGGCGATCTCGGCGACGAAGTCCGTCTGCCGGCATAAGAAAGCGGGGACCTGAACGATGTCCAGGATCTCCGCCGCCGGGGCGATTTCTTCGAACCGGTGCACATCCGAAAGGACCGGAAGGTCGAACTCTCTCTTCACGTTTTCCAGAATGCGAAGCCCCTTCTCCATACCCGGGCCGCGGAAAGAATCCTTGGACGTCCGATTCGCCTTGTCATAGGAGGCCTTGAACACCAGGGGGATTCCCAGGCGCGATGTCGCCTCTTTGAGGAACTCCGCGACCCTGCGGATCATATCCTCCGCTTCGATCACACAGGGACCGGCGATCAGCGCAAAAGGCCCGCCGCCGCCGATCGACCAGTTCTTCAGAGAGATGGATTTCACGGTTTGCCCCCTTCCCCGGTTTCCTTGTGTTTCTGCTGCAGCATCCGGATTTTCATCTGCGGGATCTTTCTGGCGGCCTTCGCCGAATCGGGATTTAATCCGTAGGCCGTTGAATAGGCCTTCAGGGCTTCCGCATACATCTGCTTTTTTTCATAGGCCTCGCCGAGACCCAGGTAGGCCACATCATCCTCGGCATCATAGCGGAGGGCAAGACGGTAATTCTGGATCTGGCGATCCGTATCCCCTTTCAAACCATAGACGTAGGCGAGACCGGAATAGCCTGCCGCCTTTTTCGGCTGCATTTCGATCATCCTGGTGTACGCCTTGACGGCCTTGTCGAACTGCTTCTCCTTGACGTAAGAACTGGCGAGGGTGCTGAGAATCTCGATCGTCGGCTGGCCAACGGCGATCTTTTCGTATACGACGATCGCATCCTTTGATCTCCCCAGCTTCTCATAGGCATAGGCAAGGTTCTGGTGGACCTGCGGATCCTTGCTCCCGAGACGGAGCGCCTTCTCATAAGACTCGGCGGAAGGCTTGTATTTCTTCAACTCGCCGTATGCGTACCCCAAAGAGGCGTAAGCGGCCGGACGGGACGGCTGAAGCTTCACGATCTTTTCATAGAGCTTCACGGCCGCGTCGTACTGCTTGAGGCGCAGGGCCATGTCGGCCAGCCTCTGGAGCGCATCGCCGTCATCCGGCCTGGCCTTCAGGACTTGCCGATATTCTTCGGCTGCCTCGCTGTAGCGTTTTGCCTTTTCCAGGGCGGTCCCGAGATTGTAACGGGCGACGGCATTCCTGGGGTCCAGCGACAGCGATTTCTTGTAGGCCTCCATCTCTTCCTTCGCCTGGCCCTTCGCGCCGAAGGCAAAGCCCAGGTTCGCGTAAGCCGAAGCATTTTGCGGCTGCTTTTTCACGATTTCGCGGTACCACCGGATGGCGTCGTCATACCGCTTCATCCGCAGGAACGCATTCGCCAGAGCCGCCATCACCCGCTCGTCTCCCGGCTCTTTCTGGATGACGATGCTGTACTGCTCCAGGGCCTTGTCTGTCCTGCCCGTCTTCTCGAAGGCCTCTCCGAGACGGAAGCGCACCGCCTGGTTGTCCGGCGACAGCCGCATCGCCTGCTTGTAGCTTTCGATCGCCTTCTCCCATTCGCCGAGGCCTCCGTAGGCAACGCCGAGATTGGCATGAATGGAGGCGTCCTTCGGAGCCGTCCGGACCAGGTTCTGCCAGAGCGGCAGGGCCTTGTCATACTGTTTCTTCCGCATGTAGGATGTGGCCAGATCCGCCATCGCGCCCCGGTCGCCCGGTTTCAGCTGCAGGATCTCCGCATACTGGGCGGCGGCCTCGTCCAGCCGATTGGAGCGCAGATAGATTCCCGCCAGCATCTTGCGGACCCCGACATCGGTCCGGTTCAGCGCAATCGCCTGCTTGAGGGATTCGATCTGGACCGACTGTTTTTCAGAACTGCGCGCAAAACGCAGCCAGTCCTGAGGCGTAATCACGACGCGGATGGGGATATAGGCGATATCCTTATCGCCATACCGGATTCGTATGCGATAGTCGGAAACCGTTTTTCTTTCCAGCCCGCCGATCTCGGACGTGAGGATTCTGTCCACAAGACCGACGCCTTTCAGGAGAACGCGCAGGTCGTTGCCTGTCCCGAGACCTTCGACGTCGACCGTCACGTTGCGTCCCGTGAGATCGTCGCTGGAAAGATTCCTGAAAACGAACTCGTCGCGATAGGAGATCTCCAGGGTGTCCTTTGTCGAGAGTCGAAACTCCTTGCCGTTTCTTTCCCCCTCCAGCCAGTAGAAATGAGGCGGATTCCCCATCACATAATAGGAAAAAAGATTCCCGGCCCTCTTCCAAGCGGCGGACAGCGTCCCGTTCTGCCCGGAAAGGAGGAATAAGGCGATGATCAGCGCCAGAAGGATCGCGGCCGCCAGTATTGCCACGATTCGCAGGTGCGCAATCCCTCGTTCCGTCTCATGGAATCGGATATTTTTCATCTTGTCGCTTCCTTCGGGCAGGAGGCCGTCAGACCCGCCATCCGCCATCTCAGCCGCGGGGATGATACTTCTTGTGAACGTCCTTCAGCCGCCCCCGCGTAACGTGCGTGTAAATCTGTGTGGTCGAGATGTCCGCATGCCCGAGCATGATCTGGACGGAACGAAGATCCGCCCCACCTTCGAGGAGATGGGTGGCAAAGGAATGCCGAAAGGTATGGGGATGCACTTCCTTTCGCAGACCCGCCTGCGCCGCATATCTTTTCACCATCTTCCAGAAGGCCTGGCGCGTCAGCCCTTTCCCGGAACGATTCAGGAAGAGGAGCTTGGATTCCCCGCCCCTCAGCAATTGCGGCCTGGCGTCTTCCAGGTAGCGTTTGACGGCGTCATAAGCCGTCCTGCCGATCGGGACGACGCGTTCCTTGCGGCCCTTGCCGAAGGCAACGAGGTACCCCACCTGCCAATGGATATCGTCCACGGTCAGGGCGAGAATCTCCGAAACGCGCAGACCCGTTGCATAAATCAACTCCAGCAGCGCCGTGTCGCGCATCGCCCGGGGATGCTCCATGCCCGGCTGGGAGAGGAGCCGAACGACATCATCGCGGCTCAGCGCATCGGGGATGCGCGCCCAGACACGGGCCAGTTCGATATCGGCGGCGGGATTCCGTTCCATCCGCTTTTCACGCAGGAGATAGCGGAACAGCCCGCGGATCGCGGCAAGGGCTCGATTGACGGAATTGGCGCTCAGGCCGGCCGTCCGAAGCGCCGCACAGTACCGCAGGATATCGTCCTGATCCACGCCCTCCATGGAGTTGAGTCCCTGCCCTCGAAGAAATTCGACCATGCGGGCAAGGTCCCGTCCGTAAGCCTCCAGCGTGTGGCGGGAAACCCCTTTTTCAACGGCAAGGAAGTTCATGTAGTCGTCGACCAGCGCATCCACGGGTCGACTTGTAACCCAAATTGTACAGTGAAGCAAAAAAAATTTTGCCGCGCCTCCCGATCGATTCTTCCGGGCACTCCCTTTCGACGGCGCGGATTTCCTGCGCCGAAGCGGTGCTCGGACAGCAAAAAACCGCCAAGCATCGATTCGCCAAATATTTTATTCTTTCAATGAATTACGAACCGTGTCCGCCGCTTCCAGCGGCTGCGAATCTCAGCAGAAATGTATTGACACATCCCGGGGCTTATGATAATGCCCGTGCCGGATCTTTCAGGTTTTCGCACGGTGGCAATGATGCCGTAAGTCAGGATTTTCGTAGAGATTCTTGAGGAATTGCTTTCCTGTTGTAGAGGAGTAAACAGTGACCCTTCGTGAGGTCAAACAGTTACTGGATGCAGATGTTCTCGTAGGGGAAGACAAACTGGATATGGAAGTCAGGACCGCCTTCGGTGCGGACCTGATGAGCGATGTTCTGGCCTTTGCCAAACCCGGAAGCCTCCTTCTCACGGGATTAACCAATGCGCAGGTGATCCGGACATCGGATATTCTCGATATTGCCGCCATCATTATGGTTCGCGGCAAGCAACCGTCCCCGGAAGCCCTTCGGCTGGCCCGGGAGTTGCGCATTCCGATTCTCATCACACGTTACATCCTTTTTGAAACCGCCGGAAAACTCTATATGAAAGGGATCGTCGGCTGTTTGGAGAAAGTTGAGAACAAGTAGCCGTGGAGGGTAAAGCCAAACCCTTATATGAAGACAGTTTCGCCGTCGAGGGCGGAAATTTCGACAACGCGGGCCGGGTATCGAGCCACATCAAATCCGTTCTCAAGAAGATTGGTCTCGCCAGCGATGTGGTCCGCAGGGCGGCTCTCGTGGCGTATGAATCGGAAATCAACATCGTTTCCTATTCGAGAAAAGGACTGATCCACCTGCTGGTCGCTCCGGACTGCGTGCTCATCGAGGCCGTCGATGAGGGGCAGGGAATCGCCGATATCGAACTGGCCATGCAGGAGGGGTACTCGACGGCAACCGAGAAGATCCGCGAGATGGGGTTCGGGGCGGGCATGGGGCTGTGCAACATTAAAAACTTCTCGGATTATTTCCAGATCACTTCCGAAGTCGGCAGAGGGACTTGTCTGAAGATGATCATCTCAATCAGCGATGCGCCCCGCGCATAGATAGCGAGGAAAACGTTGCAACTCTCAGCCATCGTAAAGGCCTTGGGCCTGGACGTCAGAACGGGAGGCGAAAGACTCCACGCCGAGGTCCGCGGAGGCTACACGGGCGACCTGCTTTCCGACGTGATGGCCAACAGTTGCGAGGGAGATCTCTGGATCACCCGCCAGATTCACCAGAATATCATCGCCGTCGCATCCTTGAAGGAACATGCGGGGATCGTCCTCGTGCAGGGAAGCGAACCGACAAAAGATACCCTGGAGAAGGCGGCCGCCGAGGGGATCCCGTTGCTGGTGTCCCCTTTTTCATGTTTTGAAACGGCCGGCCGGGTTTATGACCTGATCGCCAACGAGGGGGAAAAGTCCCTTGCAACAGGATAGCGGCCATGCTTTGCATGGCCGTTTTTTTTAAGAACCTTCGGGACGCCGTTCATGCTCAGGGAGTTCCGCTGCGACCTTCATGTCCATAGCTGTCTTTCCCCCTGTGCGGATCTGGACATGTACCCGAGGGCGCTCATTGACAATTCGATCGCCGCACGGCTTGACATGATCGCGATCTGCGATCACAACGCCTCGGAAAACGTTCCTTACGTCCTGAAGGCTGCGGAACAGACCTCCCTGACCGTTCTTCCCGGAATGGAGGTGGCTTCCAGCGAGGAGGTTCACCTTCTGGCTCTCTTCGAGACGCTCGATGGGCTCCGGGAACTCCAGGAGGTTGTCTACCGCCACCTGGCAGGGGAAAATGACGAAAAGGTCTTCGGCCCGCAGGTCATCGTGAACCAATCCGACGAGGTGGAGGGTTACAACGAGAGGCTGCTGATCGGGGCGACATCTCTTTCGCTTCGCGAACTGATCGACGGGATCCACTCGCTGCAGGGCCTGGCCATCGCCTCACACATCGACCGGGAAAGCTTCAGCGTCATCGGCCAGCTCGGATTCATCGATCCCTCCATGGCCTTTGACGCGCTGGAAGTCACTGCCGGTCTGGGCATCGCCGCCGCGAGGATTCGTTTTCCGGAACTATCTTCTTTTCCGCTGCTCACTTCTTCCGATGCCCATTTTCCCGCCGACATCGGCAAAGCGGTCACGATCATGCATCTGGAACGGGCGTCCTTCGTCGAATTGCGCATGGCCCTGCGGCGGGAAAAAGGAAGGCGCATCGAGGAGTAGCCGTGCTGGAACTGGCTCTGCACATCCTGGACATTGCGGAGAATTCTACAAGGGCGGGCGCCGGGAACGTCTGCATCTCCGTCGACGAGGACACATCCTCCGACCGGTTCCGGCTGGTCATCGAAGACGACGGGGCGGGAATGAGCCCGGAAGAGGCAGTCAAGGCGCTGGATCCCTTCTTCACGACGAAGAAGGTGCGCAGGGTCGGATTGGGACTCCCGATGCTGGCGCAGGCGGCGGAGGCGACGGGCGGCGCCCTCAAGCTGGAATCGGAACCGGGAAGAGGAACAAGGGTCAGCGTGGAGATGGGATTGACGCACATCGATCGACAACCTCTCGGCGACGTGCCGGGAGCGCTGGTCGCCCTGATCGCCGGGAACCCCGATATCAACATCGTGTACCGCCACGCCAGGGACGGCAGAAAATACCGTCTCGACACGGCGGAGCTGAAAAAGGAGCTGGACGACGTTCCCATCAACCACATCGAAGTCCTGCAGTACATCCGGACCCATGTTTCGGAGGGTTTGGAGCAGTTGGGTTCTTCTGCATGAACGCCGCCAAGCATTGATTGAAGGATATGCGATTACGGAAGGAATCCTGATGAAATTCAAGGAGGACAGGTGAATGAAAGCGGAAAACGAGGAATTATTGAAAGATTTTACAGCTGAACAGATCAAGAAGCTCGACAAGATCATCGAGAAGTTCAAGGGCAAACCGGGAGGATTGATTCCGGTCCTTGAAGAGGCGCAGGTCACCCTGGAATACCTGCCGGTCTCCGTTCAGAAGCGGATCGCAAAGGGCCTCAATCTCCCCCTGAGCCGGGTTTACGGCGTCGTCACCTTTTACTCATTTTTTACCATGACGCCCCGCGGCCGTCACACGGTCAGAGTCTGCCTGGGAACGGCCTGTTACGTGAGGGGCGGGAAAGCCATTTCCGAGAAAATCACCCGTGAGTTCGGCGTCAAGGAAGGCGAGACCACCCCGGATCGGCGCTTTACGTTCGAGTCCGTCCGCTGCCTCGGCGCTTGTGGATTGGGACCGGTCGTCGTCGTGGACAACGACGTTCACGGAAGAATGAAACCGGCGAAGGTCAAAGAAGTACTTAACCAATACGAATAGGTGAGGATAGAGACTATGGCTAAGCTGACCATTGCGGATTTAAAGAAGATCAAAGATAAGGTGCACGCGGAGACTTCTCTGCGCGACGGCGAAAAACGCGTGAAGGTGACGGTCCACATGGGCACCTGCGGCATCGCCTCCGGAGCCAAGGAAGTCCTGGACGCCCTGATGCAGGAAATCGCCGCCTCCAACGCCACGGACACCATCGTCACAACGTCCGGTTGCATGGGACTTTGCAGCCGCGAACCGCTGGTGACCGTCGAGGTGCTGGGCAAGGAACCCATCAAGTACCAGTACATGGACCCCAATAAGATGCGCCAGGTCTACAAGCGCCATGTCCTGGAAGGCGAAGTCCAGACGCCTTTCGTCCTGGCCAAGGGGCAGGAAATCGTGAAGTAAACGCAGCGCTCCCGAGCTGCTCTCATAGAGATTTTTTATCCTATTAAGAAGGAGGATCATATCCGCATGAAGGTATTTCGATCGCACTTGCTGCTTTGCGGCGGGACGGGCTGTCATGCTTCCGGCAGTATGAACGTGAAGAAGGCCCTCCTCGCAGAGCTGGACAAAAGAGGCATCGCTTCGGACCTCAAGCTTGTGGAAACCGGCTGCAACGGATTCTGCGCCCAGGGCCCCATCATGGTGGTCTATCCCGAGGGTGTCATCTACATGATGATCAAGCCGGAGGATGTTCCCGAACTGGTCGAAGAGCATTTCGTCAAGGGGCGCGTGCTCCAGCGTCTGCTTTACCGGGAGCCGGTCACCGACCAGGTCATCCCGACGATGCAGGAGATCCCGTTCTTCGCCCTGCAGGAACTGAGGGTGCTCCGCAACCGCGGCCTTATCGATCCCGAGAAGATCGACGAATACATCGCCCGCGACGGCTACTCGGGCCTGGCCAAGGCGCTCACGGAGCTGACCCCTGAGCAGATCGTCAAGGAGGTCCTCGATTCCGGTCTCCGCGGACGCGGCGGCGCCGGTTTCCCGACGGGACTCAAGTGGAAATTCGCCGCGCAGTCGGCCGGCGACGTCAAGTACGTCATCTGCAACGCCGACNNGGCGCCTTCATGGACCGCAGCGTCCTCGAGGCCGATCCCCATGCCGTTCTCGAGGGCATGGTCATCGCCGCCAAGGCGATCGGCTCCCATCAGGGCTACATCTACTGCCGGGCCGAGTATCCGCTGGCCATCCACCGCCTCAATGTCGCGATCGAACAGGCAAAGGAATACGGTCTTCTGGGCAAGAACATCCTGGACACCGGCTTCGATTTCAATCTTGAGATCTACCAGGGCGCCGGCGCTTTCGTCTGCGGCGAGGAAACGGCCCTCATGACCTCGATCGAAGGCAAGCGCGGCATGCCCCGTCCGCGTCCGCCCTTCCCGGCCGTCGCCGGTCTCTGGCAGAAACCCAGCATCCTCAACAACGTCGAAACCCTCGCCAATATCGGCCAGATCATCCTGCGCGGCGCGTCCTGGTACAACAGTATCGGGACCGAGAGAAGCCGCGGCACGAAGGTCTTCGCCCTGACGGGCGACGTGAACAACGTCGGTCTCGTGGAAGTTCCCATGGGCACACCGCTGGGAACGATCGTCTACGACATCGGCGGCGGCATCCCCGGAGGCAAGAAGTTCAAGGCCGCCC
Organism: Syntrophaceae bacterium UBA6109; assembly: GCA_002428445.1. The sequence continues at coordinate 79,190 of DIWJ01000085.1, forward strand.
AGCTCGGAGGCCCCTCCGGCGGCTGTATTCCCGTCCAGCACCTGAATGCGCCCGTCGACTACGAAAAGGTCGTTGAACTGGGCGCCATCATGGGTTCCGGCGGTCTCATCGTCATGAACGAGGAAAAATGCGCCGTTGACATGGCCCGTTTCTTCATGGACTTCTGCCAGGACGAATCCTGCGGCAAATGCACCCCCTGCCGCGAGGGAACCAAGCGCATGCTTCAGATCCTCACCAATATCACCCAGGGAAAGGGCAAGGAAGGCGACATCGAACTGCTCGAGGAGATGGCCAAGGTCATCAAGGACGCATCCCTCTGCGGCCTCGGCCAGACGGCCCCGAACCCCATTCTCAGCACGATCCGCTATTTCCGCAACGAGTACGAAGAGCACATCCGGGATCACCGCTGCTCTGCGGCCGTATGCTCGGCGCTGTTCAAGTCCCCCTGCCAGCACACCTGCCCGGTCGGGATGGATATCCCCTCCTACATCGCGCTGGTGCGGGCCGACAGGTTGGAAGACGCCTACCGGATGCTTCTCCGGACCAACCCGTTCCCGTCCGTCTGCGGCAGGGTCTGCGATCACAAATGCCAGACCAAGTGCCGCCGCGGCAAGATGGATGAGCCGGTGGCGATCAAGTTCCTGAAGCGTTTCATCACGGACAACGCGCCGCGGCCGAAGATCGAGGCCGTTCCCGTCACGCGCAAGGAAAAGGTCGCCGTCGTCGGCGCCGGTCCCGCCGGCCTCACCGCGGCCAAGGACCTTGCCCTGCGCGGATACAAGGTCACGGTCTTCGAGGCGCTCGCGGAACCGGGCGGCATGCTGCGCTGGGCCATCCCCGCCTATCGTCTGCCGAGGGACATCCTCGCCAGGGAGATCGACGACATCCGGGCGCTCGGCGTCGAGATCAAATGCAACAAGCGCATCGGCAAGGACATTACCTTCGCGAAACTCGACAAGGATTACAATTACGTCTACCTGGCCCCCGGCGCGCAGAAGAGCCAGCCCATGGGGATCGAGGGAGAGGATCTGCCGGGCATCTTCGGCGGCGTCGAGTTCCTGCGCGATTACAATGCAAACGAAGCGGCCTGGGAAAAGGGCCAGAAGAAACTCGGCAGCCGCGTCGCCGTCGTGGGCGGCGGCAACTCCGCCATCGACGCGGCGAGAACGGCGCTGAGACTGGGCGCCGACGTCACGCTTCTCTACCGTCGTCTGCGCCAGGACATGCCGGCCGCCGAGGAGGAAATCCTGGCCGCCGAGCATGAGGGCGTGAAGATCGAATACCTCGTCGCCCCCCTCAAGATCCTCAGCGAAGGCGGGAAGATCAACGGCATCGTCTGCCAGCGCATGAAGCTCGGCGATTTTGACAAGAGCGGCCGCAAACGCCCCGTCCCGATCGCGGGCTCGGAATTCACGCTCAGCGTGGACGCCGTCGTCTCCGCCATCGGCCAGGTTCCCGATCTGAGTTTTGTGGGAAAGAACAGCGGCGTCGAAATCACCAAGTGGAACACCTTCTCCCTTGCCAAGGGCAGTGAATCCATGACCGCCAACGGGAAATACTTCGCGGGCGGAGACGCCGTGACGGGTCCCGATACGGTCATCGGCGCCATCGAGGCAGGGCATCAGGCTGCGATCGATATCGACGCCGCCATCCGGGCGAAGAACGGCGAACCCGCATACGAGATGCCGCCTGAGCAGAAGATCGACGTTCCTTTCGTCATCGACGAGGAGTCGGAGGAGTGTCCCCAGACGGCGATGCCGGAGCTCGAAGCCGCGCAGCGCAAGGGAAGCTTCATCGAGGTCGAGCTGGGCTTCACGAAGGAAGCTGCCATCAAGGAAGCGACGCGCTGCCTGCGCTGCGACGCAGAGCTTACTTAACGCTGTTTTTTCAACATTCCATGCCATCCCGCACCAACCGGCGGGATGGCGATGAACCTGGAGGTTACGGAGAATGGACAACAAGGTAACAGTGAACATCGACGGTAAAGACTACGAGGCCAAAGCCGGCCAGACGATCCTGGATGTCGCCAAGGCAAACGGGATCTTCATACCGACCCTCTGCCATTATCAGCGGACGACGAACGTCGGCGCCTGCCGCGTCTGCGTCGTGGAAGTCGAAAAAGCGCGGTCGCTCGTCGCGTCCTGCTGCATGCCTGTAAACGCCGGCATGGTCATCCGGACCGCGACGCCGGCGGTGAAGGCGGCCCAGCGGCTGATCATCGAGCTCCTCTGGTCTTCGGGCGACCACAATTGCCTCACCTGCGAGCAGAACGGAAACTGCGAACTGCAGAACCTCGTGTACTGGCTGAAGATCGAAAAGCCCCGCTTCGAAATCAAGGCGCCGGGTTATGCGATCGAGACGAGCAGCACGATGATCCAGCGGGACCTCAACAAGTGCATCCTCTGCGGGCGGTGCGTCAGGGCCTGCAACGAGATCCAGGTCAACGAGGTCCTGGATTTCGCCAAGCGCGGCCATCGGGCGAAGGTCGGACCCGCCTTCGATACCGATTACCTCAATTCCGTCTGCGTTTTCTGCGGCGAATGCGCCGATGTCTGCCCGGTGGGCGCCATCACCTTCAAACAGGCGCGTTTCGCCGGCCGTCCCTGGGAAATGAAGAAGGTGCGGACCACCTGCACGTACTGCGGCGTCGGCTGTCAGATGGATCTGAATGTCAAAGACGGCCGGATCGTCAAGGTGACGGGAAACCGCGAATACGGCGCGCCCAACGAGGGCAGCCTCTGCGTCAAGGGCCGGTTCGGCATGGACTTCGTCGGCCATCCGGACCGTCTCAAGACGCCGTTGATCCGCAAGGACGGCAAGCTTGCCGAGGCGAGCTGGGACGAAGCCCTCGATTTCATCGCGAAGAAGCTTGCGGCCGTCAAAGAAAAGAGCGGCCCTGACAGCATCGCGGGGTTCTCCTCCGCCCGCTGCACGAACGAAGAGAATTACCTCTTCCAGAAATTCATGAGGGCGGGGATCGGCACCAACAATGTCGATCATTGCGCCCGTCTCTGACACTCCGTAACGGTGGCCGGTCTGGCCGCCGCCTTCGGAAGCGGTGCAATGACCAATTCGATCGGAGAAGTCGAGTTCGCCGACGTCATCCTCGCGACGGGAACCAACACCACGGAAAATCACCCCATCATCGGGATGAAGGTGAAACGGGCCGTTCGCCAGCAGGGCGCCAAACTGATCGTCATCGATCCGCGCGAAATCGACCTCGTCAAGTATGCGGAAATCTGGCTCCGCCAGAAGCCGGGAACCGACGTCGCCGTCATCAACGGTCTGATGAACGTCATTCTCGCCGAGGAACTCTACGACAAGAAATACGTCGCCGAGCGGACGGAAAACTTCGAAGCGATGAAGAAGGTCGTCGAGAAGTACACCCCCGAATACGTCGAAACGATTTCCGGCGTCCCCGCCAAGGATCTCAAGACCGCCGCCCGCCTGTACGCCAAGGCGAACAAGGCGTCCGTCCTCTATACCATGGGGATCACCCAGCACATCACCGGGACCGACAACGTCAAGTCCCTGGCCAATCTGTGCATGCTCTGCGGAAAGATCGGCATCGAGGGGGGCGGCTTGAACCCCCTGCGCGGCCAGAACAANNATGGGCGCCCTGCCCAACGTCTTCCCCGCCTACCAGCCCGTCGGCAACGACGATATTCGCGCGAAATTCGAGAAGGCCTGGGGGGCGGCGAAACTGCCCGCTAAACCGGGGCTCACGATCGTCGAGGTCATGGACGCGGCCCACAAGGGCGACATCAAGGCTCTCTACGTCATGGGAGAGAACCCGATGCTTTCCGACCCGG
>DIWJ01000085.1:83037-100596 GCA_002428445.1 Syntrophaceae bacterium UBA6109
GACGGAACCTTCTCCAACACGGAGCGCCGCGTGCAGAGGGTGCGCAAGGCCGTCGAACCTCCGGGACAGGCGAGAACCGACTGGGAAATCGTCGCCGAACTCTCCAGCCGGATGGGGTACGCGATGAAATACGGCTCGGCCCGGGAGATCATGGACGAGATCAACGCCCTCGCGCCGAGCTACGCCGGGATCACCTACGACCGCATCGAGAAGACCGGTCTGCAGTGGCCCTGCCCGACGAAGGACCATCCGGGCACGAAGTTCCTCCACAAGGACCGTTTCAGCCGCGGGCTGGGTCTCTTCGCCGCGATCGAATTTATCCCGCCGGCGGAAATGCCGGACAAGAAATTCCCGCTGATCCTGTCGACGGGGCGCGTGCTGTACCATTACCACACCGGCACCATGACGCGCCTTGCCGAGGGTCCGATGCAGCGTTATCCTCAGAGTCTGATCGAGATCCATCCGAAAGACGCCGAGAAGTTCGGAATCGGCGAAGGCCAGACGGTGAAGGTCACTTCCCGCCGCGGTGAAGTCGAGGCCAAGGCCCTCGTCACCGAGCGCTCCCAGGAAGGCGTGGTCTTCATGAACTTCCATTTCAAGGAAGCGGCCGTGAACCAGCTCACCAATGCGGCCCTCGATCCGATCGGGAAGATTCCCGAGTACAAGGTGTGCGCAGTGAAAATCGAAGCGGTCTGAGGAAGGACCCTTTGCGATAAAAAAGGCCGGGGCTTCCCCGGCCTTTTTTTATCGGCGCCGCCGCGATCCAACGAAGAGGAAAGTGCACGGCAAACCTCCCTGAGGCAGGTGGTGGGCGAAGCATGGTCAAATACCGGCGAAAACAAATTGACAGGAAATCGATTCAACGTGTATGGGAGTCTACCACAAAATATCACTCGGGAGGTTTTATGTCTTTCAAGAGTCTGTCAAAGGCCTGCATTGGCCTTTTGGTCCTGTGGTTCGTCTTTTTTGTCGCCCTGGAATCGAGCGCATTTGCCAGAGCCGGCGGCGGCAGATCCTTCGGAAGCCGAGGCTCCAGGTCGTTTTCGGCGCCCCGACCGGCCGCGCCCGCGCCTGCGCAAACCGTGCCGGGCGCCGGGCAGTTCGCGTCTCCGCCGGCAGCCGGTTTCCCGCAGCAGGGCGGTTTCATGAGGAGCATGGCAGGCGGATTGATCGGCGGCATGGCGGGCGCCATGCTGTTCCGGAGCCTGGGAATGGCCGGTGAATCTTCCGAGGCGACGGGCGGCGGCGGAATGGGGCTGCTGGACATCGCGCTGATCGGGCTGCTGCTGTACCTGTTGTTTTCCTACTTCAAGAAGCGCCGGCAAGCGGCTGTAGCCAGCGCCTATTACCGGTCCTCCCCTGCCCCCGGCCCCGCCCTGGAAGCCGGAATTCCGCCCGGCACCGCGCCGTCGGCTGCGTCGCTGCAGGGAAACGACCTCGATACCGGCATGGCGCACATCCGGCAGATGGATCCCGCTTTCAATCCCTCCCGCTTCCTGGAGGAGAGTACCGACGCCTTCTTCAAGATTCAAGCGGCCTGGACGCAGCGCGACATGTCCGCCGCCGCCGGCCTGCTCACCCCGGAAATGCTCGCGACTTTTGAGGAGCAGGTTCGAACTCTGCGCAGGGAAGGACAAATCAACCGGCTGGAGAACATCGCCGTCCGCTCAATCGAGCTGGCCGAGGCCTGGCAGGAAAGCGGGCAGGATTTTGTGGCGGTGAAATTCCTGGCAAACCTTCTGGATTATACGGTCGAGGAAAAGACCGGCCGGATCAGCGCCGGGACGAAAGATGCGCCAATCCGCTTCGAGGAATACTGGACCTTCACCCGTCCCGTCGGCAAGAAGGCCTGGAAGCTGGCGGCGATTCAGCAGCTGTCATGAGCCGGAGGTTCGGGCTTGAACAGACTGGACAAAACGCTGGCGGAGAAGGCGGAACTGCTGGAGAGAACCAACTGGCTCGGTTCCTTCAGCTGGAAAGAGATCGAGATCTTCTCCTGGTACGTCGACGTATTTCGCGTGGCTGCGGGTACCCCGATTTTCCATGAAGGCGGGAAAGACGCTTCCCTCTGCCTCATCGTGGAGGGAAGCGTCCAGATCGTCAAGGAGGATGCGGAGGCCCGAAAGAAGATCCTGTCGGTCATCACCCGGGGGAAAACGGTCGGCGAGATGGCTTTGTTTGACGGGGAACCGCGTTCCGCGAGCGCCATCGCCGCGGAAGCTACGACCATCATGATGCTGACGAAGGGATCGTTCGACCGCCTGCTGCGCGAACTCCCGGGGCTGGCCGCGAAGCTTCTTCTCGTACTGGGGAAGCTCCTCAGCCAGCGGTTGCGGCAGACCAGCGGGAAGTTGATCGACTTTATCTGAAGCGGCGACTCCGGTCCGCCCGGAACGCCCCGGCAGGACCGCACCGCGGCGCGGTCCTGCAGCTGATTCGCTTTTCTGATGCGGACGCCGCCCGCATCAACCTTCTGCTTTCGGTTCGGCTTCCTTTTTCTTCTTCGGCGCCTTTTCCTTGGCAGCGGGTTTTTCGGCCTTTTCCGACTTTTCCGCTTTTGCTTTTGCCTTCGCCGGTTTTTCCCCCTTGGCCTTCTCCGCCGGCTTTTCCTCGGGCTGTTCTTTCGGCTGCGCAGCCTTCTCGGCCTTGATCCTGGCCAGGTCTTCCGTCCTCCGGGATTTCTTGTCGATTGCGGAGATGCGCCCGTTTGCCTGCTTCATCTTCGCGCGAAGGTTCTTCAACAGCGGATCCTTGGCGATTTCCTTCTCATCCAGACCGCGCGTTTTCAACAAGGCCAGGCGCCCGGCCAACTCTTTTTCCAGCGAAGCCTTCTGCGCCTGCCGGACTTCCATGGTGGTAGATGCCATCTTCTCCTCCTGAGATCTTTCGTATTGCGGACCCTTCGTCGCCGTCGCTGCCGACTTGGAATCGTCCGTATTGCTCGCGGACGCTAACAGGTTTTCCCATCTAAATCAATCGGATCTTCGCGCGACTGAAGATCTCCGATTCCTGAAAATTTCAGTTGTGTAAATGGGCCTTCATTCTTCTTGCAATTATTCCAAGCGCAGGTGGTTTTCCGCCCTTAAATTGAAGTTCTCCGGATCAAGCTCCGGAGAATCTTCGATCCCCAAGGAAGGGATCTTGAGCATCATTCGCTCGCTCACCCCGCGGCAAGCCGCGGGGAATGCGCTCGCTGCCGGATTCAATAGACGACATTGCCGGCACCCGTACCGCCGCCGGTCGATGAAAAGGCCTTGTCAACGTGTATACCGCCGCCGGTCATTGTTATGGTCTTGCAGGAAACCGTGCCAAAAAAATGCGATGCAGCGGTATAGGAACATACTGCCCCTGGCGCACTTACCCCTCCATAGGTTTCTTGTGAATTGAAATTCAGCTGGGTGGTAGTGATGCCCAAGAACCGCAGGGCGGTCGCCGGCGTCTGCGGCAGACCATCGGCGCAGGGTACTGCCGTTGTGCCTCCCCGGCAGGGCGGATTGATTCTGCAGTCCTGACCAAAGGTGGCTGTTCTCAGCACATACAGATCCAGTGATGCACCAGGTGAAATGAAGATATTGGATGCATTGATCATGTTCAGATTGCCGGTGTTCGTTATGAGGGAACCGTCATTCGTAAACACTTCGGAAATGATCAATGTGACATTGCCGTTGATCGTGAGTGTTCTGCCATTAAAATTAAAATAATTCGTCCTGTAAACACCGGAAGTAAGCGTACTGGGATCATTGGCTGTGCCGGAACCAGTCATTGTGCGGTACGTATAGTTTATCGCTTTTATTTTTACGGTCACGGTGTTGCCCAGGAGCGAACCGCAAGTGTAGAAAGATGTGCAGGCGCCGGGAGGAAGGACTTCTGAATAAGCCTGAGCCGTGGCAGCGGAGGTCCTTGTTCCCGTAATCAGTATAATGGCGGGATTAAGGGAAACGGCATTGATGACTCCATAATCTTCATTAGGATCGCAATACTCCAGATTCGGCCCGCAGGGCCCGCAAATGGCGTCACCGCCGATCTGACAGGGGGTCGTTGCCTTATAAACAACATTGATCGACCCGTCGGCCGTTCCGTTCGTCCGGACAACTGCCAGTTGCGACCTATTCGAAGTGGCATTATATGGGCCTACGGACGAATCGTAACTGTCAATGATCGCTCCATTTGTAAGTTGAACGGACTGGACTCCAAAAACATCCAGAGCGAACCTCTTGCTCTCGACGGTAAACATGATCTTCTGCTTCGTCTCCAGCGCCGTACCTACATTCACGATCCCCGTAGATTCCACGTAGGAACGCTTGTCGTCGGTTTGCGAGCTGAGATAGAATTTGCTTCCGTCCGACAAGGTAAATGTCTTCCCATGAAGAGCCGCGTCGATGGCAGCCCTGTCGCCGGCAGGGAGGGTATTGATGATCAATGCGGCATAATTCCTGCCGGACTGAGCCGCGTAGTAGGCTTTTTCCCGGTTATTGATGAACAACTCCGAAATGATGGTTGAAGAAAAAAGGCCGAGCATCCCGGAGCCGAGGACGGCGACGATCGTCATCGCAACGATGATCACGATGATTGCCGAACCTGCTTCTCTTTTTTCCCGCATTCTCCGTTGCGAAATCATTTTATCTTTCCGTCCCTGCAATGAACTGCGGTCGCAATGTGAATTCTCTTTTCATCGATCATGTTCAGGGCGCGACAAGCGAGACATCGAAAGAGGGCGCAACCCGGGCGTTGAATGAGGCGGGCGTATTTTCCGCTCCCGTCAATACCAGATCGATCCCGATGATCCGCGATGCCGCCGACCAGGTTGTCTGTGCAGCTCCGCTGTAGCTGTCATAATAGGCGAGTGAAAAACCGCTGACCTGATCCGTCAGGACGATGCCGTCGAGCAGAAGATTGGCGCCGGACCGGGATATCGTATGATCTGCCGCCACCGCATCTCTGTACGACGTGAATGTGATCTGTGTGCCGTTCGTGGAAGCGACATAAACCTTCTTCACGTTGTTCAGTTCCTTGACCATCCGTGCAATGGCAACCTGTCCCTTCAGCAGGGTGTCGGCGTTCTTCTGTGCAAAGACAAAACTGTTGACCATGTGGTAACTGGACAGGCCGATGACCGCCGTCACAATCCCGACCAGGAAAAGCGATACGATGATTTCAAGGAGCGTAAAGCCCCGCTTGTGGAATATGCCTCTGTTCATAATCCCCTTATTGAATGAGCGTGAGCAGTATGGACAGCGTTTCGCCCAGATCGTTTTTAATGGTCACCTTCAGTATATTTTGAGGATCGACACCGACGACAATCGGCGCTTCAGCATCGCCGACAAATTTGATGAAGTCGTTATACACGACCGTATATGCGCCATAGCCGGAGGTTGGCGGATTGCCGATCTTTGTCTTGATCCCGGCGAGATTCGTCTTGTCCGAATTGTAGTCCGTCAGGATATTCTCCATGACCTGCTGCAGTGCGAAGGCCTTGGTCGCCTGGTGCAAGGGCTGGGAGCTCCTGATCAGCGACGTATTCGAATAGGTGAACATCATCGCGCCCAGGATCGCCGCGGCAACGATCACGATAACGGCCTCAATAAGGGTGAATCCCCCGTCATGTCGTCTGCTCGGCAGCCTCATGGAATAAATCCTGTATTCCGTGTAACCGTAATGGTCTTCGTAGAGACACCATCGGTTATTTCAATGGTCGTTTCGCCGTCCAGGGCGGCCCCTGACGCGTCAACGGGGACGCCCCACACGTTGTATGTGACGGTTCCCGCCGTAACAGAAATGCCGCTCGGCAGATTGTGCGTCGGCGAGTCTTGACCGGGGAAATTATGCGTCGTGGTAACACCCTCTTCCGTTTTCCGCAAAGTGTAGGAGTTGCCGGAAAATAATACTCCCCATGTGGTATCCGTATAGCTGGATCTCTTATCCGCATCAGACAAGGCGCGAAACTGCGCATAACGGATGTTCGCTTTCAATATCTCCGTCTCGGCGGCGATATCGTAATAGGTCTTGGAGGCGATGCGGGATGTCGCCACGACACCGACGACGGCGATGACGAAAATGACGGCGATCACTTCCAGTACCGTAAATCCGTCTCGCCGTTTTTCGTAATGGTGAACTTTCATCTCCGTCATATTCGGGTCCGATCGTGGAGCTCTTTCGGCTGTGCACTTCAGGCCGGACTTCCCGCTGTCAGGGCGCCCGGATCGGGACTCTTTCCCGGGCCGATTCTATCGGAAAGCGACATGTAAGTGTCTGTAATAATATCCATCTTTCACGCAAAAGGGAAGGACGAATCTGAAAGGAAACGGCCTCATCCTGCGTCAGCGAAGAGACGAAAAGCGGCCGCGCCGGCTGCTGCCGATTGCGAATGACGGCCGTCGGATCCGCTGCGGCGAAACACGACTTGAAAACCTCGGCCTTTTTAGGCTAAAGACATTACGCAAATGCAGATCAAAAAAGCCGCTTCGTGAAAAGGAGTTCTCCGTGAAAACAAGAGTTCTGAAAGGCACCCTTCCCGACCCCGCCTCCCACCGTTGTCTCGTCGTTCCCATCTATGAAGGAGGGCCGCTCTCCGGGACGGCGCAGCGCACGGACCAATCGTCCGGGGGCTGGATCTCCGAAGTGCTGCGCAGCCGCGAATTCGAGGGCAAGCACCTTCAGCTCGAACTGCTGCACACGGGCAGTTCCGACTCGGGCCGGAGAGTGGTCCTGGTCGGCCTGGGAAAGCGCGGCGACTTCGACCTCGACCGCGTGCGTGGCGCCTATGCAAAGGCGGCACAGCTTCTTCGCTCGTCGAATGTCCTGTCGTTTTCGACAGCCCTCGACTTCGGCCCGCATTCCGCGTCCATCGGGGACCTCACCGAAGCAGCCGTGGAAGGGGCGATCCTGGGCAGTTACCAGTTCACACCGTACAAGACGGTGCACAAGGAGGAAATCCGCCATCTCCGCGAGATGACGATCGTCGTGGAAAGCCTGCAGATCCCCGCCGTTCGAACGGCGGCGGCGAACGCCGAGATCCTCTGCCGCGCCGTTTCCCTCGCCCGGGACATGGTATCGTCGCCGGCCAATGAGATGACGCCCAGCGACATGGCCGAGCGTGCGGTTCTTGCGGCCAAGGGAAGGCCGATCGCCGTCAAGGTGTTCAACGAGCAGAAAATGGAAAAGCTCGGCATGAACGCCCTTCTGGGCGTTGCCTGCGGGAGCAAACAACCTCCCCGTTTCATCATCCTCGAATACCGGGGCGGCAGGAAGAACGACAAGCCTCTCGTCCTGGTCGGCAAGGGCCTTACCTTTGACAGCGGCGGCATCTCTCTGAAGCCGGCCGAGAAGATGGACGAGATGAAATCGGATATGTCCGGCGGCGCCGCCGTCATCTGCGCGGTTATGGCCGCCGCCGATCTGAAGCTGCCGGTGAACCTCGTCGGCCTCGTCCCGGCTACCGAGAACATGCCCAGCGGGCGTGCCCTGAAGCCCGGCGACATCCTGAAATCCCTCTCCGGCCAGACGATCGAGGTCGTGAATACCGACGCGGAGGGAAGACTGATCCTGGCCGACGCCTTGACGTACGCCGGGCGGTACAAACCGGCAGCCATCATCGACCTGGCCACCTTGACCGGCGCCTGCGTCGTCGCCCTCGGCGACCATGTCGCCGGCCTGCTGGGAACGGATGACGCCCTCAAGGGAAGGATCCGCAAGGCAGCCGAGTTCACGGGAGAGAAGGTCTGGGAACTTCCGTTATGGGACGAGTATGACGAACAGATCAAGAGCGACATCGCCGACGTCAAGAACGCCGGCGGCCGATCCGCCGGCACGATCACGGCAGCCGCTTTCCTGAGGAAATTTGTCGGCGACTTCCCCTGGGCGCATCTCGACATCGCCGGCCCTGCCTGGCTGGGCAAGGACAGGCCCTATATCCCCAAGGGGGCTTCGGGCGTGGGTGTCCGGCTGCTGATTCGGCTGCTGCGGACGTGGAACGGAGCGGCCTGCTGAGAAGAATTCCGCGAATTTCAGAACTCGATGCGGAGATTGACCTGCGGCTCGAAGATCTTTCCCATCGTCTCCAGGGAATCCCGATAGGACTGCGTCTGGAGCGACGATGACAGGGAACGGAACTTTTCCAGGGCGCGCTCCTCCTCTCCCCGCCGCGAGGGATCGATCCTGGGTTCCGTGTTCATGGCGCGGGAAAAGGTGAAGCTCAGATACGGCATCAGGGTTCCTCTGTTGCCGTTCTTCCTCTCCCCGGCCGGCGCCGCCGCCGGTTCATCAAGGCCCGTCAAGAAGGATTCGCGCGATTCGCCGCCGACGGTGAGAGAATAGGATTCCGGCGAAAGAGACGGCACGCCCGGCGCGAGCTCGGCCAGGACATGGAAAGGACCGCCTTCTGTAGAGCCGCCGTTGGCGGCCGCGGACAGTCCGGTCCGGCAGAACAGCGGGAAGATCAAAACCAGGAAAAGGATGCTTCGGTACAGACGCACGGATCCCTCTCCTTAAGAACGGACGGCGCCGCGGGAAGGAACCCTGATCGTCTGCTGAACCATCAGGGCATCGGATCGTTTCATGCCGTTCAAGGCGCGAATCTCTTTTACCGTCGTGCCGTATTTCTTGGCGATCGACGCAAGACTCTCCCCTTTTCGGACCTTATGATATGAATAAGCGGCTGTCTTCATCTTTGCCGCCTTATCCCCGACCGGAGCGGGACGGGGGGAGCTTCCTCCCGGAGCGACTTCTTCTCCCGAAAGCGGGATCTTCAGCTTGCGGTGGATGTAGAGAGGCCGCCGCGGGTCGATGCGGTTCCTCTCGGCGATTTGCGCCACGCTGACTCCGTAACGAAGGGCGATTTTTTCGAGGGAATCCCCTCTCTTGACGACGTAGATCTCGAAAGTCTTGCCGGCGCCGCCCGGTTTTCCCCCGGCCGTCAAAGGCTTTGCCCCCGCGTCCGCCTTCGTCTTGGGTCCGGTTCTGCCGTTCTTCCGCATACCGCCTGCATCGGCTGCCGCCGCTGTTTCCGGACGTGCGGTATCGACGGCCGGACCAGGTTCGACCGCGTTCGACGGCTCCGGTCTGGGCGCCTCCGGGGAATGTGCCGCTTTGGCGGTCTCCTGGGGAATCGGTGCCCGGGCCTGCACCGCGGGCGCCTCGGCCGTCTCCGGCGGCAGGAATTCCTCGATGGCTGATGCCAGGGCCTGCGCCAGCTTTCGCTGATGACGCTTGCTCCGGAGCAGCTTTTCTTCGTCGGGGTTGGATATGAATGCGATCTCAACCAGCGCGGAGGGGATTTCCGGCAGTTTCAGCACAAGGAACGGCGCCTCCTGGATGCGGCGGAACTTCACGTTCCCGACGTCGTCCAGGTGCTGGAGAAGAATCTGCCCGTAGCTCTTCGAGCGGTTGATGGAATTCGTCTGAAACATGTTGAGCACGATCGGATCGGATTCGTATGCGCTCTCCCCCGCAGGGGAGCCGCCGATGACGTCGGCAAGGTTTTCGTCCTTCGCCAGCAGGCGGGCCGCCTCGCTGCTTGCGCCCCGCAGCGAGAGCGTATAGACGGAACTTCCTCTGACGCGGCGGCTGCGCGAGGCATCCGCGTGGATGCTGACGAAGAGATCCGCATTGTTGTCCCGGGCGGTCTGCATGCGTTTTCTGAACGAGACGTAGTAATCTCCGTCGCGCGTCAGGAGGGCGCGATATCCCGGCTTCTTGTTCAGATTTTCCCGCGTCATCTTCGCGATGCTGAGGACCACGTCCTTTTCCTGCGTGCCGCCGCGGCCGACGGCCCCGGGCGCCTCGCCCCCGTGTCCGGGATCGAGGACGATGATTCTCCTTCTGGCCGGCGCCGCGGCCGGCTCGGGCTCGACAGCTTCCTTCTTTGCCGCCTCCGGCAGGAGGATATCGACAACCAAGCGATGGGGCTTGTCCTGGATTCGGCTCAGGGAGAAGATGTTGGCGCCCGTGTGCCCGGAAAGCTCCAGTTCGATGGTCAGCTGGTTTTCAGCAGTATTCAAAAGGATGTTCCGGATCCCGGGTTTGTCGATGGCCATGACGCCGGGAAGCGTCGTCGACAGAGACGCATCGCGGATGACAATCCGCAGTTTCGCCTCTTCCCTCTCCACGGTGTAGGACGGCTCTTCGGTGGCATCGAATACGACACGGGTATGGTCGGGAGCCGCCCAGTGGCGGACATTGAAGATCTCGGTACCGGCTGAGGCGGGAAATGCCCCGAGCAGCAACAGCAGGAGGATGCCTCCTGCGAGGGAAATACCGCGCCATCGTTCAAGAAATCCGTTTATCGCTTGCATAAGACGCCCGTACTCTAGCAGATCGTTTCCGCCGATTCAATCAACAGTTGAATCCGGACTTGAAAAGATATTGACATCCTCCTTTTCAAATGACATGAATCGCCATGACTTTCGTGAGCCGCCTGAGATGAAGATACGAGACCTGTTCGTCCGAAAAACCCCGACACTCTCCTTCGAGGTCTTTCCCCCCGCCCGGGAAGGCAACCTGGAGAGCCTGTACGAAACCATCCGGGAGCTGGGCGATTGGAAGCCGGACTTCATTTCCGTCACCTACGGCGCCGGCGGCAGCACGCGCGACAAGACGATCGAGATCGCCTCGAAGGTCAAGAAGGATTTCCATCACGAGGTGCTGGCCCACCTGACCTGCGTGCAGTCCACCCGGGACGACATCGCCGGAATCCTCGATGCGCTGAAAAACGAAACCATCGGGAACATCCTTGCCCTGCGCGGCGATCCTCCGGACGGTACGGGGGCTTTCCGCCGTGTCGAGGGCGGTTTCGGGTACGCGAACGAGCTGGTGGAATTCATCCGGTCCAGGGGCGACTTCTGCGTGGGTGTGGCCGGCTATCCCGAGGGCCATTGCGAAGCCCCCTCCCTGGAAGTCGACATCCGCAACCTGAAAAAGAAAATCGACGCCGGCGCGGACTTCATCATCACACAGCTGTTTTTCGACAACGACGACTTCTATCGCTTCCGCGAGAGGTCGCTGAAAAACGGCATCCGCGTTCCCCTCATCCCCGGAATCTTCCCGATTCTTAACTACAAACAGAGCCAGCGGATCGGTTCCCTGTGCGCGCCGAAACTTCCCTCCGCACTGCGGGAGAAGATCGAGAAGTACCGTGACAAGCCGGAAGAGATCGAGAAATACGGAATCGAACATGCCGCCCGGCAGTCGGAGCACCTGCTCCGGAACGAAGCCGCCGGCATTCATATCTACAGCATGAACCGCAGCGGTCCGGTCCGCCGGATTCTCGCCGAACTCCCGTTCGACCCGGCGCGCCGGAAGAGCAAAAAGGATTGATTATTCCGCCGGGCCGTTGTATGAAATCCGCGCTTGGTGAAATCGGACATATGCTCCGGAATCCGCTGCGAAGCAGGCTTCAAAGTGGGCGATTAGCTCAGAAGGATAGAGCGTTGGTCTCCGGATGCGATCCGGGCTGACGCTCTTTCTGTTTGAAATTGCTTACAAATTACCGATTTTATTGCAAATCCCCTCCCCTTCTCTTGTCACAAATCATCACAGAAAAACACAGAAAAGCGGCCTTTTCGCCTGCGGAGTCACACGGATTTTCACACTACCCTTGGACTCACAATCCAGAGGGAGGAGAAGAAGAAAATAAACATTTCCCTTGATGCTGCCGATATGCATAGCCGTGGTGGGGTGTCGATTCCCCTTGACAAGCGGTCAAGGACTGATTTACAAGTCAATCAAAAAGCAACCCGTTTTTGTTGGTGGCGTGAAATGAGCAGGACATTTTTTTTATTTGCGAGACCAAGTTTGATCGGAGGCGCAGCGCGGCTTTTTGATCTTGCCGGGACATTGAACACCTACAATGTGTCCGCGACAGGAGATCTAGCGGATACTCGTGCATTTCTTGAGGATTGGAAAGCCATCGGTGACGACATGAGGGCCGTTCTTGCGGCTTATAAAAAAGAGCAAGAATGCAGGGCAAATGGCTAGAAGAGGGAAAAAGGGAAATCGCAGCCCGATGATCCCAGGAGCCCCACGAAATTCGTCTATTACAAAAATACAAGCCGCATCCTTCCAAGGTCCACTCCCTCCCCCACAAATTCTCAGCCACTACGATGAAATAGTCCCCGGATCAGCCGAGAGAATTATTTCTCTTTGGGAACGCCAAGTGCAGCATCGGCAAGAACTCGAAAAGAAGGCCATAGGCTCAGACATAAGGCAAAGTTATTTTGGGGCAGCTCTCGGGTTCATCATAGCAATAGCAGCCATAGGCGCCGGCACATTCTTGGCTTATAATGGTCAACCAACGGAGGGTCTTGCTGCTATTATAACTGCCCTTGTAGGACTTGTCGGTGTGTACGGCTGGGGCAGCTATCAGCGTCGGAAAGAAAGAAGCCAAAAAGTTAATCAATGATTTCTCGCCGCCTTCCCCCCCCTACCCGCTTCGGCGGGTTTTTTGTGGCCCCTCATACTCGTCAATTTTCACAGTACCCCTATATTGGGATTTTATTGAATTCTATTTGATCAACCTTCTCACAAAATAATGAAAGCGAATCATTAAAATATTGTCTTCTATTTTCACGCGCATGTGTCTCGACTCCATCGCGATTGAATTTATGTCTCAAAATCAGAGCTCTCCGATTCTTGTCGGTTTCACTTTGCTGATCTTCCAAAAACCACTTGACGAACCCAAGCTCTTTGGTCGCGCAAATATGGAATTCTATACAAACATGAAGATCAGCGAAACTGAATTTTACTGAGTTTTCCAATACTTGAATATCGCGGATCAAATTGAGGTCGAAATCCCCGGTTTCTTCAACAATTTCCTTCTTGGCGAACTCAAGCCAATCCTTTGTTGCTGTAATCCACGTGCTGCGAGTATATGCAAGCCGTCTAAATTTTTCCGCATATTCAATAATCACCCCACCCATAGTGCCACCTCCTTTTTTTTACTCAATTCGCATTTATATCTATTCGATTTCACATCGAAATGCAAGTTTATCCAAAATTCTTGTATTTTCCATCTTGACATTTCTTACATTTGTATATATTGTATGAGCCATCAAAGCGGAGGTTGAAGCTATGGCTAGGAAATCGTTTCAAATCGTAATGAATGAAGAGATTCAGCGCAGAATTAAATCAAGGTCGAGCCTTCTTGGTATGAACATTGGTGATTTCATCGAAATGATGGTTTCTTCCTTGGAATCAAGGCTTCGCTATGCCTACAGGGTCACAGGAAATAACCTTGACCCGGACCTCGATGAATTGCTTATCCGTAATATTTTGGCGGCGGATCAGACTGACGATCCAGCTGCCGAATTGAACCGTAGTCTGCAGTCCATTAAAGAAGACGCAGAAGATACGGAGTGGACACCAGAAGTAAAACGTCCATAAATCAGAAAACAATGGGCTCTCCGGAAGGTCGGCCAACCTGACGGGGACGCAAGAAAAGAGAAAGCGGGCAGTGAAGGTGCCTTCACCATCTTCATTTGCCCGCTTTTTCTTTTGCCCTGGAGTGAAACGGAATGACGATCTGGAACATCAAGAAGGCTGCCGAATACCTTGAACGAAGCCCCGGGGCGATCCGGAACCTGGTACTGCGGCGAAAGATACCCTTCCGCAAGGTGGGCGGCCGGCTGGTGTTCATCGAGGAAGAGATCCGGACGTGGATCGAGAAGGCGCCGGGCATGACCCTTGATGACTGCCTGAAGGGGGACCGCTGATGGCGAGCCCGCAAGCTGAAAACGGACACATTGATGTCGCGAACGAGATCGTGGAGGCCTTGGCGCGGACGAATCTCTCCGCGTATCAGTCGCGGGTCTTGTGGGCGCTGTGGCGGAAGACATGGGGGTGGCATAAGAAAGAAGACTGGATCCCCTTGAGCCAGTTCGAAGAAATGACCAGCATTTCGAAAAGCCATATCTCAAGAACAATCACGGAATTGAAGACCAGGAACATGGTTACCAATCCGGGCAATGAAGGTTACCAATCCGGGCTACCTCAAAAGAAACTACTCAAAAGAAACTCTTCAAAAGAAATTTCTCAAAAGAAAGAAATGCGCGTGCGCTTCGAAGCCTTTTGGACATCCTATCCGAAAAAGAAATCGATAGGCCGGGCAGAACGCGCCTTTGGGAAGATGAATCCGGACGAGCAGCTTATGGAGGCCATTATGGCCGGGATTGAGCGGGCCAAGACTTCGGAAGACTGGCTGAAAGACGGCGGGAAGTTCATCCCCTACCCTGCCACATGGCTGAATGCGCGTGGATGGGAAGACGAACCGACCGAATTGCACCCCTTGGCCGGCGCCGTATCCGAGACAACGCGGCGGAACATGGCCGTGCTGGAATCATGGAGCCCGCCGTCATGACGAATCAGCGAATATTCAAAGAGTACATGACGGCACTCTCTGAGATCCACGGCAAGGAACTGAGCGCCCTGCTCAATAGCCTGTACTGGAAGACCCTGGAACCGTTCACGGATGCCGAGTGCGAACGGGCCTTCAAGGAATTGATCTTCTCCGCGAAGTTCTTTCCCAAGCCCGTCGAATTCCTGGAGGTGCTGCAGGGGAAACGGGAAGACCTGGGCGCCCGTGCATGGATCAAGGTTGTTGAGGCGGTCCGCCGCTGCGGAAACTGGCAGAGCGTCGAATTTGACGATCCCGTGATTCACAGCGTTTTCAAGTTTTGGGGCGGCTGGGGTGTCACTCGGGATTGGAAGGACAAGGACCTGAAATGGATCCAAAAGGAATTTGAGCGGCTTTACTCGATCTTCCTGGGGGAAAACCGCGAACACCCGAAGTATCTGCCAGGGGATAGCGAGATCCAGAACGCCGCGGAAGGATACGAAAGAGCGCCGGAGATCGTGAGGATCGGCAGCGACGCCGGCGAAAAGAAGCAAATTACCAACGAAGCGAGGCAGGAATGAGAAGAAAGCATCATCAATGCGGGCACCCGGGATGCCACAAGATGGCCATCAGAAATTCTGATTTCTGCTGGGACCACGAAAACACAAAGCGGACGACCTACGCGGCGCGCGCGGTCGGATGGTGCCCACGAAATACAGAAAGTCCGCGAAACCGCCAACAGGAGAGACCGGGAGAATATAGGTAAGCTCACAGTCCCATGGGGCGAAACAATGACGTCCACCATGGAATATATGCTGGAGAGATTTTTCACGATCACCGCCCCATGGCGGCCAGATCACAGAAAGGAGAATTCACCATGACAGAACGCGAAAGGCAATTGAGGAGCAAGCTTGCAAAAGCGGTCGAGGATGCGCGGGCGATTCTTGACAAGGCCGAGAAGGAAAGAAGAGCGCTTCGCACCGACGAAGAGGAACAGTACAGCCGCACCAACGACGAAATCGACAACCTCAGTCGACAGCTGGAAATCTTCCTGAAGAGCGGTTTGATCGACGATGAGCGCCGCGATGCCGAAACCAGAAATCTCATTTACGGAAATGAACCCCTGACGCCCGCGGGCCACAATTACCGGGAGAGCAACAACATATGGGAACAGCGCGATCTCCGTTACGAGGCCCCCAGCCGACGCGAAGCCTTTTCGCGATATCTGCGGCAGGGCGTCAATGCCCTTTCAAGCGAAGAATATCGGGCGCTTCAAGCCGACTCCGATACTGCAGGCGGCTATCTCGTTCTTCCGATGGCATTGGCCGGAAGAATCATCAAGGCCGTCGACAACGAAGTGTTTATCCGACAGTTCGCCACCATCTTCCCCGTTCCGGCGAGCGAATCTCTCGGCGCTCCGGCGCTTGACAACGATATGGGCGATCCGACCTGGACTGCCGAGCTCGGAACGGGAGATGAAGACAGCACCATGTCTCTCGGGCTGCGACAACTGACGCCCTCCCCGATTGCACGGCGGATCAAGGTCTCAAATAAACTGCTCCGCCTGGCATCCATCAGCGCCGACAATCTCGTCGCCGACCGCCTCGCCTACAAATTCGGCACCGTGATGGAATACAACTATCTTCTTGGAGATGGCGCCGGGAAGCCCATGGGTGTTTTCACGGCGGCGCCGGCCGGCATGGGCATCAGTACGTCCCGCGATGTTTCGACTGGGAACACGGCGACGGCCATCACGGCGGACGGGCTGATTGAGGCTTTCTACAGCCTCAAGGCGCAGTATCGAAAACGCGCAGTCTGGATACTGCACAGGGATGTCGTCAAGAAAATCCGCAAGCTGAAAGACGGCGACGGGAATTATATCTGGCAACTCGGGATTGCCAACAACAAGCCAGAAACAATCCTCGGCAGGCCCTACTGTGAAAGCGAATATGCGCCGAATACCTTCACCGCCTCTCAGTATGTCGGCATCATCGGCGATTTTTCGCACTACTGGATCGCAGACGGACTGCAGCTGACCATCCAGCGCCTTGTTGAACTGTACGCAGCGACAAACCAGGTCGGCTTCATCGGCCGCGTCGAGTCGGATGGGATGCCGGTCCTGGAAGAGGCCTTCGCCCGCGTGAAGCTGGCCGCGGCTTAAAAAACGTGAATCCGGGTTCTGAGTCCCGGTGAAACCAGGGCGGGCTCGTTCACCCGCCCGCACCTCCGAAACAGCTCCGGATCGGTTCGCCGGCCGGTCCGGAGCTTTCAAATACGCCGGGCCTCCGGGGGGGCTCGAAATCTATGGAAAGCCATAATTCCCGAAACCACCCGGTATCTCATGCGCAGATTATTTTTCCTGTATGAATTTTATCAAAAAAATCAAAGGCGCATAATAACCTGAATATACGACTGATTTAACCATTTTGGCGTTTGAACTTTGAACATTGTTTGAACATTTGAAAATCAAACGGTCCCGGGGCACGGGAACCACGAAGAGGGGACATGAATTGACTCCGCCATGAGGCGGAAGACATAGCGCAAGCCCCGCCAACGGGATGTAGGCGAGGAAACGTCCCCGCGGCGACGATGGAGTAACAGGGGGCTGGTTATTTGAAATCGAACGCCGGGCCTTCCTAACCCGGAATAGGCCCCTGGCCGGTCAACCTGGGGCCGTGGCAAACCCGGCCGAAGAAATCGAGCGATTGTGTCGACGATGGGCGGCGGCCGGGTGCCATTCTTTGAAAACTCATTTTAGGTGCGCTAACGGCCAGCCTGAAGTCGGCTGTAAATCACGCAAGAAAACCAAATCCGACAACGGAGGGATGAAACAGCATGTCCGCACACGGGGCGGTAGGGTGCCAACAAACCGAAAGATGGTTATTTAAATTAAGAATGCAGATTATCTTCTCTAGCCTATATATGGTTTAAATATTTCTAATGCTTCTTTTCCAATTAGGATTCTATTGCAATGACCGGCAAAAGAGTGAATCTCTATGAGTTCAGCTATTATAGCCTGTATATCTTCAGGATTTTCAGGTTTAGATAAACTTTCTGCACGTTGTTTATAGACTTGTAGGAGCTCAAGTTCTTGATTGAACTCATCGGAATATTTTTTAGTTCATCATATGTTTGCTTCAGGTAAAAAGGCAGACCATTTATGTAGACAACAATGAATTTATTCACAAACACCGAAAAGTGCATTTTATCATCTAACAGGCCGTTGAAAAACGGGC
>DIWJ01000032.1 GCA_002428445.1 Syntrophaceae bacterium UBA6109
CGGCGTCGATGAAGGCCGCCAGCCCTCCCTGCTTCTGGGCCTCCGCCACGATGTGCAGCGCAAGCGTCGTCTTCCCTCCGGATTCCGGCCCGTAGATCTCCACGATCCGCCCGCGCGGCACGCCGCCGATTCCCAGGGCGATATCGAGGCTGAGGGCGCCGGTGGGAATGACGGGAACATCCACGACCTTCTCCACGCCGCCCAGGCGCATGATGGAACCCTTGCCGAACTGGCGCTCGATCTGGGAGATCGCCAGCTCCACTGCTTTCCCCCTGTCGTTATCCTGAGCCATAGTTACCTCCACGTGATGTTTTTTTTACAAAATCCGGGAACCGCGCCGAAAACCGGCTGCACCGAACAGGATCGAGATCAGGAACACCAGCAGGCAAGGCTCGTACCGGCCAAAGCCGGCACGTCCGCCTCAGTCACCCGCGAAGGGAAATGTCGCGAGCCCGGTGTAGATGGCCCCTTTCGGCGTCAGTTCACTCCGGAAAAGCGTCAGTTTGTCGACAACAAAATCTCCCGCTTCCTGAAGACGCGGGTTTTTCAGTGCCTGTTCCAACCCGACCAGGCCCCGCCCGTCCTTGATCCGCGCCAGGGTCAGGTGCGCCCGGAAAGGTCTCTCCTCCCGGGCAAAGCCGCAGGTCTCGAGGCCCGTTTCAATTTTTTTCTGCAGGGCGCCCAGCGGCGCGACATCCCCGTCCAGCCCCAGCCAGATCACCCGCGGCCGCCGCAGGTCCGGGAAGACGCCCAGCGATCGACTGCGAAGAGACAAGGAAGCGGTTCCCGTGACAGACCCCCGGACCTCCGCCGCGACCGCCTCCGCCTGCTCCGGCGCGATGTTTCCAAAGAACTTCAGGGTCAGGTGAATGCCCTCGGGCCGGACCCAGGCAATCGAGCCCTGTACGGTTTTTTTCAGCTCGCGCTGGATCGCCGCGATCCTTTCGAGGATCTCCGACGGCGGATCGGCGGCCAGAAAGACGCGGATGGAGCCGGTGTCGGCCACGTCATCCCTCCATGAGGTGCTGCTGCAGCATGCGCAGCGCCTGCTGAGAGGAAAAAACCTTCGTCCGCCTCCGGTCCCACCGGGAAGAACACTTCTCGCACAGCGTCTGACGGCCGTCGGCCAGGGCCACGAATACGGTGCCGACAGGCTTCCCGTCGCTTCCTCCGGAGGGTCCGGCGATTCCCGTTACGGCCAGCCCCAGATCGACGCCGGAACACGACCGGACGCCCTCGGCCATGAGGCGGGCCGTCTCCTCGCTCACGGCGCCGAATTTTTTCAGCACGTCCTCCGGGACGCCCAGGAGCTGCGTCTTCGCCTGGTTGCTGTAGACGACGAGTCCCCGGTTCAGGAAGGCCGAACTGCCGGGCACGTCCGTCAGGCGGTCGCAGATCAGTCCCCCTGTACAGGACTCCGCAACGGCCAGAGTCCGCTTCTTTTCGGTCAGGAGTCTCGCCACGATGACCTCGAGCGTATCGTTGCCGTACCCGAAGATGTGCTTTTTCAGCCTGCGCGTGACCTCTGACTGCGCCTTCTCCAGTCTGTCCGCAGCCTGCGCGCCGTCCGGCGTCCGAACGGTGAGCTCGACGCGATTCTCCGGAAAATTCGGATAGAAGCCGACGTTCACGCCGAGCCCGGCGAAGTCCACGTCCTTGAGGGTCGAATCGATGGAGGACTCCGAAATCCCGAACAGCTTGATCACGCGGGTTTCGATGTGCTGGGCGGCATCGGGGAACTGCCGGCGCAGAAGCGGGATGACCCCCTCCGGCAGCATCCGCCGCGATTCCGAGGGAACACCGGGAATCACCGCCACGATCTTGCCGCCTTTCTTTACGGCAAACCCCCAGGCCGAACCGGTGGGGTTGAAGATCGTCTCCGCTCCCTCCGGAAATACGGCCTGTTTGGCGTTATTTTCCGTCCAGGGGATCCGCAACTTTTCAAAGCGTTCCCGCAGGTAGACAAGACACTTTTCGTCCAGAACAAAACGAAGGCCGAAGGCCCTGGCGATCGCCGCCGTCGTGATATCATCCGCCGTCGGGCCGAGTCCGCCGGTGACGATCACAGCAGAAGACCGCGCCAGCAGCCAGTCGAGAGCCTCGCGGATCGCCTCCTCGTCGTCGCCAACCGACATCATCGCGGAGATGCTCCATCCCTGGGTCTCCATCGCACGGGCGATGAACGAGGAGTTGGTATCCTGCGTCTTGCCGCTGGTCAGCTCGTTGCCGATCGTCAATATGGCTATTTTCATGCTTTCTTATCCATTCCGCAGCACTGCAAGATTCGTCCTGCCTGCCTTCAGATCCCCCACTGGAAAATCAGGAACTGCAGCAGGACATTCGCATAGATTCCGGCGACCAGGTCGTCACCCACGACACCCAGGCCCCCCGGCCATTTCCTCTGCACCCAGCCGGCGGGAAAGGGCTTGGCGATGTCGAAGATGCGGAAGAGGACGAAACCGACCGCCACATGGATGATCGTCGGGGTAACGAGGAACATCGTCCAGCAGAACCCCGCGATCTCGTCGATCACGATGATCTGCGCGTCCTTCTTTTGAAAGATTTTCTCCGCTTCCTGGGATACGGCACATGCCAGGCAGATAAGAGCCAGCACCGACAGCAGTTGAAGAGGCCAGATCAGGGGAGAAAAGATCAGGACGACGGGAATGCCGACAAGCGTCCCCGCCGTTCCGGGGGCAAAGGGCACCCGCCCGGCGCCGACCCCGGTCGCGAGGGTTTTTATGAATGTTTCATTCAGAAAGACACCCCATTCCGGCCGGACCGGCCGCCAAACTGCGGGGTAAATTACCCGCTTTCCCCCGCGCTGTCAACGGTTTTGCACCGCGGCGTCCATTTTCTTCCCGATCCTGTAGGCGTCAACGACCCCGAAGATCCAGCAGACAACGAAAAGCAGCAGGAGCGCGTTCATCATGAGGCCTTCGGAGGCGGTCGTCGCCTGGGCGGCGGCCTGGGAAATCGTGCCGGTATCGATCCTTCCGCCCTGCGCTTCGATTTTTTCGAGGACGACGAGGGATTTTTGCACCGCCGTCGCAACGATGACGGCGAAACTGCCGAGAACGATCAGCATCAGAGCGATTCCCCGTCCGGAATGCCGGAGGACCATCTGCCCCAGACCCGGGAACACGAGCCCCGACAAAAGCGCACCTTTCAATGAATTTTTCATCATGCCCTCGAGAAAATCCTGGGGTTATCGGACTTTTTCCAGAACTGCGACGCGCCGCCGGACGGACGGGAACGGAAAAGAAAGGACGTGCCGCGATCATCCAGCCGAAGCGCATTCATTAAATCACCGCCGGTTTGGCCGGTCAATATTTTTCCCCTTTCCAAAATTTTCTTGACAATAGAACGTTTGTTCTACTACCATGTCCCCAACGGCAATGTCAAGCGGATGCATCCCAGGAGGTTTTTCGCATGGAAGGCAAACGGACGGTACAGGGCGTGGCGCGGCGGATTGCAACGTTTTCCCGGGAGAACCGGCGGATGCCGACCTATGCCGAGATGGTCGACCTCCTCGGCGTGCGCTCCAAGAGCGTCGTCGACTTCTGGATCCGCAAACTCGTGGCGGAGGGGCTCCTGGAAAAGGATGCCAAGGGCTTCCTGCGGCCATGCATGCGATCCCTCGCCCTGCCCATGCTGGGGGACGTCCAGGCCGGCTTCCCTTCCCCCGCCGAGGAGGAACTGCGGGACCTGATCTCGCTCGATGAGTACCTCGTCACCCGGCCCGACTCCTCTTTCCTTCTCAAGGTCAGCGGCGATTCCATGGAGGGCGAGGGAATCAAGGAGGGCGACCTCGTCATCGTTGAACGCGGCCGGGACCCGAAGAACGGCGATATCATCCTGGCCGAGGTGGACGGCGCCTGGACGATGAAGTACTTCCGGAAAAAAGGCAAGGACGTGGTCCTCGAGGCGGCCAATCCCCGTTATCCCGTCATCCGCCCCCGCGCGGAGTTGAAGGTGGGGGGGATTATTACGGCCGTGATCCGCAAGTATCCATTTTAGTGGGAAACATCCCGCCCCGGGAAGAACATTCTCAAGACCCTCAAACCTTTGAAAGGAACACGGCTTCGTAAAAGGTCCCGCAGGCAAGGCGCGCGCGGTTCGACAAGCTCACCGTGACAAATATTGAGCCTGCCCCGAGCCTGTCGAGGGGAAGGATGAAGCGCAACGCAGCATCCGGGCCTTTTACGAAGCCGTCCATCATGACCGAGCAGCTTTTTACCCTCCGCAGCTGGCCCGCCGCCATTCTCCACGTCGACGGCGACGCATTCTTCACCTCCTGCGAGGAGGCGATCCACCCTGAGCTGCGGGGGAAGCCCCTGATCACCGGAGGCGAGAGGGGAATCGTCGCCTGCGCGAGCTACGCCGCCAAGCGCCTCGGCGTCAAGCGCGGCGTGCCCCTGCAGGATGCCCGGAAACTCTGCCCCGATCTCATCGTACTGCCGTCCGATTACGAAACCTACAGTCTGTTCTCCCGGCGGATGTTCAATGTCCTCCGGCGCTTTTCGCCTCAGGTGGAAGGATACTCGATCGACGAGGCCTTCGTGGACCTGACCGGCATGCGGCGGGCCCTGCACGCCTCTTACGAGGACATCGCCGACCGCGTCCGGAGGGAGGTCAAGGGAGAAGTGGGCATCGGGGTTTCCGTGGGACTGAGCGTTTCCAAGGTACTCGCCAAGGTCGCCTCCAAGCACCGGAAACCCGACGGGCTCACCATCATCCCCGGCCGTGAAATCGCCCGCTACCTCGAGGGGCTCTCCGTTGAGAAAATCTGGGGCATCGGCGATGCGACGATGAACTATCTCCACAAGATGGGGGTCCGCACCGCCCTGGAATTCGCGCAGCTTTCCGAAACAGCGGTGAAGGAGCGGTTCACGAAGCCGGGGCAGGAGATCTGGCGGGAGCTGCGCGGCGAATCCGTCTACCCCGTCTGTCCCGAGGAGAAGAGCGACTACGCCTCCATCAGCAAGACCAAGACCTTCACCCCGCCCACATCCGACCCCCAGTATCTTTTCGCCCATCTCCTGCGGAACGTGGAGTCGGCCTGCATCAAGGCGCGGCGCTACAAGCTCGCTCCCCGGAAGATCATTCCCTTCCTGAAGACCCAGAGCTTCGATTTCCGGGCCGCCGAGGCGAAGCTCTGCCGCCCCTGCGCCCATCCGCTCGAACTGTCGGCGCTCCTGCGGGAACTCTTCGACGACCTGTACCGGAAAGGTATTCTTTACCGGGCGACGGGAATCGTCCTGGCGGATCTCGAACCCGATCGGGAAACCCAGTACTCGCTCTTCGAGGACCCCCTGCGGGCGGAAAGGATCCGGCAGCTCTACGAGGCTGCCGACGAGGTGGCAGGAAGGTACGGAAAACACGCCCTCCACCTGGGAGGCTCCCACGCGATCGAGGTGCGCGGCAGGGGGCGGCGGGGCGAAGCGACGGTGCGCGAACGCACCCGCTTCCGCGGCGAAACACGACGGAAGCACCTGGGTCTGCCGATCTTTCACATTCCAGACCCGTCGCCGTCCGGCACCAGGCCGATCCGCCCCCGCCGTCCGCCTGAACCCGCAGAGGATTGATTTCCGCGGCCCCGGCGACATCATTATCTCTTTGCCGGGAGATATCGTTCCGTGATATGGAAGCCAGGCCTTGTCCTTCCGCCGCCGCGCTTTTCAATCCTCTTTTCCCCGCAAAAAGGCTGACTTTTCATCGCAACAATATCACCGAAGGGAGACGATAAATGATCGTCAAGCTCACGGGCAGTACGGTCGTCGGCATCGACGCCTATCCCGTCACCGTGGAAGTGGATCTGTCGTCGGGACTTCCCCAGTTTTCGACCGTGGGCCTGCCGGACGTCGCCGTCCGCGAAAGCAAGGACCGGATCCGGGCGGCGATCAAAAACAGCGGCTACCCCTTCCCCGCCTCGCGCGTCACCGTCAACCTCGCTCCCGCAGACCTCAAGAAGGAGGGAACGGGCTTCGATCTGCCCATTGCCGTAGGCATTCTGGCCGCCCAGAACCTGATCGAACCGGCACGGCTCAGGGATTACATGCTCGCCGGCGAGCTGTCCCTCGATGGAACCGTCAAGGGGGTGCGCGGCGTACTCTGCGCCTCCTTCGCCGCCCGATCCGCCGCATTGAAGGGCATCATCCTTCCTCTGGAAAACGCCGCCGAGGGGGCCCTCGTGGAGGGCGTCGACTCCATCCCCGTTGCCTGCCTGGCGGAAGTCGTCGAGTATTTCTCGGGAAGAAAGTCCATTGAGCCCGCGCGCTTCGATGCCGCAGCGCACCTGCGGGAAAGAACCCGCGCGCCGAACGATTTCCAGGATATCCGCGGCCAGGAAGCCGCCAAGCGGGCCATGGAAATCGCGGCCGCCGGTTCGCACAACGTGTTGCTTCTCGGCCCCCCCGGATCCGGCAAGACCATGCTTGCCGAGCGGCTGGCGACGATCCTCCCGGAATGGAACCTGGAGGAGGCCATCGAAACCACCAAGATCTATTCGGTGGCCGGCCTCGTCCGGCCGCAGGACGGACTGATGGCGGAGCGTCCCTTCCGCAGCCCCCATCACACCATCTCCGATGCGGGCCTTGTCGGAGGCGGCAACAATCCCATGCCCGGGGAGATCAGCCTCGCCCACCACGGGGTCCTCTTTCTGGACGAATTGCCGGAATTCCGGAAAAACGCCCTGGAAGCGCTTCGCCAGCCCCTCGAAGGCGGCTTCGTGACGATCGCGAGGGCGGCGGCGACGGCGACCTATCCCGCGCGTTTTCTGCTCGTTGCGGCCATGAATCCCTGCCCCTGCGGATATTTCGGCGATCGGGCCCGGAGCTGCCGCTGTTCCTCTCAGCAGGTGAGGCAGTACCAGGGCCGCGTCTCCGGACCGTTGATGGACCGGATCGATCTGCATATCGACGTACCCTCTCTGGCCTACCGGGACCTGACCGGCTCCGCCTCCGGCGAATCATCCGCTTCGATCCGCGAGCGCGTCATCCGGGCGCAGCGGATCCAGGAGCGGCGTTTCGGCGGAGGAGCCGCCCGCTTCAATGCACACATGTCGGAACGGGAACTCAAGCAGCATTGCGCCATCGACAGCGACTCCCGGCAACTCCTGGAACTGGCCGTCGAAAGGCTGGGCTTCTCCGCGCGCGCCTTCAGCCGCATCCTCAAACTCACCCGTACAATCGCCGACCTGGAAAACGAACCCCGCATCTTCTCCCGGCACGTCGCCGAGGCCATCCAGTACCGCAACCTTGATCGCAGCCTGATTTAGTGATATGGGAAAAGACCTTTCTCGCCGGTGACGGAACCGCATCAGCGGAATCGCCACCCGGTCGGCGGCAGGGATTCTCTCAAGGAGAGAACCGTCACCAGAAACGAAGGCTCAAGACCGCAGGAAAGGCAGGCGGCGGGGCAGACGCATCCTGAGAATATTCGGATGCGCCCAATCAGAACGGGGAATGGGAGTATGCAAATCAAAATCAGACCATTGAAAGAGGACAAGAGGAAAAAGAAGCCCGCCGACGAGTCAAAACTCGGATTCGGCAAGATCTTTACGGACCACATGTTCACGTTGAAATATACCGCCGATAAGTGCTGGCACGATGCGACCATCGGTCCTTACGGCCCTCTCAAGCTGGATCCGACGGCCATGTGCCTGCACTATGCCCAGGAGATTTTCGAGGGCATGAAAGCATACAGGGGGAAAGACGGGGCGATCTACCTCTTCCGCCCGAAAGAAAATATCAAACGGATGAATGTCTCGGCCAGAAGGCTTTGCATGCCCGAACTGGACGAGGCACTTTTCCTGGAAGCGCTCAAGAAACTGGTTCTTCTGGAAAAGGACTGGATTCCCAGCGGACGGGGAACGGCGGCCTATATCCGCCCGACGATGATCGCAACTCAGGCGGCGCTCGGAGTTCATCCGGCCAATGCCTATCTTTTCTTCATCGTCATGGGTCCCGTCGGCGCCTATTATCCGGAGGGTTTCAGCCCGACGAAGATCTACGTGAGCGTAGACTACGTCCGCTCGGCACCGGGAGGAACGGGATTTACGAAGGCCGGAGGCAATTATGCAGCAAGCCTCTACGCCAACAGAATCGCCGAAGAAATGGGATACACCCAGGTGCTGTGGCTGGATGCCGTGGAGAGAAAATATGTCGAAGAGGTGGGGACGAGCAATATCTTCTTCCTGATCGGCGACGAGTTGATCACTCCTCCGCTGGAGGGAACCATCCTGCCCGGCATTACCCGCGATTCCGTCATCCGTATGGCGCGGAGCTGGGGCAGGAAGGTCTCCGAACGGCGGCTTTCCATGGATGAGATTCTGGCCGCGCACAGGGATGGATCGCTGAAAGAATCTTTCGCGTCCGGAACGGCGGCGATTGTCTCCCCGGTGGGACAGTTCTACTACAAAGGTGAGGTATTTCTTATTAACGGGGGGAAAACGGGTCCGCTGGTGGAAAAACTTTACAACGAAATCCTGCAGATCCAGTATGGAGAGAAGGAAGATCCCTTCGGTTGGCGCATGAAGATATCCGAATAGGCGATGAAGCAAAGCCCGCCGCTGCTGCGTTTGCGGCGGGCTTTTTTCGCAAGTCCGCAACCCCAAAGGCCTCTGTCGCTGAAATCCACAATGCTGTGGAAAAGACTGTTGACAACGTTGTGGATAACTATCGTAAGTCTCGAATAGTCGCAATTTTCTACCGGTTTGCATAAGGCTTAAGCAAACTAATTATTTAGTAATTACAAACAGTTATAAAAATCGCGTTGTCATCTCTGCTACTTAGGCATTTTCTCGGAAGAGATATAAACTCTTAGAAAAAATCGTGCCAGCGGGAAAAAGATATCATGAACCGGAAAAATAATATTTCCACATTAAATCAATCGGTTATATGCCTCTTGGGGATACTGGCCTTTTGGGCCATTTTTACAAATCCGGGAATCGCTGCAGCGGAGGAAACCGTATCTCTTACGGAATTGGTCAACCGGCTGCAGGGTAACTATGAAAAGCTTTCGGACGTAAAAAGTTATTTTGTCCAGGAGACAACGATCAAGTCCCTGGGCAAGACGGAACGCGAAGAAGGCGAGTTCTTCTTCAAGAATCCCGGCAGGATGCTCTGGAATTACCTCAAACCCAAAGCAAAGAAACTGATCATCAATCCCCAGACGACGTGGCTGTATGTGCCGGATGACGGCGTCGCGTACACGCAAAGCACGGAGAGCATCATGAAGTCCCGGATATCGGTAAAATTCTTTACCGGTCTGGCAAGAATTCAGGACGAATTCGAGATCCGCTTTGCCAGTCCGTCGCCGGTGGACGCTCAGGGCAATTATCTGCTCGATCTCACGGCAAAGGAACCGGACGCCGCCCTGAAAAAACTTTCCATGACCGTGGACAAGGACCGCTACTACATGACGCAGTTCTCCTTCACCGATGCCTACGGAAACACGACCCGCATCCGGCTGCGAAACATTCAGTGGAATCCGGGGCTGTCCGAGGGGATTTTTTCTTTTCGGCCGCCCGCAGGAGTCGAAACCGTCCGCGTTCCCTGATCCGCCGGAAAAAACCTGCGTTTTCCCGCTATTATGCCTTGACAATTCCCGTCGTGGTCATTTACATTTACCGGCAAATCTAACCGTGCTGTGCAAACCGAAAGGAGGAATCGTTCATGTACAAGAAAGTGCTTATTCCCCTTGATGGATCTCCGCTCGCCGAATGTGTTCTGGGCCATCTTGTCACCCTTGCGAAAAGCGGCAACGTCGGCGAAGTGGTCCTCATAGGGGTCGTTGAGATTCCGCCCGGATGGGCCAAGGAAGGCATCGATTTCTATGCCGTCCGCGATACCAACATCGAGGAAACGAAGACCTATCTGGCAAAGGTTAAGAGCGACCTCGCCAAGGAAGGCATTTCCAAGGTATCGATGGAAGTCATGGTGGGAAAGCCTGCAGACCTCATCAGCGAAACGGCCAAGAAGGTGGGCGCCGATCTGGTCATCATCGCCACGCACGGCCACACAGGAATCAGCAAGTGGGTTTTCGGCAGCGTTGCGGACCGCGTCGTCCATTACTCGCAGGTACCCGTAATGGTCATCCGGCCCGAGGGCTGCCGTCTTTAGTATTTTCCCGGGAAATTCTCACGCGATTGGACATCCGGCCTGCGCCAATGTCGAGAACGCAGGCCGGATCTTGATAAACAGCCGGCAGCTCTCTTCCGACGGAACGGATCAGCCGTCTTTTTTTGCATCTGCCCATCGACAAGTTTATCCTCTTTCCCAATCGACCTGATGGCTTATTTCCCGGAGGGGAACGATGCCGCATCTATCCATCGAAGATGTCCAGCGGTTGGATTTTCGTGAAGCCATGAAGCTGGAATGGCTCGATGCCAACGGAATCGGCGGTTACGCCTCCAGCACAATCTTTTCCTGCCATACGAGAAAGTACCACGGCCTTTTTGTCGCCAATCTCCGGGATCCCGCCGGCCGTTTCGCACTTCTTTCAAAATTCGAAGATTCCCTGCAAAGCAACGGGGGAGAATTCTTTCTGTCGATGCACCGTTACCCCGACCTCCTCTTCCCCGACGCGCCTGCGGGGCTCCAGGAATTCCGCCTCGATCTGTCTCCTTCCTTCATTTACGCGGCCGAGGGCCTGCGGATCCGGAAATCTCTTCTGATGGTCCAGGGGAAGGACCTTCTCCTGGTCCGTTACGACCTGGACGAAGGTCCGCCCGCTGCCGTCCTCTGTATCAAACCCCTGCTGGCCTTCCGCGGCTACCATGCCCTCGCCGGAGAGAACCCTTTCTTCCGCAGCGGGGTCCATGAAAAAAAGAACGGTTTCAGAATCGACCCCTATGAAGGGATGCCGCCGCTCTATATCCAGACGAATGTCCGCTCGCTCTTCCGTCCGACGCCGGTCTGGTACCGGAATTTCGTTTACGAGGAAGAACGGGCCCGCGGCTACGACTGGAAAGAAGACCTGATGATGCCGGGGATTCTTGAGATCCCAATCAGGAGAGGCGGCAGCGCGATCGTGTCCGTCTCCCTCCAGCCTTTCCGCGAACAGATCAAGAAGACATGGAATCGCGAGATCGAGAGCAGGGCCGCGGCCAGAAGCAAGGACGAAGACTGGGCGAGGCGGTTCGCACCCGAAGAGGACCGGACGCTGGTGTCAACCCTTCTGGCAGCCGGCCGCCAGTTTCTGATCCGCGGACCGCAGGGCCGGCCGGCGATTATCGCCGGCTACCACTGGTTCGGTTCATGGGGACGCGATACGCTGTTGTCCCTTCCCGGCCTCACCTTCTGTCTCGACCGCCACCGCGAAGGTCTCGAAATTCTGACTGCGCTTGGCGAGCAGGAAAGAGACGGCGTGCTGCCCAACATCCTCTCCGACGACGGCGAAGGCGGCGACTACAACACCGTGGACGCGTCGCTTCTTTTCTTCTGGGCCGTCCAGCAGATGCTGCAATTCGGCGGCGATCCCGAAAGGGTCCGCGTCGCTCTGTGGCCGGTGATGAAACGGATCCTTCAGCGGTATGCCGAAGGAACGATATGGGACATTCATGTGGCTTCCAACGGTCTGCTGTCTGCGGGCAGCGCGCAAACCCACCTCACCTGGATGGATGCAGTCGTGAACGGCAGGCCCGTAACGCCGCGCTGCGGTTTCGCAGTGGACATCAATGCCCTCTGGTACAACGCCCTGTGCTTTGCCCGTGAATTGTCCCGGCGTTTCGGGGACGATTTTTTCGCATTCGACGGATATATCGGCCGCTTTCAGGATTCCTTTGTCGATACCTTCTGGTACGGCGGCGGCGGTTACCTCGGCGACACATGGAACAACGGCGTCCTTGACACTTCGCTGAGGCCGAATATGATCTTCGCCGTTTCGCTGCCGCACTCGCCGCTCGACGCCGCAAAGGGCGCCCTGGTCGTTCGGGCCGTGCAAGAAGACCTCCTCACCCCGCGCGGCCTCCGCACGCTCTCTCCGAAAGACCCGGCCTACCGCGGCCGCTGTACCGGAGACCAAGCCTCCCGGGATTCGGCCTACCATCAGGGCACGGTCTGGCCTTGGCTGCTGGCCCCGTTTGGCGAGGCCTATCTGAAGGTGTCCGAGGACGGGATCCAGGCGCGGCGCTTCCTGATCGCCGTTCTGAGAGATTTTCTTCGATCCCATCTTCACGAAGCCGGATTGGGAAGCATCTCCGAGATCTTCGACGGCGATCCGCCCCACGAGGCACGCGGATGTATCGCACAGGCGTGGAGCGTGGCCGGAGCGCTCCGGCTCTATCGCCTCATCTCCGACGCCGCAGTCCGGCCGCAAACATAGGGAACCACTCATTTTTGTTTACTTTCCCAGCATTCTGTGCCAACGTTTTTTCGGCAATGTCGGACAGGGAACAGGGCAACCGGGCCCCGAGAACGGCACCCGAAAAAGGTAAGGAGATCCTTCCCCCATGCGCATCCTCATGTTCGGCTGGGAATTCCCTCCCCATATGAGCGGCGGTCTGGGGACGGCCTGTTACGGAATGACGAAGGCCCTCGTCGAGCGGGGCCACCAGATCCTCTTTGTCCTGCCTTCCGCCATTGATGAGGCGTGCGATTCCCACGTCGAGCTCCTGTCCGCATCCCGCGTCCCCCTGTCAGAAGAAGCGGAACGCCGCCTCACAGGCTTCGACCTCCGCAGGATTCGCTCTTCCCTTCGCCCCTACATGAGCCCGGCCGGGACCGGCCGCCCGCCGGCGGCGCGGCGGAGCGGAAGCCGTTCCTTTGTGGACCTGACCGGGCAGTACGGTCCGGACCTCCTGTCGGAAGTGGTCCGCTACGGCATGGTTGCGGGCGACATCGGCGCCGGACGGACCTTCGACGTGATCCATGCCCACGACTGGATGAGCGTCTTCGCCGGTCTGCGGGCAAGGAGCAGCAGCGGGAAGCCGCTGGTCCTCCACATCCACGCCCTCGAATACGACCGCAGCGGCGAGAACATCAACCGCGATATCTTCGAAATCGAGCGCTGGGGAATGAGCCAGGCCGACGCCGTCGTCGCCGTGAGCCACTACACCAAAGGCAGGATCGTGGAGCTCTACGGCATCCCCGCAGAAAAGATCTTCGTCGTCCACAACGCCGTCTCCCGCTCCGAGGCACAATCGTCCCTGCAGGTCGTCAAGATCCCGGTGCGGAAGATCGTGCTTTTCCTGGGCCGCATCACGTTTCAGAAGGGACCGGATTATTTCGTGGCGGCGGCGGCGCGCCTGCTTCAACAGATCCCCGATCTGACCTTCGTGATGGCGGGTTCCGGCGACATGATGATCCGGATGGTCGAACGCGTCGCGGAACTCGGGATCGGCCAGCACTTTCATTTCACGGGTTTTCTGCGCGGCGAAGATGTCGAGCGGATGTTCGCGATGAGCGACCTGTACGTCATGCCGAGCGTCTCCGAACCGTTCGGGATTTCACCGCTCGAGGCGATGATGTACGACGTTCCGGTGATTCTTTCGAAATCCTCCGGGGTTGCGGAGGTCCTCCGCCATGCACCGCAGGTGGATTTCTGGGACGTCGACGGCATGGCCGAAAAGATGGCCGCCTTGCTGAGCGACCCGGAGCTTGCCCGGCGGGTCGTGGAAGACTGCCGCACCGAGATGCAGCGGCTCCACTGGGACCGCGCGGCGGAAGAGCTGGAGTCCGTGTATCACCGTCTCGTGAAGTCCCCGTAAAGAACGCGTGCCGCCCCGGTTCACCGCGCGTCATCAGCACCGCCCGGGCGGCGATGCCGGACGATCCCGGGCCGCGAAAGTCGATGCCATGCCGAGTCTCTGCCTGTATTTCGAAGTCCACCAGCCCCGCCGGCTGCGCCATTTCACGGTCTTCGACATCGGCCGATCACAACCATACGAGGACGAGGCGCAGAACCGGCAGATCCTCGACAAGGTGGCCGAGAAGTGTTATCTGCCCGCCAACGCGGTGATCTTCGATCTGATCCGGCGGCACGAGGGAAGGTTTCGGGTCGCCTACTCGCTCACCGGCGTCATCCTGGATCAACTGGAAACCCGGCGCCCGGACGTCCTGAAGAGCTTTCAGAAACTAGCCGGCACGGGATGCGTGGAATTCCTCAACGAAACCTATTATCACTCCCTTTGCAGCCTCTATTCTCCCCAGGAATTCGAGGCGCAGGTGCGGCTGCACCGGAAAAAGATCAAGGAGCTGTTCGGGCAGGAGGCGGTGACCTTCCGCAATACCGAGCTTCTCCACAGCAACGACCTTGCAAAGCAGGTCGCGGCGATGGGTTTCGAGATCGTCCTCGCCGAGGGGACGGAGTGGATCCTCGGCTGCCGGAGCCCCAACTTCGTCTATCGTCCGGCCGGCACCGGGATCAAGGTTCTTCTCCGGAATTACCGACTGTCCGATGATATCGCCTTCCGTTTTTCGAACCGTCAATGGCGCGAATACCCGCTCACGGCCGCAAAATTCGCCCATTGGATCCACCAGGATGCCGGTGCCGACGTGATCAACCTGTTCATGGACTACGAGACCTTCGGGGAGCACCAGTGGGCGGACAGCGGGATTTTCACTTTCCTCAGGCAGATGCCCGCCGAGCTTCTCAAGCATCCCGATTTTGTCTTCCGAACGCCCTCCGAGATCGCCGATCGCTGCGAACCTGCCGGAACGCTGGACGTTCCCGATGTCGTCTCCTGGGCCGACATGGAAAGGGACTTGACGGCTTGGCAGGGAAATGCCATGCAGAGGGACGCTTTGACCAGCCTTTACGGGATGGAGAAGGACGTGCGCCGGCTGAGAAACCGGAAGCTCCTGCAGAACTGGCGGTTGCTCCAGACGTCCGATCATTTTTACTACATGTGCACCAAATGGTTCGAAGACGGGGACGTCCACAAGTACTTCAACCCCTATGATTCGCCCTACGATGCCTATATCAACTACATGAACATCCTGGACGACTTTTCCTGGAGGATCAGCGGGAAGAAAGCGGCCGCGTGACCGCCGCATCGGTGCAGGAAATCATCCAGAATACGGGAAAATGCCCTCTCAAGGAGACGACCCCATGGCAAAACAGCGCAACGGCTATCTATTCGAAATCAGTTGGGAGGTCTGCAACAAAGTCGGCGGGATCCATACGGTGATCGCAAGCAAGCTCCGCGAGGCCGCGCAGTATTACGGCGACCAGTATCTGCTTTTCGGCCCCGACTTGAAAACGAACATCGATTTCGAAGAGACGGACGAGGAGTGCTGGCCCCGGCTCCGCGAGGCCGCCGCCATCAAGGAAATCTCCTGCCGCTGCGGCCGCTGGCAGATTCCGGGCAATCCCAAGGTCATCCTCGTGAGCGCCGGATCGAAGTACAACAAAGAGCAACTCCTCTTCCGGATCTGGGAGGACTACGGTGTCGATTCCATCGCCGGCGGCTGGGACTACATCGAGCCGGTCATGTTCAGTTACGCCTGCGGCGAGGTCATCGAGATCGCCTACAACCTCCTGGCGCGCCCCCAGAACCTTCCGGCGGTGGCGCAGGTCCATGAATGGATGTGCGGTGCGGCCCTCCTGTGCCTCAAGAAGAGGGTGCCTGAGATCGGGACGGTCTTCACAACCCACGCCACAATCCTCGGACGCTCGATGGCCGGCTCGGGCGTGGACATCTACGCCGATATGGAACGGATCTCGCCGAAACGGGAGGCCACCACCCACAACATCACGGCGAAGTATTCCATGGAAACCGTTTCGGCCCGGGAAGCCGATTGTTTCACGACGGTCAGCGAGATCACAGCCGTCGAGGCGAAGAATTTCCTGGGTCGCGCCCCCGACGTCATCACGACCAACGGGCTGGACATGGAACACATCCCGGATCTTGCGCAGGATCGGACGCCGGCCCTCCAAGCCAGGGAAAAGCTGCTGGCCGCCGCTTCCCGTTTTCTCCGCAAGAACATCTCGCCTGCCACGAAAATCATGGTGATCTCGGGACGGTACGAATTTCACAACAAGGGGATCGACGTCTTTCTGAATGCCCTGGGACGGCTGGAGCGTGAGGCGACGGCAAACGAACCCGTCCTGGCTTTCCTTCTGGTCCTGGGGGGACACACGGACCTGATCCCCCTGCTGCAGAACGACCAGATGAAACCGGATCAGGGAAACGCGCCCATCGCGACCCATCGACTTCACTACGAGGCGTCGGACCCGATCCTGCAGACCTGCAACCGCCTGGGTCTGAACAACGGCGTCCAGAACCGGGTCAACGTCATCTTCATCCCGGCATACCTCAACGGCCACGACGGCCTCCTCGACATGACCTACTACGACGCCCTGTCCGGCTGCGACCTCGCCGTTTTCCCCTCGTACTACGAGCCCTGGGGGTACACGCCGCTGGAGAGCGCCGCCTATGCCGTGCCGACCGTCACCACGGATCAGGCGGGCTTCGGCCTGTGGGTGCAGAACAAGTTCGGCGAGAACAAGGGCGTGATGCTGCTCAAACGCAGGGGGCAGCAGGCGTCGGTAATCGAAGACCACCTGTATGCGATCCTCAGGGACTTTCTGACCTGGACCGATCCGGAGCGGGACGAGCGCCGCAAAGAGGCGCGGAAAGTGGCCGTGCAGTCGAACTGGCGGGACTTCTACAAACTGTATCTGAAGGCCTACGACCGGGCGCTGGCGGTCGCCGCTACCCGCGCCGAGCATCTGGCCGTCGCGATGGAGACGCCCGACAAGCAGACCTTCGCCGGCGCCATTTCGACGCAGCCCCACTTCCGCACCTTCACCGCGATCGCGAACCTTCCCGAAAAGATCGGCCGCCTGCGCGAGCTCGCCTATAACCTCTGGTGGTCATGGAACCCGAAGGCGCGCGAGCTGTTCATCTCCCTCGATCCCAACCTCTGGAACCAGATGGGCAACAATCCCGTCCGGATGCTGGAATCGGTCTCGCCGGAACGCCTGCTGGAAGCCGCACAGAACTCGGGCTACCTCAGCCAGTACAATCTCACCTTCCAGCAATTCGACAGCTACATGAACGAGAAGCCTTCGCACCGCCGGGTCCGCGGTTCGCAGGACATCAAGCGCTCGTCGCCGGTTGCCTATTTTTCCGCGGAATACGGACTCCACGAGTGCATCCCCATCTATTCCGGCGGCCTGGGAACGCTCTCCGGCGACCACCTGAAGACCGCCAGCGATCTCAACATTCCGCTCGTCGGCGTCGGAATCCTGTACAAGAGCGGTTTCTTCCGGCAGGTCCTCGACCGTAACGGAATCCAGATCGCGGAATACCCCGAAAACGATTTTTCCAACATGCCGGTGGAGATCGTTCGGGACGATCGCGGCAACGAGGTCCAGAT
This sequence comes from Syntrophaceae bacterium UBA6109, assembly GCA_002428445.1. The sequence continues at coordinate 17,328 of DIWJ01000032.1, forward strand.
CTCTCTCGATCTTCCCGGCCGGACGCTCTTCGCGAACATCTGGGAAGTCAAGGTGGGGCGGGTCTCCCTGTACCTGCTCGACACCGACGTGCCCCGCAACACGGTTCAGGACCGGAAGATCACCTCGCGCCTCTACTACGCGGATCCGCGCACGCGGATCGAGCAGGAGATCCTGCTGGGCATGGGCGGGGTGAGGCTGCTCCGCAAGCTGGGGATCCGGCCCTCCGTGTATCACATCAACGAGGGGCATTCGGCCTTCCTGATCTTCGAGCGGATTTCCATGCTCATGAAGGAGGAAAGGCTGAGTTTCGACGAGGCGGCGGAAGCCGTCCGCGCCAAGACCGTCTTCACGACCCATACGCCCGTCGAGGCCGGCAACGAACGATTCCCGCGGGAATTGATCGAACATTATTTCAGCAACTTCGTCAAATGCACCGGCATCTCCTGGTCCAAGTTCTGGGAACTCGGTCTCAAGGAGAGCGGCGAGGACAAGCCCTTCTTCATGACCATCCTCGCCCTGAAGATGAGTTACATGAGCAATGCCGTGAGCCGCGTCCACGGCCAGGTATCGCGCCGCATGTGGCGGGACGTCTGGAAAGGGTTCCACGAATCGGACATCCCGATTTCGTACGTCACCAACGGAGCCCATCACATGTCCTACCTCGCCCCGCGCATGAGGGAAGTCCTGGACGCCTTTCTGGGGATGGACTGGTCGCAGAACATCGCCGACCCGGAACGCTGGGCGAGGATCCAGGATGTCCCCGACACCCTCCTCTGGCGCACCCGTTACGAGATCAAGCAGCGCACCGTCGATTTCATCATCGAACACGTCTCCCGCAACTGGCAGAAATACGGTTATTCGAAGACCTGGCGCGAGGAGCTGTTTTCCAAGATCAAGCCGACGGCCATGTGGATCGGTTTCGCCCGGCGCTTCGCACCGTACAAGCGGGCCGACATGATCCTGGCCAACCTGGACCGCCTGGATCGCATCGTCAACCACGAGACGCATCCGGTCCACGTCGTCTTCGCCGGCAAAGCTCATCCCAACGATGAAATGGGCAAGAGCATCCTGAAGAGGGTGGTCGACATCTGTCGCGACGACCGCTTCCGCGGAAAGATTTTCTTCATCGAGGACTACGATATCCGGGTCGCCCGGCGGCTTGTCCAGGGGGTCGACGTCTGGCTGAATACGCCGCGGAGGCCGAACGAAGCCAGCGGAACCAGCGGGGAAAAGGTCATCATCAATGGCGTCCTCAACATGAGCGTATCCGACGGATGGTGGTCCGAAGGGTACGACGGCAAGAACGGCTGGGTCGTCGGACCGGTCGTGCGCGATTACGCGGAGGAGACCGCGGGGGCCGACGAAGAGGACGCCCAGTCGCTCTTCTCCCTCCTGGAAAATACGGTGATCCCCATGTACTACGACCGCGAGGTCTCGGGAATCCCCGAGAAATGGGTGCGCATGATCAAGTCGTCGATGCAGACACTGTGCCCGAAATACAACACAGACCGCATGCTGCTGGAATACTACCACGACATGTACTCGCCGACGGCGCGGCGGGGCGGAAAGCTCTCGACGAATTCCTTTGCGATGGCCCGCCAGGTCGCCGATTGGAAGGAGAAGCTCCCCTTGCGGTTCTCTTCGCTGCGCCTGCTGGATATCAGCGTGGAGGGGATCCTCGGCGACACGATTCTGGTGGACAAACCCCTGCGCGTGACGGCTCGTGTCGATCCCGGAAAGCTCAGCGGCGACGAAATCCTGGTCGAGCTCCTGCTCGGAGAGAAGGACGGGACCGGGTCCATGACGCCCCCCCTGTGCCTGCCCCTGAAGGCGGGCGAGCAGTCGCCCGACGGGATCCTCACCTTCCAGATCGAATACGTGGTCAGGAAAAACGGCTCCTATTACTACGGCATCCGCGTATTGCCCTATCGGGAGAATCTGACAGACAAGCAGGAAACGGGGCTGGTCCTCTGGGGCTGAAACGGGACGTCAGCGGCGATGGACAAACCAGAGGATTGCGCTGAGAACGATATTGATGACGGAACTGTCTTTGGAAGAAAGCGACGTCCACCTCTGGTATGCCACACCCGAAGATGTGGGGCAGAAGGCCTTCTCGAACCCCGCCTCCGGCGGCATCCTGTCGCCCGACGAGCTCGACCGCCAGCGGCGTTTTTCTTCGAAGGCCGCCGGGCTGCTGCATCGGATCGGGCGCCTGCTGGTTCGGACGACGCTGTCGCGTTACGAGGACGTTTCCCCTTCCGCCTGGACATTCCGGCGCGCGCCGCGCGGGCGGCCCGAGATCGCCGCTCCGGATATCGACCCTCCCCTGCGCTTCAACCTCTCCCACACCGGCGGCATGGTCGTCTGCGCCGTGGCGCGACGTCTCGACGTGGGCGTCGACGTGGAAAGCCTGTCAAGGCCCTGCCGTTTCGAGCAGATCGCCCGGCGCTTTTTCCCCGAAACAGAGATCCGGGACATCGAATCGCTGCCGCCCGAGGCGCGCCGGAAGAGGTTTTTTGAATACTGGACCCTCCGCGAGGCCTGCCTCAAGGCCGGCGGCTGGGGCCTTTCCCTGCCCCTGAACAGGATCGCCTTCGCCCTTCAGGCGGACGACAGAGCGGCCGCCCTGTTCGATCCGGCCCTGGGGGAAGATCCGGCACAGTGGCAGTTTCGCCTCATCCCGTTGCCGCCCGCCCATTTTGCAGCTCTCGCCGTGAAGGGACTGAAAAAAGGCGATCTTCGCCTTATGATCCGATCCGCCAGGTTTCTCTAACAGGCTGTTGAAAAACGCCCGTCTGCTGCGTCTTCTTCATCCTTCGCCATTCGACGTACCGCCAAGTACGCCTCATGGCTCAGGATTTCAGAATCCTTGCATCTGGACATTTTTGAACAGCCTGCGCTTAGCGACTTTTTCAACAACTGCTGAAATTCCGGAATCGCGTCTGATCGTCCGCCGCAGTCTCCGCCCTTACCAGTCGAAGGGATTCTCCTTCGCAAAATCCGGCGACAGAGTCCGTTCGTCGACGTCCTGAACGAAGAGTTCTTCGAATCCCAGATCCAGCGCGAAATTGACGACCCGTTCGTATTCGTCCTTTGTGATCCTCCGGCCGAACAACGGGTGGTCCTTGAGCGACGGGATGGGCGAATACTGCGACATGAGGCTGAGCGGCAGGGTGGGCGGCGCGATGGAATGCAGGACCTTCAGCGCCATGAAGCTGCTTTCGACATGCCCGGGAAGGATCAGGTGGCGGACGATAACCCCGCGGACGGCGACCCCCTCTTCGACCTGAAGACCGTCTCCCGCCTGGCGGATCATCTCCGTGAGCGCCGCCGCGGCGTACCGGGAATAATCTCCGACCCCCGAGAGCGTCTCGGCCAGGCGATCGTCGCCGTACTTGAAGTCCGGCAGGTAGACGTCGACGAACCCTTCCATCAGTCGCAGGACATCCGGGTCCTCGTATCCGCCGCAATTGAAGACAAGGGGAAGATTCAATCCGCTCCGGCAGGCGAGGAGAACCGCCGCAGCGATTCCCGGCAGCTGCGGCGTCGGCGTCACGGCCTCGATGTTGTGGCAGCCCTCTTCCTCGAGGCGGAGCATGATTCGGACAAGACCGTCCGCGTCGAGGAGCTCTCCGCCCGCCGCATGGCTGATCTGATAGTTCTGGCAATAGGAACACCGCAGGTTGCAGGAGGAAAAAAAGATCGTCCCGGCGCCGCGGCTTCCGGAGAGAGGCGGTTCCTCGCCATGATGGGCCAGGGCGCGGTCGACATGCAGACGCTCATCAAGACCGCAGTAACCCTTTTCGCCCTTCGTCCGATCGACGCGGCAACGACGCGGGCAGAGGGTGCAGTTGTGCAGGATTTCCTTCAGGCGTTCAATGTTTGCTTCCATGAAACTGGAGTTGTTCACAGCGGTTCGACGATTTTCTGCAGCCTGCGGCTTTCGACAAGATCCAGGAAGACCTCTCCCAGCGGCGCGGCGACGTCGACCGCCGCGCGCCATTTCCGGATGCGCTCCGCCGGGCGATTGATGTAAGTGCGGAAATCATCCCGGTCGGGAATCCTGCCGTCGGGCAGATTCTGGATGAACCCGGCGGTGGGCACGACCATCAGCACATTGCCGAGGACTTCCTCCGGAACGTGCCGGTAGGAAAGCTTCTTATCGAGCCAGCCGGGCACGATCCTCTCCTGGTGGTGGAAGAAAAGGGTAATCTCGCCATCCTGCCTGGAATAGCGATGAGTCAGGTGATAATCGACCAGCCCGCCGTCGCGATAGGTTCCGTAGGGTGCGCCATAGATGTTCTTCACCCCGGCGACGACGAGCGGGATCGCCCCGGAGGCGACGACGGCCGCCTTGAAATTGGCGGCGCTCAGGGGAATATAGCGCCCCTGAAAATCGCGCTGCAGGCAGAAGTTCGGGGGCACGGCGCCGTGGAAGAAGACAACGCGCTCGGCAAAATAACGGAGGAACGAACGATGGAAGGCGTTGGCCGCGAAGCACGACCCGAGACCGAGCCGCTGAAGAATCCCGTTCTCCGCGGCCACGAGATGCCTCGTACGGGCCGTGATGACGGCAAGCCGGTAATTCTTGTTGGCCAACGCAAAAGGCAGGGCGTCATTTTCGATATAGGAGTCGACAATCTTCCAGAGGGACGCCACGACCGAAGCCGGTGTGTCGCGGCGGCTGTAGACCGTGTCGATGTAGGCCTCCATGAGAACCCGGTAGGACTTCAACGCCTCGGGCTGGAGCCAGGCCGCCAGGCGCCAGGCACCCGCCGATGCCCCGACGAGAAGGGGCGCCCGCTTCTTCTTCAGGACGCCCTCACGCAGGAGGGCGCGGTCGAAACCGCAGGAGATCAGCCATCTCGGACCGACGGCCGGGGCGAAGTAGGCTGCAATATTCCCCCAGTCAAAACCGCCGTCGCGAAGAATCGGATAGATATTTTCCCCGGCAAAGATGCGGATGCGGCTGCTCATGAAGAACCTATGGTGAGAACCCGGCGTCTTCCCCGCTCGCGGCGCCTGCCGGCACGCCGGCACCGAAACCGGAAATCGCCTTGACAGGGGTTTGAGCCTTTTGTACAGTGGGCGCCGACCGAAAAATGACGGCGGGAACTCTGTGGCCGTGGAATGGCGGTTCATAACCGAACCCCCGGAATTTGTCAACGAATATCCCCGAATCGAAAGATCTTCGCATGGACATCAAGGCTTACGTAACCGAAGCGGCCAGGGACGCCAAGAAGGCGGCAGGGGTCCTGGCTCGCTGTTCGACAGACGCAAAAAATCGCGCGCTGTCCTTCATGGCGGAAGAGATCGTCCAGCGGTCCGGATTCCTGAAGACGGAAAATGCGAAAGATCTCCGCCGGGCGCAGGAAGCCGGCCTGTCCGGAGCGATGCTGGATCGCCTTTCCCTCAAGGACTCCGTCATCGAGGCGATGGTGAAGGGCCTTCGTGAGATCACCGCGCTGCCCGATCCCGTCGGGCGGGTGGCCTCCATGTGGAAGCGTCCCAACGGCCTCGTCGTCGGCCGGATGAGGATCCCCCTGGGAGTGATCGGAATCATCTACGAGGCGCGGCCGAATGTCACGGTGGACGCGGCGGCGCTGTGCCTGAAGGCGGGGAACGCGGTCATCCTCCGAGGCGGATCGGAGGCAATCGACTCCAACGTGGCGATCGCCGGAATCCTTCGAAATGCCCTGCGCCGCGCCGGGCTTCCCGAGGCGTCCATCCGTCTGCTGGAACGAACGGAACGGGAAGCGGTCCATGAACTCCTGCAGAAGGAGGAATACGTGGATCTCATCATCCCCCGCGGCGGCGAGGAGCTCATCCGCGCCGTCGTCAGCGCTTCCCGCATCCCCGTCATCAAGCACTACAAGGGCGTCTGCCATGTCTTCGTCGACGCCTCCGCCGATCCGGATATGGCCGAGGACATCTGCATGAACGCCAAGGTCCAGCGCCCCGGCGTCTGCAATGCCATGGAGACCCTGCTCGTGCATCAGGACATCGCCGGGACCTTCCTGCCGCGGGCCGCCCACCGGCTTCGGGAGGCAGGCGTATCGCTGAAGGGCTGCGAACGGACCCGGGCGATCCTCCCCGACGTCGAAGCCGCGACCGAAGACGACTGGAGCCGCGAGTATCTGGACCTGACGCTGTCCGTCCGCGTCGTCGACGGCCTCACCGCCGCCGCCGCCCATATCGAGACGTACGGCTCGCTCCATACCGAGGCGATCGTCACCCGCGACTACGGCAATGCGCAGCGATTCCTGAGCGAAGTCCAGTCCTCGACGGTGCTCGTCAACGCGTCGACGCGTTTCAACGACGGATTCGAACTGGGTCTGGGCGCCGAGATCGGCATCAGCACGACGAAGCTCCACGCCTACGGGCCCATGGGGCTCGAGGAACTGACGACGCAGAAATTCATCGTCTACGGAAACGGGCAGGTGCGGTCATGAAATGGGGGCTCTTCGGCGGCACCTACGATCCGATCCACATGGGCCATCTGCGCTGCGCGGAGGAAGTGCTGGAGACCTTCGACCTGAACCGCATCATCTTCGTGCCGGCCTCCCTCCCCCCCCACAAGCTCGACGCCCGGATCACCTCCTTCCACCATCGTGAGCAGATGATCAAGCTTGCCATCGACGGCAACCCGGTCTTCTCCTTCTCGAGTGTCGAGCGCGAAAGGCAGGGAACGTCCTATTCGGTGGAAACGGTCGAGCACTTCCTGCAGAAATACATGAAGGATCTGGATCTGTACTTTATCGTCGGCCAGGACGCCTTTCAGGCGATCCGGACCTGGAAAGACTGGCAGAGGCTCCTCACGATGTGCCATTTCGTCGTGATGACGAGACCCGGTTACGCGAGGTTGACACTGGAGGGGATTTTGCCCGCGGAATTCTCGTCGACTTTCGCCTTCGATGAAAAGGCGCAGGGGTACCGCGGCGCCGCGGGCCGGATGATCTATTTCCGCCAGGTCACCTTCCTGGACATCTCGTCGAGCGATATCCGCAGGCGGGTCGGAGAGGGCAAGTCGATCAAGTACATCGTGCCCGAAGCGGTCCGCCGCTACATTGCGAAAAACTCGCTTTACCGCGCCGGCTGAAAAACGCCGCGGTTAAGCCGGGACACAGGCGTCTCCGCATCCGGAGGCGCCTTCTTCTTTTTTTAGGAGGAGGCTTCTTTACAGGAAACCACCGAGGAATCTCAGCAGCCAGGAGTAGAGGAATATGGCCGTGAACAGAAGGGCGAGCGGAAGCGCGGCGACGCGGTAAACCTGCAGCATGGATACGCGGAAATATTGATTCGTCAGCACGAAACAGATGTGCATCGGCGAAAAGAGCACGCCGACGAAGCCGCACCCGAAGGCCAGTACCACATAGGGTAAAAGCTGCGATGATTCGCCGACGGAGACGATGAGGGGAATCAGGATCGGAAGCGTGCTGCCGACGCAACCGATCGTCAGTCCGATAACGCCGCCGACGAAAAGGGGGAGGAGTGCCACGATCAGAACGAGAGGCAGCCCCATGGCCGCAAATTCCCGGGCGATCGCCCCGACGGCGCGGCTGTCCTCCATGATGCCCTTGAACACGAGGATGGCCGTGACCATGTACATCATGTTGAGCAGATGCGGATCCAGCAGGACTTTTTTCAGTTCCGGCGCCTTCATGCGATTCTGAATCCAGATCCGGCCGACGGCAAAGCACAGCGAAACGATGAGGCCGATCTCGATGGCGATCGGCACCTGCGGACAGAAGACCGAGATTGCCTCGCCCAGTCCGAGTCCGCCGATGATGACGATGAGGATCGGCGAGAGTTCTTTGAGGAAGGGAACGAGGGGCGGCCGTTTTGCCGTCTGCCGTTCGTCTTTGTGCCGCAGGTTCCGCCTGATGGGCAGGTAACCGAGCCCGAAAGCGAAGAGCGTGATCGGCGCCATGGCGAATACAAAGGCCCAGAGGTCGAGACCGGCCAGCGTCGGCGCGAGCAGGACCGCCGGATAGAGGGGCCACCAGTACTCCCAGAGGTGGCGGAACCATTGGTTGAGGTAACCGAGCTGGACGTCGCTCAGTTCCGTATCCCTGCCGATGGACTTCACCATCGGACAGGAGAAGACGGCGCCGCCGGGCATCGGCAGGAGACCGATAAGCGCGGGGAATACGATGATGTTCAGACGGACATCCGTGATCAGCCCCTGGAAATTGTTCAGCAGGCGCTTCATCTGCCCGCCAGCCTCCATGCTGTTGCTCAGAATGAGAATCAGCGCGACGACGACCGACAGGGCCAGAGTCTTGGGAAAAAGGACCGAATGGACGACGGATTTCCCGATCGCCGGAAGCGGCATGGCGAACAGCAGCCCCAGGAAAATGGAACTGAAAAAAAAGGCGTTCCCCAGCGTCAACTTCCTGCGGATGGCGACAAGCAGAAAGGCGAAAACAAGAAGAAGCCTGACAACGGCGGGGATGCTTTCCAAAAACGATATCATGGCATATTTCTCACAAAGGGCGGTCAATAGACCGGAACGGCTTCTTTGTCAAGGTCTTCGTGCCCTCCGATGAGGGCAGCGGAGGCGGGACGGGCGCGCCGCAGGCCCGGGGAAAAGGAATGGAAAACCGACGACAGAGAGGATTGGTCCAGGTCGCCGGAATCCGCGATGAGGCGGAGGCCGGGATGCTTGTCAGCGCCGGGGTGCGGCAGATTGCGTTTCCCCTCGGGCCGGGCATCCGGGAAATCGATCTCCCGGAGGATGAGGCAGCCCGGATCGCCTCCGCGCTCGGCCCGGCGGTGAGGACGATTCTCATCACCTACCGCACCAGCGCCGGCGCCATCGCCGCCGACTGCGAACGGCTCGGAGTTGCCGGCGTCCAGCTGCACGGCCCGATCGCGTTAGAGGAAGCCGCCCTTCTCAAACGCCTGCATCCGGGACTCTTCGTCATCCGGAGCCTGATCGTGGGGATGCGGAAGCCGGAAGCGATCGCGCAGGAGATGGCGGCCTGCACACCTTTCGTCGATGCCTTCCTGACCGATACGTTTGATCCCGGGAGCGGCCGGTCCGGCGCGACGGGGCGCATCCATGACTGGGAAATCAGCCGGCATCTTGCGGAGCTCTCTTCCCGGCCGGTCATCCTCGCCGGCGGGCTCCACCCCGGAAATGTCCGGGAGGCGATCCGACGCGTGCATCCCGGCGGCGTCGACGCCCACACGGGCCTTGAAGGACCGGATGGACGGAAGGACGCGGCGCTGGTCGCCGCCTTTGTCGCCGAGGCCCGTGCCGGTTTCGCGGAGACGGCCCCATGATCAGAGGGTGCCTGTACGCTGTTTTTTCCGCCTTCTGCTTCGGGATGATCGCCATCCTTGTGAAGCTGTCCTACCAGGCCGGTCTCAAGGACGTTCAGCTCCTGGCGATCCGCTGGCTGTCCGGGGCCCTCATGCTCTTCTTCTATCTGCTTCTCCGCGACCCCGGCCTCCTGAAGGCGAACTTCCGGACCATCGCCAAGGCGGCGGTCCTCGGCGCCGTCTTCCACTTCCTGGGCAGCACCTGTTTCTTCAAGTCGCTCAAGTACCTTCCCGCTGCGACGGCCTCGCTCATCCTGTACTGTTACCCTGTCGTCGTCACACTGATCTCCGGCATCGTTTTCCGCATGAGGATCGACCGTTTCGTATCGATTTCGCTTATCCTCACGACGGCCGGCTGCGCGCTCGTCTTTTACGACGCATTTCTCAAGGCCCTCGATGCGACGGGCATTGTCCTGGCCGTCGTCACGATGATCACATTCTCCGGCTGCATGATCTTCACGCAGATCTTCCTGCGCGGCGAACGGCCGCTGACGATGTCTTTCTACATGGTGCTCTCGGCGGGCATCGCCTTCACCGCCGCCGGGGGCGGCCTTTCGGTCGAAAGCCTCGACACGCGCCAGTGGACGCTGGCCTTATCGCTGGGTCTCGTCTCCACGGCGATCGCCTATGTCTTCCACTTTCGCGCCGTGGAGATCGTGGGCAGCGCCTACACCTCGATCTTCTCAACCTTCGAGCCGATCACCACCGTCATCATGGCCTTCGCCGTCCTGGGGGAGGACATCGTCCTCCTGCAGATCACAGGCGTGCTCCTGATCGTGTCGGGAATTGTGATGCCGAATCTCAGGGAATGGCGGGCAATGAGGTTGCCGCGCTAGGAGAGGCGGGAAGAAGCGTCCCGCAGAAAACTCAGGTTTTCTCTGCAACCGCCTTGAAGAACGTATAGCAGAAAACACCGTCCTCCCGGGCCGTCCGGTACAAATCGGCAACCCCGCGGTCGAAAGTCTCCGCAGCGATCATCCCCGCGGAAACGGCGGGTTCCCGGATGCCTTCGATCATCGCTGTGAAGGTCTTCCGGATGAACCCGTCGACCAGCCGCGGCTTGCTCGCATCGACATAGACCATCCGCGGCGATACGCGGACCGCGTCGAATCCGGCCTCCGAAAGAAGCGGATAGAGCCCCCTGCCGATGAGGGCGTTGCCCCCTGCCCTTGCCTGCAGCGCCACCTGGCAGCGGATCGCTTTGCGGGCCGCTTCGCTGTCGGGATGGAAATAGGCCGATCCGTGATCGCCTTCGATGACGGTGATCGTGCCGCCGGTTTTGAGGACTTTCTTCAACAGCACCAGGGCGGCGGCGGGATGCGGCAGGTGCTCCAGCACAAAGCACACGAAGATGTGGTCGAAGGATTCCGGGCCGAAAGGCAGGTTGAAGATGTCGGCCCGGCAGAAAGCCACGTTGGCCAGCCCGGCCTCTGCGGCCGCCCCTCGGGCTTTCCGGAGGGACTCCGCGGAGATGTCAACGGATGTGAAGACTGCCTTCGGACTGTTGTTCGCGAGCGCGACGGTCTGGGCGCCGACCCCGCAGCCCGCTTCCAGAATCACGCTCCCGGGGGGATAGGCCGTATCCGCGTGCAGAAGCTCGACCAGGGTCGAGGCCTGGTCCTGCAGCCGAAGGCTCTCCCTGGAGTCGTATCCGTGTACGTAGCGGCTGTCCATGCGCCTCCATAGAAAAAGAGTAGAGATGACGGCACATCATCTCTACTCTTGAATGTGTTCAGGCAACCGGTCCCTTTCCCTGCGTCTGCCCGGCCGCCACAGGCCGGGTGCGAACGCCGCCGCAGGGCTCAACGTCGCATCGAAACTCTATTTCTTTTTTTCCTTTTGTTCCTTCTTATCTTTCAGGAACTGGCCTCTAATGTCGGCGGCGGAGCCGCCGGACGTTTTCTTTTCCGCAGACACGCTGCTCCCACCGCTCGATCCGCTGCTCCCGCCGCTCGATCCGCCGCTGGATCCGCCACTGGATCCGCTGCTGGATCCGCTGCTGGATCCGCTGCTCCCTCCACTCGATCCGCTGCTCCCGCCGCTGGATTCACCGCCACTCTTCGCCTGCGCAGCACCGCTTTTGCCCGGGGAAGCGGTTTTTGCCGCCTGTGTCTTGATCGTCCGATCAGCCGTTTTGAGGTCGAGAGCCTTCGCCGCCTGGCCGGGCGATCTCATGATAACACCGGTCGGCAGATCGGCAGCATCCGTCGGAGCCTTGCCCAGGCCGGGCATCGCTCCGCTCTTGCCGCTGCTTTTGACGTCTCTCACTTCCGCTCTCAAATCCTGTTTCTGACCAAGATTCGACTGGGACTTCTCACCGGGCGTAACGGCCTTCACCTTGATATCGAGTTCGACGTTCGAGATCGGTTTTGGCTGCGTGGGTATCGCATCTTTCTTTTCGACGACGGACATATGCCCGGCTGTGATGGGCACCGTGACATCGGGCTTCGCCGGGTTGTAAGCGTATCCATGCCCCGTGACGAACAGTACGCTGGTCACCCCGCCGTGATAGGAAACAATCATGTTGGACCCGCGGATTCCGCAGGTGGCGTTTACGGTGTTGACTTCCAGCTTGTTTTGTTCCGGCGAAGCGGCCAGACGCCTGATAAAGCCGACGGAAGAGATCGCCTGTACCATCCCTCTGTGCAGCTTCATCACGCCGGTCGTATTTTCCCCCTCCACCATGTATTTTTGAACCGTGACCCGGGACGAAGCGGCGATTCTCAATACGTTCTGATCGGCAAACGTGATTTCCGCCTTGCTTTTGCTCTTGGTCCTGACGACATCGCCCACGTCGACGGCCTCTCCGGAGAGCAGCGCTTTGGCCGCCGTCGTGCCCGCTCTGGTGATGTCGACGTTTCCTTCCACGCGGGTCACCTTTCCCGCCGGCGACGCCATCGCCAGCAGCGGCAGGACGAGCACCAGGATCAGCATCACAGCGATCTGGAACCATTTCTTTTTCATCTCTTCAACCTCCTTGCACCGGAAACGATGCGACCGTCTAGAATTTCAACTCCACACCAAGCGTATAGAGATGCTGGTTGTAGTCGTAGAGATCAATGTTGGACTCTCCACGGGTGAAATTATAGAGGGCGTTCAGAGAAACGTGTTTGTGGACATCCCAGATGAGGCCCGCCATTGCCGTGTAAGTCTTGTCGCGTCTCGTGATATCGTAAATTGTATGAGTGTTGCGGTAAATCTGGAAAAAGGCTTCGCCTCCCACTTGCCCCCGGACTGCCGTCACCAAGGGGAAAATGACGTTGGCTGAAAAACGGTGCCCATAGTTGCTCCAGTTCTCGCCATCGGCTTTCTGATCGCTGTAACCGTACTTGATGTTCGCCATCCCTCCGTTTTGAAGCAGCCATATCCATCCGACATAGCTGTCGATCCCCGATGTGTTCTGATCCTCCTCGGGGAAAATGGGTTCATCGTAATAATGATCGTTGGTATAGGCCCCATACACCTCGATCAAATGGTTCTGCGAAAGGAGGAAACGGACCAGAGGTCCCACGGCATAGGCGTCGTAATAGGCCTTGTAGCTGGGATCTCTTCTAAGGGCATGAGTGTAGTTTGCCGACAGGTTGACGGCAAAGCGTCCGAAATTGTATCCCGGGGCGGCATATACGGTGTTTGTCAAGGTATCGTGCGACGTTGAATTCTTTTCGTGCAGCGTGCTTCCCACTGCGAAGCCCGCATTGAACAGCCATGGTCCCGAAAAAACCGGCAGGTAGTCCAAACGAAATGTGCTGAGCATCGCGTAGCTTCTTTCCTCGCCCAAATCGGGTGCACCGGTTGACGGATTCGGTTCCTGAAGCATATTGGTGTCATATTGGCCCATAAGTCCCAAGGTGATTCTCAAAGGCCTCTCTGCATAGCGGCGCTCTTCGGCAATGTCCTGGTAGCGGCGGGCGTAGGACGCCAGATCGGACAGCGGATCCTGCGTGACCACGGCCTTCAGGCGCTGCCTGGCCATATCATAATCCCGGTTCACCAGATGGATCAGCCCGATCTGATAATCTGCAATCTGCGCGTAGGAAGCATCGAGCTTTCCCGATTTTTCAAAGGCTTCGACTGCCTCGGCCAGTTTCCCCTCCCCGACCAGGATCGTTCCTTTCAGGTAGGCCGTCTTGGCCGGAAAAGCCCCGTTCGATTCACTGATGGCCAGCCATTTCTTCGCCTCTTCCGGATGATCAAGACGGGAAAAGATTTCGGCCAGTTCTACGGCGGCTTCCTTCACCGGCGGCTTCATCGCTGCCGATTCAAGGAGCGGCTGCAGGGCTCCCTCGAAATCGCCGGCCTGCTTGTAAGACATCCCGAGGAAGAAAGAGAGCTGGGAGGATTCGGCACCGGTGGCTCGAAGCCTTCGAAATATCTCAATGGCCTCTTCGTAATTCTCGGCGGAATATTGTCGGATGCCTTCCTGCAAGAGTTGATCCTGCTGACATAAGGCGGGTGAACCCGATGCCAACAAAGAGAATAAGATCAACCCGGCAAAAAATAACGAGGCATCCTTGTTCATCCATCATCTCCTTCTTCGAGTCCATAGGGGAGAGGAGCAGACCAAGAAACCGAGAAAACTTCATCGTATCTTGATCAGATAGAAAAGTTCTCGGCTGCCCAATCGTCAATTCGATGCAGCAAAGAACTGATTCACGGCAAGGAGCCCGTTCGCGTTCGGAAAACGGGGTTCTTCTCTATGGCGTATCATTGAAGGTGTATGATACAATTTCTGAAATGTTTACGCCACTGTTTTATATGCCGTCATTCAATATCTCCAACGTCAAAATAAATCAAGCGATTCATGACCGCGCCTTACCTCTCACCACGCCGCCTTTGCCGCAATGTCCGCTTCGCATCCCCTGTGCTGCCGCTATGTCAACAGGACCCGAAGACGCCTTCAGGCTCGAAAGGCAGGGCATGGCGACCCCGAGCTCCTCGCCGGTCTCGACGACGTCCAGATAGAAACGTTTCATCTCTTCGGGATTCGTGTCAAGATGGCTGTGCGCCCTCGTGCGTTCATAGTGCGGCATCCCCAGTATCCCCTGGCGAAGGAGTTTCGCCGCTTCGTCGTCGTTTTCCATCATGAAGACGTTCACTTCCGGGTATTCGCGGCAATCGACGCCCCGTTTTTCGAGGATCTTGAGAGCGTCCTTCACGGCTCTCACGATGAAGACCCATTCCTCCATCGCAGTGTCGGCCGACGGCATGCCATGCCGCGCGAGAAACGTGCCGATGAGACCGGCATTGACGGCCTGGTGAATCCAGAGCCATCCGATGATGTCATCTTTGATCTCCGGGACCAGCCGCGCTTTCGAAAAGATATCCGTGATCTTCTGCAGGAGTCCGGATTTCCCGCCCTCAAGTTCTCCGATACGGTAGATCTTCTGGATATTGGCGTACAGGACGCCGTCGCCGCCGCGGGCGCCACTGGATACCGAATAGCCCCACAGGTAACGGCGCCTCGGCAGCAGGGCATCGATCTCCGCCGGCCCCTTCCAGTTGGCGCAGAACATCAGAAAATCCGCGCCGGGGACCTTGTCCTTGTACTGGCGGACGGCATCGGTTGATTGAAGGTAGTTTGTGGCGACCATGACAAGGTCATAGCCGTCGCCGGGACGGATATCGTCGACGATCCTCGCGGGATAGCTCGTCTGATAGAACTCCGGCGCACCGTTGCGAAAATCCATGACGTCCATCCTGACGCCGCCGGAATATCCTGACTGCGAACCTTTTCGCACGACATGCGTGACGTCGACGCCGCCCTCGGACAGAGCCCAGCCGTGCATGAGACCCACATTCCCCATCCCGACGATCAGGATCTTCATGATCTTCTCCTTCTATACCTTCACGAGCATACCGATGCACCAAATCATCGAGTGTCTTCTGTTGATTGCGCTGATTCCAGTTATATCAATTCTCCAATTGCAGGAAAGGCAAAATGACGAGTCGCAGTTCATGTGTCCCTCGAAAAGAAATATTTGCCATCTTTTTCTTCTACTGCAAAACCCATGTGCTTATGCCATCTCATCGAAGCCTCATTGACAAGAGCCGTACCGGACGTCACGCGATTCCTGCCACTCGCCCGGGCAACATCATAAAAACGCCCATAGAGCATCCGTGCGATTCCTCTATTGCGGTGGCCGGGGTGAACGCCAATCCAGTTAATATAGGCCTCGTTCATCAATGTCTGCGAAAAATATCCCAGCAGGAAAGCCATCAGCGCCCCCTCTTCATCTTCCACGATAAAACATGTCTGCTTGAAGTGAAGAAACAAGCCTTCATGGACCCTGCTTCTCAAATCCCGGCCACCCCACCAGTCAACCATCACATTGAGCACTCGAGCATAATCCGTTGGTTCAGCGTTTCTTATATTCATTTCTCTATCCCTTTTGGTCGTATCAACCCGATCGTTAAGGACGAAAATCTCTGCGGCAATAAGTTCCAACTGATTCTATCGGCGGGACTCGACAATCATGCGACTTTTCTTGCGCTCATCAGGCGAGGGCTTCGCGCAGGAACCGGCCGGTGTGGGACCCTTCGACGCGGGCCACCGCTTCCGGCGTGCCGGCGGCGACAATCGTCCCGCCGCCGGGCCCGCCCTCGGGCCCCAGGTCGATCACNNGGTTGTGCTCGATGACGACGATCGTATTGCCCTTGTCCACGAGCCGCGCCAGCACCTCCAGAAGGTTGTGGACGTCCGCGAAATGCAGCCCGATTGTCGGCTCGTCGAGAATGTAGAGGGTGTTGCTGTTCGTTTTCTTGCTGAGCTCCCGGGAGAGCTTGATCCGCTGGGCCTCCCCGCCCGACAGCGTCGTCGCCGATTGCCCGAGGCGGATGTAGCCCAGGCCGACGTCCTGCAGGAACTGCAGTTTCGAGCGGATGGGCGGGATGTTCTCGAAGAAGACAAGCGCCTGGCTCACCGTCATGTCCAGGACCTCGGCGATGCTCTTTTCCTTGTAGTGGATCTCCAGGGTGTCCTGGTTGAAACGCTTCCCCCGGCAGACCTCGCAGGTCACGTAGACGTCGGGCAGGAAATGCATCTCGATGCGGATGAGGCCGTTCCCCTCGCAGGCCTCGCAGCGCCCTCCCTTGACGTTGAAGCTGAAGCGGCCCGGCTTGTAGCCCCGCATCCGCGCCTCCGGGAGATTCGTGAAGAGGTCGCGGATGTGGGCGAAGACGCCCGTATAGGTGACGGGGTTGGAACGCGGCGTCCGGCCGATGGGTTGCTGGTTCATCATGATGACGCGTTCGATCCCGCCCAGGTCGGCGACGCGTTTGATCTTCCCGAAACCGCCGCGATGGTTCCCGAGCTTCCGGGAAACGACCCTGCTGAGCGTCTCGATGACCATGGTGCTCTTGCCGGAACCGGACACGCCCGTCACGGCCGTGAAGAGTCCGACCGGAACACGGATGTCGATTTCCTTCAGGTTGTGTTCGCAGGCCCCCTCGATGACGATGAAGCGGCCGGTGCTTTTCCGCCGCCGGGCCGGCATCGGGATCGACAGCCTTCCGGAGAGATATCCGCCCGTGAGCGACGTCTCGCTGCGAAGGACCTCCTCCGGCGTCCCCTGAAAGACCACCTCTCCGCCGTCCTGCCCCGCCCCCGACCCCATGTCGACGATCTGGTCGCAGGAAAGCATCATGTCGGCGTCGTGTTCTACGACAAGCACCGTGTTCCCCAGGTCCCGCAGCCTCTTGAGGGTGGCAATCAGGCGGAGGTTGTCCCGCTGGTGAAGGCCGACCGTCGGTTCATCGAGGACGTAGAGGACCCCCACCAGGCCGGAGCCGATCTGCGTCGCGAGGCGGATCCGCTGCGCCTCACCGCCCGAAAGCGTCCCGGCCGATCGGGCGAGGCTGAGGTAATCCATGCCGACGTCAAGGAGGAACTGCAGTCGCTCGCGGATTTCCTTCACGATCCGCTCAGTGATCAGTTTTTCCTGGGCCGTCAGCGGCAGGTCCCTGACGAAGGCGGCCGCTTCCCGGATGGTGAGACTGCAGAGCTCGTGGATGTTTCTTCCGCCCACCGTCACCGCGAGACTTTCCTTCTTCAGGCGCGCGCCGCCGCAGGTCGGGCAGTCGCGGAGGTTGATGTACTGGCCGAGAATGTTTCGCACGGCATTCGAGGATGTCTCGCGGTAGCGCCGGTCGAGGTGGTTGAGAATTCCCTCGAAGGGGCGCAGGTAGAAGAACCGCCGCCCCTCCCGGTCGAAGTGAAAGCGGATCTTCTCCTTGCCGGAGCCGTGCAGGAGAACCTCCCGCACGCTTCCGGGAAGGGAATTGAAGGGCGTATTGATGTCGAAGCCGTAGTGTTCCGCCAGCGCGCCCAGCATCTGGAAGTAGTACAGCGAATGGCGCCCCGCCCAGGGAACGATCGCCCCTTCGCGCAGGGAGAGCGATCGGTCGGGAACGACCAGATCCTCGTCGAAGAACATCCGCGTCCCGAGGCCGCCGCAGTCCGGGCACGCCCCGTAGGGACTGTTGAACGAGAACATCCGCGGCGAGAGCTCCGTCAGGCTGATGCCGCACTCCGGACAGGCGTACAGTTCGCTGAAAAGCACCTCTTCCCGGCCGGGTACCTGAACCCGGACAAGGCCGTCCGAGAGCCGGGAGGCCATCTCGAGGGAATCCCGCAGGCGGCCGCGGATCCCAGGTTTCATCACCAAGCGGTCGACGATAACGTCAATGTCGTGGCGGCGGTTCTTGTCGAGGACGATGTCCTCCGCCGTCTCCCGGACCGTCCCGTCCACGCGGACGCGGGTGTAGCCGTCGCGGAGCAGCTTCTTGAGCTCTTTCTGGAATTCTCCCTTCTTCCCCCTTGCGATCGGCGCCATCAGGAGAAGACGCGAATTCTCCGGCAATTGCAGCAGGGTCTCCACCATCGCATCGATCGTCTGCGCATGGATCTCCCGCCCGCAGAGATGGCAATACGGCACGCCGATGCGCGCGTAGAGCAGCCGGAGATAATCGTAGACCTCGGTGACGGTGCCCACCGTCGAACGGGGGTTGTGGCCGGCGGACCGCTGCTCAATGGCGATCGCCGGGGACAGCCCCTCGATGGATTCCACGTCCGGCTTGTCCATCTGCCCGATGAATTGCCGCGCATAGGCCGACAGCGACTCGACGTAGCGGCGCTGGCCCTCCGCGTAAATGGTGTCGAAGGCGAGCGACGATTTCCCGGAGCCGCTGACACCGGTGATGACCACCAGCTTGTCCCGGGGGATGTCCACGCTGATATTCTTCAGGTTGTGCTGAGAAGCGCCCTTGACGCGGATGAAGTGCATGCAGAAACCGGAAATTTCCTGTTCTTCAGGACGGGCAAACAACGCGGCCGGTCAGCGGATCTCGATGTGCGATCTCTTGCGGAGATCCGCCATCCAGTCATCGTACCGTTTGTCCGCTTTTTCGTCCTCGATCTTGCGGCGGATTTCCTCGCGAACGGCCTCGATCGGCTTGAGGCCGGCGCCCCTCTTATCGGCCACGCGGATGATGTGAAAGCCCACGGGCGAAGAGATCACGTCGCTGGTTTCATTGACCTTGAGACTGAAGGCGACGGCCTCCACCTCCGGCAGCATGACGCCCTTTTCCACAAAGCCGATGTCGCCGCCGGCGGCGGCCGCCGGACCTCTCGAGTACCGGCCCGCCAGTACTTCAAAAACCTCACCCTCCCGCAGGCGCTGGCGGATCGCCTCCGCCTCCTGACGGATCGTCCGGACCTGTTCCTCGCCGGCATCCTTCGGAACGGGGAGAAGGATCAGTTTGATGCGGACGGTTTCCCTGCCTTCGTAATCTTCCCGGTGCTTCTGGTAATAGGCGCCGATCTCCTCGTCCGAAATCATGACCTTGGAGCGGATTTCGCGCCGGATCAGCTTCGTCTTGGTCAGATGGTCCCGGAGTTCCCTCTTGTACTCTTCCAGGTTCGACCCCTCCTTGGCGAGGGAGGCGAGCATATCTTCCATCCGCAGTTTCCGCTGCTCCAGTCCGTCCCGGATCGCTTCGTTGAGCTCTTCATCCTTCACGACAATCCCGGACTTGCGGGCCTCCTGCCCGATGAGAAGCCGCTCGACCATCCGGTTGAGCATGGTCTGGCGCGACTCTGCAAGGAACTTTTCCACGTCCTGTCCCTTGTATGCGACCGCCATCCGCTGGCGGATCATGTCCATCTCAGCATTGAGGTCCGAGAGCGTGATCACCTCATCGTTGACGACGGCGACGATCCGATCGACCACCGCCGCACCTGCCGGCGCCGACAGCGCCCCGAAAAAAAGAAGAAGGGCAACGATGCCCCTTCCGAGTGTCCTCATGATTTCCCCTCCCCAGCGGGCGCGCGTTCTCCGAAAAGGACGTCGCGAAAAATACGGATTTGAGCCTTCGCCCGGAGTCCCCGGAGCCAGTCTGCGTAAGTCTGCTCTTCTTTCCACCTTTGCGCGTCCGCGCGCACCCTCTCTTCCATGTCCGATGCCTTTCCGGAGCCGCCCTCATCCCGCTCGAGGACTTTGAAGATATGATAACCGTAAGGGCTCTTGATGACGCGGCTCAATCCGCCCACCGGCAGGGAAAAAATGGCTGCATCGATTTCCTCGGGCATCATGCCCTTCGCGAAGAAACCGAGGTCGCCTCCCCGCGCGGCCTCGGGCGCGATCGAAACTTCCTGGGCGACCTTAGCAAAATCCTCCCCTTTCTTCAATCTCTTGCGAACATCCTCCGCGAGATATCTCTTCCTCA
Organism: Syntrophaceae bacterium UBA6109; assembly: GCA_002428445.1. The sequence continues at coordinate 37,378 of DIWJ01000032.1, forward strand.
TGACGATCTGGGCCACCCGCACTCTCTTTTCATGGACATAGGCTGTTTTGTTACGCTCGTAGAAGTCCTTGACCTCCTTGGAGGAAACGGAAACGCGCGCGTTGACCTCCTGCCGGACAAGCTTTTCCAGGAGCATCCGCTGACGAAGTCCCTTCTTCCAGGCCTCGAAATCCACCTTTTCCTGTTTGAGAATCGCATCGAGACTGTCGGCCGGATATTCCCGGCGGACATCCTCGATCCTTTTGGCGAATTCCTCGTCGCTGACGGTGAGATGCAGTTCGCGGACGCGCATCTCCAGGAGTTTTTCCTGGATGAGGAGGTCGAGGATCTCCTCTTTGAACTGCCGTATCGCCTCCGGGCGCCCCGCCGGGATAACAAGAGCCGTCGCCGCCTCCCGGCGGTAGCGGTTGTCGAATTCTTCGGCTTCGATATTCTCGCCGTTCACGACAGCGACAACGGGCTTGGGCGCCGGTTCCGACTTCCGGCAGCCCGGAACAAGGCAGAGAAACGCTGCTGCGGCGGCGGCAAAGATCAGCGTCCGGCAGGTCGGCCCTGTCGCGTTCATGAGGCCTTCTCCTTCGTGACAACCTGCTTCACCGGCGGGCCCGGCGGCAGCGCCGTCAGGGTCCGCAGGAGGCCCAGAACCGCCTCGATCAGTTCCCGTCCCTTCAGATCCGGCATGGGCACGGAGAGCTTCAGATCCGGTTCCAGACGGATGCCACGGATCTCTTTGCGCGCCAGTTGGAGAATCCGCAGGGGATCCAGGGGGCTCTGTTCGTGCAGCGCGATCGAGAGTCGCTTGCCGTCATACATCATCCGTTTCCCCTTGATGCTTTTCAAGCGATTTCTGATGCGGATCACGCCGAAGAGGTGCTCCGCTTCAGGCGGGACCAGGCCGTAGCAGTCGGTGAGCTCCTCGCGGACGGCGGAAATCTCCTCGTCCGAGCCGGCCATGGACAGCCGCTTGTAGGTCACGAGCCGCAGGTGGACATCCTCCATGTATCCCTCGGGGAGATAGGCGGACAACCCCAGCTGGATCTCGGGCTTGATCTCTTCCTCCTCCGGGGCCTCGCCCTTGATCTCCCGGATGGCGCTTTCCATGAGCTCCGTGTAGAGCTCGTAACCGACGGCGGAGATGTGTCCCGACTGCGACGTACCCAGGAGGTTCCCCGCCCCGCGGATGTCCAGGTCGCTTGAGGCGATGCGGAAGCCGGAACCGGGCTCCGAGAAATCCATGATGACCTGCAGGCGCTTCTGCGCGTCGCGCGACAGCATCGCGCCGCGCGGGACGAGCAGGTAGGCGTAGGCGTCCTCGCGGGACCGTCCGACTCTCCCCCGGATCTGGTAAAGCTGGGACAGTCCGAAACAGTCCGCCCGGTGGATGATGATCGTGTTGGCCGTCGGGATGTCGAGGCCGGCGCTGATGATCGTCGTGCAGACGAGAACGTCGGTCCGGCCCCGGACGAAAGAGGACATGGCGTTCTCGATATCCTTGGGCTTCATCTGGCCGTGCACCACCCCCACCCGGGCCTCAGGTACGATCCGCTCGACGAACTTCGCCATGCCGTGGATCGAGCGCACCCGGTCGTGCAAGAAGAAAACCCTGCCCCCGCGGGCAAGCTCGCGGCGGATCGCGTCGCGGATCACGTCCTCGTCGAATTCCAGGACATGCGTCTTGATGGGACGGCGGTCCTCTGGCGGCGTGTTGATGATGGACAGGTCGCGGATCCCCACGAGCGACAGGTGCAGGGTCCGCGGGATGGGCGTGGCGCTCAGCGTCAGCACGTCCACCAGCGCCCTCACCTTCTTGAGTTTTTCCTTGTGGACGACGCCGAAGCGCTGCTCCTCATCGACCACGACGAGTCCCAGATCCTTGAAATGCACATCCTTCTGCAGGAGGCGGTGCGTCCCGATGACGATGTCGACGGTGCCCTTCTGCAGGCCTTCAAGGATTGCCGCCGTCTCGACCTTCGTCTTGAAACGGTTGAGCGCCTCGACGCGGATGGGGAACGGCGCCATGCGCCGGGCGAATGTCTCGTAATGCTGCTCGGCAAGGATCGTCGTCGGCACCAGGACCGCCGCCTGCTTGCCGTCCATGACGGCGCGGAAGGCGGCCCGCAGGGCCACCTCCGTCTTGCCGAAACCGGCGTCGCCGCAGATCAGCCGGTCCATCGGTTTTTCCTCGCCCATGTCCAGACCCACCTCTTCAACGGCGCGCAGCTGATCTGGCGTCTCCTCGAACTCGAACGCGGAGCAGAATTCCTCGTACAGCCGGTCGGGCTTCGAGAAGGGGTCGCGCCTCACCACCTGCCGCACGGCGTAGATGGACACGAGTTCCTCGGCCACCTTGCGGACCGAGGCCTTCACCTTCTCCTTGGCGGCCTCCCAGGAAGCGCCCCCCAGCCTCTCGATGCGCGGCTGGTATCCCTCGGGACCGATGTAGCGCTGGATCATATCCAGGCGGTCCACGGGGATGTAGAGGCGGTCCCCCTCCTGGTACTCGATGAGGAGATAGTCGTTCTCGATTCCCCCGGCGGCCACCTTCTGCAGCCCGCGGTACAGACCGATGCCGTGGTCCCGGTGGACGATGAAGTCCCCCTCCTTCAATTCGCCGAAGGACTGAAGGAAATACCCCTCGCGCTGGGGCCGCCGCTTGCGCTGCCGCACCTTGCGGCCGAAGATCTCCTCCTCCGAAAGGACGGCCAGTTTCAGGGAGGGAATGCGGAATGCCTTCGCGACGGCGCCCCTGTACAGAAGCAGCCTCCCTTGCCCGTCATGGCGCCGGAGAAGTTCCAGGAGGGATTCCGAGGGACGGCTCCCGGAAAGACCGTATCCGGACAGGAGGTGGTCCATGTTCTGAAGGCTCTCTTCGCCGGGACAGACGAAGGCGACCAGGTCGCCCTCCTTCAGCCATTCCCGGATCTTCTCCGCGACGGCGAGCAGGGGGCGGTCCTCCTCTTTTCCCTGCCTCTCGAGGATGCCGGGGAAGAAGTCCGTTTCCGTCTTCAGCGTACAGGCTTCCTCCTCCGCTCCCGCCGCCTCGCCCGGCGCTTCCATGGGCAGATCCTCGAGGACGACCTGCGCGAACGAGGTCCACGCCGTGCGCAGCGAATCCACGTCCAGGGAAAAGGACCCCTCGGGCGGGCGGAATCTCCCGTCCCGCTCGGCCTTCCCCAGCACCGCCGCAATCCTCTTCGTCCACTCCTCGCCGCCGCGTTCGAGCGACAGCGGCTCGTCGAGGACGACAACAGTGTCCCGCGGCAGATAGTCGAACAGGCTTCCCATCGGACCGTCATCCGAAGAGGCTCCTTCCCAGGATTCATAGAAGAGGGAGCCGAACAGTGGATTCACCGAGGCGGGATCGGCGCCGGAGACGGCCTCGACAAGGCGGTTCTTGAGACTGCCGGCGAGATCGATCTCGTTGGCGTGGTGGCGGATGTTCGCGGCCGCGCGTTGAAGCCTCTCCGGCGAGGAGAGGATGTCCGCGGCGGGCTGCAGGAAGAATTCGGCCGCCTCCCCCTTCGACCGCTGCGTAGCGGGATCGAAGGGGCGGATCGTTTCCAGTTCGTCACCGAAGAATTCCAATCGGTAGGGAAAATCCGAGGCCATCGGATAGATGTCCGCAATGTGGCCGCGGATGCTGAATTCGCCGCGCTCCTCGACGAGTGTGACGCGGGCGTACCCTCCCGCGCGGAGCCCGGCGGTCAGTTCGTCGCGGTCGATGGTGTCGCCGATGGAGATGAACCGGCCGTATCCGTCGAAGACCTTGCGGGGAAGGATCTTCTGCGCTACGGCGGCGAGGGGCGCAACGACGATGCGCGCACCGCCGCCCGCCAGAAGCGCGAGGACATTCATTCTGGCCCTCATCGTCTCCTTCTGAAGGGCGAACATGTCGGTCGTGACGAGGTCCCAGGGCGGGTAGAGCAGGCCTTCCTCCGTGCCGAGGAAAAAGGACAGGTCCCGGAGGATCTCTTCCCCTTCCTTCTCCGATTCGCAGAGGACCAGCATGGTCTTGCGGCGCCGGGAAAACAGGAAGGAGAGAAACATCGCCCGTCCCGAGGCCCGCAGGCCACGCATCCGGACGATCCGCTTCCCGCGGTCGAGCCCGTCCGCAGCCGCCTCGAAGACTTCCGCAGGCCGAAGCGCCGTCTGTTCAGCTTTCTTTTCCATGGCTATCGATTTCCGCCCGAGCGGGCGAACAGTCTTCCGTCAGAATTTCTGCCAGTGTTTTTCCGCCTCCCGGCAGCGCAAAAGACATGAATCGCTGTTCACCTATCCCATAAAGCCATTTTATACAAGGGGGTACGGCGGCGGTTGACAAGAAGGGACCGTTACGTTACGTACCTGGAGCGGCGCCGTGAGCGAAGAGAAGAAAAGGAGCAACCCGTGAAAGACAAGAGCGATATGATCCGTCCGGAAAAAGCGATCGGCAGGATCCTGGATATCATTTCTCCCCTCCCCCTGGAAAAGATGGGCATTCTGCAGGCCCTGGGGAGAGTGCTCGGCGAAGACGTCTTCGCCGGACGCGACATCCCGCCGAAGAACAATTCCTCCATGGACGGCTACGCGCTCCGCAACGGCGATACGAAGGGCGCCAGCCGGAAGAAGCCCGTCGTCCTGCGCGTCCTCGAGGACATCCCCGCCGGCTCCATCCCCCGCTGCACGCTCACCGCAGGAACGGCCGCCCGGATCATGACCGGCGCACCGCTTCCGGAGGGCGCCGACGCCGTGCTGCGCATGGAGGACACCGAAAAGGACGGCGACAGCGTGCGGATCTTTGCAGAGGTCGAAAGGGATCACGACGTGCGCTTCGCCGGCGAGGACGTCCGTAGCGGCGAACTGATCCTGTCGTGCGGCAGCGTCATCCGGCCGCCTGAGGTCGGCATGCTGGCATCCCTGGGCCGAGCCTTCGTAAGCGTTCATCAGCGACCGATCGTTGCGATTCTCGCCACCGGCGACGAGCTGGTCGATATCGACGAGCCCGTGTCGCCCTGGAAGATCGTCAGCAGCAACAGCTATTCGCTGGCAGCCGAGGTTCTTCAGTGCGGAGGTATCCCGATGCAGATCGGGATCGCCAGGGACAACCGGGACGACCTGGTCGCGAAGTTCAAGGCCGCACTCCGCGCCGATCTGATCGTCTCTTCCGGCGGCGTTTCGGTGGGGGATTACGATCTCGTCAAGGATGTCATGAAGGACGTGGGAAACCGCATGGATTTCTGGCGCGTGGCGATGCGGCCGGGCCGGCCCCTGGCCTTCGGGACCATCGAAAGCGTCCCCGTCTTCGGCCTGCCCGGGAATCCCGTTTCCTCCATGGTGTCCTTCGAGCAGTTTGTCAGGCCGGCGATCCTGAAGATGTCGGGAAAAACGAAAATCCACCGGCGGTTGGTGAAGGCGATCCTTCAGGAAGATGTCCACAAGAAGGAAGGCCTGAAATATTTCATCCGCGGGATCGTGAGCTGGAAGGAAGGCGGCGCGGTCGTCCGAACCACCGGCGAGCAGGGATCGGGCATCCTGAAATCCATGGTCATGGCCAACGCCCTGATCGTGCTGCCCGAGGACATCGCCCTCGCCCGCACCGGCGACGAGGTCCGCGTCCAACTGTTAGACGATTCGCTTGATCTGACGGACATTCCGGGGTATGAATAATACGGGCTGCTCAAAAACACCCGTCTACGGCGTTTCCCTCATCCTTCGTCGTTCGACCCTTCGACGAGCTCAGGGCTGGCTGAAGGAAAGGTCTCGGCAAGCAATGTCATGCTGAGATTGTCGAAGCATCGGGAGCCTTGTATTCGGGTATTTTTGAGCAGCCTGAAAACAATTCGGCGATCATCACGCGCGCGGAAGTGCCAAGGTCACTGGTGGGCCTCCCGGACTTCAAATTCGGAGTGGGGGGCTAAAACCCTCCCAGGTGGGTTCGATTCCCATGCACTTCCGCCATTTTTTTAATAATATCAAAATGTTATAATTAGCATGGGCAAGAACATAGTAAGAACATGACTCGGTGTATGAATTCCGATAGGTTACAGCCGTGCGTACAACTTAAAGAGGATTAACATGGAACTTAGAGACTTTGTTAAAGAGACGTTGATTCAAATAATAGAGGGGGTTAGAGCCGCACACAGCAATCTTAAGCAAGGGGGCGGAAAAATCAACCCAATCCAACAATTCTTTGGAGAGGGGACACATTCAAACACAATACGTGATGAGGGCGGACAAGTAATTCATACTGTTGAATTTGATGTAGCGATAACAGTCAAGGAAGATGCCGGCATAAAAGGAGGGGCCGGCATAGTTGTCGGTCCTATAGCGATAGGAACAAGAGCGGACGTGGGGGAACAGAACACCTCCACCAACAGAATAAAATTTCCGATTCCAATAACCTACCCAAGGGGACTTTAGGTTCTCGATAAGATTAGGGACGGCATGTAACAGGGGGTAACTGAAAAAACGACTTCCTCTTCACCCCGCCGCCTTAATAGAATTGTAAACTCGTTTTAGGTGTTGCATAGCGGGTAATATTTTTTCAGCAAAACGACGAGCCGTTTTTTGCTGATCCCAGTCATTCTCTGCCAGGATTTCCCGAGCAATCGTAAGACCGACGGGAAGTCTCGGAGGGCTCAGCGAAAAAGTGCCATCCTTTCTTCTTCCGAGAGAATGTCGCCACGCATCAACCTGAATATGCACGTGGCTATGGCGGAAGAACATCACAAATATAAGTTCCTTCTCAGTTAACAGGTCGTGAAGCAAATCCATGGCTTCAGCAATGGGCTTCATGAAGGAAGCCTCCCAGATTTTTCTCTGACTTTGAATCGCGATGTAGAGTTCATTCAAGAGTCCATAGAGGCGTATCCAGAAGAGAGGATACTCGGCTGCCTGCGCATCTTCGCTGACGACACGTTCGGTATTCTGAAAAAAAAGGACTGTCGTTTTTCGATTCATAAATATGTAATTGTTTGTTTTTATTTGTTAATACAAGATTACTAACTGAAAAGTACGCCTTCTCCGGTTCCCCTAACGCTCCCAACGTTATGATGGCATAGCTCACCACCTCAACGTGAAGATCACGACCTCGGCGGCACGAAAAACATACTAAAAATGAAATGATTTTAGTATTTTGATTCATTGTGCGCGGGGCGGGAAGGCTGTGGAAATGGTGACTGGATGGGCCTGGATCCCGGCTTTTTTTCAATTTTGTTGAATGTCGCGTCAGTTTGACTTCTTGAGCAACGATCATCCGGCCTTGGCGTGAAACATACAATTCATCTGTTGAATGTTTCTTCGAACTGCCTCACGACAGTGAGCACCTCGTCAAAAGATGGTGGTTCGTCGAAAAACATCTCCCCGCGCATCGCCTCATAATCCCGGCGCCAGTAATTCAAATGCTCCGCGGGCGGCATCAATCGCAATGTCCCTTTGCGAAGCGTATCGTAATCAACCCAACTGACTTTGAAAAAGATCTGCCGGTGTGAGGCGACGCGGTTGAACAATCCCGTATCTGCTGCGGCCTGATCCGCGATACCTTTCAGGATCAGGCACCAAAGGTCATAGTAGTGACGGGAGAGCCTGACGCGGCGAGGCTTGTGGATGGGGCGAAAACTCTCCTCGTGCAGGAGCATCGCCTTTTCCCAGAAGGTCCGTTCGGCCGTCACCGTCCTCAGTCTGAATACGCTGTCCGTGAGCAGAGCGGGGAATGCCTCTGCCAGGTAGGGTTGAATGATCGGTTCTTCGACCGGTTCCGTTTCCGAGCGGGCTCCCAGTTCGATTTTGACAACCGGACGAACGTAGACAACGCTCCCGGCAAAAGCAGACGGATAGTGAAAGAGCAATGTCTGCCGATCCGGATCTTCTTCCACGTCCGCAGGCGTGAGCTGCCATTCGACACCAGAGGGAAGCATTTCCCGAAATCGGCTCTCCAACGCGGGTCCAAGGCTCGTTTCGATGCAGCTGCCGCAGGCAGCGACCAGCTTTTTCCGTTGTTTCCTACTCAACGTATCCCCTGCGAACCCGAGGAGGCCGCGATCGATCACCACGTCGATATCCTCAGAGAACCGGGAGATCAGCCGCCATCCCTTGGATAGAGATGTTCCTCCTTTGAAGGTCAGGTATCCTCTCCACTGCGGCAAGCCGAAGAGTTCTCTCAGTGTCCAGCACACCCAGAAATCTTTTTCGATACTCGCAGGAGGTAGGCCGAGTCGCTGCTGCCCCTCTTCGCAGAGAAGACGCCGGCGATCAGCTGATAACTCCACGAATGCGTTCATTTCATTTTGCCTCGGGATCGGCGATGCGGCGGAAAATAGCTGCGATCCAGGCGGGAGCGTGACGGATGTCCCGGAGGAGTTGCTTCTTGTCGTCAGCGGTCAGCCGCTTCTGCAGACGCGCCACGACGGCATCATCGACATGTGCTTGACCGATGTGGCGCAGGGCCTGGATGACCAGGCCGGAGATCCGTCCGGCAGTTGCCATGGCGCGGGGCGTCGTGTGCTTGAGCATGATGACCTGCTTGCCGATCTGTACGCGGCGCGCCGGGCCGTCCGTGAGAAAAACGATCTTCATCGGTACCTGATCGGAAAGACCCAGCAGATTGGCGGCGTAGCCCCCGGACGGCTGCAGAAGAATGTTATCGCGCCCCTTCAGCGCCTCGACAACGGCGTCGATGGTCGGGTAAAGGAGGCCGAGCCCCGGCTCTATTCGCGGGTAGTCGTACAATCCGCGGGCCAGGCGGCGCAGAGTCCCGTTTTTTGCCAGCCGGTGTAATGCCAGGTCCACCGCCTGCCGGCTTCCGAGGTCCATAAAATAACCTGGGGTGAAGACGCCACCCTTCCCGCGTCCATATATGCGACTTAGTATTTTAGAATCAATGCTTTGCATAATCGATCCACCTGAAATTTTGTAAGGAGAAATAGCATCTTTTCCTTACAAAAACAATTCAATATTCACGATGGATTCAGGCATCAGGCAGAAAGCGCTTCGTACAACGAGGCATCGAGGAATTGCCGGCGGGCGCCTGTGGTGTCGGTGATCTTTGTTTCCAGTTCGTCGCACAGGGCCATCAATTCATCCACCTTCGCCACGATTCGGTGTTGTTCGGCAAAAGGAGGGAGGGGTAAAATCTTACGTAGGCCGGTAAGGGGGACCGTCTTCTGTGCGATGCCTGTAGCGAGTGCGGTTGCTTGGTCAAAGACGAGGCTACTATCCAAAACGCGGGTTAAATAAACAGCGTTGACTTGTGTTGAAGACCGAAAGATACCGATGTGGCGCTGCACACAGAATGGACGGTTATTCAGGATCAATACAGGTATCCCCTAAGAGCCCACCAAGCTGACAATGTTTGACAGTAGGGTTTGGAACGAGTTTTTTGGCCCCGGTGAAATCGTCGAGTTCCGTTGAACCTGTGCGAAGTGCGACCGTATCCGGCTACTTCGACGACCATGAGTTATTCTGCAAAAATGTCAAGGAAGCACTGAAGACCCTGCATTAAGACGGCGCTTACTTCACACCGCAGTGCCTTTGTACTGATGTTTCTGCACCAGGCACTGGGTGCCGCCACGGAGGTGAGCCGTGAGCTGGTCCGCTCACTCATCGATGGGTTTATCTTATCAGGGCGCTACCGCCACTTTATGACAAGCGGTGGCTACTTGCATGGCATAATAGCGGCGTTTAACCAGGTGCGAAAGTTGAGTTATTTGACGTTGACCAATTGTGGTGTCTGTTCGTTGTTATATTTTTTCCGGGCCGTCAGTTCCACATTCCTCCGGACATAGGGGTAGAGCCTTTCCAGGTCAATACGGCCTCCTTGATTCAGGACCGCCTCTTCTTTCAGACCTTTCAGGACGAAGTAGGTCAGAAGACCATGTCCCTTTTCGAGGTAACTGGAACTGACCTGGTTGCCGGCCGATGCGGAAAGCACCGCCGTGTTACGTCCAATCAGCTCCTGGTTCGCGGCCGTGACGACCAGGGGTCTGAGCCCCTTGGCCATGACAGATCGATTGCCCGCACCTGAAAAGCAGGAATCAAGGATCACCAGGTTTCTTTTCGAGGGAAGCCCCGCCAGGACGTCATACAGCTTGTGGAGCGGGTAGCCGGTTTCCGAAATGTAGGTGGGATCGCCGTCATAGGGGACAAGATAGGCATCGTTTCCAGAGGGGTCGGGAGCGCCATGGCCGGAGAAATAGATGAAGACCTCGCTCTCGCCGGTTACATTGTTCGGAAGCCACCGCTGAAAATATTTCTCCAGGTCGCTCTTTGACGCCTTGCCATTGGTCAGGATCACCAGATTCTCTTCCGGGACTCCCAGCGCGTTCACCAAATATTCCGCCACGAGGCGGGCATCCTCGGACGCGAATTCAGCCCTCGGCAATTTTTCCCTGTACTCCTCGATGCCGATGACAATGGCGTAATGGTTTCCATTGGGTTTCATTTTGACGGCGGGAAGAATGTCCACGTCCGACTTGACGCCCCGTCCGGGCCCGGCAGGTGAAGAAGGGGGGGGCCGGTCCGCGGTTTTCGCGGCGACGACCGTTGCCGGTTCTTTGCCCTTTTGAATCAGCTTGGCATTCGTAAATGCAGCGGGGAGGGCATCCACCATCTCCTTCTCGTCCGGACCCCCCATGGATGAAATCTCAATGTAGTACTTTTTGCCCACGCCGACCGTAATCGGCAGGTATCGATCGGCGAGCCAGGGAGAAACCTCGGCAGCCGGCAGGTGTGTCGGAACATAAGAAAACCGGTGCTCTCCCGGGCTCAATGCCACAGCCACGAAGGTATTCACGGCCAGCCGGCCTTCGATGCGCGTCCCGTCGATGTAAATATCGTAAAGCACCGCGGATCCGAGGAAGAGATTGTCCCGGTATACATAGAGCAGCGCCTTGCCGGGCGGGGGCGCCATGCCTTTCATTTGCGTGTCCGTTTCGGAGGGAGCAACCGGCACGGTCGCGCAGGCGTTGATCATTCCCAATGAAATCAGAAGTAGCAGTGCGTATGCAATTCTTTGTTTCATCACTTCAACTTTCATCCTCCGGACACACCTGTCCAAGATAGGTTTTGGTCATTGAAGAAGGTGCACGACCTCCGGTAAAAGTTTCTCCGGGAGAAGAAACCAACCCCGGAAAGGATGCATCCTGATGAATCGGCTTAGCAGCATTGTTGGCCAAATTCTACAACTATTTTCTAAGCGAGTGTTCTTCGAAACAGTGCGTGCGACTCGGGCCGAACGCGGGGCCGAGGGATTCAGCGTCTGACTTTAAGCGATTTGAACAAAGTGCTTGATGGTTTTTAGCCCCACTGTTTTCTTTCGTCTTGGGACTTCCATCATTGAAGCCCGGGAATTAACCAAAACGATCTGGAAAATACTCATGAATCAGAAAGAGTGAGCGTTACAGCCAGCGCCTGGCAATTTACAATCTTGGGAATTTGGAATAGGATTCCGATATCTGTGGGCATTCTAATTCGGCGGGGCGTGTATGAAAGTGCAGGTCAAACTCATCGGAGTACCGACATCGGATCTAAGCCTTGAACGCTGCCAAGAAATTCCTGTTGATTTTCAAGGGCATACGCTTGGAGAACTATCACAGCATCTCAAGAAGGAGATGGATTCAGAAGCGAAGGCGATTTACCTTGATAAACATGGGGAGGTCAAATTTGAGGCGCTGATCAGTGTGAACGGAATCCTTATTTGGGATAGAGACCGCATCAATCTGCGTCTCAAGGAAGGAGATCGAATCGAACTCTTTTTGCCGCCGGGGTGATGATGAGATATCCGCAACCAGTCTGGTTGCTTGAATTCGAAAAACCCATTACAAGGGTGAATATCGGCTTGGAAATCTCAGCCCGATAAAGCCTGCCTTCGATACTCGCGCAGGCGCCTCTACGCACTCCCTCCATGTTTATCTGCAATCATTCAATATTTTTCTAAAAATCCTTTAACCTGACTTTAACCCGAGATTATACGAAGAGAGATTGGCTCCTCACGGAAGAGGCGGCACGTCGACGAGACGATCCAATTCCTCCAGCCACTTGTCTTGCCGGTGATCGTAAGTCTTCATCACGATCCTGTCCGAATGGAGGTAAAGAGAGCGGCTCCAGACTGTTTCGTGCTTTCTTCCCCTTGAGTTGACGGCAAAGGTGCTGCGGCCGTCCATGTCGGGATTGTGGAGGTTCAGTACGCGCCTCTCGAAGAGGTTGTACTCGGCCCTGGTATCGTCGTTGGTGGGCGCCAGGTGCAGGTGCCCGGAAACCCATAGACGTACCTGCGGATGCTGTTCGAGAAGCTTGGCGATGCGATCCTGCGGCTCGGCCACGTGGCTGTCGGCGGCAGCATCCTGAAGGATTTTGGCGGCGCGAAACGTGCCGGCCAGAGGGGCGTGGCAGAAGATGATGGTGGGTGTCCGTGAGTTCGCCGCTAGTTCCGCACCGAACCACGCCATCTGCGCATCGCTCAGGCGGACGTAGTCGTTGGAACTCAGATGATCGGCCGAAAGAAAGATCAGGTGATAATGGCCGAGCCGCCTGCTGTAATAAACCTCCGACAGTCCCCATGTCTCCTTGAAACGGTTGAGCTTTGCCCGCCGGATGTCCGGGTCGCTCTCTTTTTGGTGGTGACCTGTTTTCGGGTTCACCGTGTAAGCGTCGGGGTAGATGTAGTCGTGGTTGCCGACCAGGAAGGCTGCCGGTTTCTTCAGCTGGTCGAAAAATTTTCTGGCTCCCGCATATTCGACGACGGACCCGCCTCCGGCTACCATGTCCCCGGTCACGGCCACGAGATCCACATCATCCCAGCCGTTAATGGTTTGAAGAGCCCGTTCCTTCTGCGGGAGAATGTTCCCTGGCAAATGGGCGTCTGATAGAACGACGATCCGATGATAGGCAGGGTTCTCCGTCCATGCCGGATCCGAGGCGGCAAAGCCCACTGCCATCAATAGGGTGGCTACGAACAAAATTTTGATAAAACGCTGCACTGCAAGCCTACCTCTCAAATTCAAATATCCAGTCCGGCTTCATTTGCTGCCGCAATTGCCGCTCCGCCTCGATCGATTCCTTTTCCATCAGAAGCATTGATCATTTTCGTCTTCTAGCCCAAATGATAGATTCAAATCCATAGTATTCTCGGGTACCTCGAAGAACCTTTTTCCTATATCTGGAAAACGGTTCAACCACGAAGCCGGCCAACCATAATATTGGAGGTTTATAGCGTCTGTCTGAAAAAATGATTTCGAAATTGCTCGCTCTTAATTCCTCGATAAACTGATTGAAATTTGGCGGGACCCCTTTATGCTCAGCCTTATCATAGTAATTTAACGTTCCACGACGGTGTGGAAAATTGGCACTGTCTTCGCAGGGAAACGATATATAGATTTTCCCGTCTATTTTCAAAGTGGAAAGGATCGCCCTGAACGTGCCATCCCGGTCATCGCAATGTTCAATGTTATGCGATGAAATCACCGCATGAAAGGAGTTGGAAAATTTTGAAATTTCCTCCGCAAAATTACCTGCATTTGTCACCACGTAATGATCAGCAAGGTTCGGTTTCGTCTGATTGAAATCACAGATGTCAATGCCGGTATATTTACAGTTCGGCAAGATTTGTTTGACAATAAAAGGGGAATCGTTTCCGCATCCAACATCCAATATCGTGGATTGCTCTTTCAATTTGAGAAGAAAAGATATTTTCCCTCTCGGACGCAGTGCAGATGCTATAATATTTTCAAGAAGCATAAACAAGATTTCGCATACTTTGCAGAGTCGGTCAACTGAAGTGCATTCGATTCCCCTGCGCTTCCGACCATTTTCTTGCAGTCATTGGATATTTTTTGAAAATCGTTTAACCCGTCGTTAACCTGAAAACGCCTCAATCCTCTCTTCTGTCGCCGCCCTCGCGGCGAATGTACGTATCGAGATCCGGCGTGTAGACCAGGACGCGCTTATCCCCCTTCATGACCAGCGCGGCTCTGGCGTCGAGGATGGCGTACCAGATCCCGATCGCCTTGCCCTCGTTGTCGAGGATCCGAAAACCGTGCAGTGCAAGATTCATTTCGCCGGTCTTTTTCTGCATCCCCTGGACCATGTCCCTGAGCGTCTTTGCATTTTCGACTTTCTTCCACAAATCGGACTCCAAGGTGTACTCCTTGCCGAGCCCCATGAGTGCATTGGGGTAAGAATCGGAGCCGCTGGAATAGTAGTTCACGTCCTGACGGAATTCGAAACGTTCGAAAGAGCGGTCGACATCCCGATCCGCCTGAAACGATCCCCGCATCTTGAAGCTGGCACAGCCGGTCAGGGCGAGGATAAGCACCACCGTTAAAGCCAGCAGTACTCGCGAATGTCTTGACATAGAGTTCCCTCCTTTTGCAGAATTATCCTGTACTTTCTCTGAACGAATAGGTGAATCGGCGGGCATCCCTGATGTCGCTCAAAGGCGGTGACCTCCGTTCACGCCAGGGCTGCCGGGCGTGACGGGGGCACCCTGACGGCATTGACCTAGGCAACCGACCCCGGCACCGTTATGGATCTTGCCCGTGAAATGGAGCGGGTCCTCTGCCTGGGAAACCTATTCCGGGGACATCGAGGCGATGCTCCGGGAAGAGAGTGCCTCGGAGCGGCTGTGACTCCCGAAACCCAGGCAGCCTTTCATCTTTTTGAAAAACTCGCCGCGGCAAGTTACACCGTTTTTTTACAGCTTCGGATCGATGATGGCCTTAATCACATCTTCGCCTGGAATCATTCCTGCGGCAGCCTGAAGCGCTTCTCCTGCTTTTCCGAGAGGATATCGATGCGTGACCATTTTTTCCAGAGGATACCTTCTTGACTCGGCAATCTTGATTGCAGGCACAACTGAATTGGCATTGTGAGTGTATGCCCCGAGAATGCGAATTTCCTTAAGAACAATTTTATCAAGCAACAGAGGAACCTCCTTATCGGTTCCGTAAAGACCCGGCATGACAAATGTCCCCCCCTGCCTGGCCAGATCAAGCGCAAGCACGGCGCCTTTGCCGCTGCCGGTGTTGTCGATAACGATATCGGCCATTTCGCCGCCCGTAATCTCCCGTACCGAAGCTACAGGGTCCTCCCGCTCCGCATCAATGGTATATTGCGCCCCGAAGGACCTCGCCATTTCAAGACGATCCGCGTCTTTGGTCATGCCGGTAACGATGATTTTCGAAGCGCCGGCCTCCTTGGCGGCGATGACCGATGCAAGGCCTTGCGGTCCGGGGCCCTCGATGACCACCGTGTCGCCGATTGACGCCCCGCCCATGTGAACAAGCCAGCGAACCGCATTCCCCAGTACGGCGGAAACGTTGACGGCGGCTTCCGCAGGCAGCGATGGATCTATCTTGTGGACCATCGCTCTCGGGGAAAGGTACAGATATTCACCGTATCCGCCCCAGAGGTGCGGCGGATTCTTTGCAGACATCGTCAGGCCATAACGGCAGGTCTTTTCACATTGGACATAATTCCCGGATACGCACGACCGGCACCATCCGCACCCGAATGCGCACTCCACCAGAACTCTGTCTCCGACCTTGACGCCATGCCGGGCAATAAACGTCTCTCCGGCTTCAACGACATGTCCCAGGATCTCATGTCCCAGAATAAGCGGAAAATACTTCTGAAGCCGTACCGTTTTTCCAACGTACGCGGCAACGTCGCTGCTGCAGACGCCGACGACTTCCATTTCCAGCAGTGCATCATCGTCCTTGATGTCCGGAATCGGATAATCACGTACTGCAATATTCTTAACTCCCTCCAATACGGCCGATACACTTCTCTTTTTCATTACCAACTCCTCATTGGCCGGGGCATTTCTGAACTCATCTTCTCATCTACAGCGTATCCGGTACTATGACAAAAGAATTTTTTCTGCCCGTTCGATTCCCGTGTACTTCCATACTTCGCCGTAATCGGCACGCACGTATTGAAAATTCCTTAACCGGACTTTCGCCTAAAACAATCTCCATCCCTTCCTGTCGTCTTCCTCGTAGCGCATGTACGTATCGATAGCCGGCGTGTCGATCAGGACGCGCTTTTCTCCTTTCATGACAAGTCCGGCCCTGGCCCCTAGAATGGAGTACCAGATCCCGATCTCCTTCCCGGCGTTGTCCCGGATGCGGAAGCCGTGCAGGGTGAGCATCAATTCGCCGGTCTTCTTCTGCATCCCTTGGACCATCTCCTTGAACGTCGCCGCATTCTCGACTTTCTTCCAGAGATCGGATTCCAGGGTGTATTCCTTGTTAAGTCCCAGGAGCGCGTTGGGATGGGAGTCGGAGCCGCTGGAATAGTAGTTCATGTCCAGGCGAAACTCGTAACGCGCGAAGGAACGGTCGACATCCCGGTCCGCATCAAACGACCTCTGCATGGCGAAGCCGGCGCAGCCGGTCAGGGCGAGGATCAGCGCCGCCGTTAAGACCGAGGGAATTCGCAAGTGTTTTGACATGGGGCATGTCTCCTTTTGCAGGTTGATCCTCGTTTTTTCGTCGATTCGATGCGATATGCGCCTGCTGCCTGCGCAGAGGCCATGCAGAATCGACTCTCTCCAAAGAGACCGTGGTAGGTCTCCCTAAGGCAGTACATGGCGTGGTGGGCCAGCAACCTTTTCGACCGCATCCACCACCACCCGGTACATCAAACCGGCTTCCTGCTGTTGAACAATGTACTTCGGATCGTACATTTCCCGGATCGGGAAGTGGTCCCCGTAAACCGTCCGGCAAAAGATCCACCACGGCTTGGGCATCTGAATCCTGCATCAGGCGGACCTTGCAGTCACCAAATTCTCTGGCCGGAACATTCACCTTCATTGCTCCTGCTCCCTTCTCCAAGAAGACCTGTGCCCGGGAAGTCGGACAGCCCTGTTTTTCCCGACGCAACCGGCCGATCTCTCTTTCGGCAGTACCGCTATTTTTCCTGAAGCGTCATGATATTTCAACTGTTGGATTTCGTACGGTTGCATACTTCAGAAATTTCATCAACTGAAGGCTGCCGGGGAGCGTCCGCCCGGGAGGATTCCGGCCCGCTTGATCGATCCGGCTGTTTTCGAGTTTCGCGCATTCAGGCCGGCCATGATCATGGAACGTACATATTTCTGGCTATTTTAAGAAGGTCCCGGAGATGCAGGTCGCGGCCGATAAGCTTAAGACCCAGGGTCTATCTGCCGATGAAGTGAAGGTGGAGCTGCAGCGCATGTCCGATGGGCAGCTGCACATGATGCCCGGGCCTCGGTCGGATCCCGGCCGGCGGCCGGCTTGGACCGAGCATCGGCCTCATGCTTCTTCTTGCGCTTGTGGCCGTTCTTGTTCTAAAGTCTATTGACAAGGAGATCATCCGAACCGTCCAGGTAATCTCATTCTCCGTCTTCTCCCGCGGCTTTCGCGACGAAGCGGATAAAAAGGAAGTGCTGATGGAAAAAATGAAGGGTCTATATGATCAATATTTTGCCCAGATCATGGCTTGGTACAACGGTTTGGAAGACGCATACCAGTACGGCGTAATGTTCCTGGTCATGGTCATCGTCTTTGTTATCGTTGCATATTTTATTTTAGTCCGGATAACAAAATGATGCCTGCCATGGTCAGGCATCTCACAGACCGAGGCTTTGAGCTCCGGCATTCTCTTTCCGAATGAGGTAGAATTCCGTTCAGGACGGGGTTGACAGGATCATCTCCACTTTCCCGCCAATACGGAAATGCCGGATTCTCCGGTACCCCGCAGCTGATGGCATTTGCCAGGCGGCACCTCAATGCATGATCCCTTTGGAATTTTGTGGACATGACCATCGATTTCCAGTTCCAATGTACCTTCCAGAACGAGAAAAAAGTGGCTGTCCGGGTGACGATGGGCAGGTACGGGTCCGATTCCCCCGGGTTGAATACTCAGCAGCCTCACCGTGACCCCCTTCTCGGACAGGTCCATTAGGGATCGGGCCTCGAACCCCTGATGTCCTGCCACATCTTCCATTGGTAATTCCGATATCTTCTTAATCTGCGTTGCCATCGATCCTCCTGCTGATGAATTGCCTTGTGCATTTATTTTGCGGAGCCGGTCTCGCACCCACCACTTTCGTATCCAGATTTGCCGAGAGATTGTCAACAGTATTTTGGAGAGAACCTCGAAACCGTACGCGCCAAAAAATGATTGCACATCGATTCACAGTCAGTATCGGCGAATCGGCATGACTCAGAGGCACTGGAATAATCGCGGAGCCCTTCTTTTTCAAGCTGGAGAGAATCGAAGATAAGAGTTGACTTTGCCGCAAATAAGCGTAGGCTTTACTCCAACAGTGTGATTGACGTCAGAAGAGGAATCTACCGGCCCTGTCCTTTGCAATGTGACAGGGCCTTTTTTTAGATGGCGAAGATGGGCACCTGGAATCTTGATAAGATCGTCTACAGGCGGCAGCAGTGATGGAAGGTGCAGGTAGTTAATGTCTTTGCCAAACGTGGGCTCTGAGATTGTCGTAAGAGGCAAAAGTACCGCGAGGGAGCTCCCAGGACACCGGAATTAGGGGGGTAGTATTGATGAAAGAGGACATGAAGGGTCTGATTGATGACGTTCAGAACAGGATCAAAGGTGGATTTTGGTGGCTTGTCAGCGGAGCGGTCGTTGCTATTGTTATAGGATTTACACTCGGTGGTTGGTCGACTGCCGGCGCCACCCAGAAGATCAGCGATGATGCAGTCCTCGCGAGTCAGTCGGCGATCTGCGTCGCGCAGTTTCTGAAGGACCCGACCAGCAAAGAAAAAATGAAGGACTTTGCAGGACTGGATAGCTGGAAGCGATCAGAATACATCGAAAAAGGCGGCTGGGATAAGATGCCCGGTCAGGAAACGGCCGGTACCAGCGTATCCCAGGGATGTGCGACCGGAATTGAAGCTCTTATCAAGAAATAGAACAACAGACGAAAACATCAAGGGAGGTTTAGAAATGTCGGAAGGAACAGTGAAGTGGTTTAACGATTCGAAGGGGTTCGGTTTTATCCAGCAGGAAGGCGGCAAAGATCTTTTCGTTCATCATTCCGCGATCCAGGGCGAGGGTTTCAAATCCCTGGCCGAGGGTGACCGGGTCAGTTTTGACGTTGTCGCCGGCCAAAAAGGTCCGGCGGCGTCGAACGTCCGCAAGCTCTAAAGAGCGGATCATTCTGTTCGGAAGAGAGCCCCCTGCAAAGGGGGCTTTTTTTTGGCCGCCGAATGGCATCGGGAGGAAACAGCGGAACTGCCGCTTCATCGCATCCAGAGGATAAGGCCCATGATACCGATCATGCAGGAGACAACGATCTCGAAATGGCGCTGGCGGATGCGGCGGTTGATCCTCAGGCCGATGAGAATGCCGGCAACGGCGAAGGGGACTGAAACCGCGGAAACGGTAAGCACCGAGGCGTTCAGGAGACCGTAATAGCCGTAGCTCCCGATGACGAGAAGATTGGCGAAAAGAAAAAAGCTCTGGAGCATTCCAATGACCTGTTCCTTGTTCCAGGGCTTGAGGGTTGCATAAACGACGACGGGCGGACCGTCCGTTCCGAAGGCGCCGCCGAGGATGCCGCTCAGAAAACCGGCGGGAACCGCCCAGATCCTGGAGAAGTTCAGTTTGAACCCGGGGACGCAGATCTTGTAGGACGAATACAGAATGAGCACCGTGCCCAGGATTTTCATGATCACCCCCGGTTCCAGGCTCTTGAGAAAATACGTGCCCAGGAACGCGCCGGGCGCGGCCGCGGCGATCAGCAGCAGCGAATGATCCCACATGAGGTTCCTGCGCAGCACGAAGAGCGCCGGGATGCGATTGATCGTGTAACAGAGCACGACAACGGGCGCCGCCCACTTCGGATCGGCGAAGAGAAGAAAAAGGGGCATGGAGAAGAGCGCGCCGCCGAAACCGGCCAGTCCCTGAACCAGGGCGCCGACAAAGAGGATCAGCGCGCTGAAGAAAACGGTTTCCATTCGTTCCGCAGGAACGGCTCCGTTCGTCAGCAGGAACGGTCCGGAGACCGGCTACTTGCCTGTCCCCAGATTCATCTTGCTTGCAACGACCTTGCCGCCGCCCGCATCCTCCTTCACCGGAGCGCCGACGGTAATCCGGGCTGCATCCACCTTCCCCAGCGATACCAGCGCCCGTTTCACCGATTCGCCGCGTGCCTGCGCCAGGCGGTTCAGTTCGACCTCGGTCACAGGGATCTGCAGCGCCAGGCGTTCCAGTATTTCGGCATGAAGCGGCCCCGACCCTCTCCCGGCCTTCTCGTATTCGGCCCTGATGGCCTTCATTCCGCCCTGCTTGTCAAACCGTTCGCCGTACAAGTCCTCCAGGGCCTTCTGCGCGCGGGGGTTCGTGGTGTCGACCGGCCCGGGCTCCTGACCGGCATCCATGCGCAGCTGCATGCGCGCGGCGACATCGCGTCGGATCTGCAATTCCTGGAGCGCGCGGGAATCAGCTTTCGGATCGTAGGCGGGCGCCACCGTCAGCGCAAGCGCAGGCCGCTTGGCGAGCGCCTGGCCCACCTCCTTGAGTTTCTCCTGCTCCGGCGGCAGCAGCGTCGCCGCACCGGCATCGAACTCCACCTCTTCCAGCTTGTCGGCGCCGATGCCCAGCAGGCTGCCGAGAGCGCGGAAGGGCGCCGTCACCACTTTGGTCAGCACGTTGACCAGCGCCTTCCAGATGATCCGGCCGTAGCTGAATTCCGGATCGTCCAGGTTCCCTGAAATCGGCAGGTCGAGGTCGATGACACCGTTGGTGTCTTCCAGAATCGCAATCGCGAGGTCGAGCGGCAGTTTCAAGGCCTCGGGGCTGTCGACACGCTCGCCGAGCTTGATCTTGTTGATTACGACCTTGTTCTCGGCCGCGAGTTGCCGCTGCTTGATCTTGTATTCGAGATCGACTGAAAGTTTCCCGGAATCGACCTTTCGACCGGCGAATTTCGCCACGTAGGGCGTCAGCCTGGTCATTTCGAGATTGCGGAAGGTCAGCCTGATGTCCGTAAAATCGGTCGCCTGAAACGGCTGGATCGAGCCGCGGACACGGGCGAGGCCGAATTCGTCCACCTTGCCGTCGAGTTCCACCAGGGCCGTCGTCGCCGGGTCATTGGAAATCCCCGTGACGACGCCGTTGAGGTCGTGCATCTTCGTGCCGAACTGCGGCTGCAGCGAGAGGTCGGCAAACTCGGCATCGGCGCTGATGATGCGTACGCGGTCAATCGCAACCGGAAACGCAGGCGCCTGACCGGGTTTCTCCGCTTTCGGCGGATCCCTGGGCGTCGCCGCCTTCTTTGCCTCCGCCTCGCCGCCCTGCCCCGAATTGCGTATGATGCGCTTCAGGTTGATCGACTTGTCTTCAAAAATGATGACCTTCGCGAACGGATTGTCCGCCACGAGTTCGTTCATGTGCAGGCGGTTGGGATGAAGTTTGAACTCCAAGGTGTTTGAATGCAGCTTCTCCCAGCTGAAAAAAGGATCGCCGGTTTCCTCTTCGGTAATGGCAAGCTTGTCGACGGTGAAGCCGCCGGTGAAATCCAGTTTTGTGGCCGCCTCGCCCCGCGCAAAGGCGAGCTTGCCGCGGGTGGAGACAGTGCCCGACCTCAGGTCCAGTTTGGCGAACCGGTTGACATAGGGCTCGAGGGGTTCCAGCGAGAAGCCGGCGAGTTTGAGATCGAGCCTGCCCGACGCCTTGCCCGGGGTGATGCTGCCGCCGACGCTGAAATTCCCGCCCTGTTTGACGCCGAAACCGGCCTGCACCGGCACGGCCTTGTTCATGTCGAGGCTGAGGTTTTTCGCCGTCACGAAGCCCTTCGTGATATCGAGTTTCACCGGTTCGGCGGTCGACTGGTCGACGATGCCTACTTCGATCCCGTCCAGGTTGAGGCGCGTAAGCTGCACGTCCATGCCGGGCTTGTCCCCGGCGGCCGGCTTGACGGCAGCGGGTTTGGCCGGAGCGGGTGCCGGGGCGCCGGGCGCATTCTTCAGGATCTCGGTCCAGTTGAGGACCTTGTCCTTGTCCAGGATCACCCGGGTGCTCAGGCCTTTCAATTCCGCGGCCTCGATGACGAGGCGGTTCGCCGCCAGATTCAGTTTCGCGTTGACGAGTGCGGCGCGCTGCAGCGCCGCTGCCTCTTCGGTTCCCGACAGCACCCGCACCGGCCCCAGGGCGGCATTCACCGGGCCGACTTCGATCGCCGTCTCCGCCCCTACCTCGCCTGAAAGAGCCGCCTTCAGCCCGAAGCCGGCGGCGGTAACCGCGAGCGGCTTCGCAAACCCCCTGTCGGTGAATCGGGCCGCCCAGTCGGAGAGTTGAATTTCCCGCACGTCGATCTTCCACGGCTGCACCGGCGCGCCCTTTTCCGGCGCGGCCGCCGGTTTCCCGTCCCCCGCAGCGAACAATGTTTGCCAATCCAGCTTGCCCTTGACATCGCGGGTGGCGGCCAGCTTGCCGCCGGTCAGGCTCACGCTCGCGACATCGACGCGGCGCTGCGCCAGATCGATATTCGCATTGCCGATCCGCAGCTCGGCGAGTTCCAGGACGGGTGCGCCGCCGCCCCGCGGCGAAAGCGCGAAATTCAGTATGCCGAGATTAGCGTCCTCGACCTGGACCGAGGGCGTTCCGGCGCCGGTCTCGCCTTTCACCAGGGTAAAGCGGTAACGCAGGCTTGCGGCCAGCGTGCCGGAAGAAAGTGTAAAACCGCGCGGGACCTTGTCGGCGCGCTGCAGCTCCGCCAGGCTTATGCCCGCGAGGGCGATTTCCCCCTTGGACGAAAGCGGGTTCAGGCTGATGTCGCCCTTCAATGTCAGCGTTCCGCCCTGCTCCGGCAGCTGGGCGGCAATCCGGTAATTGCCGCGATCATCGAGCAGCGTGGACAGGCGGTCGAGTTCGATGCCGAGCGGCTTCAACGCCGCTTTGAACGGCGGGCCTTCGCGGGCCGCGTCGGTAAACTCGATATCGCCTTCGGCGATCTTGATGTGATCGATCATCATCCGCGCCATGGCGCCGCCGGATGGTTCCTCCTTGCCTTCAGGCTTGCCTTCGCTTAGCTTGGCCGTCAGGGCCGACCAGTTGGATTTTCCTTCAGGCAGAGACACGAAGACCACACGGGGACGCTGGAGCTGAACGTCCTGGATGCGCAAGGCCCAGCTGAACAACCCTGTGGTGCCGATGTTGAGGTAGAACCGGTCGAAACCGGCGAGGAGCTGACCGTCCTGCCCGGCCAGCTTCAGGCCGTCCACGGTGGCTTCGAGTGTGAGAGGATTGAACTTGACGTGCTGAGCGGTAAGACGGCTGGCGAGTTTGGTTTCACCGACCCAGGGCAGCAGCTTCTGCGCCAGCGGGTTGACGAGGGAAAAGCCGAACAACAGGTAGAAACCGAATAAGCCCGCCGCAATCAAAAACGGCAGGCTCAACACGATCCTGACGACCCGGGTCTTGAACATCGTACCATCCTCGTATCGTGAAGAGATGCGGATAGGCTGATGCTATTCGCAAAAGGAACTCCGGTCAAGCTGAAGATCGCGGGCGGACGCCCTGCATCCCGCCGGCGATCTTTACCGAAGCTCCGCCCGGTGCTTCTCATACAGATCATAGTGTTTCTTCAGCATCTCCTGAATCGGCAGATCATAAGGACAGCGATCCTGGCATGTGCCGCAGAAGGTGCACAGCTTCACGCTCTCCATGGCCGCACGGGAAAATTCGACGGCGACGGCCGGCGACATCCGTCCCGCGATGACCTTGTAGCCCATGGCCTTGGTGATCATAACCCCCTGGGGGCATGGGTTGCAGTATTCGCAACGGCGGCAGAACTGTTTACCGAGTTCCGTGCGGTACGCTTCCATGAGCCGCAGGTCCTGTTCCGTGACCCTGTTCGGATGCCCGTAAAAGGAGACGACCTCGTTCACTGCTTCGACCGAATCGAACCCGGGAAGCGGTATGACGCCGGGATACTGGCGCAGGAACTTGAAGGCAACGGCGGCGTTGTTGATCATCCCTCCTGCGAATGGTTTCATGGCCAGTATTCCCATGCCCCGTTCGAATGCCGCTGCATGAAGTTCATCCTTCGCGGCATCCTCGATGAAATTGAAGGGGAACTGGATGGTGCTGAAAAGATCGGTCTTGACCAGCCGGATCGCCATGGCGAGGTTATGGGATGTGACGCCGATCCACCGGATCTTGCCTTCCTTCTTCGCCTTCACCAGAGCCTCCAGAGCTCCGGTCGGCGCTGTGACGGCATTCCAGTCTTCTTCCTGTGCTATCTGATGCAGCTGATAGAGATCGATATGATCCGTCTTCAGCCGTCGCAGACTGCTTTCCAGGTGTTCCAATGCCTCCGGAGCGGTCCTTTTCAGGGTCTTGGTCGCGAGGACGATCTTTTCGCGCATCCCGGAAAAGGCATCGCCGATCTTATCCTCGCTGTCGTGGTAGGCGTTGGCCGTATCGTAAAAGGTAATTCCCTGTTCGCAGGCATGGCGCAGGGCGGCCACAGCCGTTCCGTGATCAAGGCGAATGATGGGGATACATCCGAATCCAAGTTCTGAAATGATCAAGTCCGTTTTGCCCAGTTTCAAGTACCGCATACGATTCCCCCATCCCGGAACGCCCGCAAATCTCAGACAAAGCTCTATCACTCCTCGCGAAGCGCAGCAACCCCGCCCTTGAGTTCCGGACCTTGCACCATGACCGATATCCCCGGGATCTTGAGAACCAATGCTTTGCGATCGAGCCGCGGGGCTTGCGGTCCTTCCGGCATCGGGAAGACCCGACAGCCTGCCAGAACAATGCAATAAATTTGCGCCATCCTGTTGCCAAAAGCGAAAGGATTCATATTTTAAGATAGAGATGGGGAGAGCGGAAAACGGCGAAGGCATTTAACGACATCGATGAACAGGTTGTTTGTCGTCCTGAATCGGAAAGGAGATGAGAGCATGTTTACTCCAAAGAGGATACTGGTCCCGACCGACTTTTCTTCATTTTCGGACAAGGCCCTGAAGAAAGCCGTGGAAATCGCCGCGGAGAAGGGAGCGACGATTTATCTGCTTCACGTAATCGATCAGCAGGTTCAGCAGTGCGCCGCCGATTACTGCATAGACGCCACGATTGTCAAACAGATGGAACGGGAGGCAGTGAAGACGTCCCGGGAGCTCCTCGCGAAGCAGGCCGCGGCCGTCACGGCCGGCAAGAAGGTGGAGGTTGTATATGACGTGCAAATGGGATATCCTTCGGAGGTCATCGTCGATGAACAAAAGAAAAAGAAGATCGACCTGATCGTCATCGCTTCTCACGGGAAAACGGGCCTGAAGAAACTCCTTCTCGGAAGCGTTGCGGAAAGAGTTGTCCGAGGAGCGAAGTGCTCCGTGATCGTAGTCAAGTGATCCTGAGGAAACCCGATGCGGCACCAAGACCAGAGAGGGCAGTGTTTGACGAAACTGCCCTCTTTTTGCTATTCTGGCAGAGAAGGGTGGAGGATGGATCATGAATAGAGACATGCGCATCCTGATCCTCGAAGACGTAGTGGCGGATGCCGATTTGATCCAATTCGAACTTCGGGAGGCCGGTGCGGTCTTTGAGTCGAAATGCGTGTGTGATCGAAAATGCTTCATCGAGGCCCTCGATGAATTCTCCCCCGACATCATCCTTTCAGACTATTCCCTGCCCCAATTCGACGGGCTGTCCGCGCTGAAGATCGCGGTGAGCAAGAGTCCGGGTGTGCCCTTTGTCTTCGTTTCCGGAGCGCTGGGCGAAGAGACGGCCATCGCCCTCCTCAAGCAGGGTGCGACGGATTACGTTCTGAAGAGCCGCCTGTCCCGCCTCGCATCGGTCGTAACGCGGGCGCTCCAGGAGGCTGACGAGCGCAGGGAGCGCCAGGCGGCGGAAAAGGCACTCAAAGAAAGAGAGCAGGCGCTGGAATTGAAGTCCCGGTCCCTCGAGGAGGCCAACACGGCCCTGAAGGTCCTGCTTCAGCACCGGCAAGAGGATAAGGCAACGCTGGAAGAACAGGTGCTGGCAAATGTCCGGAAGCTGATTCTCCCGCACATCGAGAACCTGAAGCATCTCAAGCTCAATGATCATCAGCTGGCCCAGGTTGAGATCATCGAGAGAAACCTCCGTGACATCGTGTCTCCCTTTTTATGCACGCTGACCTCGGCCTACCTGGATCTGACCCCGCGGGAAATACAGGTCGCGAACCTTCTCAAGGAAGGGAAGACGACCAAGGAAATGACCGATATCCTGAACATCTCCGCTACCTCGGTGGACTTCCACCGGAAGAACCTCCGCGCAAAATTCGGCATAAAAAACAAAAAAACCAATCTCATGGCCTTCCTTTCGTCCCTCCCCGATCGGTAGATTTTCGCACGGTGCCTGAGATCCAAGCCGCAATCCGTCAGGCCGGACGTCCATTACGGGCTGTTCAAAAAAATGCCCGCCTGCTGCCCGTCAGAGGATCATGAATTGCAGGGCATACCCTGCAATCAGCGCCAGACCCGTCACAAGGTGAACGCGGATCATCAGCAGATTGGCCGGAGTCATCGCGATGCTGTCATGGTAGTTCTCCCGCAGGATGCGGATCGACTTCAGGGCAAGGGGAAGGCTGACCAGGCCCAGGAGCGCGGCGGCGGGCGCGATACGGAGCAGCACCGCGGCGGCCAGAATCCCATAGGCGCAGGCCAGTCCCGCGATGTAGAGCACAATGCCCGTTTCCTTGCCGAAGCGGGCAACGAGGTTCATCTTGCCGCCGGCGCGGTCGCTCTCGTAATCGGGGATCTCGTTGATGACGATCATGGACCACATCATGAAACCCAGAACAAGTGAAATCACCAGCGGTTCAGGAGACAGGCCGCCGCTTTGCACATAATAGGCCCCGAGACCGATGACGGGTCCGAAGTTCACAAGGAGTCCCAGTTCGCCCAGCCCCCGGTAGCCGAATTTGATCGGCGGCAGCGTGTAGAAGATCGAGCAGAAGAGCCCGAACAGGCCGAGCGCCAATACGACCCATCCCTTCGTGAAGGCCAGGTAGAAACCGATGCCGGCCGTAATGCCGAAGCACAGGGAAGAGGCGACGATCATCTGCTTTGTGGAAAGCAGTCCCGAGGTCAAGACGCCGCTTCCCCCCGTGTAGGGATTTTTTTCGCCTTCTACGCGGTCATCTATCGAATGGAGGTAGTCGCAGACGTCATCGAGCATATTGAGGCCGGCATGGTTGATCGTGACGCCCGCAATCACCAGCAGAAAGGCTCCCAGGTCGGGAATCCCGCCGTTCGTCCACGCGATGATGCTGCAGATCATGGCGGGCAGGAAACTGGGGGGCACATAATGAAAGCGGAAGGCCTGGAACCAGATGCCGGCTTTCGACCGGTCTTTCGCGGCCGCTCCCCACTGAAGAGAAGTATTCGATCGGATGGTTTTTACTCGCATGATTCGTTCCTATCTGCCAATGGCGTTCTGAGATGGCGCGGCAACTCACCCAGCCCTCTTTCCCTGATCCTCGTAGCCGCCTCCTGTTGTCTTCCCGCGGAAAAGCCAGCGCTTGTAACCGGTATAAACGAGGATGACCGGAAGCAGGATCGCGATGGCGGCGAGCATGAAGATTAGGGTCCGGGGGGAGGATACCGCGGCGTTTTGAATCGTCACCATGTTGGGAATGATATAGGGGTAGAAACCGACGGATATGCCGGTAAATGAACAAAAGACCAGGATCACGTTCCAGCGGAAAGGCGCCGTGTCCGATCGCCCGAGGCTGCGAAGATACAGGGCGAATGCGGCCAGGGCGAGGGAGGGAAAGACGGCGACGTAGAAAAGCTCCGGCATGGCGGTCCACTTCCGCGCCATGTAGGGATGGCGCGCAACCGTCCAGATGTAAATGACGATGGACACGACAAGGGTCGAATAGGCGGCGACGGAAGAAACCCGCATGCTGGTCCGCTGGATTTCACCGTCCGTCTTCAGAATAAGGTAGTTCGCCCCCAGCATCACATAGCCCGAGACCACGCCCAGGGTGAAGACGATGGAGTAGGGATGGAACCAGCTCCAGACCGTTCCGGTAAAGGTCTGCCCGTCCATGGGAATGCCGTAAAAGATGCCCCCCAGGGTGAAGCCCTGGCAAAGAGCGGTTACGAGGCTGCCGAGACCGAAGGACAGGCTCCAGCGGGAGGGCCTTTCCGATTGACCGCGGAACTCGAAGGCCAGACCGCGGAAGATCAGCCCGAAGAGCATGATGGTGATCGGCACGTAAAAGGCGGAAAGGGCCACGCTGTAGAAAAGCGGGAAGGCCCCGAAGAGCATCCCGCCGAGAAGAACGAGCCAGGTCTGGTTGTCCTGCCAGTTGCTCTGGAGGCTCGCCATCATGAGATCCCGCTGCGCCTCATCCCGGGACAGGAGGGAAATGACCCCCACGCCGAGACCGAGGCCGTCGGCAACGGCATAATAGAGGACAAAAAAACCGATGATCAAAAACCAGATCTGGGCAACGTGAGCCTCAAGCCACTCCATATCCGCCCTCCCCTGAAGAACCGCTCCCCGCAGGGTTTTCTCCCTGCGGGTCCGGCCCCCGGACAATCATGCGCCGGGCAAAGAAGAAGAAAACGAAGGCAAGAAAGGCATAGACGAGGGCAAAGACGAGCAGCGAGGCAGCCACCGTCCCGGCGGGGACCTGGGAGGCCGATTCACCCGTCCTGAGCATTCCGTGGATGGCCCATGGCTGACGGCCAACCTCGCGGGTCACCCATCCCGTCTCCATGGCGAGATAACTGAGCGGCACGGCCGCCATCCAGACGCGAAGAAGCCACTTCCGTGCGGAAACGCGTTCAGGATCGAGTCCTCCCCTGCGCCAGACCCACAGCGTCCAGAGCGCAAGCGCAAAGAGGGCAAAGCCGGCGGCCACCATGATCCGGAAGGAGTAGAAGGGCAGTGCGACCGGCGGCCGGTCTTCCCGCGGGAAATCCCTCAATCCCCGGACTTGCCCGGTTATCGAATGGTTCGTCAGGATGCTCAGAACGTAGGGGATTT
This sequence comes from Syntrophaceae bacterium UBA6109, assembly GCA_002428445.1. The sequence continues at coordinate 66,334 of DIWJ01000032.1, forward strand.
CGATGGACCAGGCATTATCCTGCCTTTCGGGATCGGGCCAGGCGAGGATCGCGAAGGCGGCCCCCTCCCCCGGCGGATTGGTGTGCCAGTGGGCCTCGAATGCGGCCAGCTTGGCGGGATCGTACCTCTGCACCGCCTTCCCCGAACCGTCGCCGAGCCAGATCTGCAGGGGGGCGATCACGATTGCCGCAAGAACGGCCCATTTGAAGGAAGCGAGGAAGAAAGCGGTATGCCTGTTCCTGTAAAGGTACCAGGCGCTCAGCCCTCCCACGACGAAGGCGGAGACCTCGAGGGCGGCCAACCACATGTGGGGAACGCTCCACATCATGTCCGGGTTGAAGATGGCCTCCAGATGACTGGTGACGACGAATTTCCCGTGGTCGAAGAAACCGCCCCGCGGCGTCTGCATCCATGAATTGGCCACCATGATCCAGAAGGCGGAAAGGGATGCCCCGAGCGCCACCATGGATGTGGCAAAGAGGTGCATACCCGGGGAGACCTTCTTCCACCCGAACATCATGATCCCGATGAAGCTGGCCTCGAGCATGAAGGCCATGGCCGCCTCGTACCCCAGCATGTGTCCGAAGAAGTCGCCCCCGGCCCGGGAGAATGCGCTCCAGTTCGTCCCGAACTGGAATTCCATGGGAAAGCCCGTGGCTACGCCGATCGCGACGTTGAGGAAGAAAAGGTGGCTCCAGTACTTTGCATGGCGAAGATATTCCCCGTTACCGGTTCGAATCCAGCGGATCTCGAGAAAAACCAGGAAGAGGCTCAAGCCGATCGTCACCACCGGCCAGATAATGTGAAACATGGCCGTGAATGCAAATTGCAGCCTTGAGAGTGTGACCGTATCGAGGAAGCCGTGCATGAGGATTCCTTCAGGAAGAATCGGCTTTCCGACGCGCTTCGCCCGCGAGGCGCCGCACCCTGCCGTAGATTTAACTTATGATATTCCTTGAGAAAAACAATGAGTATTCGCAGGAGGCATAATGGTAGGGAGAATCTACCAATGAGGAAGCTGTCTTTTCGCTGATGGTAGCGGCTCCTTACCAATAACCTCACTATGGATTCGTATTGTCGGGTCGCCTCCGTTTATTTATTCTTGCGGAGGGACGAAGTCAACCAAGACGAGGGAGGTGCGCCATGAAAGTGTTGGTCGTGGACGACAATCCGGACATCCTGGAATTTCTGTCTTCCGCCATGAAACTCTTCGGCCATACGGTGGACACGGCATGTGACGGCGTCGATGCGATTTCTCTGCAATCGAACAACCGCTACGACGCGGTCATCACGGATGCCGACATGCCCAGAATGGACGGCTTCAGCCTGTGCAGGATCGTGAAGGAGCAGTCTCCCGGCGTCCGCATTATCGGCATGAGCGGCGTGTGCGGAGAGAAGGCCTTCCTGAATGCCGGGGCCGACGCCTGCCTTTCCAAACCCTTCAGCATCAGCGAATTGAGGGAAGCGGTGGAAAACCGTCCCTCCGCTCCCCCGCTCTGAAGCGGATCGATCCTGAACACCTCATGAACCCTGACATCGTTAAAATGATTCGATATGAACACGACGAAGTCCCGTTCGCAGACCAGAGGCGGTCCGATCGGAAGCGGACTGTCCGCTTGCCCGGTCGCGGCCAGAAGGGTCCCTGTCAGGACCAGGCCGGAATCAAAGACACCGATCTTACGGACAAGCCTCCATTCATGGGTTTCTCCACTCTCGTTACGGCTCCGCTCAGAACTTCTTGAGGATATACTCTGCAATCTGGCGCGCCGTTTTGTCGGGGATCATCCCTGCATCAAACTTCGTCATGCCCGGCCCGGGGTCCCTCATCTTCTTGACGATATCGTCGACGGTCCTGATCCCGTTTGCAGCAAGACTCTTCTTATGCAGGCTCTTGGACGGAGTGATGAGATTTTCGCCGTTGGCATGGCAGACGACGCAATTCGACAGAAAGGCCTCTTCTCCCGGAGTGACCATCTGGGCCTCCGCCGTCACACGGTGCCCTGGCAGGAGAAGGAAGGCCGTCAGGGCTGCGATAGGGATGATATTCTTCTTCATGTCGCACCTCGCTCGTTCAGGTCATGCCGTTGCCGGCTTTATCCGGCAAAAATCCCGCAAAGGCTGGAAGGCCTTTTCTGCAAATCTACCGATGGATTGCGCCGGAAACAACACGGATTGATCGTATGTCTATTGGCAGGCTATATCTACCATCCGACCCGGCACGGCTGCGATGCATCTCGGCAACCCCCTGTGAGGAGTAAAAATTATGACGAAGGAGTATTTTCTCCAGAAGCGGTCAGGGGAAGGCATCGTTCAGAGCTTTTCTCTTCTCAATCTCAGGGAATTGGCGATGACCGAAACGGAACTGAAGCTCATGGCGGCGGCGGCGATCATAGGACTGAGGAGAAGCCCGAAGAAGGGATACAGCGCACCCGCGGCAATGGGAACGCCCAGCGCATTATAGATAAAGGCAAAGAACAAGTTCTGTTTGATATTGCGCATCGTGGCTCTGCTCAGGCGCCTTGCACGGGAAATACCCCGGAGGTCGCCTTTGACCAGGGTGACCCCGGCACTTTCCATGGCGATATCGGTCCCGGTACCCATGGCAATCCCCACATGGGCCCGCGCCAGCGCAGGCGCATCGTTAATGCCGTCACCGGCCATGGCGACAATATGTCCGCTCTTCTGAAATTCTTTAACCTTCTCTTCTTTTTGATCCGGCAGAACCTCAGCCGCCACTTCGTCCAGATCAAGCTTCCTGGCAACTGCCTCTGCAGTCACCTTATGATCGCCAGTCAACATCACAATCCGGATGCCTTCGGCGTGCAGTTGTTTGACCGCCTCGGGAGTAGTCTTCTTGATCGGATCGGCGACCGCCAGCAAACCGCCGGCTTTGCCCGCAATCCCCACAAGCATGACGGTCTGTCCTTCGGACCGCATGGCCTCGGCCTGTTGTGCGAAAGAGCCGGCATCGATTCCGAATTCTTCCAGCAACGAAGCGTTCCCAAGTAAGATAGGCTGGCCGTCAATCTCACCGGAAACACCCTTGCCGGTATGGGAGGCAAATTTTTCCGCCTTGCTCAAGTGGAGTCCTCGATGGATGGCACCTTCGACAATGGCCGCCGCCAGCGGATGTTCACTTCCCTTCTCCAGAGATGCCGCCAACAACAATAATCTGTTTTCATCAATGCCCGGCGCCGTGACAACTTCTACCAGTTTCGGTTTGCCTTCAGTCAGGGTTCCGGTCTTGTCAACCACCAGGGTTGTGACTTTTCTTAAGGTTTCGATTGCCTCGGCATTTCTAAACAGGACACCCATGGTTGCACCCTTGCCGGTTGCCACCATGATCGACATGGGCGTTGCCAGGCCCAAAGCACAGGGACAGGCGATGATCAACACTGACACGGCGGCAATCAGCGCGTGGGCTAATCGTGGTTCAGGACCGAAGAAGTACCAGATGACAAAAGCGACAAGCGCGATGGCGATCACTGCCGGCACAAAGTAGCCTGACACGACGTCGGCAAGTTTCTGTATCGGCGCTCTGCTTCGTTGCGCCTCGGCCACCATCTTGACAATTTGCGACAGCACGGTTTCAGCGCCGACCTTCTGGGCCTCCATAATTAATGAGCCGGTGCCATTGACCGTCGCGCCGATGAGTTTATCCCCCGGTTGTTTCTCGACCGGTATTGCTTCGCCGGAAATCATCGATTCATCGACGCTGCTTGAGCCTTCAAGAACGGCACCGTCCACGGGAATCTTTTCCCCCGGGCGGACTCGCAGACGATCGCCTTTCATTACCTGTTCCAGCGGAATATCATGATCATTTCCGTCAACATCCATTTTCCTGGCAGTCTTCGGCGCCAGACCTAACAGCGCCTTTATGGCCGCACCAGTCCGGCTTCTCGCTCGCAGTTCCAGCACCTGTCCCAGCAGTATCAGCACGACAATGACGCCGGCTGCCTCAAAATAGACCCCAACGGTACCTTCTGCTGTCCGCATTGCCGCCGGAAAGAGATGCGGAAGCAACACGCCGATCAGGCTGTAAATGTAGGCTACCGAAACCCCGAGGCCGATCAAGGTAAACATGTTCAAGCTTCTGTGAATGACGGACTGGACGGCCCGGACGTAAAAGGGCCACCCGGCCCAGATAACGATCGGTGTCGCGAGGACCAGCTCCAGCCACTCATAGGTCTTGACGGTGGCCAGTGTATTCAGAAACTGACCGCCGGGGACAAGATCGCGCATGGCGATCATTACCAGCGGAAGCGTCAGGATAGCGCCCACAATGAACCGCTTGCGCATGCTCTCATATTCCGGGTTGCTCTCTTCTTCCCTCATCGAGATGGTTTTCGGTTCCAATGCCATGCCGCACTTTGGGCAAATGCCCGGCGCATCCCGGATAATCTCGGAATGCATCGGGCAGATCCATTCGGTCTTCGACGACTGGGGATGATTCGGCGCGACCCGCTCAAGCGTCATGCCGCATTTCGGGCAGGCCCCGGGTCCGGCCCGACGAATCTCCGGGTGCATGGGACAAGTGTAAATCGCAGCGCTCTTCGATTTATCCACCTCCTGCGAACGCTCCGCATTGGTGGGGGCATCCAAATAAGACTCGGGATTCTTATCAAAGTCCTCCTTGCACGGCTTTGAGCAGAAATAATATGTGTCGTTTTTGTAAGTCGATTTAGCGACAGCGCCAGTGTCTTCAATGATCATCCCGCAAACCGGATCTGTAACTTTCATCTGTTCCTCCTGCCACCGAACAGCAGACAAGCCTTGTTTACCGGGACGTGCAGGAATTCATATTGAATTCCTCTTTGCGGGCCGCTATTCGCCGATGTCCTTTTTCATCTTTTCGAATTCTTCCTTCGTTATTTCGCCGCTGGCATAACGCGATTTGAGAATATCCAGCGGGGACCGGCCGTGTTTGTCGTCCGGTTTCACCTTCCGGAGAATCAGGAAAATGATGACTGCGACAAGAATAATAAACGGCACTCCCATGAAAACGCCTCCGAATCCATGGTTCATCATATGATCCCAGCCGCCGCCGGGACCATAGCCCGGACTTGAACACGACACCAACGACGAACCGCTGGAGATCGCGACAAGCAAACTTCTCGTTCCCTTCTTCATCATGGGCCCCTTTCACGCAGTCAGCAGATTTTCTACAGCCGGTCGACCCGGCCCCTGCATGGCTCCAACAAGATTCGCCATGCAGGATCTCTCGATTTTGATGTTCTATCTTCGTGCATTTCCTCCGGGGGATGCCATCGGGGAAAGTCTGAAATATCGCCCTCGAAATTTCTTAGACCGCGTCAGGGAATGCCTCTCGATTTCCGGCATTCGTGTCGCTTCCTGATTTCCCCTGCGTCTTCCATCTTTCAATGGTAGCTTTCCCCTACCTTTTTTCTGACTCTTTCTCCGTATTTCTTTCGACCGGCAAGTGCACTAACTTATGATGACGATTACGCAATCGATTGCGCATCCCCGGGAGCGCGGCCGGCAGGGCCCGATCTTCCGCCCGCGGCCGGAGGGTCTGTCATATCGCATTTTTGAGGAGGCCTCATGGAAGAAACCGGCACAGCCCCGGACAATGAAACCGGCGATGAGATCAGCACGCGCCGGCAATTCCTGAAATGGGCGACGGGAATTCTCACCCTGCTCTGCGGGGCGATCGTGGGCATTCCCCTTCTTGGTTCCCTCTTCGGCCCGGCCTTCAGGGCCACGAAGACCTCCTGGATTAAGGTCGGCGATATCGGAACGCTGCCCCTCGGCCAGCCTGTCAGCCTGAAGGTCGTCGACGTGCAGACGGACGCCTACGTCCGGGAATCCGTGATCCGCCACTTATGGGCGATTCGGCACAGCGGCGCCGATGTCACGGTCTTTTCTCCAACCTGTACCCATCTGGGCTGCCAGTACACCTGGAACGCCGCAAACGGGCATTTTGAATGTCCCTGCCACGAGAGCGTCTACGCGCTCGACGGGACGGTTCTCGGCGGCCCCGCTCCCCGCCGGCTCGACACGCTGTCGACACGGATGGAAAAGAACGAACTGTATGTCGAGTGGAAGCGGTTCAAGAGCGGCGACCCGGAAAAACATCCTGTGTAGGGAGGCATCCCATGTTCTCGCGGCTTTCCGGCCGGATTTCTGATTGGATCAATGAGCGATGGCCCCTTTCCTCATCCATCCGCCTGGCCCTGGACGAGGAAATGGCCGGAGGCAGCAGCTATGCCTACGTATTCGGCAGCTCTGCCCTCATCATCTTTTTTCTGCAGGCCGCAACGGGGATCTGGCAGCTTTTCTATTATGTCCCCATCCTCGGTCACGGGTACAACAGCCTGAACTACCTGCGCACGGAAGTGCCGTTCGGATGGCTGATCCACGGGCTCCACTTCTGGGGGGCCACCGCCATGGTCGTCCTCGTGATGCTCCACATGTCCCAGGTTTTTCTCTGGGGGGCCTACAAGCGTCCCCATGAACTGCAGTGGGTCACCGGTGTCTTTCTGTTCTTTCTGACGATGGCGATGAGCCTGACCGGAGGGGCGCTCCCATGGGACAAGCGCAGCTACTGGCTTGTCGAAGTGGCGTCGAGCGCCGCCGGCACGGTTCCCGTCGTCGGCGACTTCATCAAGCGGTCCATGCTGGGGGGTGGCGTCATCGGACAGCTGACGCTCTCCCGCTTTTTCATCCTCCATGCGGCGATCCTCTCCGGAACGCTCTTCGTCCTCGCCGCCATCCACCTCATCGCCCTTCGGAAGGTCGGAAATGCGGGACCCTGGGATGAAAAGAAACGTGCAAAGAAGGGACCCTTCTGGCCGGATCAGGTGTTCAAGGACGGTCTTGCCGCGAGCCTTATCATCCTTCTCCTTGTGGCCCTGTCGGCCTACCTGCCCCCGCCCTTCGCCGGCATGGCGGATCCGCTCGATGCGTCCTACATCCCCAAGCCGGAATGGAATTTTCTTTTCTTCTATCAGCTCCTGAAATTCTTCCCCGGGCGGCTCGAGGTCATCGCCACCGTGGGAATCCCCGCCATCGGGGCGCTGATCCTTCTCCTGATCCCCTTCGCGGACAAGTCGCCGGAACGCAGCCCCCTCCGCCGGCCTCTGGCCATGGCGGGATGGCTTGCCGCGGCGGTGATGTTCGTCGCCTTTACGCTGGCCGGGGCGTACAGCAAACCGGAGGGCCTGGAGGCAGCCGCGGCCGCAACGGCGCCTCCGCCGGCTCCCGCCGCATCGGCAGGATCCGCAAACGGCGAAAAGACCGGGAAGGAGCTCTTCCAATCGCAGGGATGCACCGCCTGCCACCGGATCGGCGGCGCCGGAGGAAGCATCGGTCCGGATCTCTCCGGCGAAGGGCTGCTGGGCCGCTCGCGGCAATGGCTGGACACCCAGCTTCGCAACCCGAAGGCCCACAACCCCTCCTCGATCATGCCCCCGCTCGCGGCCCTGAGCCGGGAGGAGTTCGATCGGCTGATCGATTACCTGCTCAGCCTCAAGGAAGGAACCGGTTCCGCGGCAGTCGGCGAAGGAATCGCACCGGCGGCGGCCGTCCCGGCAGGTCCCCGGGGCGAACCCGGCATGGCCGTTTCCATCATCGGCAGCGCCGATCACGGGGCGCTTCTCTTCGCGGGCAACTGCGCCTCCTGCCACGGCCCCGACGGGGCCGGCAAAATCGCAAATCCCGGCTCGAAGGATGGAACGGTTCCGTCCCTGAACCCGGTCGACCGCGATGCATTCAGCCCCGACCCGGAGGATTTCGCCGCAATGATCGACCGTTACATCCAGCACGGCTCGCGCCCGGAAGGTCCGAACCCCCGGGTTACCATGCCTCCTTTCGGGGATACCCATGCCCTGACACAGCAGCAGATCGCCGATATCGAGGCTTACATCCTCCGGCTGAACGGCGTGGATCGGGCCGCCATCAAGTCCCCCGGGGTCTCACCGGCGGTCTTCTTCTCCGCCGCCGCCATCCTCTTCCTCCTGGCCGGCTTGTGTCTATGGGGCTGGTGGAAGTTTGCAGGACCCCGCAAGGGGAAGAGAAAGGGGAAAGGATCGTGAAGATATTCCTGTCGCTCATCGGCCTTCTGGCCCTGCTTTGCGCCCCGAACGGTTACGGACATGAGACACTGACCACCGCCGCCGATGGAAACGGGGAGGTCGGCATCGAGGAGAAGACGGGGCAGGCGATTCCGCCGGACCTTGTCTTCCGCGACGAAGGCGGCGCGAAGATCCGTCTCGGGGATCTCCTCGGAAAACCGGCGATCCTGACCCTCGTCTATTACACCTGCGAACACGTCTGTCCCCTCATGCTGAGCGGTCTTTCCAAGGCCCTCCCTAGGCTGGCCAAAACGGCGGGCAGGGATTACCGGGTGCTCACGATCAGTTTCGACGCGACGGACACCCCGGAAAAGGCCCGGAACGTCAGGAAGAACTACGTCAAGGCCGTCGGCCCCGCGTTCCCCGAAGAGGGATGGAAATTTCTCACCGGCGATCCGGACAATATCGGGAGACTGACAGGGTCCGCCGGTTTCCGCTTCAAGAAGGACAAGGTCCACGGATTTGACCATCCCGTCGTCCTGATCTTTGTGTCTCCTGAAGGAAGGATCTCCAAGTATCTCCAGGTGACGCAGTACCAGTACGGCGCCGAATATCCGATCACATTTTCCTCCTTCGATCTCAACGTCTCGCTCGCGGAGGCGGCCGAGGGGAAGAGCGTAACCGGGCTCCGCAAGGCCCTTCTCTACTGCTTTTCCCACGAGCCCCCGGGGATGAGCCGGTTCTTCTATTTCATCGCCGTGACCGGCCTCGTCACCCTAGCGGCCATGGCGGGCCTGTTCATGTACCTGCAGGCTTCGACGCGGCGGTATCGGAGGGGGAAAGAGTATGACCTTGAAAGATGAATCGCCCTCAACAGCCGGCTTTTATGAGAGAACCGGGAAGTATCGGTGGGTTGTCGCGGAATGGATGATGTCCACCGATCACAAACGGATCGGCGTGATGTACCTGGCGGCGATCCTCGCCTTCTTCTCCGTCGGCGTCGTCCTGGGCTTCATGATCCGCCTGAGCCTGCTGTCTCCCGGCTGGCTCATGGATCAGCAGACCTATAACGAGTTTTTTACGATCCACGGCGTCATCCAGATCTTCCTCTTCATCATCCCGGGGATTCCCGTCGCCTTTGGGAATATCTTCCTGCCCCTTCTGATCGGCGCCCGGGACGTGGCCTTTCCGAAGCTCAACCGGCTGTCCTGGTGGCTCTACGTGGCCGGGGCGATCCTCATTCTCGTGTCCCTCTTCCTGCAGGGCCGTCCGCCCGACACGGGATGGACCTTCTACGCCCCGTACAGCATCCAGACCCCGGCCAACATCTCGACGGCGGTCCTGGGCGTCTTCGTCCTGGGATTTTCCTCCATTCTCACGGGTCTGAACTTCGTCACGACGATCCACCGGATGCGGGCGCCGGGGATGAGGTGGTTCCGCATGCCCGCCTTCCCCTGGACGCTCTATGCCACGGGCTGGGTGCAGATGCTGGCAACGCCGGTCCTGGCCATCACGCTCCTCTTTATCGTCCTGGGGCGTTTCTTCGGCGTCGGTTTTTTCGACCCCGCCAAGGGGGGAGACCCGATCCTCTATGAGCACCTCTTCTGGATGTATTCCCACCCCGCCGTCTACATCATGGTCCTGCCGGCCATGGGCATCATCAGCGAGATCATCCCCGTCTTTTCGCGGCGCGTCCTGTTCGGATACACGGCCATCTGCCTGTCCGCCCTGGGGATCGCCGCCGTCGGCTACTTCGTCTGGGGTCACCACATGTTCACGAGCGGCATGAGCGACACGGCCCGGGTGATCTTCTCCTTCGTCTCCTTTCTCGTTGCCGTGCCGACCGGCGTCAAGATCTTCAACTGGGTTGCGACCCTCTACAAGGGGTCGATCTCCATGGACAGTCCGCTGATCTTCGCCGTCTCTTTCATCTTCCTCTTTTCCATCGGCGGGCTCACGGGACTCATCATCGGGGCGCTGGCGCCGAATCTCCACCTCCACGGCACCTATTTCATCGTCGGCCACTTCCACTACGTCATGTTCGGCGGGGCAGGTTTTTCCATCCTGGCCGGGCTCCACTACTGGTTTCCCAAGATCACCGGCCGGCTGTACAGCGAGAGATACGCCAAGTTCGGCTGGCTGAATCTCTTCATCGGCTTCAATCTCCTCTACTTCAGCATGTTCATCCTCGGATTCCAGGGCATGCCGAGGCGGTACTTCGACTACCCGCCGGAATACTTTGCGAACCACGTGGCTTCGACCGTCGGGTCGTGGTTCCTGGCCGTCGGCCTCGTCATCATCTTCGCCAACCTGATCCGGGCGGTCTTCAGGGGGCAAAAGGCCCCGGCGAACCCGTGGGGAGGCAGGACGCTCGAATGGACGGTCGCTTCCCCGCCGCCCCATGAGAACTTTGCGCAGATGCCGGTGGTCGAACGGGGCCCCTACCCTTATGACGAAGAAGCCGTGAGGTAGAACCTTGAGCGCGGAAACGGATCATATCGATTCCGAGGGGAAGAAGATGGGGATGTGGTTCTTTCTCTTAACGGAGATCCTCTTCTTCGGGGGGATGTTTCTGCTCTACTCCGTCTTCCGCCACAAGTTCTCCGCGGACTTTCACCGGGGCGCCGCCGGGGAGAACCTCCTCCTGGGGACGATCAACACCGCCGTCCTCCTGACAAGCAGTCTCGCGATCGCCCTTTCGATCACAGCGATCCGGAAGGGGGACAAGATTCTGTCGGCTCGGCTTCAGCTCGCGACGATCTTCCTGGGGATCGTCTTCCTCGTCATCAAGTATGTCGAGTGGAGCGCCAAGATCGCCGTGGGGATCTATCCCGACTCGCCGGTTCTCCTCAATCTCGGCAAGGGGGAGATCCTCTTCTTCGGGCTCTACTATGTGATGACCGGGCTCCACGGACTCCACGTCCTCATCGGCGTCGTGGTCATCGCCTTCATGGTCCATTTCACTTGGGAGGGAACGATCCGCCGGGAAAACTATGCACGGCTCGAAAATACCGGCCTCTACTGGCACTTCGTCGACATCGTCTGGATCTATCTCTACCCGCTTTTCTATCTGGTTACGTGAGGAGTCCGTTGTGAAAGAGTTCGTTTCAGAAAATCCCATCAGTCCCGACGGTATCTATACGGCCGTTTGGCTGGCCCTGCTCGTTCTTCTGGCCGCAACGGTCGCCGTGGCCAGGTTCCAGCTCCTGGCCCGCTTCAGCGTCCTGGGATCGCTGTTCATCGCTTCGTTGAAGGCCGGGCTCGTCCTTGCGTTCTTCATGCATCTCCGGGATGAGGGACGATTTCTGAAGGCCATGCTCGCCGTCACCGTTTCCGTTCTGACGCTCCTGATCGGGCTGACCTTTGTCGACGTGGTGTACCGCTGAGGAAATGCCGTGATTCTCGGACCTGCCAATACGACGGGAAAAGTGGACGATGCATTTCTCATCATCGTCGTCTGCTGCGTGGTCCTGCTGGCGGCGGTAACCGTCAGTATGGTCGTCTTTCTCTTCAAGTACAACCGGAAGAGGCACCCCCGCCCGGAGCACGTCCGGGAGAATATCGCCCTGGAGATCGTCTGGACGGTGGTTCCCACGATCCTCGTTCTGCTCATGTTTTACTTCGGCTGGGTCGACTTCGATATGATCCGCAATCCCCCGAAAGATGCCGTGCCCGTCCAGGTCACGGCCCGCCAGTGGTCCTGGCTCTTCACCTATGAAAACGGGCGGCAGGAAGACGTCCTGAACGTCCCCCTGGGAAGGCCGGTGAAACTCCTCATGACGTCCGCCGACGTCCTCCATTGTCTTTTCATCCCCGCCTACCGGATCAAGGAGGATTGCGTCCCCGGAATGACCACCCACCTCTGGTTTACCGCGAATGAGACGGGGACCTACGACATCTTCTGCACGGAGTATTGCGGCGTCGGCCACTCCCACATGCGTTCGAAGCTCGTCGCGATGACACCCGAGGATTTCCGGAAGTGGTACGACGCAGCGCCCGGAAAGTCCGCCGCCGACCTCGGGCCGAAGATCCTTCAGGCGAAGGGCTGCCTGGGATGCCACTCCCTGGACGGCGCCGCGAAGGTCGGTCCGACCTTCAAGGGTCTCATGGGGAAGGAGGAAACGGTGATCGTCGCCGGCGAAGAGCGGAAGATCACGGTGGACAGGGCCTTTGTCCGCGATCACATCGTGAATCCCCGGTCAGCCACGGTAAAGGGGTTCCCGCCTGTCATGCCTCCCACCGCGATGACGGACGAGGAACTCGATACGGTCGCCGCCTACCTGGAGACAGTGCGATGACGATGCAGGGGACCCTCCGTTCAGCCCTGTGCCTGTGCAAGGTGAAGATCGCCCTGCTGGCTTCACTGTCGGCGGCGACGGGTTTTCTGCTGGCAAAGGGCGCCTCCGGAGGCTCGGCGCCTGCACTCCTGATCGCAGGCGTTTTCCTTCTGGCCTGCGGCGCCTGCGCCCTCAACCAGTACCAGGAGCGCGGCATCGATGCCCGGATGGCAAGAACCGCCGGCAGACCGATCCCGGCGGGCAGGATCCGGCCTGCCGCCGCCCTTCGCTTCTCCGCGGTCCTGATCCTTCTGGGCGACGCACTTCTCTTTCTCGCCGATTCCTGGGCGGCGCCTCTCCTCGGGCTTTCCGCAGTCCTCTGGTATAATGGGGTCTATACACATCTGAAGGCCCGCAGCGCCTTTGCGGCGATTCCCGGCGCCCTGGTAGGCGCCATCCCTCCGGCGATCGGGTGGACGGCTGGAGGAGGCGGTCTCGGCGAGCCCGCGCTCCTGGCTCTGTGCTTTTTCTTCTTCATGTGGCAGGTGCCGCATTTTTTCGTTCATCTGGCGGCTTTCGGAAAGGAGTACGAGGAGATCGGCCGTCCCTGCCTGACGGCGGTCTTCACGGGGAGACAACTCGATCGCCTCACCTTCCAGTGGCTCCTTGCGACGGCGGTCAGCCTGCAGATGATCATTTTCCACGGCCTGATAGGATCGCCCCTGGTCCAGGCCGCCATTCTCGCCGCCTCGCTTTGGCTTGTTGCCGAAGGACTGCTGCGGATCAGCCGATCCGATTATCCCGCCTTGTTCAAGGGGATCAATATCTTCATGCTTGCCGTGCTGCTCCTGATCTATCTCGATGCCGTTCCGCGCCACCTCCCGTAGCAGGTTGTTGAAAAAGTTGTTAAGAGCAGGCTGTTCAAAAATGTCCGGATGCAAGGCTTCTGAAATCCTGAGCCATGAGGCGTACTTGGCGGTACGTCGAATGGCGAGGGATGAAGAAAACGCAGCAGCCGGGCGATTTTCAACAGCCTGCTAGAGACCCGTCCTTTCTCTGTCCTTTCTCTTGACAGGTCCGGAAGGGCGTTTATATTAGAATCAAACCTCGTCACTAGGCCATAGAGGCCGAATCGGCATTCCGCGAAAGTGGAACCAACCGGTATAAAAAACGGACGAGGTTTTTTGCGTCCCGCAAACGCCGCCCGAAGTGGCCCCTGAAAAGGAGGATGCCTGCATGAATCGCATTGTTGTGGTAACCGGTTCGACGCGGGGGATCGGCTATGCGGCGGCGGCCGAGTTCCTTAAACATGGCGACCGCGTCGTCGTTTTGTGCCGCCACCGCAGTCACGTCGACAAGGCCGTGAAGGATCTGACGGCCGCAGGCAAGGGCGAAGACATCCTGGGCATCGCTGCCGATATTCGGAAGCCCAAAAACGTCGAAAGAATCGTCGATCGGGTCCTGAAGCATTTCGGCCGGATCGATGTCCTTGTCAACAATGCCGGGGTGGCCGTCTACAGGCCGATCGGGGAGACGACCGACGACGACTGGGACAGGATCGTCGATACCAACCTCAAGGGGACTTTTCTATTTCTCCGGCAGGTGCTCCCCGTGATGCGCAAGCAGCGAAAAGGGGTCATCGTGAACATTTCTTCCGGCCTCGGCGTCGAAGGAATGGCCGGTTTCTCGGCCTACTGCGCATCGAAATTCGGCGTCGTGGGTCTGACCAAGGCGATCGCCGACGAGGTGGATGTCCCCGGAATCAAGGTTTACGCGGTGCTTCCGGGCGCGGTGGATACAACGCTCGTCGCGGGGAGCGGTCTCGAGATCGATCCTTCCGACCTGCTGAAGCCCGAATATCTTGCCCGCCGGATCTTTGCGGTTGCCGAAGGGAAAGCCTCATCCGGCTCCCTGGTCAAGGTCTATTCCTGAGGGCCGGAGCGGCCGGGGAACGTCACATCGCCCGTGCGCAGTTGAACCGGACGTATGCTCACGTCCCGGCATTGTGCAACCTGTGAATTTTTGATATGAAAGAAGCGAATATCAAACCAGGAGGCAACGCCTTCGAAGAGACAATGAAGAAAACGGCATCGCAAGACATCCGTTACCAACCGCTCTACTCCCTCACGGAGGTGAGCCGCTATGCCCGCGTGAAGCCCGCGACTCTCCGCCTGTGGACCCATGACAGGGGGACCGGTTTGGTTATTCCGGATGAAGACCAGCGAACAGCTCCGTTAAGCTTCATCAATCTCATCGAAGCGTACGTTCTTGAAAGCCTGCGCCGTTTCCATCACCTGCCCATGCAGCGCATCCGCAGAGCCATGGAATGGTTTCGCGAGAATTACGATACGCCCCATCCCCTTGCAGAACTGAATCTCGAAACGGACGGATACGATCTCTTCATCCGGGTAATGGACATCCCCATCAATGCGACCCGGAGGGGACAGGCCGGGTTCCCCGAAGTCCTGGCCCGCTACCTGAGGCGAATCGAGAGGGACAGAGACAAGATTCCCGTCCGCTTCTACCCGTACACCTATACCCAGGCTCCCAAGAGCATCGTCATGGATCCCGCCGTGGCGTATGGCCGGCCGGTAATGGCAGGCACCCGCGTGACCAGCCAGATGATCTTCGACCGGTATAGCGGAGGCGAAAGCCTTGGTGATATCGCCGCCGATTACGATCTCGAAATCTCTCTCGTCGAGGAGGCACTTCGGTGCGAGATCGAGCGAATCGCCGCCTGATCATCCTCCTCGATGAAAATCT
This sequence comes from Syntrophaceae bacterium UBA6109, assembly GCA_002428445.1. Next base: position 81,407 of record DIWJ01000032.1, read on the forward strand.
TTCCGGTCACCGCATCATCAAGGGATTGACCGATCTCAACATCCCGGTAAAACCGCAAACGGCTATCATGAAACGCGGCGTGATACCTCCTCCGAGACAAGCACTGCAGCTTACGTCAGTGCTCGTGAATGATCGGTGATTGCCCTCAAGCCGCTTTCAGCACAAGTAATTCAATTCATAGACAGTGGCCAGTTGAAATGAGGAGTACGTGTGACAGATATGAATAGACTTGCATTAAAACTTGCGGTCGTAGTTTCAGCGATACTGATTACCGTACCTGTGTCAGCTTGGCACGACAAAACCCACGTGGCCATGGCAAAGGCCGCGGGCTACAAAACATGGTTCAATGCAGCCGGCGCCGACATAACGAAAACAAAGGCTGAGGACAAAGAAGGCGGCAACCACTATTTCGACAATCTCAGAGACGAGAAAGTGACACCGGAAATGGCTCTCGCCCAGGCGAAGATTTACGATTACCCCGGCGATGAGGAGGAAGGACACCTTTACAGCGCCGTCATCGCCTCAATTCGGAAGCATCTGGACAAGTAACAAGGGATCATGACCCAGGAGGAAATCTACGATCAGCTGGCACAAGGAGCGGCACTGCTGAGGGCCATTCAGGAGTATGCCATGAAGAAATGAACCCTGTATCTCTCAGTACGCAAGGGTCCTTTTTCTTTTAGATAAGTAAACCACATTTTGACATGGACTGATAATGATCTATCAGAGGTGGTCTGGGTTCTTCG
>DIWJ01000096.1:0-16983 GCA_002428445.1 Syntrophaceae bacterium UBA6109
CGCGCACGTCGGCCACCGTGATCTGTACGGCGTACTTGTGCATGGGGACGTTCTTCCCCAGGATCTCCGCGCAAACCACCGTGTCCTGGGCGAAATTCTTGGGCACGCCTCCGCCGATCATCAGGAGCCCGGTGCTCCGGGCCTCGATCTTGACCGCCGTCAGTTCGCGGAAGTCCTTTACAGAGTCGATGCTCAGGTGTTTCCGCGGGTGTTTTTCCTGATGAAGAACCAGGCCGAATCCGGCGCTGCTGTCGGAGAAGGCGGGGCAGAAGATCGGCACGTCGTGTTCGAAGGCGGTCTGTACGAGGGAGCCCGGCTTGTGCGCCTTCTTGACGAGGTAGCGTCCCATTTCGCGGATGAATTCCCGGGAGGAGTGGGGCCGGGGCGGGAGGGCGTCGGCGATCTTCATGACGGCGCGATCGCAGGCCTGGAGGTCCTCCTCGTCGATGTACGTGTCGTAGATCCGGTCGATATACAGCTTCCGCAGGATGCGGTCGTCCACGTGCGGCGTTCCCTGGTAGTGCCGGAATCCGAGGGCTTCGAAGAAGTCCATGTCCACGATCGAGGCGCCCGTTGCCACGATGGCATCCACCATGTTGTAGCGGACGAGATCCGCGTAGAGATTCATGCAGCCGCCCGCGCCTGTGCTGCCGGCGATCGTCAGAATGACGGAGCAGCGGGGATCGGCGACCATTCTCTCGAAGAGGTCCGCGGCCTTTGCCAGGTCCCTGGCCGTGAATGACATCTTCTTCATGGCCCGGACGACCGTCGTGGCATCGAAGGATGCGATGTCGATATGTTCCACGGGCTGCTTCAGAAAATCTTTCTTCTTCATGTCGGTGCACCTTTCAGAATTCGATCGATTTTTCTTAGCCCACCGCCCGGCAATTGTCAACGCATCGACAACGTGGAGGCGGAAAAACCTCCTTGTCAGGGGATGCGATATCTGGTAGTCCGCAGGGAAAGAAAACGATTATGAAAGAAATTCTAAGCGTTACCGAACTTACGGAGAGAATCCGCGATCTCTTGGAATCGGGGTTCGATATCTTGCAGGTGGAAGGCGAGGTCTCGAATCTCCGGCGCCCGGGATCGGGCCATATCTATTTCACGCTCAAGGACGACAAGAGCGCCATCCGCGCCGTCCTGTTCCGTTCCTACTATCCTTCTTTCCGTCCGTCCGGTTCCGCCCGCCTTCCGGCGTTCGAAATCGAAGAAGGCATGCGGATCGTCTGTCGCGGGAGACTGGGGGTCTACCAGGCGCGGGGAGAGTACCAGCTGATCGTCGAGAAGGTCGAGCCTCAGGGGCTCGGCGCGCTGCAGAAGGCCTTCGAACAGCTCAAAGCGAGGCTTGCGGCCGAAGGTCTTTTCGACGCCAACAAGAAGAAGCCGATTCCGTTTCTGCCGTCCAGGATCGGGATCGTCACGTCGCCCACGGGAGCCGTCATCCGGGATATCCTCACGGTGACGCGAAGACGCTTTTCATCCGTCGATATCCTCGTCGCGCCGGTGCGCGTGCAGGGACCGGAGGCGCCGCGGGAAATAACGGCGGCGTTGCGGCTTCTCCAGCGGATGGAAGACATCGACGTGATCATTGTCGCCCGGGGTGGCGGATCCCTCGAAGACCTGGCGCCCTTTAATGACGAGGCCGTGGCGCGCGCGATCTTTGCCTGCAACGTCCCGGTCATCTCCGCCGTAGGCCACGAGACCGACTTCACGATCGCCGATTTTGTCGCCGATCTTCGCGCGGCGACGCCGTCCGCCGCCGCCGAACTCGCCGTTCCGTCGCGCATGGAGCTTGCGGGTCTCCTGAAGACATTTCAGCGCCGTCTGGTGTTTGCCGAGCGGGGCCGTCGGCAGACCTTCACGGAGCGTCTCGATTTTTTCCGCGAACGCTGCCGGGATCCCAAGCGGCGGATTGCCGAGATCCGCATCGCCCTCGACGGGTCGCTGGAGAGGATCCGCCAGCTGGCTGGACGCAGCGTGGAGACGGCGCGGCGGAACTTGGGGGAGGCGCAGCTTCGCCTCCGTCACCGGCATCCCGCGGGACGCATCGGGGAAGGCAGGATCGTCCTTGAGCATCGCAAAAAGAATATGGTAAGCAACGTCCTTCGCGTCATCGAGAGGAGCAGGGATGCGGCGGCCGGGTTGTCGGCGCTCCTGCAGTCGCTGAGCCCGCTGGCGGTCCTGAACCGGGGATACGCCATCGTGCGGACAGTCCCCGAGGGGCGGATCGTGCGAAGCCCGGCCGATGCCCGCCGCGGAGGCGACGTGGACGTGAGGCTCTCCTCCGGCGGACTGCGGGCGACCGTAAAAGAACTCTACGAGGAGTCGGACCATGGCCAAGGAGAAGTTTGAAGACGCACTCGCGAAACTCGAAGAGATCGTCAAGAAGATGGAAAGCGGGGATCTGAGCCTCGAAGATTCGCTGAAGTCCTTCGAGGAGGGGATCCGCCTGGTCCGGGTCTGTTCCCGCAAACTGGACGAGGTCCAGCGGCGCGTGGAGCTGTTGCTGCAGGAAGAGGGGGAGCCGGTCGCGAAGCCTTATCGGGAGGAAGACAGTGTGGAATGAGGAGGACCCGTCCCTGAAGACGTACCTTGCCGGGCGGAAGCAGCGGGTCGATGAAGCCCTGGACCGGTGCCTGCCGACGGAGGATTTCTTCCCGCCCCTCCTCTTCCGGGCGATGCGGTACAGCCTTTTTGCCGGCGGCAAGCGGTTGCGGCCCATCCTCTGCATGGCTGCGGCGGAAACGGTGGGAGGAGAAGCCGATCTTGTTCTGCCGGCGGCCTGCGCCCTGGAAATGATCCATACCTATTCCCTCATCCATGACGATCTCCCGGCCATGGACGACGACGATTTCCGCCGGGGAAAACCGACCTGCCACAAGGTTTTCGGCGAGAACATCGCGATCCTGGCGGGGGACGCCCTCCTCACGGAGGCGTTTCATCTCCTGGCGGGCCGGGGACTGGCGGAGCGCATCCCGGAGAAGGCCCTTGTCGAAGCGGTGCGCATTGTCGCGGAGGCAGCCGGGTTTTCGGGGATGGTGGGCGGCCAGGTGGTCGATGTCGTTTCCGAGGGGGAACCGGCCGACGCGGACACGCTCGCTTACATTCACAGCCGCAAGACCGGTGCCATGATCGTCGCCTCTTTGAAGCTCGGCGCCGTCCTCGCCGGCGCCGGGGACGGGCAGTTTTCCGCCCTCGCGTCCTATGGCGGACGTATTGGTCTGGCCTTCCAGATCGCCGACGATATCCTCAATGTCGAGGGGGATCGGGAGCTCCTGGGGAAGAACACGGGCAGCGATGCCTGCCGCCGGAAGATGACCTATCCCGGTCTCCTCGGCCTGGAGGCGGCGAGAGCCAAGGCGCGGGAATTGGTGGATGCGGCCGTTGACGATCTCGCGGAGTTCGACCAGCGGGCGGAGCCGTTGCGGCGCATCGCGAAATATATCCTGGAAAGAAAAACCTGATCAGCAGGGAAAGAGGGTTCTCGATTCCCACGGCGCCTATATGAAGGATAAGGATAAAGAAAAGGAAAAGCACGATCCGACGCAGCGTATCCTCGACGGCATTCAGGAGCCGGAAGATCTGCGGAGGCTGGGTATCGCTTCGCTTCAGCGCCTTGCCGATGAAATCCGAGAGGAGATCATCGGCACCGTTTCGCGCTGCGGCGGCCACCTGGCCTCGTCCCTGGGGACTGTGGAGTTGACGCTTGCCCTCCACTACGTCTTCGATACGCCGACGGATAAGCTGATCTGGGATGTCGGCCACCAGGCCTACGCGCACAAACTGATCACCGGCCGGAAGGACCGCTTCCATACCCTGCGCAAAAGGGGCGGCTTGAGCGGCTTCCCGCGCCGGGCGGAGAGCATCTACGACGTTTTCGGCGTCGGCCACAGCGGTACCTCGATCTCGGCGGCAAGCGGGCTGGCCGAGGCGCGCTGTCTCCTGGGAGAGCGTTACAAGATCATCGCCGTCATCGGCGACGGTTCCCTGGCGTCGGGCATGGCCTTCGAGGCCCTCAACTGGGTCGGCGCCCGGAACAAGGACCTGATCATCGTCCTCAACGACAACGAGATGTCCATTTCGCCCAACGTCGGCGCCCTGTCATCCTACCTGAACCGCGTATTGACGGGCCACACGGTGACGAAGGTCCGCCGGGAGATCAAGGGATTCCTCAAGTCCATTCCCTCCATCGGTGAGCAGGTCATGAAATTCACCCAGCAACTGGAGGAGTCGCTGAAAAACCTGGTGATTCCGGGCGCCATCTTCGAGGAACTCGGTTTCATGTACGTGGGGCCGCTCGAAGGGCACCGGATCGACAACCTGATCAAGAACCTCCGGAACATCAGGGAACTGCACACGCCCGTCCTGGTGCATGTCATCACGAAAAAAGGCAAGGGATACCAGTTCTCCGAGGCCGACCCCCTCCGTTTCCACGGGATCGCCCCTTTCGATGTCGAGACGGGAGAAACCGTTTCGGCGAACGCGGCGCCGCTGCCGCCGAGCTACACGAAGGTCTTTGGCAGCACCGTCGTCAAACTGGCGCGGCAGGACCCCCGGATCGTGGCCGTCACGGCCGCCATGTGCGAAGGGACGGGATTGGACGCCTTCTCGAAGGAGTTCCCGGGACGTTTCTACGACGTGGGCATTGCCGAGCAGCATGCGGTCACCTTCGCCGCGGGGCTGGCCACGGAAGGCATGATCCCCATCGTCGCCATCTACTCCACGTTCCTGCAGCGCGCCTATGACCAGATCATCCATGACGTCTGCCTCCAGAAGCTTCCAATCGTTCTCGCGCTGGACCGGGCGGGATTTGTTGGTGCCGACGGTCCCACCCATCACGGGGCCTTCGACCTGTCCTTCCTGCGCGCCGTCCCGAATCTGGTGGTGATGGTTCCCAAGGACGAAAACGAACTGCAGCATATGCTCAGGACCGCCGTCTTCTGCGGTCGGCCCGTTGCGATCCGTTATCCGCGGGGGACGGGCGCGGGGACCCCCCTGGATGACACACCCCGCTCTCTCGAACTGGGCCGTGGAGAAGTTCTGCTGGAAGGAAACGATCTGGCGATCGTCGCCGTCGGCCCGTGCGTGTATGCCGCCTTGTCCGCGGCGCACAGGCTGCGCCGCGAGGGAGTGGCGGCCCGGGTCATCAACGCCCGTTTCGTCAAGCCTCTGGACGAGGAGCTGCTGTGCGATGCGGCCTCCTCCGTCCGCCGGGTGATCACTCTCGAGGAGAATGCACTCATGGGCGGTTTCGGAAGCGCCGTCCTCGAACTTTTCGAGCGCGCCGGACTGCGGGATATCGCGGTCAAACGCCTCGGTATCCGGGACGAATTCGCCGAACATGCCACCCAGAAGGAACTGCGCAGCATCTACGGGATCGACGAAGACGGCATCCTGCGCGCCGCCGGGGATCTCTTGGGGACGTCATGGGCGGGAAACCGGGAAAAACCCGTTTAGACAGACTGCTGGTGAAACGCGGCCTTGCAGCGGCGCCGGAAACGGCGCAGGCCCTCATCCTTTCGGGGACCGTCCTGGTGGACGGCATCCCGGCCGACAAGGCCGGGGCGCTCGTCGCTCCGGGGGCGGCGGTTTGCCTGCGCAGGCAGGGCCATGCCTACGTCAGCCGGGGGGGCGTCAAGCTCAAGGGGGCCCTGGATGCCTTCGGAGTGGATGTCCGCGGCCGGATCGCCCTCGATGTCGGCGCCTCGACGGGCGGTTTCACCGATTGTCTCCTTCAGGAAGGGGCTTCCAGGGTCTATGCCGTCGACGTCGGTTACGGGCAACTGGCCTGGAAACTGCGGCGGGATCCCCGGGTCGTCCCAGTCGAGCGCACCAATATCCGTCACTTCGACGGCAGTCTCCTGAAGGAAGATGTCGACCTCGTGACGATCGACGTGTCGTTCATCTCGCTCCGCCAGGTTCTTCCGCCCGTCCTGAACCTCCTGCACAGGGAGACGATCCTGCTGATGCTCGTCAAGCCGCAGTTCGAAGTGGCAAAGGGCGAGGTCGGCGCGGGAGGGGTCGTGCGTGATCCGGAGAAACAGGAAGCGGTCCTGCGCGGCATCGAGCAGTTCTGCCGGGAGGTGGGACTGGACGTCCTGGGGACCTGCGAGTCGCCCATCCAGGGTCCCGCCGGAAACCGCGAATTCTTCGTTTACGCGAAAAAAGGAGAAAGTCGGATCGGATGAGCGTCAGGCTGGCCAAAACAGCGGGATTCTGCATGGGTGTGCGCAGGGCTGTGGACATCGTCCTCGATCTCGCCCAGAAGAAGCGGCGGGAAACCATTTACACCTATGGCCCGCTGATTCACAATCCCCAGACGGTCGAATTGCTGCGGAGCCGCGGCATCGTACCGATCCGATCGCTCGATGAGATCGATCCGGCGGACAGGACGGCCCTCCTGATCATCCGGGCGCACGGGATCTCTCCCGCCGAAAGAAGCAGGATCAGGGAACTGGGCATCAGGACCGTCGATGCAACCTGTCCCCGGGTGGCCCACGTCCAGGCGATCATCCGAAAGCACGCCTCCCAGGGGTACGAGATCCTCATCCTCGGCGACGCGGAGCATCCCGAGGTCAACGGCCTCCTCGGTTTTGCCGGCGACCGCGGCAGGGTGATCGGCGACCTGCCCGCGATCGATCGCCTGCCCGATCTTGGGAAGGTCTGCGTTGTGGCCCAGACGACCCAAGATGTGGAGGCGTTCCAGCGGATGGTTGCGAGGATCCGGGAGCGGTTTCCCGGTGCCGTCGTCTTCGACACGGTCTGCGATTCCACGGAGAAGCGCCAGTCGGAAGTGAAGGAACTGGCCGGGGAAATGGATGCCATCTTCGTCGTGGGCGGAAAAAACAGCGCCAACACCTGCAGGCTCGCCACGCTTTCGGCGCTTCAGGGAAAGCCGACCTTCCACATCGAAACGGTGGAGGACGTCGACGGAATCGACATCGGCCGCTTCGACCGTATCGGCGTTTCGGCGGGGGCATCGACGCCCAACTGGATCATCGACCGCGTCGTCGCGACGATTAACGGGCGGCAGAGCGAAGGCTGCGGCAGGTCCCGAAGGCTGCTGCGCCTGTGGAGTTTCCTGGTGCATAACGACATCTACTCGGCGGCCGGCGCCGGCTGCCTGTCCATGAGCTGCGCGCTTCTGCAGGGGCGGCACGTGTTTCTGCTGCATGTCCTGATCGCATCCCTCTACGTCTACGCGATGCATACCGTGAATCGTTTGATCGACGGACGATCGAACCGGCATATCGGTTCTTTCCGTGAGTATATCTACGGCCAACAGGAACGGCTCTACATGATCCTCTGTGCAACGGCCCTGCTGGTTGCCCTGTTGCTGGCATACGCCGACGGGATGCAGACTTTTGTGCTGCTTCTGTTCATCTCGGCTGTGGGAGTTCTGTACAACGCCGATCTTCTGCCGGAAGGATGGCGCTTCCGCGGCCTGAAGGACCTTCCGGGATCGAAGAACATCTCGATGGCCGTGGCATGGGCGGCGTCAACGGCACTCGTTCCGGTTCTCGACAACGAGTCGTATCTGCATCCCTCGGTCGTGGTGTCTTTCCTGTTCGTCGGCTCTCTGGTATTCATCCGGTCGGCCCTGTCGGACATCGTCGACATCCAGAAGGATCGTTTCCTGGGAAAGGAGACCCTCCCGGTCGTGATCGGCAAGAAAAGGACGCAGATCCTGCTGCAGATCCTGATCGCATTTCTGCTGGTTCTCCTGCTTTCCGCCCATCCGCTCGGGTGGACTTCGTCGGTCGCGTTCGCCCTGACGGCCTGCGTCTTTTACCTGTGGATTTGTTTGGATCTTTATGATAGAAGGTCGGAACTTTCCGGCGCCGTGCTGGAGGGTCTTCTGGAAACCGTTTATGTTATCGCGGGGTTCAGCTGTCTCGCGTGGCTTGTTTTGTCGCGCTTCATCACGGTGTAAAGTAACGGGAGCAGCCGCCATGCCGTCAAGATTCGGGAAGTTGTGGCTCGTCTTCGCGTTGGTGTTTTTTCTAGCCGCCTGCGCGGAGTTGCGCTATTCCCAGTTCAGTCCCGAGGCGAAAAATTTTCATCCCCGGAAGATCCTCGTGCTTCCGGCGGATGTTGCCGCCTATGGAGAGGCGCGCGGGGTCATTGACGAGATCGCAGGGACGGTCCTTGCCGATCGGGGATGGTTCACGGAGGTGATTGCCGGGGCGGCGCTGGAAAAGCGGATGTCCGAGAATACGGAATTGCGCAAGGTCGTAACCGCTTACAACGCAAAACTCAAGAACCTCAGTTTTTCCGATCCCGAGGCATCCAAACGAATCTTTGCCCTGTCTGGTGCCGATGCCCTGCTGGCTGTCAACGTGGACATGTGGAATTACACGCGGGAGCGCGACGACAAGTTTGCGAAGGTCGGTTTGGGGATGCGCCTGATCGACGCCCGTTCAGGGACGATCGTATGGAAGGCGGGCGACCTTGCCATCGATGAGTATCGGATCATCAAGCCCGAAATTTCCGACGTCGCACGGAGTCTCGTAAAGAAGATCATCGATTACATGCCGCATTGAAAAGCGGCGGAGGCGGAAAATGAAAGAGCGTGTACAGGCGGCGATCGAAAAGATCCGTCCAAACCTTCAGGCGGACGGCGGGGATGTCGAACTGGTTGAGGTCACCGAGGAGGGTGTGGTCAAGGTGCGGCTCAAGGGGGCCTGTCACGGTTGTCCCATGTCTCAGATGACGCTGAAAATGGGGATTCAGAAATTCCTGCAAAAAGAAGTCCCCGAAGTGAGGGAGGTCGTTTCCGTTTAGAGCGTTTGACCGGTTGAGTTGAGGCCGGAATGAATATCACAGTAAAGGAGAAAACCTATGGCGTACGTAATTACCGATGAATGTATTGCTTGTGGATCCTGTCAGGATGAGTGCCCGGTGGAGGCAATCAGCGAGGGAGAGGAAAAATATACGATCGATCCCAAGCTGTGCACCGATTGCGGTACCTGCGCCGAGCAGTGTCCCGTGGAAGCCATCGTCCCCGGCGAGGGGAAATAGAACCTTTTCGCAGCATGCTTTGCAGGGGGGATCGACCGCAGGGAAGATGCCGGCGGCGTTCCCCCTTCCTTTTGCGATCTCTTGTCCGTCTGCGTCACTTTTCGGGAGTCTCATGAAGCGGTTTATCACCTTTGAAGGCGTGGAGGGGTCCGGAAAGACCACGCAGATCAAGATGGCCTCCTCGTTCCTGCGCAGCCGCGGCCGATCCTGCCTGGTCACCGAGGAGCCGGGAGGCACCTCTCTGGGCAAGAGGATTCGCAGAATGCTCCTTCGCCGCAGCGAGGAAGGCCTTGCCGCGGAAACGGAGCTGCTGCTCTTCGCGGCGGTGCGGGCTCACCACGTTCGCGCCCTGATCCTGCCGGCCTTGGAGGATGACCAGAAGTTCGTTCTCTGCGATCGCTTCGCCGATGCCACGCTTGCCTACCAGGGGTTCGGCCGGGGACTGGATCGGCGGACGATCGAGGAGATGAACGAACTTTCGTGCGGCCCGCTGAAGCCGGTCGTCACCCTGCTTTTCGACGTGACGCCAGAGATGGGCCTCCAGCGGGCGGTCAGCAGGATGTCGCGTGAGAACCGTTCCGTCCGCGAGGACCGGTTCGAAAATGAGGACCTCTCTTTCCATCGGCGTGTCCGCGAAGGCTATCTGGCCCTTGCGAAGGAAGAGCCGGGCCGTTTCCGCGTCATCGACGGATCCCGGGATATCGGGGAAGTGCATCGGCAGGTCTGCACGATCTTGTCGGACCTCTTCGACATTTGACATTCTTACAACGGCGAAGCGTTTGACGTCATGCCATTCCGCACGATCTTTGGCCATGAACACCCGATCGCCGCTCTGAAAAGCGCCATCGCCGGCGGCAGGCTTGCGCACGCCTATCTCTTTTCCGGCATGGAAGCCATCGGCAAGCGGACGACCGCCCTCGCATTCGCCCAGCTGATCAACTGCGAACATCCCGAGGCTCTCGACGCCTGCGGTACCTGTTCATCCTGCCGGAAGATCGACGGCGGCGTGCATCCGGATATCGTGTTCGTTTCGGCGCAGGGGGCCTTCATCCGCATCGGGGATATCCGCCAGATGCAGGAGAGGATGTCGTTCCGCCCCCTGGAGGGCCGGAAACGGGTTTTGATCCTCGATGACGCGGACCGGATGAACGATGTTGCGGCCAATGCCCTGCTCAAGACGCTGGAAGAACCGCCGCCGTTCAACATCCTCATCCTTGTCACCACGGCGCCGCACCGGCTTCCGGTCACGGTCGTTTCCCGCTGCCGGACGTTGCCGTTCCGTCCCCTGGCGCCGGAGACCGTCGCCGATTTCCTCCGCGAATCCGCCGGGATGGAGGCGCCGATGGCGTCTTTTCTGGCGTCCGTGTCGGGTGGAAGCATCGGCAAGGCCCTGCGTATGGACGGAGAGGCCTTTCTGGAGAGTCGGCGCTTCGTCCTGGAGGAGGTTCTGGCGGAAACGCGGGGAAGCCTGCTGCGCGTTCTGGGTACCGTCGGGGCCTTCGGCGGAACGAACGAGGAAATCGGTCTGAAAATCGATATTCTCAGGACTTTCTGGCGGGACGTCCTGGTCTTCCGGGAGACGGGCGAAGAGATGCGCCTCGTTTTCCGCGACCAGATCGATCGGATTCGGACCTTTGCCGGGGCGCTGACGTGCGAACGCATTCTCGAAGGCATCCGGGCGGCGGAGGACGCAACGGCGGCGCTGGAGCGCAACGCCAATAAACAATTGACATTGGAAACGATGCTGATTAGAGTGGCGCAGCTTTGATTTAATAGGAGAAACGCGACCCTGAAGAGTGTTGTCGGAATTCGGTTCAAGGACGAAGGGAAGGTCTACACCTTCGATGCCGCCGATCTGCCCCTGAAAAAGGGTCAGACTGTGATCCTCCAGACTGAAAACGGTCCGGCGATGGGGATCCTTGCGACGGAGGTCCGGTCCGTGGAGGACGACTCCCTGCCGGCCAATCTCAAACGCATTCTGAGGGTTGCCACGGAGGCGGACGAACAGGTACGCAGGGAAAATCAGGAGTTGGAGACCGCCGCCCATCGTTTCTGCCTGGAGCGGATCCGCGAGCGGAATCTTCCAATGAAGCTCATCGCCGTGGAGTGCCAGTTCGATCAGAGCAAGGTCGTCTTTTCCTTTACGGCCGAAAACCGCGTCGATTTCCGGGAACTGGTGAAGGATCTGGTGCAGAAGTTCCGCACCCGGATCGAGTTGCGTCAGATCGGCGCACGCCAGGAAACGAGACTGATCAAGGGTTTGGGGATCTGCGGGCGCGAGGTCTGTTGCGGGACCATGCTCCACAATCTGGACCGGGTATCCGTCAAGATGGCGAAGGAACAGAGCATGTCGCTCAATCCCGAGAAGATCTCGGGCCTGTGCGGGCGGCTCATGTGCTGCCTGTCCTACGAATACGACTCCTACATGGACATGAAAAAAGACATGCCCAAGTGCGGGAAGGCCGTCCAGACGCCGCAGGGAAGGGGGAAGGTGATCCGCCAGAACGTCCTGGCCGGCGAGATCAGCGTGCTCCTGGAAGACGGCTCCGAGAAGACCTTCAGCTCCAAGGAAGTCGGGCCGCCCAAGGCGCAACCGGAAAAGCCCGCCGCGCCGAAGCGGGTGGAACCGGCGAAACGCGTCGACCCCCCGAAGCGCGTTGAACCGGCGAAACGCTGAAAAGATCCGAAGAAAGAACTCCCTATGGAAAAAACCTACTACATCACGACGCCCATCTATTACGTGAACGCCTCGCCGCATATCGGCCACGCCTACACGACGATCGTTGCCGACGTCCTGGCGCGCTACCATCGCATGCAGAGATGCCGGACCTTTTTCCTGACCGGCACCGACGAGCACGGCGACAAGATCGCCGAGGCCGCCCGGAAGGCGGGCGAGAGCCCAAAGGCATGGGCGGACCGGGTCAGTGCGCAATTCCGCGACCTTTGGCCGAAGCTCTCCATCTCGAACGATGCCTTCATCCGCACGACCGACGCCGACCATGTCAGGACCGTCCAGTACATCCTGAGCAAGGTTCACGAAGCCGGAGACATCTATTTCAGCGACTACGAGGGCCTGTACTGCGTCGGCTGCGAACGCTTCTACATGGAAAAGGAACTCGTCGACGGAAAATGCCCGCAGCACCTGACGGCGCCGGAGGTGCGCAAGGAGAGCAATTATTTCTTCCGGATGGGCAAGTACCAAGACTGGCTGATCCGCCACATCCAGGACCATCCCGATTTCATCCGGCCCGAGCGCTACCGCAACGAGGCCTTGGCGTTCCTGCGCGAGCCGCTGGAGGACCTGTGCATCTCGCGGCCGAAATCCCGCCTGACCTGGGGGATACCGCTTCCATTCGACGACAACTACGTCACCTATGTGTGGTTCGACGCCCTCATCAACTACGTGACCGGCATCGGCTATCCCGACGGCGAGAATTTCCGGACCTTCTGGCCCGCGGCCCAGCACCTGATCGCCAAGGACATCCTGAAGCCCCACGGCATCTACTGGCCGACGATGCTCAAGGCGGCGGGGATCGAGCCCTACCGGAATCTCAACGTGCACGGCTACTGGAACGTCGATCAGAGCAAGATGTCCAAGAGCCTCGGAAACGTTGTCCGCCCCCTGGAGCTCAAGGACAAGTACGGCCTGGATCCTTTCCGCTATTTCCTCCTGCGCGACATGGTCTTCGGCCTGGATTCCAGCTTCAGCGAGGAGGCCTTCGTGCAGAGGATCAACTCGGACCTCGCCAACGACCTGGGCAACCTCGAGAGCCGGATCCGCACGATGGCCGTGAAGTTCTGCCAGGGGACCGTGCCGGCGCCGGACGGGGCGGATGCGAATCGACCGCTGGCCGAGGCCGCCCGGAAGTCGCTGGCCGAAATGGAGGCCGCTTTCGCCGAACTCGCGATGCACAAGGCCCTGATCGCGATCTGGGAATTCATCAACACCGTCAACCGCTACATCGTCGTCAGCGAACCCTGGAGCCTTGCCAAAAACCCCGCCGACAAGACCCGTCTCATGACGGTGATCTACGATCTCCTCGAATCGCTGCGGGTGATCGCTGTCCTTATCTCTCCGTTCATGCCCGGGACGGCCGGGAAAATCCTGGAACGGGTCGGCGTCGCGGATCCCGCCGCGCAGACCTTCGCGACGGTCCGAAGCTGGGGCGGTCTTGCGCCCGGAAACCCCTTCAATCGGGGTGACGCCCTGTTCCCCCGCGTCGAGTACAAGGGCGCGGAAAAGGCCCCCGAGCAGAAGGAGAAAAAGATGGAACCGCTGAAACCCGAGATTTCCTACGAGGATTTCGAAAAGGTCGATCTCCGTGTGGCGAAAATCCTGTCGGCGGAGCCCGTTCCCAAGTCCAGCAAGCTCGTGAAGCTGCGCATCGACATCGGCGAAGAGCGGACGATCGTCGCCGGCATCGCCAAGGACTACAAGCCCGAGGACCTTGTCGGGAAGTCGATCGTCGTCGCCGCGAACCTCAAGCCGACGAAACTCATGGGCGTCGATTCGTACGGAATGCTGCTGGCGACCGATGCAGTCGAAGGCCTGACGCTGATCGGCTTCGACAAGCCGCCGAAGACGGGCGCGAAGGTCCGTTAGAGGAGAATGCCCTTTTCAGAAACTTCAAAGCCGCCGGATCCGGCGGCTTTTTTTCATGCCCTTCCTGTTGCCGGCAATCTGCGGCGGACAACGCGCCGTGTCTCATACCGTAATCGCGCCTTCCAGGTACAGCACGGCGCGGCCGGAAATGCCGATGCGCGCCCCGAGGTCTTCGCAGAAGAGCTCGCCGCCCCTCCGGGAGACCTGCAGCGCGCGGAGTTTCTTCCTGCCGAGTCGTTTCGACCAGTAGGGCGTCAGCACGCAATGGGCGGAACCCGTGACCGGATCTTCCGCGACTCCCACGCGGGGGGCGAAAAAGCGCGAAACGAAGTCGCAGGACTTGCCCTTCGCTGTGACGATCGTTCCGCGATAGGGCGTCCGGAGCAGCGCGGGAATGTCCGGCTGCAGATTTCTCACGGTCTCTTCATCCTCCACGACGACCAGCGCGTCTTCCGCCGAGAGGTAAAGCTCTTTGGGCTCGACGCCGAGCGCCTCCGCGAGAGACTTGCCGGGCGGCTCCTGCGGCGAAGGCGGCCGGGCGGGGAAATCCATCTCGATCAGGTCATCCTGCTGCGTCACCGTAAGGTCCCCGCTGCGGCGCGTCCGGAATATGATCGTCGGCGCGGCCCAGCCGCGGCGGTGAAAGAGGACGAAGGCGCTTGACAGCGTCGCATGCCCGCAAAGGGCCACCTCCGTGACGGGCGTGAACCAGCGCAGCTCGAATCCCCCTTTCATGGGGACCAGGAAGGCCGTTTCGGAAACGCTGTTCTCAAAGGCGATGGCAAGCAGGCGCGCGTCGTCGAGCCAGGCATTCAGAAAACAGACGCCGGCCGGGTTTCCCTTGAAGACCTCGGACGTGAAGGCATCGACGTGGTAAAAAGGCAGTTTCATTCCAAACTCTTCCTGCAGAGGAGGCGGTAGGTTTCTCCGTAAATTGTCTCGCGCGGGCCGACGGCAAGGATCTCGGAAATGTCTTTCTCCCGGACGCGGTAGATAATGCGCAGCTTCCCGGTGCAGAAGCTTCGCAGATCGCCCCGCTTGTCATAGAGCCGGATCCCCGAAGCCGGATCCGCGGCGACGGCTGCCAGGGAAGCCCGGATCTTTTTTCTGAGGCCGGGATGCATCGCGCGGATCAGCTTTGCGATCCGGTCAGGCACGCGGAGTCTGGAAGTCTCTTCCTTCATGGATCGGCCTACGAAAAGAGCTCGTCGAGGGTATACAATTTCGCCTTCTTGGCCTTGAGGGCTTTTGCCCCTTTTTTGATTTCCTTCATGAGGGGAACGTCGGACTGCACGGCGGCCGTTTCCTTTAGGCTTTCATAGGTATCGGCGCTGATCATCACCGCAGCGGGACTGCCGTTCCGGGTGATGACGACCTCTTCGTCCCGGGAACATACCGCATCGACCAGCCCGCTCAGTCTCATCTTGGCCTCGGACAGGGAAAGCGTCTTCATTTTTCGGCCTCCATTGTTGTGACTAGAATTCCGGTCACAATTATAAACCCCCGGCTGCCCGATTGGGCAATTGGTTTTGACGTTATTGGTTGTCTCGTGTAAATAGCTGACTCTTATACTCCATGCCATCTGCGCCACTGCTCGTTTGTATTTTCGAGAAGGTCCCTTTTCATTATATGGGACGTGCCATGATAATTCCCTGGAGGCGTTCAAAGTATTCAGATGGATAATTGCACGTTTCCCCCTTTTCTTTCTTGCAACAGAGGTCGTCATCTTTTCCTTTGCAATTGGTACTCATGTCTCTGAGGGTATATTTGCAGCCACCCGCGGAACTCCACCGGTAATAAACCGGTCTTTTGTCATCAGAATTGACGCCATACCACATCTTACCTTTGCCTATTCCGCTTTCAGCAATAACATCATCAAACTTCGTTCTCCTTGTATCCTTGGCGTGTCCGGAACCTGAAGAATCAATGACATAGATCCAATATTCGTCATCTGATTTAACCGGGTAGCTCCAAGCCGTCATAACATGGCCGGTACTGGAATGTCTGCAATTGAGTATCATCTTCTTCTGCCATTTTTCATCATATTTAACAACAATGATGTCACCGGGTTGTATTTTTTCGATGGATTTAAAAACGTGCCAGTATCCGTTGCTGTTTTCGTCTTTATCTGCAAGTATTTTATTGAAATAATCATAAAAACCCCAGGCGCGAGGATGCTTCTCGTCATGAAACTTTTTTGCATTATCGGCAAGATCCTTGTATTGCTTCGGCAATGCCTGTTTGAGAATAAACTCGCCGACAAAGCCTGAACAATCATATTGATAGATGCCGTTCTCTTCATCAAGTTGCTTTTGATTATAATGTACATATTTCGTTTGTCGAAGATTCCCCATTATATAGGCCAGACGATCGTAAAATGTTCTTGCGGCAGTTCCTTCGGCAGGCCTGTGACTGCGGCTGCCAGCAGCCTTCAGAAGGAGATCATTATCCATGTCTGGAACAGAGCTCTCTGCATCCGCTTCTTCATGAATTAGTTCATAGTCCGATGCGTCGGTCATTGCCGCACCAGATTTTTTATCAATGGCATGTCCACATCCGCTTAGATAGATACTCGTAAGCACGACAATAAACAAGAAACCCCTAAAATGTAAATTCATATCACCTCCTTTTTCCTTTTCTACATTTTTCGGCCTGAATGAAGCTTCAACACCTTCCAAATGGTTTTATGTCCAACGGCACAATTAAGCGGCGCGTCCGGAACGCCGATAAGTTCCGGATTGCACCACGAACTTCTATAAACCAGGAGGCTGGCGCGTCCTTTTGACTTTTTTTGTTATCCATTCATCGAACCCAGACACAGAAAGGATCTGCAAGTCGTGCAACTGCGACAATCTCACGATAGCGCGACTTCATTTTTTCTGGGTGTGATTTCATATCCTTTCGGACGGAGCAGACCGTAGAACAACCAAGCACAAATCTGAGAGGCTTTGGGGTCTCTGATAACTCTCCATATTCCCATAAATCCAATGTTCCGCTCACAGCGGTAGTCATCATGTCGAAAACAAGGGCGGTTGCACCAGCATCCAATTTCCCGGTAACAGGGCTCAAGCCTTCAGGAAGCCGATGCCATAACACACGATCATAGGAGTATTCTTTAGCCGCGTCTTCTGCCGTAGTGGGACGGGCACCGTCTTTGGTCGCTGGTTCTACGAAAATCGTATATGCTGGGATTGCTGTACACATCCCCTGAACTTGGGCGGGCCGTGCTTTTGACGATCTCTTGAGCCAGAAAGTCTTGCTGCTCACCAGCTGTTGCGCGGCACAGCCGTTGACGATCCGCCGGATGCGCCAACGCATCACCGCGGCATGAGCGCGAACACACCCCAGCCCAGGTA
>DIWJ01000096.1:17012-48584 GCA_002428445.1 Syntrophaceae bacterium UBA6109
CGTATCTGTCCCAGCCGTCTTGGTCCGCCAGAACCATTTCCACGACATCGTAGCCGAGGTTGCCGAAAGACGCGAGAAGTTCCGGAAGCAGGAGAAAGTCGGAGATTGAGTTGGCAAAACACCCCTTGGCAACATCTTCCGTCGGCGGCAACTGCCGCCAGTAGGGCTCGCCGATGAGGATGATCCCTCCCGCGCGCAGGCTCCGCGCCAGAAGCTCGATAGTGCCGGCGATTCCCCCGCCGATCCAAGTGGCGCCGACACAGGCTGCCACACCGACCTTCTCGTCAGAGACATAGCCCGCGGCATCGCCATGGATGAACTGGACTTGATCGGCGACGCCGAGTTCTTCAGCGCGGAGTTTCGCTTGCTCGGTGAACAACTGGCTCATGTCAATGCCGGTGCCGATGACTCCGTAATCGCGGGCCCAGGTGCAGAGCATCTCCCCCGAACCGCTGCCGAGGTCGAGCACTCGGGTTCCCGTTTCCAGACGCAGCGCCGCGCCGAGAGTGGCGAGCTTTTCGGGTGTGATCGGGTTGTGGATGCGGTGAGCACTCTCAGTGATGTTGAATATCCGTGGGATGTCCATTGTGGAAAATCTCCTTTTGTCTTCGAACGCATGATCCGAAGTAAACATAGATCCCGACTATGGCTTCAAGCATTTTGGGCATTCTACCGGTACATCTACGGGCTGGACATGGCGGCAGATGAGGTCGGCCGTGCCGGCGACGTTGAGTTTCCCGAAGAGGAAGGCGAACTGTTTTTCCAGTTCGGCGCCGAGGGAAGCCAGTGTCCGTGCGGGCAGGTCCCAGAAATCCTTCTTGAAGACGCCGAAGCCCTTCTTGCGCGTTTTGTAGAGAAACTGCTCCTCCGTGTCTTTTTCCTTGCGCTCCGAGGCCATCTCCGCCTTCAGATGGGCATAGATCTTCTCCCGCAGTGCGGCCGGGAAATGCCGGCTGTCGTAGATGATGTTCTGGAAGCCGGTCGCGAGGTGGATCTCCGCCGTCTTCACGGCGGGAAAGCGGTCAAAGGCCTCGTTGGGAAGCGTCGACGCCCCGTGTTGAACGGCGCCGGCCAGACCGTATTCCTTCCGCGCCGTTTCGGAGAGAAGCTCCAGCGTCTCGAAATCGATTTTCACCGTGGCGATCGTCCCGTCGGGCAGCGGCACGCCGCCGTGGGTGGTCCCCGTCTGGACGCTGATCTTGCTGATGCCCTTGACGTCTTCCCCCGCCTTTTTGTCCAGCTCCCTGCGATAGCCGTCCATGTAGGCGCGAAGCTCCTCGACAGTGCTGTTCTTCCCGCCGACTTCGCCGATCTCACCGCCCACGGACACGGTGATCCCTTCCGGCTCCAGGTCGCGGATCATGGTCGTCAACTCCGCAGCGAGGGTGAAGTTCAATTTCTGCTGTTTGCCGGTGGAAGGCTGTGAAAGATCGACCAGCGTCGAGGTGTCGATGTCGATATTGTAAAAACCCGCCTCGAGCGCTTCCCAGATCAGGTTTTTGACAAAGCGGACCTCCTTTTCCGGATCCTTCGCGTATTTCCCCGCGTTGACCTGGAAGTGGTCTCCCTGGAGAAAGATGGGACCCCGCCATCCGGTCTTGATGGCCGCGGCCGTGACGGCGGCGGCATATTCGGCGGGGCGCTGGCGGGTATAATCGATTTCCGAACGGGCGATTTCAAAGACGAGGGCTCCGGCGCCGGCCTTCAGTGCGGCGCGGAAGGCGGCCTGGGCCGTGTCGTAGGCGATGCCGCGGATGTTGATGGCCGGGACGGTGAAACCCGACACCTCCCCGCGGCCCATCGCCTCGTAAAGGGACTCGATTGACGAGGAGACGATGCCCATCCCGGCACCGGCCCGGCGGATCAGCCAGCGGGCCGCATCAAGGGCTTCGCCGTCGGGGCTGAAAACGGCCGTCCG
This sequence comes from Syntrophaceae bacterium UBA6109, assembly GCA_002428445.1. The sequence continues at coordinate 18,931 of DIWJ01000096.1, forward strand.
GATGAGGTCGTCGATCAGGGTCGACTGCAGGAGGGCCGCATCGAGGATCTTGACGTCGCCGCCGGAGATTTCCAGAATGCCGGCGATTCCCTTTTTCAGGGCAGGGGATGAGTTGCAGGTCATGGTTCCATCCTTCTTATATAGAGGTCCGTCGATCCCTCCGTCCGCGTCGCCGCCACTCGTTTGCACCGGGAAGATGAAAAGAAGAAGCGGCGGCGAAAGACGAAATCAACCCCGGGCGAGAAATGCTTCCGCCTGGTCCACTTCGAATTGGCTTCCGATATAAATCGGACAGCGCTGGTCAAGTTCTTCAACCTGGATATCAAGGATCTTGCGGGAGCCGTCGGAGGCCGTGCCGCCCGCGTGCTCCACGATGAAGGCCATGGGCTGGAGTTCGTAGAGAAGGCGGAGCTTTCCGTGGGGCTCTTTCTTCAGGGACGGGTAGGTGAAGACGCCGCCCCGCTTGATGATGACCTGATTGATGTCGGGGACAAAACCGCCGCTGTAGCGGAGTTTGTAGCCGCTGCTCTCGAGAAATTCGACGAATTTCCGATGCCCGGGCGTCCATTCTCTCCGAAGTCCGCCCAGGCTGAAGATGGATCCTTTCTCCTTCATGACGATGTTCTCTTCCGACAGGACGTATTCTCCTTCCCGGTTCAGGACGAACTCGTGCGTTCCCTTCCCGGCCGAGTAGACCATGGTGATCAGGGGTCCGTAGGTGATGTAGAGGGCCGCCACCATCGTCTTCCGCCCCGCGGAGAAAACGGATTCCCTGTGGATGCCGATGATGGTACCGATGGACAGGTTGGTATCCACGAGAGAGGAGCCGTCGAGGGGGTCTGCGGTGATGAAGTACTGTTCATGCCCCTTGCCGATGGTTACGACTTTTTCCTGCTCCTCGGACATGTACTCCCGGACAAAGCCGGAGAATTGGAGCTGATTTTTCAGGATCTCATCGGCGGTACGGTCGAGGGCCAGTTGCTCTTCCCCGAAGATGTTCTTGAGGCCCGCAAGCTTCCGGTTGGATTCATGGATCTTCGCCGAGATGTATTTCCCCGTCACGGCGATCTGCCAGATGAGCCTCCGCAGTTCCGTTTCCACACCGGCAAGCCACATGTGCCGCCGCAGATCGACCAGGCATCTCGTGTAGTCGGAAATTCCCTCTCCCATCGCGCATCCTTTCAATATGTTTGCCGAATTGTCTAACAGGGAACAGCGCTTTTGACAAGGGCTTTTTCCGTCGGAAACGCTGCAAATGTCCCGTCCCGGGTCGGCCCTCCCAAGATCATTCCTCTGCCGGAGGCGGCAGGCCGGCAAGGTATGCCGCCGCCGATTCACCAGCCAGGTATCCGGTTGAAAACGCGGCCTGGAGATTGTAGCCGCCCGTGTCCGCGTCGATATCCAGCACCTCTCCGCAGAAATATAGACCCTCGATCTTCCGGGAGGCCAGCGTCCGCGGATCGATTTCCTTCAGGGAGATGCCTCCCGCCGTGACGATGGCCGACGAAAGGGGGAGCGGTCCGCGGATGTTGAAGCGAAGCGACTTGAGTTGCCTGGCAATGGTGTCCCGCTGGGCGGCGCCGATCTCCGCGGCGCGCTTTTCGAGCGGCACGCCCGTCAATCCGGCGAAGGGCTCGATCATCTTCTGCGGGAGAAGGCCCGCCAGCACGGTCCGGTAATCGTCCCGGCCGGAACGGTCGAAGTCCCGCTGGAGGCGGGCGGTGAGCACCTTCATGCTCAAGGCCGGTTTCAGATCGATCGAGACGGACACGGGGCCCCGTTCGCGGGCATCGACGGCGGAAAGGCTTGCAAGAAGCGTGATCGGTCCGGCGATGCCGAAATGGGTCATCGTCATCTCGCCGAAACGGCTCTCGATGACGGGCGGCCGCGGCCGTCGTCCCCCGGTTCCCCTTCCCCAGTCCCGGGTCGGCGTCAGCGCCGGATCGATTTCTTCCGCCCGGCAGGAAAAAACCGTCAACCGCACATTGCGGAGGTCGACATCCTGCATGGCCCTCGCGAGTTCGATCTCTTCGACAACAAGCGGGATCAGCGCCGGCCGCAGCTTCACCAGCGTGTGGCCCAGCGCCGCGGCCATCCGGTAGCCGTCGCCGGAAGAGCCGGTTTCCGGGTAACTCGCTCCGCCCGTCGCCACGATGACCGCCCGGCAGGGAAGGACGCCCCGTCCCGTCTTCACACCGCAGATCCGTCCGTTGCGGACCAGGATTTCCGTTCCGCCGCAGCCTTTGGACAACTGCACTCCCCGGGCGTGCAGGGATGACGTCAGGGCATCGACGACGTCGGCGGCGCGGCCGGAAGCGGGAAAGATCCGCCCGCCGCGTTCTCCCTGGGTGTCGAGTCCCAGGCCATGGAGGAATTCCAGGAGTTCATCCCGAAAGAAACGGTGAAAGGCCGGGTAGAGAAAGCGCCCGTTGGCGCCATACATCGCGATAAAGCCGGGCAGGTCCTTCGCATTGGTCAGATTGCAGCGGCTCTTGCCGCTGATGAGGATCTTTTTCCCCGGAGATTCGGTTTTTTCGAGAAGGAGGACCGCTGCACCCAGTTCCGCCGCCCGGCCGGCGGCGAGCATCCCCGCGGCGCCTGCCCCCAGAACGATCAGCGGGGTTTGGTCTTTCGGGAGCCTCGACATGAGGGGCCGCCTTCTCCGGTTTCCCGGCCGGATCGCTCACTGCCCGATCCAGCGAACTTTTCCGGTGCAGGTTCGCGGGTGGGCGCATGATCCATTTTTTTCAGGGAAGATCCTCGATCAGCTTCTTCAGGTGATCCCAATCGAGTTCGTTGTTCAGGCAATCGTACCGATTCGTGATGCAGACCTGAGGAATGACCGTCCGCCGGTTGAATTGCACGCCCATGAGGCTCAGCCGTACTCCCTGAAGTCCCTTCTCGATTTCGAAATCGCAGGCCGCGCCGACTGCCGCCTTGAGGTTCTTGCGCTGACTCAGGCGCTTCGTAAACCCGGTGCTCGGGCTGATGTAGAACTGCAGGCCCTTTTTTTCGCACAGTTGTTTGATTTCTCCGCAACCGCAACGCCTGCACTTGATGCAGAGGATGCCGTCCACCTTGGAGAATTTGGCGGGGCATTCGTCGGCGATGAGACAGTGGGGGAGGATGACGGCGCTCTCCGAGCGGGGAACCCGGATGAATTCCGGCCAGTAGAAGGCGTTTGCGGCCTCGACAATATCGATGTGAAATCCGATCTTCCGGAGGAGAGGCTTGATCGGGAGGGACTGAAGAAGGATATAGAAATGCAGTTTACCGGGACTTCTCTTCATACTCCATACAGAGCGAACCGTTGTTGCCGGTCACCGTAGCTCCCCGCCACGCCTCGCCGGCGTCTGAACATAACAGAAGGAACCGGAGAAATCAACGCTGCATGCGGATCGCTGCGAAGAACGAGAGCCTTGACGCTTGTCAAATGCAAAAAAACATTGCATCATGACGCCGCCTCTCGTCGGGAGAGGGGAGGAAATCGTCGGAGGAGGATCTTGGCCGGGAAAACCGCCTTCATCGTGAATCCCCACGCGGGGAACGGCGCGACCTGCATGGAATGGCCGCGCATCCAGGCTTTCGCCAGGGATCGCCTCGGTCCCTTCGAGGAACATCTGACGACGGGACCGGGCGACGCCACGCGCGCCGCGGCGGAACAGCTCCGGCGGGGTGTTGAACGGATCATCTGTGTCGGGGGAGACGGGACGCTCAATGAGGTTGTCAACGGCCTTGTCGGCGAGGACGGCGTGATTCCTGCCGGCGTCGTCGTCGGTTTCATCCCCAACGGGACGGGGTGCGACTTCGTGCGGACCAATCCCATTCCGCGGAAGATCGGCGACTGTCTTTCGCTCATCAAGGAGGGAAGGACGCGTTGCCTGGACCTCGGACGCCTGACCTTCCGCAATCACTGCGGGGAGACCGCCGTCTGTTATTTTCACAACATCGCCAGTTTCGGGATCGGCGGGGAAGTCGTGGCGCGCGTCAACCGGACCAGCAAGGCCTTCGGACCGTTCGCTTCCTTCATGTGGGGGACGCTCCTGTCTCTCGTCCTCTACGGCACCAAAAGGGTCCGGCTCCGCATCGACGACGGTCCCGAAACCGAATGCTCGGCTTGGAATATCGCCGTTGCGAACGGCCGCTATCATGGTGGGGGGATGTGCGTTGCACCCGACGCCATGACCGATGACGGACTCCTGCACGTGACCGTCATCGGAGACCTCCGATTGCCGGAAGTCTTCTGGCACCTGCCCAAGCTCTACTGCAAGCGGATCGGCGCTATCAAGAAAGTGCGGATGGCGACGTGCCGGAAAATCGAAGCCTCCTCCGGCGAGCGGGTCCTGCTGGACGTGGACGGCGAACAGCCGGGGACTTTGCCGGCACGCTTCGAAGTCGTTCCCGCCGCCATGAATATCATTGCCGGGTGATGCGTCGCCGTATGGATGATGAAAAATTCCTCAGCTCTTGAGGAAGAATTCTCCATCGCCGGCACGCGTAAATCCCGGAGGACGTTTCACTTTCTATCCATTGTGGAGCCTTTCCGCGGCATTGCGTATCCCGTGCCCTTGCTGGACCGGCTGGTATGTAAATTGCTGTAAATTCTAAGATTGGACTTAACCGTCTGGAGGACGGAAAAGTGAAACGCTCCGCCTGTCTGACAACCCTGTGCTTCTTTGTATTGCTTCTTTCCCCTTCCTTCGGAGCGGACGGGAAGCCTCCCGCCGTGCCCGCACGGCCGGCAGCGGAGAAGATCGTTCCCGTCGCGGCCAAGGCGACGACAATGAAAACCGTGGGAGTTCTTACCGAGATTACGGAACAAACCATCAAGATCGAACGTGCCTTCAAAGACAAGAAGGAGATCATGGAATTCGGTCTGGAAGGACCTCTCGAAGGCCTTGCCGTGGGGGACAAGGTGAGCGTGAATTACCTGGAGAAGGCCGGCAGGCATGTGGCGTTCAAAGTGGCGAAGGTGGCAGAGAAGAAACTGCCCCCGCGGAAGACACCGATTCCCGGTAAACCGGCCGGAAAGGTGCCGCCCAGGGGAAAAAGCGGAACCCCGTGATTTTTTTGTGTGACGAAGATCGATCCTGGAAACCCGGGGCGGTATCTTCTGCCCCGGGTTTTTGTTTTTCCAAAATCCGTGCATTTTCCGGATCGGGCGCGGTATAATCCGCCGCCACAAAAATGCCGAGGTTCCCCTATGACCGTCCGTGCCCGTCTGATGCTGGCAACCGTGCTGGCGCTTGTCGTGACGATGTCCATCTGGGGCTGGATCCAACTGCACACGCTGGAGAACCTGCTGTTCGAACAGCAGGGGAAGCGCCTGAGCGGCGTCGCGGAGACCATCGGCACCTACTATCAGCACTTTCCCACCGGCCAGGGCCTTTCGGCGCTGGACACGGCCCTCAAGGAGCATGTCCAGTCGGATATCCGTCTTGCCCGGATTGATCTCTTTTCGCTCGGCAAGGGATCGATCGAATATGTGGCCGGCGCCAGCCGCGTCCATTACGAATGGCCCGACTCACTGGTGGCGACGGCCGCTGCCAAGATGAAGCCGGAGATGGTCCAGTTGTCGACCGACGGAGGCCCCGCCCTGGGACTTCTCTATCCCTTCCTGGCAGATAACGACGTCCTCACGATTGTCGGAGTCATTGCCTTTTCCCGTGCGAACTGGGAAATACTCTCCCGGGCACAGTACCTGATGGTCTTCAGCACGGGGGGATTGCTGCTGGCGATCCTCCTCGCCCTGGGCCTCAGTTACGGCTGGATCATCGGCCGCCCTCTCCGGATCATCATCCGTACGATCGACGCCTTCCAGTCCGGCCAGTACGTCAAGCGCATTCCCTTCGACCGTCGCGAAGATGAATGGGGGCAGTTGTCCGACCACTTTAACCGCATGGCGGACGAGGTGGAAAGAGTCCTGGCAAGAAATCAGGAGTTGAACAGGCAGTTGGAGCAGAAGGTCCAGGAAGCCACTTCCAGGGTGATCGATCTGCAGATGCAGGTCAATCAACTGCAGCAGCTGACCGCGCTCGGATACCTCACGGCGACCCTGGCGCACGATCTGGGTACGCCCCTGCACTCCATTGCCGGCATGACGAAACTTCTCCTGGAAGGACAGGGCTGGCCTGCCGATGCGACGCGGAAACTGGAGCTGATCCTGCAGCAGACGGAAAGACTTCACAGCGTCATCCAGAACGTTCGACGGGCAACGCGCCTCCCCGAGGCGCACTTCGAAGCCTTGACTGTCCCCGATATCCTCCAGGAATCCCTTCCCCTGATCGAACCGCTGATTTCGAAAGCGGGCATCCGCCTCGACCTTCAGATCGAACCGTCTCTGCCGGTGATCTACGTCGATCGGTACCGCTTCCAGACAGCCCTGCTCAACCTGATTCAGAACTCCGTCGAGGCCATGCCGGCGGGAGGACGGATCCTGATCTCAGCGCAAAGGGATGAGGCCGGGCAGAGCATCGCCCTGGCAGTGGGTGACGACGGCAGGGGGATTCCTCCGGAGTTGATCGGGAAAGTCTGTCAGCCTTTTTTCAGCACCCATACGGAAGAGGGAATGCGGGGACTGGGACTTGCGATCGTTCAGGATATCGTCAAGATCCACAACGGACGCATGACGATCGAAAGCCCTCCGGATGGGGGCACAACGATCACGCTGTTCTTCCCCGATTCCCGCCGCGATGGGTGAAAGGAACCGCAGGCCCCGAAAAAAAGGAAAGGCGCGAATCGATGGATTCGCGCCTTTCCCGAAGATCTGAAATCCGCAGAAAAAAGTCTTACTTCGCTGCGGGGGCCGCCGGGGCAGCCGCTTCCTTCTTCTCGGCCTTCTTCTCGGCCTTCTTGGAGGCCTTCTTCGAGGTCTTCTTCTTCTCGGCCTTCTTCTCGGGCGCCGCTTTCGCGGGCTCTGCAGCCGCTACTGCTGCCGGGGCAGCCGGAGCCGCGGGGGCAGCCTTCTCAGCCGCGATAACCGAACCGCAGAACAGGAACACCAAACCGATCACGATAACCATCAAACGCTTCATTTCACTACCTCCTGAGATTTTTTGACTTTTGCCTAGGATGGAGCAAGGCCCGTGCCACAGGCCTTCAACCGGCCGCTTATGATGCAAATATTCAAATGTAAAGGGTATTGGCGATTCGGATATCCGGGGCGGCTGCAGGCCGCGGCGGGAACATTGTAGAATTCCTCCCCAGTCGCTGGGGAATTTTTCATCGGTACTACTTGCCGTCGCCGGCAGCATCTTTGGAGAGCCCATAGCGGAGGATCTTGGTGCGAAGCGTCTTTCGGTCGATGCCAAGGAGTTGGGCGGTACGGCTCTGATTCCAGTCCGTGTTCTTGAGCATCTGGAGGATCTGCTCCCGCTCGGCGCCTTCCAGGGGTCGCCATTCGGCCTTCCTGCGGAATTTCTCGGGAAGATTTTCGGGCAGGATCATCATGAAGGGGGACAGGAGCAGGGTCTGCTGCAATACGTTCTGCAATTCCCGGACGTTGCCGGGCCAATCGTAGGCCATGAGCTGTTCCATGGCATCATCGGATATCCCCGCGGTGGGATATCCGAGCTTGGCCAGAAGAGACTTGATCAGTTGCGGCAGGTCTTCCTTATGTTCCCTCAACGGGGGCATGCGGAGGCGTACGACGAAACGGTACAGAAGATCAGCCCGGAACCTTCCCTTCACGACTTCCTCGTCGACCTTCCGGTTTGCCGCGCCGACGACGCGGACGGAGACGTGGTGGACTTCCCGTCCGCCGAGCCGCCGGACTTCTCCATCCTGCATGAACCGCAGCAGTTTCCCCTGGAGTGCGGTGGACATCTCGGTAATTTCATCGAGAAACATCGTGCCGCCCTCGGCGGAGGAGAGGAGTCCCGGGTGGGGCCGGTCGGCGCCGGTGAAGGCGCCTTTTTCGTACCCGAACAACTCCGATTCCAGCAGGGTATCCGGAATGGCGCCGCAATGAACCGGCACGAATGGTTTTTCGGAGTGCGAGCTAAGCTGGTGCAGCGAACGGGCGGCCAGTTCCTTTCCCGTGCCGCTCTCTCCTTCGATGAGGATGCTGGCGTCGGAATCGGCGACGCGGGCCAGTTGCTTGTAAAATGCGACCATCGTCGCGGAAGAGCCGATGAACTGCGGTTCGTCCTTCAACGTCGGCTGGCCGCGCATCCTCCGTTGCCTCAACTCCCGGACTTCGAGGACCTTCCGGACCAGCGCGCGCGCCGCGTCGGGTGAAAAGGGTTTGCTGATGTAATCCCAGGCGCCCAGATTGAGGGCTTCCATCGTGGTCTGCAGGTCCCCGTAGGCGGTCATGAGAACGACCGGCAGTTCCGGGCGCTCGCCGTGAACGTGGTGGAGGAATTGCAGACCGTCCATATCCGGCATCCGGATATCGGACATGAGCAGGTCGTAACCGGACAGGTCCCTCGCAAGGGCTTTCCTGGCGGACGTATCGGTGTCCACCTCATATCCAGCCCGGGAAAGCGTCTCCTGCAGGAACTCGCAGGCGACGGCGTCATCGTCGATGATCAGAATCCGTACCGGCATGCCGCGGGATCAGAATCCTTTCTCGGCCATGTAGTTGGCCAGGTCCGCAACGCGGCACGAGTAGCCCCATTCGTTGTCGTACCATGCCACGACCTTGGCCATATTTTCTTTGAGCACCTGCGTGAACTCCACATCGATGATCGAGGAATGGTCGTTGCCCTTGAAATCCGTGGAAACAAGCGGCTCCTCTTCGCAGGCCATGATGCCCTTGAGCTGACGGCGCGCAGCGCTTTTCAGGGCCTCGCGCAACTCCGCCGTGTTCGTCTTCTTTTTCAGTTCGGCGGTGAAATCGACGATCGACACCGTCGGTGTCGGGACGCGCAGGGAATATCCGTCAAAGCGGCCGGCAAGGTCGGGGATCACGAGTGCCAGCGCGCGGGCGGCGCCGGTCGACGTCGGGATGATGTTCTGGGCGGCGGCACGGGCGCGCCGCAGATCCTTATGGGGAAGATCCAGTATCCGCTGGTCGTTCGTGTAGGAGTGCACTGTCGTCATCATGCCTTTTTCAATTCCGAAGGCTTCGTGGACGACCAGGGCCGGCGGCGCAAGGCAGTTCGTCGTGCAGGAGGCGTTGGAAACGATATGATGCTTCTGTGGATGGTATTGCCGGTGGTTCACACCCATGACGACCGTGAGATCCTCCTCTTTCGCCGGCGCGCTGATGATCACCTTCCGGGCGCCGGCCTCCAGATGGGCGGAGGCCTTGGGGCCGGTGAGGAATAATCCGGTGCTTTCGATGACGATGTCGACGCCTTCATCGTCCCAGGGGATCGCGGACGGTTCCCGGCAGGCGAAGCTTCTGATGGCCTTCCCGTCAATGAGGAAGGCGTCCTTCTTGACTTCGACGTTCCCGGAGAAGCGCCCGTAGCTCGTGTCGTATTTGAGGAGGTGGGCGTTTGTCTGGACGTCGAACAGGTCGTTGATCGCCACCACCTGCAGCGACTGGGGATATCTTGCCAGGACGGCCTTGAAGACCTGCCGCCCGATGCGTCCGAAGCCGTTGATGCCAAGGCGAATCATACGTTCCTCCTTCCGGTCACAAGGGGTTAGGTTCGGTTCCGGAGCCCGCAGGGGGCCGCGGTGCGGCATCAGTTGTCGTCGATCCGGTTCTTGTGCTCCGTCATCAACTCGTAACGGTTCTGGAGCGTCTTGTGCAGCCTGGCATTCTCGATGGCGATGGCGCTCAGGTTGGCCGCGGCCTCGAGAAACCGGATTTCCTGTTCGTCGAACTTCCGGATCTTGTCCGAATAGACACGCAGGACGCCCGTCGCCTTGTTTTCGATGAGCAGGGGAAGAACCAGGACGGATTTGATCCCCTCCGCCTTTGCCCGCGCCCCGTACTGGAAGTTCTTGTCGGTGCTCGCATCCCGGAGCCACATCGTCTTGCCCTGCAGGGCCTTCTTGTCCAGACCGCTTTCCTTGACCAGGACCGGTCCTTTTCTCAGGTACTTGTCGGACAGGCCGTAGGCCGCCTTCAAGAGGAGTCTCTGTCTTCGCGAATCCAGGAGACGGATGCTGCAAGCCTTGGCGCGCATCGTCTCAGCCACGTGCTGCGCGACCTGTTCCAGCACGACGCTGGGGTCGAGGGAGGCGTTGATCACCCTCGCCAGATCATAGAGCGCGACGAAGTAGTCTATCGGTTTTTCGTTCATGGGCATGCCCTCCTGTATTCCCCGCTCTTCCGGCGATCCGGCCTGGCGTCCGGAAGTCCCCGAAGGCGGGCGTTGTTGAGAGGTTGATCGGGAGCCGCACGGTGCGATCGGCTGTTGCCTTCGTGGATAGCCCGAAAAACCGCCCCTGTCAAAGGGAAAAAGGCTTTCGGCGCTGCCAAGGCAGCCGGAGATGGCGGGGGACGGGCAGGATCAACGGGAGGTCCCCCGGAAGACCAGTTCCGGCTTCTTCAGGAAGACTTCCGTATCGGGTGGAACCGAATCGGTGATCCACACGTTCCCGCCGATGACGGATCGGGCGCCGATCACGGTGCGGCCCCCCAGGATCGTGGCGTTGGAGTAGATCGTGACGTCGTCCTCGATCGTCGGGTGTCGTTTTTCCGTCCGCAGGCGTTCGCACTCTTCCTTGCGCAGGGAAAGAGCCCCGAGGGTTACACCCTGATAAATCCGGACGCGGTCGCCGATGATCGATGTCGCGCCGATCACGACGCCGGTGCCGTGATCGATGAAAAAGCCCCGCCCGATCTCTGCGCCGGGGTGGATGTCGATACCGCTGAGGCTGTGGGCATACTCGGTCATGATCCGCGGAAGCAGCGGGACCTTTTGTTCCAGCAGGAAATGGGCGGCCCGATAGACGGTGATGGCAAAGAGTCCGGGATAACTGAAGATGACCTCGTCATGACTCTGAGCGGCGGGGTCGCCCTCAAAAGCGGCCCGAATATCCCCGGCCAGCATCGCCCGCAGTTGCGGCAGGTAACGGATGAAGGAGATTGCGATCTGCTGTCCCCGCTCATCGCAGAAGGTGCAGGGCTGCTGGTAGCGGATGCAGTCGTGGCGGATGGCGAGGGCAATCTGCCGGGACAGCACCTCGAACAGGGCGGTGACCTCCTCGCCAAAGTAGTAGGTCAGGTTGATCTCGTCCACGCGGGACCTGCTGAAGTAGCCGGGATAGAGAATCCGCCGCGTCCGTTCGATCAAGTCGATGAGGGCCTCCCGGGAAGGCAGCGGTTCGGACGTGACGTGCTCGAAGCAGTCGTTGCTGCCGCAAGAAGAGACCAGCCGCTCTACGACGGCGGGTATTTCGGCCCGGTACTGGAGTTCCGAGGCCACTTCGGTCTTGCATGCATCCATCTTGGCGTCGTCCATAGATGTCCTTTTGCCGACGTTCCGGCGAAAATGCCGGCTTTCCTAAGCACTCGCGCACTTCTCGCCGGGTTTCCAATAGGGCGACATGCCGCGCAGCCGTTCGATGACTCCCGGCAGTTTCTCGATGACGAAGTCGATATCCTCCTCCGTGTTGTAGACGCTCAGACTGAAGCGGATCGAACCGTGGGCCATCGTGAAGGGGACGCCCATGGCGCGAAGCACGTGCGACGGCTGCAGCGAGCCGGATGTGCAAGCCGAGCCGGAGGATGCGCAGATCCCGAACTGGTCCATCAGCAGGAGAATGCCCTCGCCCTCGACATATTCGAAACTGATATTGGTCGTGTTCGGAAGCCGCTGTGACGTGTCGCCGTTGACGCGGCTGCCGGGGATTCTCCTGAGCAGCTCCGTTTCAAGCTTGTCCCGGAGCGCCTTCACCCTCGTATTCTCCTCTTTGAGGTTCGCAACGGCCAGCTCGCAGGCTTTCCCCAGGCCGACGATGGCCGGGGTGTTCTCCGTGCCTCCCCGGCGCTCCCTCTCCTGGTGGCCGCCGATGAAAAAGGGAGCGAATTTCGTGCCCCGGCGGATATACAAGACGCCGATCCCCTTCTGTGCGTGAAGTTTGTGGCCGGAAAAAGACAGCATGTTGATCGTAGTTTTCTTCATGTTGATGGGCATCTTGCCGACGACCTGCACGGCATCGGTATGAAAGAGGATGTCCCGTTCATAGGCCATCCGGGCGGCCCTTTCCACGGGAAAGACGACGCCGGTTTCGTTGTTGGCCCACATGATGCTCGCAACCGCGGTGTCCGAAGTGAGGCTCTTCGCGTAACTGTCCATGTCCAGCCGCCCGCCCGAATCCACGGGGATTTCTGTGACCCGGTATCCCTCTTTGCGGAGGTGGTGGCAGAGCGACCGGATGGCGGGATGTTCGACTCGGCTCGTGACGATATGTTTCTTGTCCGGGGAAACCGCCAGCGCCGATCGGATGGCGGCATTGTCGCTCTCCGTTCCGCAGCTCGTGAAGACGATTTCCTCGGGCTCGGCACCCAGGATGTCTGCCACCTGTCCGCGGGCCTTGCCGACGTGGTGCGCCACCTGACCTCCGAAGGAATGCATACTGGAAGGATTTCCATAGAGCTCCGAAAAAAACGGCAGCATCGCCTCGAGGACTTCCGGGGCGACTTTCGTCGTGGCGTTGTTGTCGAGGTAAACGGTCTTCACTTGGACACCTCCTCCACAATAAGTTCGGGGGTGACGAATTCCCGGAGTTTCGTTTCCACAAAATGCTTCAGTGTAATGTTTGAGGCCTTGCATGCGGCGCAGGCGCCGCGGGTGGCCACCAGGACGCGGTTGTCGACGACGTCGATCAGTTCGATGTCGCCGCCGTCCTGCTTCAGGGACGGCCGGATTTCCCGCTCCAGCGTTTCCTCGATCTTGCGGATCTTCTGGATGTTGGACATCTTCGGCTTGGCCGCCGGTTTGGTTTCGGACCGGACGCGGTCAAGGATCTCCTGAATGGCCGGATGGCATCCTCCGCATCCTCCGCCTGCCTTCGTATAGTTTGTAACCTCTTCGACGGTCGTGAGCTTGTTTTCACGGATGGCCCGTTCGATCTCATGGTCGGTTACGCCGAAACATTCGCAGACGATCTTTTCCTCCGGCTCCGTGGAGGCGATGCCCTTATAGTTTTCGATCGCTTTCTCCAGGGCCTGCTGTCCCAGAACGGAGCAATGCATCTTTTCTCTGGGAAGACCTCCGAGGTATGCCGCAATGTCCTGGTTGGTAACTTTGGCGGCTTCCTCGAGAGTCATGCCCTTGATGATTTCCGTCAACGCCGACGAAGCGGCAATCGCGCTGGCGCAGCCGAAGGTCTTGAACTTGGCTTCCTTGATGCGCTTGTTTTCGTCGAGCTTGAACGTCAGCTTCAGGGCGTCGCCGCAGGCGATGGATCCGATTTCCGCCGATCCGTCGGGATTTTCCACCTCGCCGACATTGCGCGGGTTAAGGAAATGCTCCCGCACCTTGTCCGTATATTCCCACATGGCCGTTTCCCTCCCTTTCTCTTGCAGCCGGCCGCTGAAGGCGGCAAGCCGGGACGATCATAACGTTCCCAACGTCTAATCTAGTGATGCCGAAGACAAAAAGTCAAGATCACCGACGCGGGACTGACGAGTTCCGGATTCAACAGCCCCATGCCTGCTTCTTCAGGCTGTTCAAAAATGCCCGGATGCAAGGCCCCCGAAATCCTGAGCCACGAGGCGTACTGGTATGTACGTCGAATGGTGAAGGGTGAGGGGAACGCCGCAGGCGGGCGTTTTTCAACAGCCGCGCTAAAGCTTGCTCTGGACGGACCGTATCTTGCTTTCGATCCGGCCGCCCTCTCCCCTGCGGTAGTCGACCTTCATCGTCATGTAGATCCGGTTGCTGTCCTTCTCCAGCTCCTCGAAGCAGCGGGTCACGAGTCCCATGACCTCTTCCCACTCGCCTTCGATGCTCGTTCCCATGGGTCCGAACCGGTAGGGAAGGCCGCTGTCACGGATGATGCGGATGATCCTGGAGACATAGGGGCTGACGCTTTCCCCCTTGTCGGTGGGAAACATCGCCAGATCGATGAGGACGCTCATAGAACTCTCCTTGCTGAAAATAATAGATCCTTCGCAGTCTCTCTGCCGCGATCCCGCGAAAGCGCGGATTATACGCCGGGTCGCCTCTTCTTTCCAGCGTTTCCAACAAATTCGTGGCAAAAATCTTGTGTTTGTACTAAGGAGCAAAATTCATTTGTTCCATAAGTTTTTGTATCTGCGGGGGACCCATGAGATTTGACATCGCCAAAAGCGGAAGCGGTCTCGTTTACGAGATCCGGAATATCGTTTCGGTGGGCACCAGGCTTGAACAGCACGGCGTCCAGATCCATTGGGAAAACATCGGGGATCCCGTTCACAAGGGAGAGAAGATCCCGGAATGGATGAAGGACGTCCTGGTCGACTTGATCCGCCGGGACGAAACCTACGCATACTCTCCGACGAAAGGCGTACTGGAGACGCGCCAGTACCTGGCGGAGCGGGTCAATTCGCGGGGCGGCGTCCAGATATCTCCCGAGGACATCATCTTCTTCAACGGGCTCGGAGATGCAATCGCCAGGGCCTACAGCGCGATTCGTGTGGATGCGCGGATTATCATGCCGGAGCCGACCTATTCGACCCATTTGCTGGCGGAGGTCCTGCACGCGTCCTTTCCCCCCAACACGTACCGGATGAATCCGTACTGCGAATGGCAGCCCGATATCCACGAACTCGAACGCAAGGTGAAGAGCCACAAGTCCATCGTCGGGATTCTGGTCATCAATCCGGACAACCCGACGGGATTCGTTTATCCGCCGGAGATCCTGCTGCAGATCGTCGAGATCGCCCGGGAGTACGACCTGTTTCTCGTCTTCGACGAGACGTACAACAACATCGTTTTCAACGGGAAGAAGACGGTTCCACTGTCGGACATCATCGGGGAGGTGCCGGGACTGGCGATGAAGGGGATCTCCAAGGAATTCCCCTGGCCGGGTTCCCGGTGCGGGTGGGTGGAGGTCTACAACATGGATCGGGACCCCGCGTTTTCCCGGTACGTGGATGCGATACTGCACCAGAAGATGTCGGAAGTCTGCTCGACCACTCTTCCCCAGATGGCCATCCCGCTGATCCTTTCGCATCCTCAATACCCGGCGTACCTTCAGGAGCGGCTCCATCATTACGAGAAGCTCTCCAACATCGCCTACAATCTGCTCAAGGATCTGCCCTACGTCGTGGTCAACAGGACGGACGGGGCCTTTTACATGACCGTCGCCTTCAACGAAGCCGTTCTGAACGGCCGGCAGACGCTGCCGATCAAGCAGGCCGACGTGCGGACCTACATTGAGAAACTCGTTTCCGGCAAGATCGAATTCGATAAGAGATTCGTCTATTATCTCCTGGGCGCCACGGGAATCTGCACGGTGCCCCTTACATCGTTCTATACGTCGCTGCCCGGTTTCCGCATGACGCTTCTGGAGAAGGACGAGGGCAAGTTCGAAGAGGGAATCCGCGCGATGGCGGGGGCGATTGTGCAGTATGTGGAATCGGCCCGCTGAAAACACGGCAGGCGGTTGAACAAGGCCCGTCTGCGGCGTTTCCTTCGTCCTTCGCCGTTCAACGTACCTCCAGTACGCCTCACGGCTCAGGACTTCGGGGGCCTTGCATCCGGACCTTTTTGAACCGCCTGTGAAAAAACACGGCAGGCGGTTGAGAGAGGCTATTTGATCAGGCGGCGGCGCATCCTGCGTACCGACACCGGGAAGAAAAAGGCCGAGAAGATCGTCAGATAAACCAGCCCCCACCAGAAGTGGGGACCGATGTGTCCGAGACCGGCGTCGCGCACGACGTTGACGAGGTGGGTCAGCGGCAAGGTCAGCGCGATCGCCTGAGCCCAGGCGGGGAGGTTCTCGATCGGGAAGAAAGTTCCGCCGAAAAGGAACATCGGCGTGATGAACAGGAATATGGGGAGATTGAACAGATCGATGTTGCGGACAATTCCGGTGAAGAACATCCCCACCGACCCGAAAGCGAAACCAGCCAGGACCGAGATAGGCAGGATCAGCAGGCTCTCCGGATAGCGAAGCAGGCCGAAAAGGCTGATGACGGCCATCATGATGGCCGTTCCGATCACGGATTTCGTGGCGCCCCAGGCGATTTCGCCCGCGATGATCTCCTCGACGGTGAGCGGAGTCGCCATCATCCCGTCGAACATCTTCTGGTAGTACATGCGGACAAACGAGGAATAGGTATTTTCGAAGAAGGCGCTGTTCATGATGTTGATCGCGATCAGCGAAGGCGCCAGGTATACAACGTAGGAGACTTCCTCGCCCCGATATTGAAGGTTTCCCACCATGCCGCTCAGGCCGACCCCGAAAGCGGCCAGGTACAGAAGCGGTTCCAGCAACGGCGGCAGAAAGCTGATCTTCCAGGTCTGCTGGTACACGATCAGGTTCCGCTGCCAGACGCGGATGAAACTTCCCGACAGGTTCATGGCCGTTCCTTTCACTCCCGAAGCGCCCTCCCGGTGAGTTTGAGAAACACGTCCTCCAGCGTGGCCGTACGGAGCGTGCAGCCTTCCCGGCAATAGCGATCGCCGATCTCGTGGTACAGGGAATTCCGCTCCCGGCTGTAGATTACGAGTCGGTGCCCGAGGTTCTCGTGGGGAAGACTGGTGGACTGCACGAACCGCAGAAGTTCTGCGGACGGCTCCGCCACTTCGATGACGTCGAGGCCGACATGTTGCCGGATCAGTTCGGACGGCGTTCCCTCCACCAGGATCTTGCCATGGTCCATGATCATCAGCCGATCGCAAAGACGGGCGGCCTCATCCATGTAGTGCGTGGTCAAGAGGATGGTCATGCCCCGGCGCTTGAGCTCATCGAGCCGGCTCCAGACCTGATGGCGCGACTGCGGGTCCAGCCCCGTGGTGGGCTCGTCCAGGATCAGCAGTTCCGGATCGTTGATGAGGGCGCGGGCGACCATGAGACGCCGCATCAGGCCGCCGGACAGTTCCATCGGTTTCGCATCTCCCCGGTGATCCAGCGACATGAAGGTCAGCAATGCCTCGGTTTTTTCTTTGGCGACGCGGGCGGGAAGGTTGAAATAACGGGCGAAGACCTCAAGATTCTGCCGAACGGAGAGTTCGGGGTCGAGCGTATTTTCCTGCTGGCAGACGCCGATCCGGGAACGGATCCGCCGGCCGCAGCGGCGGATATCCAGGCCGAAGACCTTCATGGACCCGGCGGAAGGGGGAGAAAAGCCGTAGATCATGCGGATCGTCGTGGTCTTGCCGGCGCCGTTGGGTCCCAGGATTCCGAAGCACTCCCCGGGGAGGACGGAGAAGGAAATATCGGCGACGGCAACGGTCTCGCCGTAGTTCTTGCGGAGGCCGCCCGCTTCGATGACGGATCCTTGCTCGGAACGAATATCGGTCATGTCGAACCGGACGCCTTTCTACGCAACGCCGGCCTTGAGGAACGGCACGGCATAGGGACCTTCGCGGACAAAGGCCGTGCGCGGCTCCGCCACGTTGCGGCGCTGCCGCTCGTAGGCAACAAGAAAGGCGTTCTGGACCATTTCCGTCGCCCGTCTCAACGGGGGGGCCGATGCGGGATCCGTTTCGCAGAGGAAATCGAGCCCGCACTGGCCGGGGAGCAGTTCGTGATCCTCCCGCGGGATCGCCAGTGTGCAGTAGACCAGTCCCTCCTCGCCGATCTTGCGGAGGACCTTCGCCCACATTTCCGGTTCCCACTGATCTTTCGTGAAGATCCACGATGGATTCTCCAGAATCTTCATGTAACCTTCCGCGCCCTGTAGCTTCAGGAGGTGGAGGAGGCTCTTGTATTCGAGTCCCCCGATGGGTTCCACATCGCGGTTGTCCGCGGCGACGATGATCGTTCCCGTCTTTTTCACGACGGGCAGGGCGTTGTAGGCCGCCTTGACCGTCTGGTAATGATTCCGCCCGACATACCCGCCGTGGGTCAGCACAATGTCGAATTCTTCGTCTGTTTCGATGCCGGCGAAATTCTTCACGAACAGATAGGCTTCCCGATGGGCGGCGACGAGATCGCCGGCAACGACCTTCAAGAGGCGCATGTTCTTGTCGAGGTTCACGTTGACGAGAAAATCAACTCCCACGGTCTTCGCGACTTCCAGCGCCTCTTCATGACAGGGATTTCTTTCGAGGATGAGATTGTCGGCGAAGGGGGATTCCAGGAATGCGGGGCTGTGGAATTTCTGTATCGTGCGCGTATCGACGAGCCCCGGGCAGACGGCCTTCCGGCCGCCGGAGACTCCCACCATGAAGTGACTCTCCACGAGACCCGTCGCGATGCGGATGTCGGCGTTGAAGAAGATCGAATTCACGAAGACGTCTCCACCTGTCCGGGTCTTCCCCACGTGGGTCAGCGACGCGGAATCGTCGCAATTGTGGTCGACGATCCGGTAGGTCCGGCAGATGTCCTCGCCGTACATGTCGATGCGTTCCTGCGCGGTGCTCGGCCGGTGCATGCCGTTGCCGACCACAATCACGATATTCGACCGATGGATGCCGGCCGCCTCGAGCTGGCCGAGGATCGGCGGCAGGATCCCGGCCTTTCCCTTGTAGGGCACGGGCCGTGTGATGTCGGAGACCGTCACGGCGGCGGTAAGCTGCCCGGGCGGTTTGGATTTTTTTCGCACGATGTCGGCGATCCGGTCACTCCCGATGGGATGGGCAAGGGCGTCGGCGATGGCGCTCTGGGGATCTTCGATGACGGGCATGTCCCGCATCGTCAGGATACGGCAGTTCTGCGGGACGGCGATTTCCAGGGCATCCGCCCCGTATTCGACGTGCACGGTCTTCCAGCCGGAAGTATCGACCCGGCTGACAACGGATTGAATGCTCTCTCTCATCATCTTTGGTCCTCCAGGGCAGGCGGGCTGTTGTCGGACGTATCTGTGAGGCTCAGATTATGTAATCGAAGGGCCGGAGGAAAGTCAAGCCGGATCGGCCGGAGCGGCCCCGATCACGGGGCGGCGATGAAAACCATTTGACGAATCGTGTTTTTTCTTTAGAATACACTCGCACGTTTCCCGTTGCTGCCGGATTTCCATGCGGCGCGGGAGATCGAGTGGGGAAGCCTTCTCCAGCTTGTCCGCCGCAAATTCTTTTTCGGGTTGCTGTTGCCATGGCGGAAAAACCAACGGAAACCGGTCGCATCGTCCGTCCCGGTTCCAGTGTCGATGTCCTTCTGGAGCGCGATGATCTGAAGAACAGCATCCGCCTTCTCAAGGCCATGATCTACGAGGTCGCCGGGGAACGCATCACCATATCCCAGACGTCGCCGCCGCTGACAAAGGACCACCTCGGGCATCTCGTGTCTGTTACCTATCTGGTCAAGAACGAAGGCAAGGCCGCCCGGTTCGGTTTTGCCGCCAGAATCCTCGAGTTCATCAAGGACTATGAGATAGCCTCCGGCGACCGGGTGGCCGTACCGGTCCTGCAAATGCAGGGCGCTCCCGAGCCGATGAACATCCGGCTGCACTTCCGCGTCCGGCCCAAGTCGGACAGCGGGTTGTCGCTTTCCTGCGGGGGCAAGGGAGTCAATCTGCTGGATATCTCCCTCGGCGGCGTCGGGTTCAGTCACGGCGACACCAGGTCGTTCAAGGCAGGCGAGTCCATCCGCCTCCAAGTGAACGTGGACGAAAGGCGTTTTCATGTGGAGGCCCGGGTCGTCCGCGTATGGCTTTCGGAGCCGCCGCCCGGCTCGCCGTATCTGCAGTTCGTGACGGCAAAATTCCCGACTCTGGAACGCGGGCTGGAGCACGCTTTGAGCCGGAAGATCATGATGATCCAGCGGGGGATGTTGGCCGACGGCATTTTGAAATCCTGAAGATGGAAGGAACGTCTGTTCATGAAGATCAAATGTATGGGCGCCGCCCGAACCGTAACCGGTTCCTGTTTTGTCATCGAAACCGGGAAGAACAGATTTGCAATCGACTGCGGGATGCATCAGGGCAGCGCAGAGATCGAAAAACGGAATTTGGACCTGTCGGCCTACAGGCCGGAAGAGATCGATTTTTTTCTGATGACCCATGCCCATATCGATCACTCCGGGCTCCTGCCGAGAATGGTCCGGAATGGATTCCGCGGCCGGATCTATGCGACTCCGCCGACCCGGGATCTGCTCGAGATCATGCTCCTCGACAGCGCGCACATTCAGGAAATGGAGGCGCAGTGGAAGAGCCGCAAGCGCCTTCGCTTCGGGGAGAACGGGGTGGAGCCGCTCTACACGACGGAGGATGCCGCCGACACGCTTCCCCTGTTTGAGGTCGTCGGCTACAAGATTCCCTTCGATCCCGCTCCGGGAGTTCGGGTCGTCTTCCAGGATGCCGGCCATATTCTCGGGTCGTCGCTTCTCGAAGTCTGGATTGAGGAAGAAGGGGTAAGCCGGAAGATCGTCTTTTCCGGCGACATCGGCCGAAGTTCGCAATTGCTGGTGGAGGACCCCTCGATCGTGGAGAAGGCCGACTTCCTCTTCCTTGAATCCACCTACGGCAACCGCGATCACAAGGATGAAACGCAAAGCCTGAACGAACTGGCCGAGGCCATATCCTACAGTTACAGACTGGGCGAGAAAGTCGTCATTCCCGCCTTTGCCGTGGAACGGACCCAGGAGATTATCTACTCTTTATATCTTCTCTCGAAGCAGGGACGTCTCCCGCCGGACATGCCCGTCTTCGTCGACAGCCCGCTCGCCACGAAGGCCACGGAGATCTTCCGCAACCATCCCGATTATTTCGACCGGGAAACGAGGAAACTCCTGGCGGCGGGCGAAGACCCGCTCTCACTGCCGCAATTGCGCTTCACGCTTTCGACGCAGGAGTCCATGTCCATCAACGAGCTCCGCGGGCCGGCGGTCGTCATCTCCGCCAGCGGCATGGCCGACGCCGGAAGAATCAAACATCACCTCCGCCACAATCTGTGGCGGGAGGGCGCCAGCATCGTGTTCGTCGGCTTCCAGGCGCAGGGGACAACGGGCCGCAAGATCGTCGACGGCGCAAAGATCATCCGGATCCTCAATGAAGACATCGCCGTCAAGGCGAAGGTCTACACCATCAACGGCTTTTCGGCCCATGCCGGCCGCAGCCAGATCCTCGAGTGGGTAAGCGCATTCCGGTCGCCGGGCATGCAGGTATTCCTGGTGCACGGCGAATATTCCGCACAGGAGTCCCTGGCGGCCGTTCTGAGGGAACGTTTCGGTTTCTCCGTGCAGATTCCCGATTACCTCGAGGAATGGACACTGGGAGACGGGCGGGTCGAAGGCAAGGCCGCGGTCCCGAAGACACCCGACCGCTTTGACTGGGATCGCACGCTGGCCGCCGTCGAAGAGCAGCTGGCCTACCTGCGGAGCCAGCGGAAGCAGCTGGACTCCGGAAATGCTGCGGAGAAAAGCCTGCGGCAGCAGCGGATCGTCGAGGCGAAACGGATCCTCGGCGACCTCCTCCGGAAGTCCTCCCCCTGACGGAAGACACCGGCCGGATTTCTTCTAGCGATGCCCTTCCGTTCGCGCTTTTGCCTTGAAGCCTTCCGCATCCGGGTGAAACATGCGCGCCAGGATTTCGACGGCATCGATGATCCGGGGCGAGGGCCGGGCGATCAGATCCGGATCGAGGGGATAGATGCGTTCGTTGGCGACGGCGGGGATCTCCCCCCATCGCCGCCAGATCTTTGCAACCGCCGACGGATCCTTTGCCCGCTCCATCGTTGAAATCACGATGATATCCGGTTTCCTCGCCAGGACCTCCTCGATGCTGTAGCGGGGGTAGCGCGTCCTGTCGCCGGAAGAGATGCTGGCGCCGCCGGCGATCCCGATCAACTCATCGATGAAGGTGTTTCTGCCCACAGTCACGATCGGATCCAGTCCCACCTGAAAGAAGACCGTCGGCCGCGGCCGGCCCGCCACTCTCTTCGAAACGGCTTCGACGCGGCAGGCGAACTGGCTGGTCAGGGTGCGCGCCTGCGCCTCGCGCCCGGTGATCCGTCCGATCCGGCGTACTGTAGCCAGGATACCCTCCAGGTTTTTCGGATTGACGACAAAGACGGGCAATCCCATCCGCTCTATCTGCTCGACCGTCTCCTTGCGGTTGCCGTCCGCCGTTGCCAGCACGAGGTCCGGGGCGAGCGAGACGATCGTTTCCAGGGAGACATCGGTGAAGCCGCCGACGCGGGGAATGCGTTTTGCCTGTTCGGGATAATTGCAGTAGGACGTCGCACCGACGATCCGTCCCCCCAGTTCCAGGGCAAAAAGGATTTCCGTGATGTTCGGCGCCAGGGATACGATACGCCGGGCCTCCGCGGGCAGGATCAGCTCCCTCCCGATCTCGTCCCGCACGGACGCGGCGCCTGCGGCGGCGGCCGGAAACAGAAGGCAGAGCAGCCCCAGGAGAACGAGCGAGCGGGAAACGAACCTCCTGCCATGTCCGTCGGAAGGGCGGTCGTCTTCGATGTGACGGGGAAAGCGGTCCGGGGCCATCACGCCTCTATGCCCCGACCAGACGATACTGGAATGTGGCGATGACATGCAGGACCGAGGGATGGAAGTCCGCGGGGAAGGGAGCGAAGGGGCCTGCTTCCCGGATGGCCGCCAGGGTCCCCTCATCCAGGGAATTCGACCCGGAGGAAGACAGGACTTCGCTGCGGATCAGCCTGCCCTCCGGATTCAGAGAGAATTTCACGACGGCCACACCCTGCTCTCCGTTCTCCTTCGCTGTCTGCGGATAGGACCAGGCCTGTTCGATCTTCTTCTTGATTTTTTTCAGATAGGGAGTGTAGAGCTCGTCCTGGCTGTCGAGGTCGACGGTTTCCTCGCGGGAGGACCGGGCAACCGCCGCTGCGCGCGAAGCGAGGACCTGTCTGTAACGGAGGGCGGCTGCGGCTGCAACGGCGGCATTCTTCTTTTCCGCCGGCTTGAACGCTTCCTTCAGGTCGACGGTCAGTACGTTTTCGGACTTGCTCGGCGAACGCATGTCGACGAAGCCGGTAAGCGATACCAGCAACAGGTGACCGCCCATCGAGATCATGGCGGCAATCAACAGCAGTTTCTTCGGTATCATAGGCTCTTGTCGAAAAAGGATGCCCAGTCTACCCGAAAAAGACCTTAAAATCAACCGGATCGATGCCGGCGAAAGGCAGGCGAAAAATCGCCGGTCTGGGATGGTTCTGATGGCGCATCATACAGGTGAAGCGAATGCTCCTCCGCACGGGGCGCTTCCCGAGGATGAAAGGTTCATGGAAGCGGCCCTCGACGAAGCCCGTCGTGCCTATGCCGAAGGGGAGGTCCCCATCGGCGCCGTCCTCGTTTGGGAGGGCAGGGTCGTATCTTCGGGGCACAACCGTCCCATCGGGCTGGTCGATCCGACCGCCCACGCGGAAGTCCTGGCCATACGGAGCGCGGCGGAACGGATCGGAAACTATCGGCTCGTCGGGGCGACCCTGTACGTGACGCTCGAACCCTGCATCCTCTGCGCCGGGGCGATCCTCACGGCCCGGTTGTCGCGGCTCGTCTACGGCGCTGCGGACCCCAAGGGGGGGGCAGTCGGCTCCCTGTTCCGGTTGCTGGAGGACCCCCGCCTGAACCACCGGGTCCATGTGCAGGGTGGCGTTCTCGCGCCGGCGTGCGGGGAAATTTTGTATAGATTTTTCCAGGAAAAGAGGATAACGTAACGCCCCTCGCAAGAGGCGCCGATCGTCCATCCGGCCGGAGAGATACCGAAGTGGTCGTANNTTCGAATCCCCCTCTCTCCGCCAGAATATATCCAGGCCCGGGGCGGTGTTATGGATGTCATGAGACCGCGACCCGGGTCTATTTCGTGAAGTGCCGTATCAAGGAGAGATGTCCGAGTGGCTGAAGGAGCACGACTGGAAATCNNGTACCGGGGGTTCGAATCCCCCTCTCTCCGCCATGGAAGTGCATAGAGTGTGCGACGGCCGGGCCCCGTGCAACGGAGGATTGCAAACCCCGTCAGGTCCGGAAGGAAGCAGCGGTAGCAAGTGCCGATGTGTGCCGCGGGCAACCCGGCTGTCACCTCTATGTCCCTCCGCAGCGATGCGGTTCCTGATCGCCCTTTCATTTCATTAGGATTTATGCCGGAAGATTATCTTGTATTGGCCCGCAAATGGCGGCCGCAGGTCTTCGAGGATGTCGTCGGCCAGGAGTCCGTGGTCCGGACGCTCCAGAACGCCGTTGACCAGGGGCGGATAGCGCACGCCTATCTCTTCTGCGGTCCGCGCGGCGTGGGGAAGACTTCCATCGCCCGGATTCTGGCCAAGGCGCTGAACTGCGAAAAGGGCCCCACCTCCCGTCCCTGCCAGGAGTGCACGTGCTGCCGGGAGATTACGGAAGGCGTCTCCCTCGACGTTCAGGAGATCGACGGCGCCTCCAACCGCGGCATCGACGAGGTCCGTGAGCTTCGCGAAAACGTCAAGTTTTCCCCCTTGTCCGGCCGCTACAAGATCTACATCATCGATGAAGTCCACATGCTGACGCGCGAGGCCTTCAACGCCCTGCTCAAGACCCTCGAAGAGCCGCCCCGGCACGTCGTCTTTGTCTTCGCCACGACGGAAACGCACAAGGTGCCCGCCACCATCGTCTCCCGCTGCCAGCGTTTCGAGTTCCGCAGGATCTCCGGCGGAAAGATTGCGGAGAGCCTGGCAAAAATTGCCGCCAAGGAAGGAATCCGCATCAGCGCCGAAGGCCTGCGATGGATCTCCGATGCCGGCGATGGAAGCCTGCGGGACGCCGAAAGCATTTTCGATCAGGTCATCTCCTATGCGGGAACGGAGGTCGCCGATGCCGATGTCGGCGAATTGCTCGGCCGCACCAACCGGCGCTTCCTGCTGCAGTTGTCGGAGGCGGTTCTGCAGCACGACGCGGCCGCCTGCCTGAGGATCATCGGCGACGCCTATGACGCCGGCCTGGACATGAAGTACTTCCACCAGATCCTGCTTGTCTTTTTCCGCAATCTCCTCCTCTTGAAGATCTCCACGGCGGCGCAGGCGCTGGTCGAGGGATCGGCGGACGAACTGGACGAGATGCGCCGCCTGACGGAAAAGGCCGGCCGGGAGACGTTGCAGAAACTGCTGGACATGATGATGGCCGAGGAAGATGCGGTCCGCAGGACCCAGGAGCCGAGGATTCTCCTCGAGGCGCTCCTCGTCCGCATGGCTTATGTCGAGCCGTTGGCGCCGTTCGAGGAGGTTCTCGCCCGCATGGAGGATCTGGAGCGGAGACTGGAAGGCGGCCTGGCGGAACGGCCGGCGCCGTCCGGGGGCAACCCCGCGGCGGCCTCGCGCAGGGCGGAGGCTGCCGGAGCGGGAGAATCCGCGGCTTCGGCTTCCGAGACGGCCGTACCGGAGGAAATCCCGCCGGATGCGGACCCGGAGGCGCAGTGGCTGGCGTTCAAGGCTTTTCTGAAAAAACAGAGCTCTCCTCTGTGGTCGAAAGTCGAACAAGGGAAGCTGCTCCTTTGCGACAAAGGCCGGCTGAAAATCGGATTCCCCAAGGGGTATCTCTTCTACGACGATATCAACGACGAGGCCTCAAAAGTCCGCATGGCCGAGATCGCCGAAGCGTTCTTCAGGCGAAAGATGCAGATTCTGATCGAGATGCTCCCGGCCGATGCCGAGACGCAGCATGCAGCGCCGCAAGCCAACGGCGCTTCAAGAAACCACAGGAACAACGAGGTGCGGCGCGAGGCGCTCAGCCAGCCTCTGCTCCAGAAGATTCTGGATGTCTTCGACGGCGCCGAAGTCAAGGAAGTCATTCCACGGTCTTCCTGACCGCCGCAGTCGCCGGAGCCGGATCGCGGGGAATTTCATTGCAGGGAGGTAAAAAGCGGTGGCGCAAAATTTTGGAAATATCATGAAGCAGGCAAAACAGCTGCAGGAGAGGATGGCCCGTCTCCAAGAGGAACTGGGGACCCGGACGGTGGAAGCGTCGTCGGGCGGCGGCATGGTCTCCGTCGTCGTCAACGGCAAGTGCGAGGTCGTCTCGATGAAGATCGAACCCGAAGTGCTTGGCGGCGGCGATGCCGAGATGCTGCAGGACCTGATCCTGGCGGCCGTCAACGAGGGAATCCGCAAGGCGCAGGCCATGGTTTCCTCGGAGATGGCGAAGCTTACCGGCGGCCTGAGCATTCCCGGGATGATGTAGGGGCGGTAGAGATGAAGAACGGATACGCCCTTCCCATCCAGCGCCTGATCCAGGAACTTGGCCGGCTTCCGGGGATCGGAGAGAAGACCGCCACGAGATTGGCCATGTTCCTGCTCCGCTGCCCGGAAGAGGACGCCCTGCGCCTGGCCGAGAGCGTCGTGGAGGTCAAGCGCAGGATACGGTTCTGCGGGACCTGCTTCCACCTTTCCGAGGGCGACCTCTGCGAGATCTGCCGGAATTCCTCGCGCGACCGCGCGGTTGTCTGCGTCGTCGAGGATCCCGATTCGCTGCTTGCCATCGAGGAAAGCGGCACCTACCGGGGGCTCTACCATGTTCTCCACGGTGTTCTGGCCCCGCTGGACGGCATCGGGCCGGAGGATCTGAAGATCCGCGAACTGCTCGCGCGCGTGGATCAGGGAGAGCTCCAGGAAATCATTCTTGCCACGAATCCCACCGTCCAGGGAGAAGCCACGGCGCTCCTGATCATGAAGATGCTGGGCAACAGACAGATCCGCGTGACAAGGATCGCCCAGGGGATGCCCGTCGGCGGGGACCTCAAGTACACGGACCGAATGACCCTCGCCAAGTCCATCGAGTGCCGCCGCTGCATGTAGCTTCCCGTCTGCGAGGAGTTTCCCGGCTCTGCCGGATCCACGGAAACTCCCGCCCTGCCTCGACTTGCTCCGGAGATGAAGGCCGGGATGCGGACGATCTGCCGTGACGGGGCCTGCATAAACAAAATATATGTCGACATAAAAATTCTATTGACAGGGGATAGCAGTTGATATAAGAAGCCGGTGGCGTTGAGGGGGCTTCGCCCCGCCGCCGGTGGCATCTGGCGATTCAATATCCATACGCTAAATCGATTTCCTCTTTATAGATTGGATCAACGGTGGGCAGAATTCCGTGGTCAGTCCGTACGAAGAATCGACGAACAAGGCAGCCGCAACGTTCGTAGAAGCGGCTACGTTTGTCCGGAAGAGGCATCAATCCTAATTGGGAGATAATAGCATGATCGAAATTAGATGGCATGGCAGGGGCGGTCAAGGTGCTGTCACGTCGGTGGAATTGCTCGCCTTGGCTGCTATCGGGGAGGGAAGGTTCGCCCAGGGATTTCCGAGTTTCGGTCCTGAGCGGAGAGGGGCTCCCGTGGCGGCGTTCAATCGTGTGGCCGAAGAGCGGATCCGGGTACGCTCCGGCGTTTACAACCCCGATGTCGTCGTCGTCCTCGACGAATCGCTGGTGGGCCTCGTGAACGTTGCCGAAGGCTTGAAGCCGGACGGGGTGCTGATCGTCAATACGACGAAGCCGGTGAAGCAGATACGGGATATCGTGAAGTTCGCCGGCCGCATTGCCCTGGTCGACGCCACCGGGATCGCGTGGAAAGAGTTGGGAGTCCCGATTACGAATACCACGATGTTGGGGGCGTTGGTGGGAGTGACGAAAGTGGTGAAGTTTGATTCGCTGAAAGAACCCATCGATCATCGGTTCGGCAGGATCGCGGTGAAAAACTTCACGGCCGCCAAGAGCGCCCATGATCAGGTGAAAGTATACAATACCTAACAGAAACTGGATCGAGGTATCATAATGGCAGAGAAAAAATGGCCAGAAACCTGGCAGGAAGTGAATCCGGGGTGCATGGTGTTCCGTCCGGGAAGTGCTCGGGACTACCATACCGGCAGTTGGAGAGCGAAGCGACCCATCTACGACAATAAAAAGTGCATCAAGTGCGGGGTGTGCTTCATGTTTTGCCCGGAAGGATGCATTCAGGAAGACAAGGACGGGTATTTCACGGCGAATCTGGATTACTGCAAGGGCTGCGGCATTTGCGCCTTTGAATGTTGGCCGGGTGCGATCGAAATGGTCAATGAGGAGGGCTGAGAATAATGGGTAAACGAATCGGTATGGAAATCGCTCTTGCCGCGGCCGAGGCGGCGGCATTGTGCAGACCGGACGTGATTGCGGCCTATCCCATTACACCCAACACGCACATTCCGGAGCATCTGTCAGATATCGTGGCCGAGGGAAGGCTTGACGCCGAGTTCATCTGCGTGGAGTCCGAGCATTCCGCCATCAGCGCCTGCTGCGGCGCTTCCGGTGCCGGCGCGCGGACGTACACCGCCACGAGTTCTCAGGGCCTTTTGTTCATGCAGGAGGTTCTTCCCATCGTTTCGTCGATGAGGCTGCCGGTGATCATGGCGATCGGGAATCGCGCGGTGTCCGGCCCCATCAACATCTGGAACGACCACAGCGACATCATGTACCAGCGCGACACAGGCTGGGTGTCCCTGTTTGCGGCCAACGGCCAGGAAACGGTGGACATGATGATCCAGGCCTTCAAGATCGGCGAACACCGGGACGTCATGCTGCCCGTCAACATCAACCTTGATGGCTTCCAGCTGACCCACGTCGTGGAACCAATCTTCATGCCCGACCAGGAAGAGGTCGATCGCTTCCTGCCGCCCTACAAGCCCCTCGCCCAGCTGCATCCCGACAAGCCGATGACCATGGGGGCCCTGGGCCTTCCGGAGATCTTCAACGAAGCGATGCGCTCCAAGAACGAGGCGCTTCTTGATTCCAAGAAAGTTATCCTGGACGTCTGGAAGGAATGGGAGCAGCAGTTCGGCCGCAAGTACGAACCCGTCGAGTCCTACAAGACGGAGGGCGCGGAGACCCTGCTGCTGACCATGGGCTCCATGGGCGAGACGGCAGAGATCGCTATCGACGAAATGCGCAAAGACGGGATCCCGGTCGGTCTCGTGAAACTCAAGCTTTGGCGGCCCTTCCCCTTTGAAGAA
This sequence comes from Syntrophaceae bacterium UBA6109, assembly GCA_002428445.1. Next base: position 47,850 of record DIWJ01000096.1, read on the forward strand.
CTGAGGAAGGCGGTGAAGGGAGCGAAGTCCCTGGCCATCATGGATCGCGCGCTTTCCTGCGGCGGTCCCGGCGGCCCCGTTTTCGCCGAGATCCGGTCGGCCCTGTACGAAGAGCCCAAGAAACCCAGGGCGTTGAACTTCATCATCGGCCTGGGCGGGCGCGACGTGACGGTGGAAGATTTCGTCAAGATGGCAAAGAAAACGGCCTCGGCAAAGAAATTGAAACCAGAGGACGCCTACGAAATTTATGGAGTAAGGGAATGAGCACTGCAAATACAGAAGCCAAGAAGCTGTTTCAAAATTTTGAACTCTACGCCCCGAAACTGATTGAGAAGATGGAGTACTTCAGCCCGGGTCACCGCGCCTGTCAGGGCTGCGGAGAGGCGCTGGCGATCCGTCTGATGTGCAAGGCGCTCGGCCGGGACACGGTTGTCGCCAATGCCACGGGTTGCATGGAGGTCATCTCCAGCCTCTATCCGACGACCGCCTGGAACCTGCCCTGGATCCACGTGGCCTTTCCCAATGCCGCAGCGGTAGGGTCGGGCGTCGAGGCGGGTCTCAAGGCCCTGCACCGCAAGGGGAAGATTCCCGACCGCTACGTCAAGACAGTAGCCATCGGCGGCGACGGCGGAACCGTGGATATCGGCTTCCAGGCCCTGTCCGGGGCGATGGAGCGCGGCCATGACATGCTGTATGTCTGCTTCGACAACGAGGCGTACATGAACACCGGCATCC
>DIWJ01000066.1 GCA_002428445.1 Syntrophaceae bacterium UBA6109
GCCTGAATGTCTGCCCCGTCTACACGCTCATCGGCGGGCATGTCTACGGCGGTCATACCTATGTCGGCGGAATCGGCGCCATCCTTTCGGCTTTTCTCAGCGGGATGAAGGACTTCAAGAAGATCAACGAACTGTGCATCGGCTGCCGCCGCTGCACCGAGGTTTGCCCGGGCAAGATCGACATCCCCGGGCTCATCGAGGAGCTTCGCGTCCGCGCCGTCAAGGAGCAGGGACTGCCTTTCGCGCTGAAGACCGCCTTCGAAAACGTCTTTGCCAACCGCAAGGTCTTTCATTCGCTGCTGCGGCTGGCCGCGATCGGACAGAAACCCTTTCAGTCGGGAACGCTGATCCGCCACCTGCCCCTCTTCCTGGCGGGACTCGCCAGGGACCGGAGCCTGCCGGCGATTGCCGACAACCCCCTGCGCGACCGGTTCCCCAAGGTCGCCAGGAAACTCGCGAAGCCCGCCAAGCGCGCCGCTTTCTTCAGCGGCTGCACCATGGACTTCGTGTTCCCCGAGACGGGGGAATCCGTCGTCAAGGTCCTGAACGATCTCAACATCGAGGTCGTGTTTCCGGAAGAACAAAGCTGCTGCGGCAAGCCCGTCGCGGCCCTCGGCGATATCGAAACGGCCAGGCGAATCGCCCGCATGAACGTGAAGGCCTTCGAGGATGCCGGGGCGGACGTCATCATCTCCGCCTGCCCGACCTGCACGGAAACCTTCCACGACTACGGCGAGCTTCTGAAGGACGATCCCGCCTGGGCGGAGCGGGCAAAGAAGCTGTCGGCGAAGGTGCGGGAATTCTGTTCGTTCGTCGCCGAGGAATACGAGAAGGCGGGGCGGCTCAAGAAATCCATGGGCGGCAGGAAGGTCACCTACCACGACTCCTGTCATATGAAGCGTGTCCTGGGGATCCACGAGCAGCCGCGCAGGCTTCTCGAGGCGGCGGAAGGCTGCGAACTGGTGGAGATGAAGGATTCCGACAAGTGCTGCGGCATGTCGGGCATCTTCGGCGTCAAGTATGCGGATCTCTCGATGCCCATCCTCAAACAGAAGATGGACAACATCAAGGCCACCGGGGCGGAGATCTGCGCCGTCGCCTGTTCGGGATGCATGGTGCAGATCCAGGGAGGCCTCGATAAACAGGCGCCGGGCGTGAAGATGAAGCACATCGCGGACATCCTGGCGGAGGACATCGAAAAAAGGAAGAAATAAGCGTCCGATCGATTGGAAAAGGCAGGGGGACCGGGAAGAGATTTCCCGGTCCTTTATTTTTTGAGGATGCTCTTCTCGATGAGGTCCGCGATGCCCGGGATGTCGTCGATATCGAAGCGGGGCACCCCGCGTTCGACGGACACGTCGGACGCGATCGCGATCAGGTTATCCTTCGCTTCACAGAGAAATTCGTGCCGTTCGGACGCCCGCCAGACTTCGATCTTCGGAAGATCGTTTTTCTTGAATCCCTCGGAGATCACGACGTCCACGCCCCGGATATAGCGGTCCGCCAGTTCGCCGATCCCGTAGTCGCGTTCGGCATCCTCGATCACGGCCACCTGGGAAGGGGAAGCGATGACGGTCACGGCGGCCCCGGCTTTCCGGTGGCGCCAGCTGTCTTTGCCCGCGTGGTCAATCTCGAAGCCGTGGCGGTTGTGCTTGATCGTCCCGACGCGGTAGCCTCTCCGGATCAGTTCTGCGATCAGCCGTTCGATCAGTGTCGTCTTTCCCGAATTTGACCGCCCCACGACGGAGACAATGGGAATCATGCCCCGTTCCTCCCCTGACAGTCGCTTTTTCAAACCCTTTACCTGAATTTCCGAAAATAAAAAACCCCCGCCCCTGCGAAGGAGGTTGCGGGGGTTTTCATCTGCCGAGGTTTTCTTACTTCATGATGAAGGTCATGACGAGGGCGAAAACCGCGTAGGTTTCCGGCATGGCGCCGGAGACGAGCGCGTTGGCGATCGTGTTCTTCCCTTCGAGGATGCTCTTGATGCCGGCCGCGCAGACGATGCCCTGGAACCAGGCGCTGGCAAAAAAGGCGATGCCGCCGATCGCCGCCTTCCCGGCAACGGTATAGGGGTCGGAGGCAAAGCTGTTCATATTCGTGAAAAACATGACCATGGCGTAGATGCCCTGCGACGAGGGCATCAGGGCGACGGCGATGTTCTTGTAGAAGTTCTCGGCGCCGCCGGCGAGCAGGGCCTGAAAGGCGATGACCAGCCCGACGGCGGACCCCGTCAGACCCAGAGACAGGCTGAGCCCCATGATGATCTTGGCGATCATCGGCGCCCAGTCCTTCGTTTCGCCCGCAGCGGCCTGGGCCAGCGCCGGTGCGCTGAATCCCAGCAGCAAGAAGACGGTCAACACCCCCATCATGATGATGCGTTTCCTCTTCATAATAAAGAACCCCTTTCTTTGATATCGAAATTCTATGATGTCAACCCTTCTCGATACGAAACGGCTTGTAGGGCACGCCGCCGCCCTCGAAGAAACTCTTGAATGCTTCCACAAAATGAAGACGGGCGGAATGAACCGTGCTCCCCAGGAGCGACAGGGCGAAGTTGAACGCGTGCCCGATGATGATCACGAAAACCGCCGCAACTGCCCCCAGAACGGGACCCATAGCATGGTAGACCATTCCGGCAAGCTGGTTCATGACAGCCGCGATCGCCGATGTGGCGACCCCCAGGCCGAAAAGGCGGGCGTAGGAGAGCAGATCCCCCATCAGTCCCGTCAGGCCGTAGATGCTCCAGACGCCCAGCCCGAGCCGCACAAACCAGTTGCGGTGATCGGAGGCGAAGAAAAGAATGAGCAGAAGACCGAAGGAGAGTACGGCGATGCCGCCGTAATAAGACAGCCCATAGGCCACGGTCCCGGGGGCGGAAAACCAGATGTTCCATGCAACCAGCGACACGCCTCCCACGAGAACGGCAAGCAGCCCCATCTTGAACAGGACTTCCTGCCGGGTTCTTGCCTGCATGGCGCCCAGGATGTAGGAGAGGGACAGATGCACCACGCCCAGCCCCAGGGCGAGATAGAAGAGCAGCATCGGGTTGCCCGGACCGACGGACACATCGAGAAGGATCCAGTCCCGATTGACGAAATCGTAGCCGAAGATCGAGCCCGTCAAAAGCCCGATGACCATGGCCGCAACGGCGAACGCCTTGGAGAGCTTCATCACCCGCGACAAGCCCTCGACCCTGGAACCGAATTTCTTGTCCATCCAATGGGCGAGCAGATACATGGAAAGCCCGTAGCCGGTGTCGCCCAGGCAGAAACCGAAGAAAAGCACCATGAAGGGCGCGAAGAAGTACGAAGGATCCAGATCCCGGTATTTGGGGCTTCCGTAAAGACCCAACAGAGGCTCGATACGCTGGACGAACCAGTTGTTCTTGAGGAGGACCGGCGGTTCTTCGTCCGGACCCGGCTCGCGGACATCGACGCGCAGGGGCAATTCGCTCGCCGAAACGACTTTCAGAAATTCCTCTTCCCGATCGACGGGGATCCATCCCTGGATGCCGAAGAGATAGGGTTCGGAATGAAGAGTCTCCAGCTTCTCCACATAGCTCGCCTCGTTGAGGGCATCGCGGTAGCGGTCGTTCAGCAGCACCCCTTTCCCCGCGATCCCGGCCAACTCCGCGGCGAGGACTTCTTCTTGCTTCTGGAGTTCTCCGAATTCCTTCTCCGCCTCGGCCAGACTCGCCGGCGGCAGCGGCAGTGCGTTGGCATGGGGAATCGAAATCGGCGCTCCCGTCGAAACCGTAAAGAAAAGAACGTCCCGGCGAACGGCCACCACATCGAGCAGGACATCCTCGGGCGGCGTGAAGACCTCCCAATGCCTCTTTTCCATGCTGAAGCGCTGGACGAAGATTCCCTTTTCCTCAAGCGCCCGGATCCGGCCGTTGTCGAAGTTCCCCCAGAACGTAAGATCGGCGATCAGGCGCTGGAGAACCTGTTTGCGGCTGCCGACTTCCTGAAGGGCGGCGAGCCGTTCCTCCGCATGTTCCTGAAGGGCGGCTTCCGGAACGTCGACCGGCGCCGCACCGGGCCGGCCGCTGAAGCGGGAGATTTCCTGGCATACCTGATGGATCTTTCGCAGTTTGAGCAGCACGGCCGAGGTCTTCTTCTCGGACTCCCCGGCGAGGGGCACCGCCGGCTCGACGTGAACGAGCCCGAGCCGCTGCATGAACCGGATGGCATCTTCCCGGCGGTCGGAGGGGCCTGTGACAAAGACCCGCGTCATCTTTACTACGGCCAACGCTCGAACTCCTTTTCCCGCCCCTCAGGGATCGGGGCTTACAATTCCTGGTTCAACCTCTTGGCGACCTTGGCCACACCCACCGACGCCGCCTGCTGGTCCTGCAGGTAGACGGTGATCTTGCGGATATTCTCCCGGCAGTCCACGATGAGAACCTGCTCGTAGAGGTTGATCCGCTGGCTCGTCTTGCGAAATCCGTCCCAGAGCACCTTTTCCTGATCCCGGAGGATCCGGATCGCCTCGCGCATCGAGATGGCTTCCCGCGTAAAGGCGACGACCTCTTCAAATACGTAGGGCGTCGCGAAGAGGCTGTAAGGCGGATCCTCGAATACGACGCCGCCGTACTGGGGAACCTTCAACCCGGCGACATTCTTGACGCCCAGAGTGATCTCGCGGATCCGGATCGAACCGGCGATCGCGTCCTGCAGATCCCAGTACAGCGAAGACCAGGCCGAAATCCTCTCCCGCAGTTCGCGAAGCCGGGCTTCCTCTTCCCGGATCGCCTGGCGGACAGCCGCCAATTCGAGGAGGAACTGCTGCTTGCGGGCCTCCAGCGCAGGAAGAAACCGCTGGTACATCCCCAGCTTCTGCTTCTGCTCCCGGAGGGAGATCTTGTTGAGTTTGACTCGTTCCGCCATAAATACCCGTAATTACTGTTTCGGCCAGTACCGGTCGATAAATTCCTGTTTGATGCCGACTTCATCGGGACGGAAACATTCCGCCAGCGTCTTCCAGCCCAGATCCAGGGCGTCGTTCAGGCCCAGGTCCACTTCAAGGTTCATGAAGCGGTCGTAAAACAGTTTGCCGTAGAGGAGATAGCGATCGTCGTCCGCCGTCTTGTCGAAGCCCATCGCGAGCTTCTGTTCCACCTCGCGGCTCTTGGCGAAGAGGCGGATCATGCTGTTCATGATGAAGCCGTGATCGTCGCGGGTGACCTTCCCGATGACGAGCTGCTTGAGACGCGAAAGAGATCCGAACGGCTCGATGACGCCCTTGCGGAGGTAGAACTGTCCCTCCGTGATGTAGCCCGTGTTGTCCGGAACCGGGTGCGTCACGTCGTCTCCCGGCATCGATGTCACGGCGAGGATCGTGATACTGCCGGCGCCGTCGAAGTCGACGGCCTTTTCGTACCGCGCGGCAAGATCGCTGTACAGGGACCCGGGGTAACCCAGGTTCGAGGGGACCTGGTCCATCGAGATCGCGATTTCCTTCATGGCATCCGCAAAGGCCGTCATGTCCGTCAGGAGGACAAGCACCCGCTTTCCCTGGACTCCGAAATGCTCGGCCACGGCCAGGGCCATGTCGGGCACGAGCAGACGCTCGACGACCGGGTCCGATGCCGTGTGGATGAACATGACCGTGCGGGACAAAACACCGGCCTGCTCGAAGGCGCTGCGGAACTTGAGGTACTCGTCGTACTTGAGGCCGATGCCGCCCAGGATGACGACGTCCGCGTTGGCCCGCATCCCGATGCGCGCCAGCAGGTCGTTGTAGGGCTCGCCGGCCGCCGCGAAAATGGGAAGCTTCTGGCTCTCGACGAGCGGGTTGAAGATATCGACCATGGGCACGCGCGTTTCGATGAAATTGCGCGGGATGATGCGCTTCACCGGGTTGACGGAGGGGCCGCCGATATCGATCCGCGGCAGGGAGGTCAGCGCCGGGCCCTTGTCGATGGGTTCGCCCGAACCGTTGAAGATCCTCCCCAGGACCGCGTCTCCGAAGACTGCCTGCATGGGATGTCCGAGAAAACGCACCTGGTCGCCCGTGGACACGCCCCGCGATCCCGAAAAGACCTGGAGGAAGACCTCGTCGCCTTTCATGCGGATGACCTGCGCGAGGGAAGTCGCGTGGCGGCTCTTGACGGTGGCCAGTTCCCCGTTCTGTATGCCGCCGGCCGGCACCGTGACGATATCGCCCTGGACCCGTGAGATGCAGCAGTGTTCCTTAATCATGCCTCGGCACCCTTTCCCAGCATGGATTCGATCTGGTTGCGGTATTTATTGTAGGTCTTTCCCTCGTAGGGGCAGTACTTCATCTGGAAGAACAGGTTCTGGATGAGCGTCATCTGCTGCCTTGCCTCCTCCTTCGTCTTGAACGAGAAGGTATGGCGGACCATGTCCATCAAGAGGAGGAAGTCGGCGATCTGCCGTTCAACCGACGTCGCCCGGTCCACGGCGTCGAAGGAATCCTGCTGCAGGCAGACGGCATCCATGATCTCCGATTTGAGATAGGTCACGAGGTCCTCGACGCCGATTCCTTCTTCGCCGACGACGAGCATCATCTGGTGGATCTCACTGCCGGTGAACAGGAGCTTGTGGGCTTCCTGGACGGCCTCGACCCAGCCCGGATCGCGTTCGTTGAGGATGTCCTTCATCTGGCGCAGATAGAGACTCCACGAGATCAGGGGGTCGATGGCGGGGTAGCGGCGGCGGTCCGATCGGGACCGGGACAGACCGTAGAAGGCGCCCACCACCTTGAGGGTGTTCTGCGTGACCGGCTCCTCGAAGTTTCCGCCGGCGGGCGAGACGTTCCCGATGACGGTCAGGGAGCCCGTTTCATCGTTGTAGAGCTTCACCAGACCGGCCCGCTCGTACACGGCCGCAATGCGGCTCTCGAGGTAGGCCGGGAAGGCCTCCTCGCCCGGAATTTCCTCCATGCGCGCCGAAGACTCGCGCAGCGCCTGCGCCCATCGCGATGTACTGTCCGCCAGCAGCAGGACCTTGAGTCCCTGCTGGCGGTAATACTCGCCGAGGGTGATGCCCGTGTAGATCGACGCCTCGCGGGCGGCAACGGGCATGGAGGAGGTGTTGCAGATGATGATCGTCCGCTCCATCAGCGAGCGGCCCGTTTTGGGATCTTCGAGGTGGGGAAATTCTCGGATGGTCTCCACGACTTCGCCCGCGCGCTCGCCGCAGGCGACGATAATGACGATGTCGGTCTGGGCATAACGGGAAATGATCTGCTGGAGAACGGTCTTCCCGGCGCCGAACGGACCGGGAATGCAGGCGGTCCCGCCTTCGGCCAAGGGGAAGAAGATGTCGATCAGCCGGCACTGAGTCAGAAGCGGCCGGTTGGGGATGATCCGCTCCTGATAGGCGCGGAGCGGCATCTTCACGGGCCACTCCTGCTTCATGGTGACGTTCACCCGGCGGCCCTCGTCGTTCTCGATCTCCGCGATCGTGTCGTTCACCGTGTACTGGCCGCGCGGGCGCACAGAGATGACCTTCCACGATCCCTGGAGCCGGAGCGGCACCATGATATGATGCGAAAAGAGCCGCTCGGGCACGCTGCCGAGAAAGTGGCCAGCCTTGACCATGACGCCGGGCTGGGCGTCGGACCTCGGCGTGAACTCCCAGAGCCTCTTTTCATCAAGGGCCGGCAGATACTGCCCTCGCCTCAGGAAGAAGCCGGAGTCGTTTTCCAGTTCGGCGAGAGGGTTCTGCAGTCCGTCGTAGATGTGTTCCAGCAGGCCCGGGCCCAGCGTTGCGCTGAGCAGTTCGCCGGTAAAATTTACGGTGTCGCCCACGCGCAGGCCGGCAGTGCTTTCGAAAACCTGCATGTCGATCTGGCGATTGCGGATACGGATGACCTCCGACTTGAGAGACACCCCTTTGCAGACGACGAAGGCCACCTCGTTCTGCATGACATCCATCGACTGGTCAATCTCGCAGGTAACCAGCGGACCATTGATCGCAACGACACGACCCTTCGCCGAACCGCTCACGTTGTACCTCCACCATACAAGAAGTTGTCAAAATCAAAGGCCGCGCTCATCTTTTCCCAGCGGCTGAAGATCATCAATCTGCTCAGGTAGGCCAGGATGGCGTCCAGTGCGAAGACCGAATTGCCCTCGCAGTGCGCGATGCGCCGCAGGCGCTCCTCATCGAGATAACGTTCCGACAGGAGGGGATTCTTCTGGGTCTTCAGTTGCGTGAGGATCGAGGAAAAATCGTAGTCCCGGAGCTGGCCGTGGACCGTACTGTCTTCGGGATTCTTTCCGGCCTCCCTGGCGTGGAGGGCCGCCAGGCCGTTCCGCAGTTCGATCTCCCAGGGCACATAGTCCAGCAGGTACCGGCAGTTCGAACGCCGCGCCTGTTCGAGCAGGTCGTCATAATAGATTTCCCAGAGACGGTCGTAGGCATAGGAGCGCCGGATCCCCTTCTCCCTTTCCTCCTCGAAGGCGGTGATAAAATCGGGAAGCTCGCGCCTGCTCTCGAAATCCGCTTTCGTGAGGACGCCGCCCTCGATGAAGAGGCTCTTCCCCTGATCGAGGTTTTCCCAGTTGGCGGTGTCGATGGAATACAGAAGGGCCTTCAGGAGATGTTCGTCGCCGGGATGGATGTTTCGTTTGAGGACGGCGGACGTTTCCGGAAAGGAAACGCCCAGCTTTTCGCCGAGCGCACCCGGCAGCGGTGGGAGGAGACATGCCAGAAAATAGTAGGCGCCCATCCGAGGTTACTGCTCCTTGGCCGCGAAGAAAGATTTCCGGAAGCGAGGGGAACAGAATTCGGCCAGCACCTCCACGAGTCCGTCTCCGAAATTGAAGTGACTTCCCTGTCCGGCGATGCCGATCTTGAAGCCGAACGATATCTTGTCCGTAAAGTGGATGATGAGCGGAGCAATGGCCTTTTCGCGGAATTTGGTCAGGAACCAGGATTCCAGTTCCTTTCTCTGTTTCTCGGGCAGGAGGACTTCAACGGGCTGATCTCCTCCCTGCCGGCGATTGAATTCGACGATCAGGGATTCGATGATGCGTTCCATGAATTTTGTATCGCTCATGGCGCTTTCCACGGCTTCCGAGACGGTCGGCGCCACGATCGTTTTTTCCAACCGCTCCTGAACCGTCAGGATGAAATTGCGGGCGGCCATCTGGAGGTCGATCTCCATCTGCTTCCGCACTTCATCGGCGTCCTTCGCGGCTGCTGCCCGCACCCGGGCGGCTTCTTCGCGGGCTGCTGCAAGAATCTTCCCGGCCTCGGCGGACGTGTCCGCCAGAAGTTTCCCGGCTTCGGCTTTTGCCGGGCCCAGAACCCTTTCGCTCAGTTCCGCCGTGATGTCCCCAATTGTCTTAGCCATGAAGAACCCCTTTCCGTCCTGACATTGTTCGCACCGCGGGAAGCGGCGATAGATGCGATTGCGATGGAACCTTTCATCCGGCGCATGCCGGCGTTCCGCCGGCGAAAAGTCAACAGTTGATCGCAACAAACAGTGGAGAAGGATCTGAGAAAGATCGGGATATTACGCTATGTGACTGACAGTCGGATTGCCCTGCCGCCTTATAATGGAAGTCCTCAGCGAATGCAAGAATATTTTGCCTTTTCGGCGCCCGCTTCGGCATTTCTTTTTCCGTCCGCCGTCCGGGAGAACGAAATTATCGTGATATCGGAATTTTAGTAGCCTGTATTGCATCGCGATGATAAGATAATAATCGCTTGAACTTGGTTCGGAAAGGATATATAGAGCCCACAAAAATGGAGCAACCTTAGATGGCAAGACTTGCAGAAACATTGAAAACCATCGAGCACCACAGACGCCAGAGTCCACACTACTCCGAGCTGCTGGATGTCCTCGAAGAAATCCTGATCCTGCGGGAGGACTACAAGCGGAATTTCCCGGAGATTCTCTTCCCCATCGTTGAGCACCACATCCGGGAGAAGCTGGCCGGGGGATTTCCTCTTCTTGACTTCTCGACCGTCGCCTTCGATGTCACACGCCCGCGAGAGTATTTCTTTTCACTCATGCGGATCGCCGAGAAGCGATCCCCGGAGGAAACACGGGGCATCGCCGGAAAGATCATCGATGGAACGCTGCAGTACGAGCAGATGATCCGCCGGATGTTTCAGCCCATTGAGGAGGAGCAGGAAGAAGACGGGAAGGAAGGCGACGAGGAGTCTTTCGACCTCGTTGAACTCTTCCTTGAAGAGAGCCTGCGTCCCGAACTGGAAAAGGTGGCCGACAAGTATCGCGACCAGATCGAAGCCTCGTCCTGGGAAGAAGGCTATTGCCCCATCTGCGGGAAAGAACCGAAAATCGGACAGATCAAGGACGACGAGAACCGGCGTTACCTGTTCTGCAACCAGTGCGGTTTCGAGTGGAGTTTCATGCGGATCCGCTGCCCTTTCTGCGGAAACGAAGACCAGCAGGAGTTGGCCTATTTCACCGTGGAAGACGACGAACGTTATCGCGTGGACGTCTGCAACGCCTGCAAGCGCTACATCAAGATGGTCGATTTCCGGGAAAGCAAGGAGATCCCCAATCTCGACGTCGAAGATATCGCCACGCTTCACCTGGACATGCTGGCCAACGACGAAGGCTACGAATAGCAGCTCCGGAAAAAGTCCGGATGCCATCGATTTCATGAATGATCAACACATCCACGACGTCGTCCGCATCCTCAAGAAAGACCTCGGCGCCGGGAAACTCCCCATCGTCACCGCCCTCGCGGAACGCGAGGCTGATCCTTTCGCCATTCTGATTTCAACGCTCCTGAGCCTCCGCACCAAGGACGAGGTCACGGCGGAGGCAACGGACCGCCTGTTCCGGCTCGCATCCACACCGGCGGAGATGCTGTCCCTCTCCGAAAAGGAGATCATCAAGGCCATCTATCCCGTGGGTTTCTACCGCAACAAGGCCCGCACGATCCGCGGGACCTGCCGGGACCTGATCGAGCGCTTCGGCGCCCGCGTTCCCGATACGATCGAGGAACTCCTGACCATCAAAGGCGTCGGGCGCAAGACAGCGAACCTCGTCGTCGGCCTCGGCTATGGAAAGCCGTCGATCTGCGTCGATACGCATGTTCATCGTATCTCCAACCGGCTCGGCTACGTCCAGACGAAGACGCCGGACCAGACGGAGCTTGCACTCCGGGAGAAACTGCCCCGCCGGCACTGGATTCCCATCAACACGCTGCTGGTCGCCTTTGGGCGCAAGACGTGCCGTCCCGTCTCGCCCTTGTGCAGCGCCTGTCCAATCCGCCGCTACTGCGATCGCCGGGGCGTCACCGTCAGCCGGTAGGGGTTTTCGATTGACTAAGAGAGGTCGTTCCGATATAGAAAAAACGTTTCCGGACAGGAGATACTCTTCCTTCAGATGGTCAGATGGTTCCGCTTACCGCAGTTCATTCTACCTCAGGAGGTGACATATGGCTGTGAAGATTGCCATCAACGGATTCGGCAGGGTGGGTCGCTACTTGATCCGGGCTTGCCAGGGTTGCGGCGAGATCGAGATCGTCGCCATCAACTCGCGCGCAAAGCCCGATATTCTCGCCCACCTTTTGAAATACGACTCCGTCCATGGAATCTTTGATGCGAAGATCGCAGTCGAAGGAGACTTCCTCGTCGTCAACGGGAAAAAGATCCTGGTGACCAACGTCACGAAGGACCTCAATGAACTCCCGTGGGGGAAGCTGGGCGTCGATATCGTCATGGAGGCGACGGGAAAGTTCCGCAAGAAGGAAGAAAATACGGGACATATCGCCGCCGGCGCAAAGAAGGTCATCCTCGCCGTCCCCGGCAAGAAGGTCGACGGCACCTTCGTCATGGGCGTGAACGAGCACACCTACGACCCGGCGAAGCACCACATCGTCTCGAACGCCTCTTGCACGACGAACTGTCTCGCGCCGATCGTCAAGGTGCTCAACGACACCTTCAAAATCAAGAAGGGCCTCATGACGACCGTGCATGCCTATACGATGGACCAGCGTCTCCTCGACGGATCGCACAAGGATCTCCGGCGCGGCCGTGCGGCCGGGCTCTCCATCGTGCCCACTTCGACGGGTGCGGCCGTCGCCGTCACGGAGGTCATTCCCGAGTTGAAGGGAAAACTGGACGGGCTCGCCCTCCGCGTTCCGACGCCCAATGTCTCCGTTGTCGACCTGGCGGCGGAAGTGGGAAAGAATGTAACGATCGACGAAGTGAACGGCGCCCTGAAAGCCGCGGCGGAGGGCAATCTCAAGAACATCCTCCAGTATTGCCAGGAAGAGCTTGTCTCCGTAGACTTTGTGAGCAGCCCCTATTCGGCCATCGTCGACGCGAAGCTTACGAACGTCATCGATGGGAATCTGGTGAAGGTCTTCGCCTGGTATGACAACGAAAGCGGCTATGCCAGCAGGATGAGGGATCTGGCCCTTTATATCGGCAAGCGTCTGTAAGACGATGGTGGAAAAGTGATTCGACCCTTAATCGCCGGCAACTGGAAAATGCACAAGACGATCCCGGAGGCGGTGAAACTCGCCGCGAAGATCCGGGAGGCCGCCGCCGCTTACCCTGACCGCGACGTTGCCGTTGCTCCGCCTTTCACGGCGCTACGGCTGACGGCGGAGGTGCTGCAGGGCTCGAACGTGCATCTGTGCGCACAGAACGTCCACCCGGCGCCGCAGGGCGCCTTTACCGGAGAGGTCTCCGCCCCGATGCTGGCCGACGCCGGCTGCCGATACGTCATCATCGGTCATTCGGAACGCAGGACCCTGTTCGGGGAGACGGACGATTTGATCCGCGCCAAGATCCAGGCCGCGCTGCAGTCGAGTCTCATGCCGATCTTCTGCATCGGTGAGTCCCTGGCAGAACGCGAGGAGGGACGGACCTTTAACGTCCTCGAACGGCAGCTAAAAGGGGGCTTGAATAATTTTCAGGCCGCTGATATAAGGCACATCGTCGTGGCGTACGAGCCTGTGTGGGCGATTGGCACGGGAAAGACGGCAACGCCGGACCAGGCCCAGGAAGTGCATGTTTTCATCCGGTGCATGGCATCCCAGGTCTTCGGAACCGACTTCGGGGAATCGCTGGCCATCCTCTACGGAGGCAGCGTGAATCCCAAGAACATTGACATCTTGATGGCCTGCGAGGACATCAACGGGGTGCTGGTCGGTGGCGCCTCACTGGAGGCCGAGTCGTTCGGCCGGATCGTGGGCTTTCAAAAACTGTAGAGGGTGAAAAGAGTGAACATTCTGATTACAACCGTCCACGTGGCGGTATGCATCATCCTGATCCTCGTCGTGCTTCTGCAGGCGGGGAAAGGCGCCAGCATGGGCGCCGCTTTCGGGGGATCGAGCCAGACCATCTTCGGCAGCACCGGTCCGGGTACGTTCCTGGGAAAGATGACAGCGGGCGTCGCCGTCATCTTCATGCTGACGTCGCTGATGCTCTCCTATACGGCGTACCGCAAGCCGTCTTCGATCATGGATCGCTCGGCCAAACCGGTCGCGGAAAAACAGGTCCCGGCGCCGGCGATACCGGCTGCACCCGCGGCCCCAGCGCCGCAGGCGCCAACTCCCGCAAAGTAGAAGTTCGACAGGTTACGATGTGCCGAAGTGGTGGAATTTGGTAGACACGCTATCTTGAGGGGGTAGTGGCCACAAGCCGTCCGGGTTCAAGTCCCGGCTTCGGCACCAAAAGACGAAGATTTTCGTGAGTGATAATGGGGGGTTAGAAATTGATTCTAACTCCCCATTGTCGTTTGGGGTACTTTTGGGGTACTTTTTTAAGGTGCCAAGCCACTCACAACCTGTTTCGGATCAGTTTCATCGGTCTTCTGATTGAAAACCTTCTCCATGAAAGCACTCCCCTCATCCCGGTCGTAGTTCTTGATGTACGAGTAGTACTTTTCGTAGATCATCTGCATGGTCTCGTGGCCCATCATCTTCTGGACCCATCCGGGATGTTCGCCAGCATCGAGCATCAACGTGGCAAAGGTGTGTCGGGTTTGATACAGGGACCTTGGGGCAAGACCAGCTTTCTTTAGACCCTTCTTCCATACGTGGAAATTCATCGACATCGGGTCGATGTTCTTCCCGTACTGGTTGAGGAAAACGTAATCAGACTTTCCAAAGGTCTGTTTCCTCTGGTCCTGCAGAGCTTCCCGTACAGGCGGAAGGATCTTGATATCTCGGGTAGACTTCTTTGTCTTCGGTCTTCCCTCCTCCCCCATAACTCGGGTCTCCCGGACCTTGATGACTCCCAGCCGGAAATCCACGTTTTGCCACTTCAAGCAGGCCATTTCCCCGAACCTCATCCCCGTAAAAAAGGCGACCACGAAGAAGTCTTTCAACCTTTCGCTTACGTTGTCGAGGAACAACCGTACCTCCTCCATGGATAGGGGATGGATATCCGGTTTGTCTACCTTGACGTTCTTCACGCGGTCCATCGGGTTCTTCTCGATGATCTCGGAGAGGTACGCCATCTTGAGGACCGACCGCATGGGGACGAGGATGTTGTTGATCCTCTTTCTCGAACACCCCAAGGTGCTCACAAACTTGCGGATATCGAGGTAGTTGATCTCTGTTATGGGAACGTTCCCGAATCGTGGCAGGATATACCGGTTCATGGAGTAGCGGTAATCGGAAAGGGTCGAGAGCTTGATCTCCTTCGAGATGATGCTCACCCACTCCTGGGCCATTTCACCGAAAAGCTTTCCAGGGCCGGTTGTTTCCTTTTTCGTCTGGAGGCATCCGTGAAGCTTAAGGTCTCGGATATATTCGTCCCTGATGCTTCGTGCTTCCGTAACAGATTGAGAAAGAGCTAACCTGATTCTCCGGCCATTTGTCTTGGTCACGAAGTACCAGGCATTCCCCCGTAATATCATGTGATGATTCTTGTCTTTGACCATGGTCATATCCTCCATTCCTTCTGCTCTTTGGGGGATATTCCAGGTCTTTCCCTTTTGATTACTCTAGGTTTGACCACCTCCCTTTCTTGATGAAGCGATTGCTGTTCAAGCTCCTCTACTGCATCAGAGGGGTAGAGTACCCTCGTTGATCCCGGAACCCGAAGATACTGGAGCAATCCCTTGTCACGCCAGTTCTTGATGGTCGACTGGGTTACTCTAAATCTATCAGCAACCTCAGCTTGGGTCAAATAAACAATAAGATTTTGTGTCATATCATCGCCCGGTTAATCGTGAATTGACGAGATTCCATAACCGTCTGATGATGCTTACCGGACATAGGTGGTAAAATATGGTATAGTACTAAAGTATCTGCAATGATCGGCTGGTGCAGTGTGAAAACCATTCACGACACATTTAAGAATATTTCTCTTCATATGCGTGCGAATAATCATTTTGCCGTGTTTCTTAATGACCTGATTCAGTCTGAGTTTTCACTCATGGATACAGAAGAGATGATAGCGTTGCGCCATTCCGGCACTGAAATGTTTACCGGCTGTGAATTGTCCACCTTGGATGACCCTATTTATGACGATTTACAGTTGCTCCGTATTAAAGATGATCCCGCTTATTTGAGACTCCTGGACAAATTCATATTGCCGAAAAACGATTCACCAGAAGAACTTGAGCGACTTTATTATGATATTCAGCAATTCAATCAGAGTGAATATGAACGGCATGCAAAAAAGCGAGCGGGTACGGTGAAAATAATTGCGAAATTAGCAAAGAATTTTGCAGAGGAGATGAGATTAATACGTGATAATTGTGGCATCCCGTTTATTTCCTTACATAGAATATTTAACTCGATGACAACATTCGGTGACATTATATATGACCTCTTTGAGAAACCAATCGATTTACAAGGGGTGACAAATCCTAAAATATTAATCTCAAACACAATACCTCTGGACAAGAGAGATGAATACGTTGCCGAAATTGGTAAGCGCATTTATGATCTGCTTCTCGAATGTTATTGGGTTCTATACATATCCGCCACGTACGAACTTGAGATGATAATGAATATCTACAAGTCTCATGGATTACGGCTGACAAAAAAATATTTATATCACCTAGCGGTTTATCCTGCTTTGGAGGAATCGGTATGGCGACTTAACAATAATGACGAACTCATTGAATATTTGAATTACGAGTTTTCTTGCATTTTCAAATTTCTTCCTAATTTCAGAGAGTATGTTTTTTCTAAGATCAACAGAATAGCTAAACATCGCATGGACTTATTGAATACGCCCATTGTATATCATTCAGATGTTGCATCGGTCGGAATTGTTTTTGGGAAGGGGAGCATTGATGGTGCTGATTCTATAAAGAAGTCTAAAGATCTTGAGGATGAAGAAGATGAATTATCCAGGGAATACACAACCAATAAGAAAGAGCACGATCGGAAGTTCCTTGACGCAGCGAAATTAGTTTTTACTGATGAAATATTCATGAGATTCAATGAAAAGGATCTGCTTGCCGGGCCTTTGGCAAATTACAGATTGAGAGGCAAGCCTAAGATACCAATCAATTGGCTTATAAAAATTTACAAGAATATTGGGTTGTCTCTCGTGGAACCCCATTACAATAGAGTTACACAGGCGCGATATGGTTTATCTCCGCGTACGTTGAGAAGATATAAGGGAGACTTGAGGAATGGACACAATGCTTCTGTGCCGCAAACAGAAGCTTCAAGGTCGGAACGGATTGCCGAGCTATCCAAGGAAAAACTCGAAGCGAAGCAACATCACCTTCAAGGTTATATTACCCAGCGACAACTCATCAAATATTTACGAGAAGATGAGACAATAGACCATTTTAACACGCGACATGGTTTACAGTTTAGGCAGTACTCTTACCCAACGCTCATAAAAAAGCTCAATCTCCTTATTAAGCTCAAAAAAATAAGCGTACTTCAAACAAAGAGTGCCCGGCAGTATGAGGCCACCGAAAAGAACATATACACAATCATCACTGAAATGATTAATCTGCCAGACAACCGGGAATAGCTTTTCCCCCTCCATCCATCTCGCACAGTCCACCCTCCTCATTCAAAATCACTATGCCTTTCTTCAACCTGTCATCGTTTAACCAGCTTTGTCCGGTAATTTCCTGCAAGAGCCCGGAAATGAAACGGGCCAAAAAAACTCAGGAGGATTGTCATGAAAGATTTCGAAGAGAAGGAGCACGCGGTGGAGCAGGCGGCCGATCACAGTATTGATGTCATGAATCCGACCATGGATGGGACAGCTCACACGGAGATCAGCTTCATGAGGAATGAGAACTATTCCACGGAAATCATCCAAGGGGCGCTGTCTGCATATGACCTCACCAAGCTTGTGGAGCTGAGGGACCAAACTGACCTTTCCGATTTTTACAGCGAGGGGAAAACACAAATCCTGAAAATGTGGCAGGCCGAGCAGGCTTTGATGGTCCATACCGATTTGTTCAGCGTGAAATTCCAAATCAACATGGGGAAAATCCTCAACGAAATCGAAAAGACTTTCAAGAAGAGGAGCGGGTACGCCCAATGGATCAAAGACAATTTCGAAGACAAGCACATCCGGTACTTCCAGCAGGCAAAACAACTGGCAGATATGGGCGACTTCGCCAAAAGATACGCATCTCTCGGCAAGAACAGGCTTTTGGCCCTGGACCATATCCGGAAAGTGGAAAAGCGCAGGGAATGTGAGGCTCTTTTTGAGGAACATCCATTGCCTGACACTGCAGATGATGAAGGAGGCGAAGGACTGAAGCGGCACATCGATGCTGTCATCACCATGCACCGGCTGAAAAATGAGGGGCTTCGATTCGTAAATTTCGAACAGGCCCTTCTGATTGCCGGGTTCAACAAAGAGGCGATTTCCGTCAAGACCGCTGAGGATCTTCGTGAATGGCTGAGCAAACAAGATGAATCTGAACGTATGAGTTTGTTTGATCAGTATGTCCAAGCTGGCCTCACCTACCCGGAGGACCGTCCTTATATGCCGGGGCCAAGTGTGACCCTGAACAAGATTTTCGCAGATTTCCTCCACATGTACGGACCGCACAATCTGGAAGATGACTTCTGGATCGAGCAGCAGCGCGAGTTGATCGATGTGAATTCACTGAGATCTGTGCAGTCGTTCATCAACCGGCTGCTGGAGCGAATTGTCGTTGACGAAGTTACAGACGACACTCCGACAGTTAGCCCGCAGGATTCAGCACAAGCGTAACATCAGGAAACCCAAGTCCCTCTCCCCACTCAAGGGGGGAGGGACAAAAGGTTGGAAAGGAGATTCACCATGCTTATTTTTCATGCCATCGGAGATGCGGACATCGTACCGATATTCTATGACAAAACAGGGATACGCCTGAACATCATGGTTGCCTATAACAACATAAAAAGAAATGCATCGAAATTGACGGATCGTTACAGAAATCAAATCAACCTGCTTTATCTTGATTCGGGAGCCTACAGCGCTCATACGGGGCGCTCAAATGTCGATGTTCATGATTACCGGGCATACCTGAGGTGTTACGGCCACAAATTTGATGCCTGCTTTAACCTCGATGACTGTTTCGATTCCCCTGCACACAATCTGCGGAATCAACTTTGTCTTGAAGAAGGTTTGCCAAGCAATCGGAGAGCACCTATTCCGGTGATCCATGACAAACAGGATCCCTTGGGGGAGTTTGAGACTTACGTTGGGTTGAATCACGACTACATTGCATTAGGCTCCAGCAGCTCAGCCCGCACAAAAGAGGAATTACTCCAAAAGGCCAAAGAGAAATACCCAGCGGTGAGGATACATCTTTTCGGAGATCTTTCCTGGAAGCTGCTTGAGAGGCATCGCCCTTATTCAGCTGACTCATCCACATGGGCGCACAGAGCAGGGAGATATGGAGGGATCTATTACTGGCGAAGCTGCGTGTGAATCGGCGTGCAATAATGAC
>DIWJ01000074.1 GCA_002428445.1 Syntrophaceae bacterium UBA6109
ATATCGATATCCTCATCGGCCAGGGGCCTTCCGCCCGGTCCATGAAGCTGGAGATACCGAAGTTCACGCTCATCGGCGCCACAACGCGGGCGGGACTCCTGACGTCACCCCTGCGGGATCGATTCGGGATGACGTTCCGATTCGAATTCTACACGCCGGCCGAATTGGCGATCATCATCAAGCGGGCCGCCCAGATTCTGTCCATCCCGATTGATGACGCGGGCGCCGAGGAAATGGCGGGACGATCCCGGGGGACCCCCAGGATTGCCAACCGGCTTTTGCGAAGGGTCCGGGATTATGCGCAGGTCAGGGCAAAAGGATTTATTGACGGCAAGGTGGCAGTGGACGCCCTCACGATGCTCGAAGTGGATTCTTGCGGATTCGACCACATGGACCGCACCATCCTTCTGACGATTATCGACAAATTCAATGGAGGCCCCGTCGGCATCGAAAATCTCGCCGCTGCGATCGGGGAGGAAAGGACCACGCTCGAGGACGTCTACGAGCCTTACCTGATTCAGGAGGGCTATCTGGTGAGGACGGCGCGCGGGCGGATTGCGTCAAAAACGGCTTATCTCCACTTCGGCAGGCCGTGGTCGTCATCGAATCAGAAAGAACTTTTTTGAGCTGGATTTTCCCGTGAAAATGCTTCTCCATATCTGCTGCGGGCCCTGCACGATTTTTCCACTGAAGGTTCTGCGCGGCGAGGGGTTTGCCGTTCAAGGCCTGTTTTTCAACCCGAACATTCACCCCTATCTGGAATACCGCCGCCGGCTGGACACTCTCCGGGCCTATGCAGCCGCCGAATCTCTGGACGTCCGATTTGATGAGGAATATCCGCTCGAGGAATTTCTGGGCAATGTGGCCCCGCGCGTGAACGAGCGGTGCCGGTACTGCTACGAGAGCAGGCTGCGGAAGACTGCGAACATCGCCAGGCAAGAGGGATTCCAATATTTTACGACCACGCTCCTGTACGGCATTTACCAGAAACACGACCTGGTGACGGAGATTGGAAGAGAGGTCGCGAAGGAAACGGGCGTCGAATTTCACTACGGCGATTATCGGATCGGCTGGAAAGAAGGCGTCGACCTGTCGAAGGAACTCGGGATGTACCGCCAGCAGTACTGCGGCTGCATCTACAGCGAAAAGGAGCGTTTCTACGGGAGAAAAGGCCGGTGACCGGCTCCTGGTCCACCCGCTCCCGTCATCAAGGCTTCGCCAGGGATAAGGAGATCCAGTCCCGGTGGGTTACCATGACGCATAATTCTCCGTTGATTGTGTCGAAACCACCACATGAAACGGCCGTCAAGAAGGGTATCGCCGTCGGGGACGGCGGGATTCGTCAGGAAAATTCCATTTCGTATCAACTGGATATGTAATTTGTTGCGGATATCAATATTCTCCGTTTCATGGTATGCATGTTGCTAAACAGGGTTCCAGGGGCGATATCCGCCCCGGAATCTGCAAATTATCGGAAGATCAGTCTATGAATATGCAAAGAACGGTCAGGCGCGAAATCAGCTGCAGAAGCATCGGCCTGCATTCAGGAAGAAAGGTCGGCATGACCATTCGGCCGGCCGATATGAATGAGGGGATTGTCTTTGTCCGACGCGACGTGAACGGCAAGAACCTTATTAAGGCGCATTGGGACAATGTCAGCGATACGACATTGGCCACCACGATCGGAAACAACGGAACGGCCGTTTCCACAATCGAGCACCTGATGTCGGCCCTCTGCGGGATGGGCATCGACAATGCCGTTATCGAAGTGGATGCCCCGGAAATCCCCATCATGGACGGAAGCGCCCTGCCCTTTGTGAATCTTTTGAAAGAAGCCGGAACGGTTGTTCAGGGTAATGGGAAGAAGACCTTGGTCGTGAAGAGGGAGGTTTCCGTGTCCGATCAGGCCGGAACGGCCAGCCTGCTGCCGGCAGCAGAATTCAAGATCACCTACAAGATCGATTTCCCTCATCCGCTGATCGGTCAGCAGTCCTATGAAATGACTTTTTCCGATGGCCAGTACGAAAGGGAAATCGCTCCGGCACGGACTTTCGGATTCTTGAAGGATGTCGAATACCTCCAGGCCAAGGGTCTTGCCCTCGGAGGGTCGTTGAAGAATGCCGTAGTGCTTGACGAAAGAACCATTATCAATAAGGAAGGGTTGCGGTTTCACGACGAATTCGTAAAGCACAAGATTCTCGATGCGATCGGTGATCTATCTCTCCTGGGAATGCCGATCGCCGGGCACTTCGTTGCCTGCAAGTCCGGGCACAGACTCAACAACAGACTGCTCCGCGAGCTCCTCAGCAATAGCGAAAACTGGACTCTTGTTGACAGTCTGGACCAGGCCGGAGGCGGAGGGCGCAAGTCATCTCTGAAGCGCCAGGGTTTCCGCATTCTGGATGCGATCCGGGCAATCTGAATCCGTCAGGTATTGCGCCTGCCTACCGGCAGGCGGACGTCTTTATCCCCCCGCAGAATTAACGCTTGCTTTTTACCCGCTACTTTCTTACCATCTCCTGCTATCTGGAAAACAGCCGGAAAATTGAAGACTTGAATCCAATAGCGAGCGCAGCCCCGCTGTGCGGGGCAAGGGAGCGAATGAAGAACTGATCTCCGTCCCTGGGGATCGCGATTCTCCGGTTTTTTTTGGGGAGAATCGTCAATCCAATAGCGAGCGCAGCCCCGCTGTGCGGGGCAAGGGAGCGAATGAAGAACTGATCTCCATCCCTGGGGATCGCGATTCTCCGGTTTTTTTTGGGGAGAATCGTCAATCCAATAGCGAGCGCAGCCCCGCTGCGCTGGGCAAGGGAACGGATGAAGAATCAAACATTTCCCCCGGGGATCGAAGCTTCTCCGGAGCCTGCTCCGGAGAGATTCAAAACCATCCTGAAGGAGGCTGTCAGCGGATTGGTTTGGCGGGAGAGGGTTCGAATGCCCTGTTCCAGGCTGATCCTTACCATCCTTGCGTCTATTTTTCTCTGCCTGTCATTCGAAGCGGCGGGTTACGCAAAGGAAGCCAGAATTTCGGATGTATTGATCACGAACAATCGGGATCACGTTCTGGTGTATGCGAAGGTGGTGAACTATCTGACTCGAGAAATCGAGGAGGCCATCATGGCCGGTGTTCCCACGACCTTTACGTATTTCATCGACTTGTATCAGGAGAGATCCTACTGGATGGACAAGACGGTTTCCCGCACCGTTGTTCACCATACGGTCAAGTACGACAACGTGAAGAAGCTTTTCTTTGTTTCTTCCGCCGGCAGCAAGGGATCAGCCGAGTTCCCGGATCTTGCCGGCGCCATGCGCGCCATGGTCGACCTCAATGGCATTGCTGTTGCGCCGATGAAAGGCCTGGTGAAGAACAAGACCTACTACATCCTGATCAAGGCAAGACTTGAAAGAGTCAAGCTGCCATTCTCGATGGAGTACCTGTTCTTCTTTGTCTCTCTGTGGGATTTTGAAACCGACTGGTACAGGCAGGGTTTTATCTATTGAGCGGCGGCGCAGGAATGCCATGGGCCGGCCGCAGAGACACGACATCAAGAAGGCGCGACCATCCCGCCCGATTGCGGATGTGAAACGGGAATGAAGACATTCAGGAAGAAAGACGGCCCGCGGCCCGAACTCGATCCTCGAGAAGCCAGGAGAAGAAAGAGGGAAAGGATCATCATCTTCTTGGCGATGCTGGTCATCGTCGTCCTGTCTCTGGTCGAAAGCCATCTCTTCCAGCGGGATGATGCGCTGTCCCTTTCCAGCAACGTCCTCATCTTCGGGATGATCAATATCAACATCATCCTGATCATCCTGCTCGTTTTTCTCATTGTTCGCAACGTCGTCAAGCTCATCTTCGAGCGCCGGCGCGGCGTCATCGGCTCCAAGCTCCGGACGAAGCTGGTCGTCGCCTTCGTCGGCCTGTCCCTGATCCCCACTGTGCTTCTGTTCCTCGTGTCGATCAATTTTCTGTCGTACAGCATTGACAACTGGTTCAGCATCCGCATCGGCCAGGCCCTGAACAAAACGCTGGAACTCGCTCAGAATCATTATCAGCAGACGGGGATCAGCGCGAAAGATTTCGCGAGACAGATCAGCTCCGAGGTAACGCGAAACCGCCTCTATGAGAAGGAAAAAAGGGATTATCTCAAGGCGCTCATCGAACAGCGCCAGAAGAGTTTTCACCTGGGGGCCCTCGAGATTTACATCGACAACCGCAAGGAAAAGATGTTCGCCGGCAATCCCGGCATCCCGGAAAATCTCCACGTCAATCTATCGCCGAAGATGATCGAAGATCTTTTCATCGGCAAAGAGGTTTCCGCAGTGCAGCAGGTGAAGTCGGGCGATCTGATCAGCGGCATGGCCCCGATTTATTCGGTCGTGACGCCGCAGACGGTCGTCGGCGCCGTCATCGTCAGCTATTATGTTCCGCAATCCTACGTCGACGATGTCCAGGTGATCTCCCGCACGTCGGAACAGTACCGCCAGCTCAATCTGTTCAAGAACCCGGTCAAGATGAGCTTCATCATCACCCTGTTCATCGTTACGCTGCTGATCATCTTTTCGGCGACGTGGTTCGGCCTTTTCCTCGCCAAGGGAATCACCGGGCCCATCCAGGATCTTGCGGAGGCCACGAAGAAGATCGCGCAGGGCGACCTGAACCAGCGCATCGAAGTCGTGGCGGACGATGAGATCGGCGTGCTCGTCGATTCCTTCAACTCGATGATGAAAGATCTCAAGCGAAGCAAGTCGGAACTGGAGCAGGCCAACGTCGACCTGGAACAACGCCGGAAGTACACGGAAACGGTCCTCCGCAATGTCTCCGCGGGAGTTGTTTCCGTCGATCGGGACGGGGTCATCGTCACGATCAACCAGGCCGTCGAGCGGCTGCTTTCCATCAAGACCGAGAAAGTTCTCAACCGCCGGTACGACGAGGTGCTCATTCCGGAACACAATCAACTTGTCCGGGAACTTCTTCAGCAGATGAAGGAGAGCGGCGAAAGCTACGTGGAAAAGCAGCTTGAGCTGATGCTGAAAGACAGGGCGCTCACCCTGCTCACGGCGATCACGGTCCTGAAGGACGAAGAGGGAAACGACATGGGCATGGTGATCGTCTTCGAGGATCTGACGCAGCTGCAGATGGCCGAACGCGCGGCCGCATGGCGGGAGGTGGCGCGCCGGATGGCCCACGAGATCAAGAATCCCCTGACGCCGATCCAGCTGTCGGCGCAGCGGCTGCAAAAGAAATACGGTCAGACGCTGGGCGAAGAGGGCATGGTCTTCGAGGAGTGTACGCAGACGATCATCAAGCAGGTGGACGTGCTGAAGAGGCTGGTGAACGAATTTTCGCGCTATTCGCGCATGCCCGTCACAAAACTTGCGCTTCATGATCTGAATGAAACCATCAGCGATTCCGTCTCGCTTTTCCAGGATGCGCACAAGGACATCCATTTTGTCTTCGAGCAGGGCACGGGCATCCCGAGGCTGAATCTTGATCCGGAGCAGATCCGGCGCGTCATGGTCAATCTGCTGGACAACGCCGTTGCCGCGATGGACAAAAACGAAGGCCGCATTGAGATCAAGACGTCTCTGGAAAACGAGCAGCGGCGGGTCAAGGTAGAGATCGCCGACAACGGCTGCGGCGTCCCGCCCGCCTACAAGACCAGGGTTTTTGAACCCTATTTTTCCACAAAAGGAACGGGAACGGGCCTGGGGCTGGCCATCGTCCGTTCGATCATTTCCGATCATCGCGGGGTCGTCAGCGTGAGAGACAATGAACCTTCCGGAACCGTGGTTTCCTTTGAACTCCCGGTGCCGGAGGCCACAACATAAGGAAAGAGAGAGCGCATGCGAAAGTCGATACTGATTGTGGACGATGAGGAAAGCATTCGTCATACCCTGGGCGGCATCCTGGCCGATGAAGGCTACGAGGTCCTGACGGCCGGCAGCGGCGAGGATGCCCTGAAGATCATCGAGGAAGAACTTCCCAATCTCGTTCTCCTGGACATCTGGCTTCCGGGTATGGATGGCATCGAGGTGCTCAAGGTCATCCGCTCCAATTATCCCCAGATCCGCGTCGTCATGATCTCCGGGCACGGGACCATCGAAACCGCCGTCAAGGCGACCAAGCTGGGCGCCTTCGATTTTATCGAGAAGCCCCTCTCTCTGGAGAACGTCATCCTGGTCGCCAATCATGCCCTCGACATGATCCGCCTGGAGGAGGAGAACGTCCTCCTGCGGGAGAAGATTCACAACGAATACGAACTGACCGGAAACAGTCCGGCCATCGTCGAACTCAAGGAGGTCATCGCGCTGGTTGCCCAGACCAATGCCTGGATTCTGATTATGGGCGAGAACGGAACCGGGAAAGAACTGGTGGCCCGCTCCCTTCATCGACGAAGCAAGCGCGCCGAGAAGTCGTTTGTCGAGGTCAATTGCGCGGCGATCCCGGAAGAACTGATCGAAAGCGAGCTGTTCGGCCACGAGAAGGGGGCTTTTACCGGCGCCACCGCGAAGAAAAGGGGGAAGTTCGATCTTGCCCATGAAGGGACGATCTTCCTTGACGAAGTCGCCGACATGAGCCTCAAGGCGCAGGCGAAAATCCTCCGGATCCTCCAGGAGAAGAAATTTGAACGGGTCGGCGGCAATACATTCATCACGACGGATGTCCGGGTGCTGGCCGCGACCAACAAGGATCTGGAAACGGAGATGGAAGCGGGGCGGTTTCGGCAGGACCTGTTCTATCGTCTCAACGTCATTCCCCTGAATATCCCGCCGTTGCGCGACCGGAAAGAAGACATCCCGGCCCTCGTCGAATGTTTCCTGCGGGATCTTGCTGCCAAGGACGGGGAGGCGCCCAAACGCCTGTCAGACGATGCGATCGCCGTCCTGTTGCGGCACAGCTGGCCGGGAAACGTCCGGGAACTGAAGAACATCATCGAGCGGCTGGTCATCATGACGCCGTCCGACGTCATTACGGCCAAGGATATCCCCGTTCTGGGCATGGGGATGATGGACAAAATCCTGGAAGAACCCTGCGTCCCGCTTTCCTCCGATTCTTATCGCGAGGCCAAGATGGACTTCGAACGGCAGTTTCTTATCAAAAAACTTAAGGAATTCAGCGGGAATATATCCAGGACGGCGGAGGCCATCGGCCTCGAGAGGAGCAATTTGCATCGGAAGATCAAGAGTTACGGCATTGAAGTGAAGGAGGATCCCCTGCCGTAGCCGATCAGCGCGTCTGCGTCATCTGCCGCCGCAAATCCGCGAGTGTGAACCGGTGAAAGGGGAGACACGCCACGCCGAGAACGATGATGATGACCAGGGAAAGAAAGTGGTAGACGATGGCGAAGCTCAATGCGTCGGGTTTGGAAATTCCGTAGAGGGTAAGCGCCAAAACGCAGAAATAATGCCAGTTGCCCACAAAGCCCGGCGCCGCGGGAATGGCGATGCCGACAATGAGGATGATCATGACCACGAAGGCGGCGCTCACCGGCAGCTGGTAATGGAAAGACAGAAACATCAGGTAGATGATCAGCACGTCGACGAGCCAGATGGCCAGGGAGAGCCCGGAGGCATACAGGATGGTCTTTCTGTCGGCCATCGCTTGAAATCCGTCGATGAAGTGATGCAGAAGCCGAAGCGCCCCGGAGGCGTATTTCTCCGGGAGACGCCCCGCCAGGATTTTCGCCTTCCTTTCCAGAGCCCCTCGCCACAGGATCATGAGGATCAGGAGCAGGGTCACCGCTGCCGTTGCGAACAGCAACAACCCGCTTGCCCTGCTCATCCAGGGCGGTGCGGGGGTGAAGACGAGGACGAAGAGGGCCATGAGGAGGACCGTCAGAACGTCCAGGATGCGTTCCACGACGATCGTTCCCAGGGCGGAACTCATGGCAATCCGACTGTGCTGGGTGATGAGATAGGGGCGGGCAAGCTCGCCGAGCCGCGCCGGAATCGCCATGATGGCGAGAAAGCCGACGTTGGAGACCGAAAAAAGGGAAAGCTGGTTGACCTTTTCCAGCGGGCTCAACAAAATGCCCCACCGCACGGAACGGAGCCACTGCATCGCAACCATGAGGATCAGGGCGGGCAGAAGATAGCCGCCGTCGATACCCCGGAGATTTTTCGCCACATCCTGGAAATCGATCCCCCGAACGGAGAGGTAAACCAGGATGCCGCCGAGGAGAAGACCGGCGATCAGTTTTGTTTTCATGATTTTTTACAAGATTCCCGGGACAGGGCCGGCGAAACCGAAATGCATTCGGTGAAACACGAGCTGTCCGGGCGCGCTAGTTCTTTGCGATACGGTCGCTGATCTTGTCGTGAATCAGCTGGGATGACAGCTTGTCGCCGATCAGTCCGACCCGAATGGCCACCGTCGTCACATTCTTGGCCTTGTAGTTGACGCTGATATGCACTTTCTTTTCATCCACGACGGAGGTGATCGTGCCGCGGCCGATCTCCTTGTAGGGTTCGACTTCAATGCCTTTCATGTCCGCCACGGCTCTTTCGCAAGCCGCCCAGACCTTGTCGAAGGAGTAGTAATAATCGGTCTTCAATTCGCCGTTGATGTACACATAGGTTCCCGAGCCGGTGCCCAGTGCCGCGCCTCCGACGACGAGGGGGGCGCAACCATACAGCACCAGAGCGCCGAAGGCCGCGAGCATGACATACGTGAGGACTTTTCCGCCAAGTTTCTTTGCGCGGGTCATAGCTTCGTCTCCTTGGGAAGACTCGATAAAAAGCGAAAAAACCCTACCGCATCCGGCACCGATTGTCCACTTTTTTGTACTTGCCTCTCTGAAATGGAGAAAGGCGGATCGGAAGGAATCGTGAGGTTGATCTGAAAAAGGATGGCCCCTGCGGCAGGAACGGCCGGGGTTCTCGGGCGGAGTGCCCGGCGTCAGTCGTCCAAGGCGACCAGGCCTTCCCGGATGGCGTATTTCGTCAATTCGGCGACGCTTCGCATGTTCAGCTTCTGCATGATGTTCCGCCGATGGGTTTCGACGGTCTTGATGCTCAGGTATACATGGGCGGCAATTTCCTTCGCCGTCAAGCCCTCGGCGAGGAGTTGCAGGATCTCGCGCTCCCTTGACGTCATCAGATCCACGGCGGTGGGAGAGGACTCGGTCATCTTGTGGAGATATCCCTTCACGACGACGTCCGCGATCTTGGGGCTCAGGTAGGTATTGCCCGTCATGACCTGGCGAATCGCCCCGGCGAGTTCGCCGAAGGCGCAATCCTTCAGCAGGTAACCCGATGCGCCGGCTTCCAGCATGCCGAGCACGAACCGCCGGTCCGAATGCATGGACAGGGCAATGACCTTGACGTCGGGAATCCCGCCGACGATCTTTCTCGTCGCTTCGATCCCGTTCATATCCGGCATGGAGACGTCCATGATGATGACATTGGGAGCCAGTTTTTCCGCAAGCGCAATTGCTTTTCTGCCGTTTTCCGCTTCGGCGACCACTTCCATCCCCGCTTCCTTCTCGATCAGGGTGCGAAGACCGTCCCGAAAGATATTGTGATCATCGGCAAGGAGAACTCGAATTTCCATTTTGTATCATCCCCACAGACCGCACAACTGCGCCTCTCCGGTCGGTCCCGGATACGCCGCCGGCGCGGAATCCGTCGGAACGGATCGGCAACGGAAACGCCCGGAAGATCCGGCCATGCATTTTGTTACAATATAACAGCATCCATCAACCGCCGAAATCAGGTTATTCCTCATCCTGCACCGATCTTTCCCTCAAAGTTCCTCATCCATTGTCTGAGGAGAGGTCAGGGATTTAATCTCTCGTCAGGACGGCGCCCGTCACCGGATCCATCTCGATCCGCATTGCCTTCCTCCCTCCGGACAGGAGGATCGTCGCTCCCGTCATGCTTCCGGCGGGCTGGAGAACGATGGGATACTCTCCCTGCCGGATCTCGCCGGAGTGAGGATCGACAATCCGTATCACGGTCCCCGGGGGGATGCTTCTTGCCGGTTGCCCCTCGATCCCGAAGCTCCTCCTGTCCAGATCGATGATCACTGTCCGGATTTCCATGGCCGTACGGGAAATGTACCGCGCGTGGCGGATCGTCGCCGCGATTTCCCTTCCCGTCGCGTGAAGTCGAGCCGAGGGGAGGAACCCCGCGAAGAAGACCGTCGATAGTCCCAGGATCAGGGTGACGAGCGAAAGGACGATGATCGTCTCCAGGAGAGTGAATCCCTTTTTCCCCATGTTCATAGACGGTCCCTTCCCGGCGAAAAAATCGTCACGCCTCATCTTCAAAGCGGGATATCGGAAATGCTGAAGATCGCCAGCAGCATCGAAATCACGATAAACCCGATGATCAGCCCCATCACCAGGATCAGGACCGGCTCCAGGAGGGCCATGAACCTCTTGACCGCCTGCTTGAGGCTCTTTTCATAGATCACGGCGACTTTCATCAGCATGGCGTCGAGCTGTCCCGTCTCTTCGCCCACGGCAATCATGGAGAGCGCCATCGGCGGAAAGACTCCCGCCTTCGAAAGAGGATCGGAGATACCGCGTCCCTCCTTGGCCCCTTTCGAAAGAGCCTCGACATTCCGGGCGATGACCCTGTTGCCGATGACATCCTTGGCATTGTTCAGGGCCTGCAGAAGGGAGACCCCGCTGCCGAGAAGGGTTCCCAGGGTCCTGCAGAATCTCGCCGTCTCCAGTTTCCTGATCACATCATCCATCAGGAGGAGTTTCAGGGCATCCCAACGGTAACGTCCCCGCTCGGACGCGAGCATATTCCTGAACAGGAATCCCGCCGCAATCAGGGCAATCAGGAAGAGCCAACCGTAGGATTTGAGGATCCCGCTTGCCGTGAGGAGAATCTGCGTCGACGCAGGGAGCGCAGTCCCGAGTTCGGAGAAAATGACGGAAAACCTCGGCAGGACGAAGGTCAGGAGCAGGATGATGGATATTCCGCCCGTAAAGGCGAGGATCGTCGGATAGATCATCGCCGAAACGACATGATCTCGGAGTTCCTTTGACGATTCGAGAAACTCGTTGAGCCTTTCCAGTACCGCATCCAGCACGCCGCCGGCCTCGCCGGCCCGGATCATGTTGACGTACAGCCTGGGGAAGATGTCGGGATGTTTCTGGAGGGCGTCGGAAAAGGACATCCCTTCCCGGATGGACTTGAGAAGGGCCTCGACCATCTCCCTCATTCCCCGGTGATCCGATATTTCGGAAATGATGTGAAGACTTCGATCAAGGGGCAGCCCCGCCCCCAGCAGCGTGGAGAGTTCCGCCGTAAACGTCATCAGATCCCTTTTCGAGGCGTGAAAACGTATCCGCGACCCGAAGACGCGATCCGACGGAGAGGTGATCGCGAGCGGGATCAGCCCCATATTCCTGAGCCTCTCGACGGCGGTCCTCGAATCGGCCGCCTCGATGACCCCTTCGGAAACCTCTCCCGCCAGGCTTGTCGACCGGTATGCAAAGATGGGCATCTAGGCCTCCTGGGTCACCCGGAACACCTCATGCAGGGTTGTCATGCCCCTTCGAACCTTTTCCGCGCCGTCCTCAAGAAGGGTTCTCATCCCGAGTTTCCTCGCCGTCTGGCGGAGCTCGTTTGCATCCGCGTTCCGGAGAATCAATTTGCGGATGTCGTCATCGACCACCAGCAATTCGAAGAGGCCCTTTCTTCCGTAGTAGCCCGTGAAGGTGCACGCCTCACATCCCCGGCCCCGATAGAGATCGACGTCCGCGTCGAAACCGAAGATGGCCAGTTCCTCCCGGTTGACCGCGGAGGTGTCCCGTTCCCGGCAGTTCGGGCAGATGACCCTCACGAGCCGCTGCGCCATGATTCCGCGAATCGTCGAAGACAGGAGAAAGCGTTCCACGCCGAGATCCAGGAGGCGCGTGACGGCGCTGGGGGCATCGTTCGTGTGAAGCGTGGAAAAAACCAGATGACCGGTCAGAGCCGACTGAACGGCAATCTCCGCCGTTTCCAGGTCGCGGATCTCGCCGATCATGATGACATCGGGGTCCTGCCGGACGATATGGCGGAGGGTGTTGGCAAAGTTGAGGCCGATGGCGGGCTTCACCTGGATCTGGTTGACGCCTTTGAGCTGATATTCCACCGGGTCCTCGACGGTGATGATTTTCCGGTCCGGCGAATTGATCTCGTCCAGGGTGCCGTAAAGGGTGGTCGTCTTCCCGCTCCCGGTGGGGCCGGTAACAAGGATGATGCCGTTGGGCTTCGAAATGAGTTTGTGGAATTGCGAGAGCGTATCGTCCGAGAACCCGAGGTGGCCGAGATGAATATCGATGCCCTCCTTGTCGAGGATTCTCATGACGACGGATTCTCCATAAAGCACGGGAATGGTCGAAACGCGGAGGTCGATCTCCTTCCGGCCGACCTTGATCCGGATGCGGCCGTCCTGGGGAAGCCGCCTTTCGGCGATGTTCAGCTTCGCCATGATCTTGACCCTGGAAATGATGGCCGGGAGGAGCTTCTTCGGCGCCGTTTCCACGTGGTGAAGCACGCCGTCGATGCGGTAGCGGATTTTCAGGCTGTCCTCGAAGGGTTCGATATGGATATCGCTGGCCCGGCTCTCCAGCGCCCTGGAGATGAGAAGGTTGACGAGCTTGATGATCGGCGCTTCCGACGCCAGGTTCTTGAGATGCCCGACATCCTCTCCTTCGTCGTCGACAAATTCGAATTCGTTGCTGTCGATGTTTTCGATGATCTTATTGATGTCCTGGGCTTCCTGTCCGTAGTATCGGGAGATGTAATCATCGATCATTTTCCCGTCGCCGGAGTACACCTCCACGTCCGCGCTCAGGGCGACCGCAAGGGAATCGATCACCTCCCGGTCCCCGGGGTCGGCCATGAGGACCCTGAGCAGGTTGTTCTTGATTTCCAGGGGAATGAAGCGTTTCTCGCGAATGAATCGGGACGATAGACCGTCGACCACGATGGGGACCTTGGGGAGTTGCTCCATCTGGATAACCGGTACGGCCTGACTCATGTTCCCGTCCCCTTCGTTTTTTCCGCACCCGGATTTCCGAGATATCCATGATGCGGCGCGCCCTTCCAGGCGCGAGCGATCCGTCTTCCGCGGGACCGTCGGGTTTTCTCTTCCGCATCCGCCGTCCGGCAGCCTTCCCGCAGTTAAGAAATTTCTTGCACTATTCGGTCTTCTTCTCCATCGGGCGATGACGCGATCGGGGGGGGCAATTCTCTTAATTCTCCATCGGGGAAATGCTGAACGGCCGCGGCGAGCCGGGCAGGAATGCTCCGAAAGCGCGGCCGCCGCAGTTTTTCCCGGATTTCGGACAGGCCGATCATCCGTTTCGGAATCGGCACATATCCGTATCGGAAATTCCAAATCATCTATTCGACGGGCGGATTTGAGCTTGCCCCCGATGGTGGAGGCGACGACGTCAGGCTATCTTACAGCCGAGGCCAGACGTCCGGCAGGGCGCACTGGACGACCGTTTTTCAGGAAGGGCGGCCGGCATTTGCGCGTCACGAAAACAGGCATAGGGAGGAACGCATGAGAAAGCTGTTGACGGGGTGTCTCGGGATTCTGGGGATTGTGCTGATTGCGGGAATCTGTACGGCGGCGGAGGAGGCGAAACCGGCCACGGACGCAGAGAAGATCAGCTACAGCATCGGCTATCAGGTCGGCGGCGACTTCCGGCGGCAGGGCTGGAAAATCGATGCCGCGATGCTGACGCAGGGCGTGCTGGACGCCGCAAACAATACCGCCCCCAGGATTCCCCCGGCGCAGATGAATGCGGTTCTTTCAAACCTGAAGAAGAAGCTCATGGCCGATCAGCGCGTGACGGCCAAACAGGTCGAGGAGTCCTTCCTGGCCGCGAACGCGAAAAAGGAAGGCGTCGTCGTCCTGCCGGACGGGGTTCAGTACAAGGTGATCAAGGACGGCGCCGGCAAGCAGCCCACCATGAAGGACGACGTGACCATCAAGTATCGCGTCGGCCGGATCGACGGTCAGGAGATCGCCACCGGATATCCCGATGCCGCGCCGAGGACCTATCCCCTGAAGAAGGCCCTTCCCGGTCTCAAAGAAGTGCTGCTCCTGATGAAAGAGGGGGCGGTCTGGCAGGTTGTCCTTCCTCCGGGGCCCGCGCTGGGCTCGCGGGGGGAGGCGCTGGAAAATGCAGGTGTCCTTGTTTATGAACTGGAACTGGTTTCCGTTCAGCCCGGCAAGTGATCGAGGAGCCTCAGAGCAGGCGGGAAGGCTTTGTCGCCGTCACGCCTTTCGTGAAAACGGAGGAAATGAAAAATGAAGAGAAATAAGTCAGGGCCGTGGCGGCTGAGGTGGGTCAGGGTTGTGAGCCTGGCCTGTATCGGAGTTATCGTGTGCTTTACCGGCGGTCCGGCATTCGCCCAGACCTATGTCCCGGGCGGAACACTGGACCCGACGACCATTCCCAAGTACGTGACACCGCTGGTGATACCGCCGCAGATGCCGAAGAGTACGGCTTCTCCGGCGCCGGCCGCGGATTACGACATCGCCGTCCGCCAGTTCAAGCAGCAGATCCTTCCGGGCGGCATCTGGGGATCGTCCTTCCCAAGTCCCGCGGGAGGAGGCGCCACTGTGGGGCCGTTCCCCGCAACGACGGTCTGGAGTTACGGCCGCGCGGAGGATCCCGTCCCCGACTCTTCGGGAATCGGCGGGGCCGTGGGTGTTGCGCCGGCACAGAACTCGACCTTCAACTACCCGGCCTTCACCGTGGAGAACACTTCAAACACCGCAACCACCGTACGCTGGATCAATGACCTGGTCGACGCAAGCGGAAATTATCTGCCGCAGCTGTTCCCCGTCGATCAGACACTGCATTGGGCCAACCCGCCCAATTCCAACTGCGCCATGGGCGATCCGAACCGCACCGACTGCGAGTCGACGGTCCCCACGCCCTATACCGGA
Source organism: Syntrophaceae bacterium UBA6109 (assembly GCA_002428445.1). The sequence goes on from DIWJ01000074.1 coordinate 14,915, forward strand.
CCGGTGCCGATCGTGACCCATGTCCACGGCGCCCACGTCCAGCCGCACAGCGACGGCTATCCCGAGGCGTGGTGGCTCCCGGCCGCCAACAACATCCCCACGGGCTACGCGATGCGCGGGTCGAACTACGGCCAGGCGGACAACACCAATACCGTCCCCGGGTCCGCGTATTTCAGCTATGAAAACACCCAGCCCGCGGCAACCATCTGGTACCATGACCATGCCCTCGGCATGACCCGGCTGAACGTCTATGCCGGGCCGGCCGGTTTCTGGCTCATCCGCGGCGGTTCGCACGACACGGCCGCTGGCATCCTGCCCGGGCCGGCGCCGACCCTTGCGGGCGGCGATCCGAACTTCAACGCAACGGTCCGCGCGGCTATCCGGGATGTCCCGATTGCGATTCAGGACCGATCGTTCAACACCGATGGCAACCTCTTCTATCCGCAGGACCGCACCTTCTTCGACGGTTTCACCGGCCCCTTCATCGGGGGAACCGGGACGCCCGCGGGCCCTTCGGATATGCACGGAATTTGGAACCCCGAGGCCTTCTTCAACACGATGGTGGTCAACGGGACCACCTGGCCGAAATTCGACGTGGCCCCGGCGCGCTACCGCCTGAGGCTTCTGAACGGCTGCAACTCGCGGACGTTGAACCTCTCGATTTTCGTGGTGAGCAGCGATCCCGACGGCATCCCCGGAAACGCCGATGACGTCCTCGGCGCCGAGATTCCGATCTACCAACTCGGCGGCGATCAGGGATTCCTGCCCAAGGTCGTGAAGATCGTGACGGGCTTTGTCACGACCCTTCCCGGCGACGGCACGGTTCCCGCGGCCGTGGCGGCCGCCGACCCCCGCCAGGCGCTGCTGCTGATGCCCGCAGAGCGCGGCGACGTGATCGTCGACTTCAGCGGCATTGGAAATGGGACGCGACTCCGCATGATTAACACCGCGCCCGATGCGCCTTTCGGCGGTTTCCCGGCGGCGCCGTTTCTTCCCGGCGACGTTGCGGATGCCCTCACCAGCGGGCAGGTCATGGATTTTGTCGTCAACAATACCCTGACACAACCGGGCGATGCGACCACCCTGCTGCCGGAAAACATCGTTCTCCCGGCATTGCCGACGATCGGCGCAACGACCAATACCCGGCAGGTAACCCTCAACGAACTGTCCTCGAGTCAGGTCTGCGTCGAAATCGACGCCGTGGACGGGCATATCGTCGGAACGCTCTTCAGCACCTTTGCGGGCGATCCGAATTTCCTCAGCAACTGCGCGGCGGCTGCGCCCACGATTCCGGGCAACCTCCCGGAACCGATGGGGCCGCAAATGGCGCTCCTGGGCGTGGTGACGACGGACGGCGTCGGCAATGTGACCGCCCTGCCGAAGCGATGGGGTGACGCGGTAACGGAAGCCCCGCTCCTCAACAGCACCGAAGTCTGGGAAATCTTCAATACCACCGCCGATGCGCATCCGGTGCATCTGCACCAGGTGGGTTTCCAGGTGATTGAACGCGAAGACCTGGATCCGGGCGCCCTCGCACTCGGGAACCTGGTCCCGACCGGAGCGACGTATCCATCGCTGCCCAATGAAAAGGGCTACAAGGACACGGTGATCTCCTATCCGGGCCAGATTGTGCGCATCAAGGCCAATTTCGACATCGCCGGCCTCTATGTCTGGCATTGCCACATCATCGAGCATGAAGACCATGAGATGATGCGGCCCCTGTTCGTCAACGGGGACAGTCTGATCTATGCGGCAAATACCGGCGCCGGCATCTCGCAGTGGAATCTGGGCGTGTGGAGCCAGATCACGGCCAACGATCCTCAGCTCATGACGGCCTCGGGCACGGTGGCATACGCGGCTTTTGGAACAGGCGTCTGGACGTGGAATGGCACGGCCTGGAGCCAGATTACGGCCAATATCCCGGAAGCCATGACCGCCTCAGGTGCGGCTCTGTACGGCGATTTCGGGACCGGCGGCATCTGGAACTGGGACGGCGCAACCTGGGGCCTGATTACGGCCAGCAATCCGGAAGCGATGGCGGCAGCCGGTGCGGCTCTGTACGGCGATTTCGGAACCGGCGGCATCTGGAAATGGGACGGGACAACCTGGTCTCAGATTACGTCCAGCGATCCGGAAGCGATGGCGGCGGCCGGTACGGTTCTGTACGGCGATTTCGGCGCCGGCGGTATCTGGAAATGGGACGGCACGACCTGGAGCCAGGTAACGCCCAACAATCCGGAGATCATAACGGCGGCTGACACGGTTCTGTACGGCGATTTCGGGACCGGCGGCATCTGGAAGTGGGACGGAGCGGCCTGGAGTCAGATTTCTGCGAACAATCCGCAGGCCATGGTTGCGTCGGGTTCGATGTTGTATGCGAATCTTGGCGGAACCGGTATCTGGAAGTGGGACGGCGCCACCTGGAGCCAGCTTACGGCGACCGATCCGGCCATCATGGTGGCGGCCTACTGAGACCTGGAGTCCTTGTCTCCATCGGACTCTCGTTCAAAGCGGAAAAGAAGGAAGAAACCTTTGCTTCGGGGAGGGAGAAATCCCTCCCCGAATTTCTTGATCCTGCCGGATATGGGGCCCGGGAAATGGCCGCGGAGATCAGGACTGCGGCGAACGATGGCTGCGCCGCGAACCCGCACGTTTCGCCGCGAGCCATTTTCCTGTCGGCGGCAATCCAAATTCGAAAGTCCGAATCAGGTATCCCGTCCGGGAATATAAGCTTTTCCCCGATGGAAGCAGTGCGTGCAGTCCTTATACTATCCTCAGCCAGCGCAGCCCGCCGCAGGGGCGGGAAAATTCTTCTTCGGAGGAGGAGATGATCCCATGAACTTCGGAAACAAAATATGCGCGGGAGCGCCGCGCCGGTGCGGCGGTGTCTGCCGATGGGGACTGGCGATCCTTACCGTCCTGACGGGCGTCCTTATCTGGACCGCATCCTCCTTCGCAGCCGAGAGCCCTTCAAAATATCAAGTCGTGAACGGCAGTGAAGACAAAGCCTATCTGCTGAACACCGCGACAGGCTATGTCTGGGTTCTTACGTATCGAACGACAGCAACGGGGCGAGAGCCCATCGCCATACCTTATAAGTTCATCAAGGTGTGTCCCTCGGACCAGAAGAATTTCCTCGTGGAGGATGCCAAGGATACCACCTGTATGCCGGGGCGGTGATGCAGGAAAGGATGGCTTCCCATTCTCAGGAGTCAGCCTCGTTGGGTTCCGAAACGCGCGGACAGGATGAGACCGGTGTGTCCGGATGCTCATCGCCATTGTCTTCGTGCACTCGAAGGAGACGGATTATGGAATATCTTCCCATCGGATTGTTCGCGGCGGCCGCTGTCGGCGGACTGACGCTCGTGACCATGAAGTTGACGGGAAAAGGAATGCCGGTTCCCCTGGCCCTCGGTCACGGGATCTTCGCGGCGGCCGGGCTTGTTGCCCTGATCGCCAGGGTCCTTGAGAACAGCAGCAACGTGCTGATGAACGTATCGCTCCTGCTTTTTCTCGCCGTTGCCGTGGGCGGCTTCATTCTTCTGGCGCTGCACCTGAAAGGAAGAAGGCAACCAGGCATCCTGATCGCGGCTCACGCCGCGGGTGCGGCTGCCTCATTCGCCGTGCTCTTAATTGCTGTGTCCGGCTAGACTGCGCGCCCTCAGGATTTTCGTAACCCCGAATCAGGTTATGCCTGATTGAGAATCATGCGTCGATTACATATCCTGCAGGTAAGAAGATACGCGTCAACGGACTGATGGATCATGGATGAAGGGAACAAATCGAATCGAGCGTGGGTTCCGGGAGCGTCATGACCGGCAGGATAAAAAAACGAGTGGGTCCAAGAAAATCAATTTAGGAGGTAAAACGAAATGAAGAAATCGGTAGTGAAGACTTTGGTGATTGGGGCCAGCCTGGTGGTCGGCCTGCTGTTTGGTCAGGCGTTTGCCGGCAGCGGCCCTGGCGGACAGACGATCGGAGAGGGCGGAAATCCGGGCGCGTGGACGTTGGACATGCCGGCAGCAGAACTGGAAGCGATGAAGGGAAACGAACCCATTGAAGACTTCTCGGGCACCGTGACTGCGGTGGAGAAGATGAAAGGTGTAAAGGACGGCGTTCAGTTGAAATTGAAATCCGGCAGCAGCAGCTACACGGTCCTTCTGGGGCCCGGCTGGTTTGTCAAGAATCAGTCCGTGAAGTTTGCGGCGAAAGACAAGATCGACGTGCGGGGCAAGAGAGTCGGATTCGTCATCGTGGCCTCCGAGGCTTCGAAGGGCGATTGGACCATGCGGCTTCGTAATGAGGCGGACGGAACGCCCGAATGGCAGTGCTGCTTTCTCCGCGAAAAAAAGAAGTAACGACAAGAGGAAGACGACCCACTCGTTTTTTTATCCTGCCGGATGAATGCACGCAATTGGACTGTTGGACACCCCGCGGGGAAGGAGGCGATCATGTTGACGATACGGTGGTTATGGAGAGTTCTTCTCCTCCCCGCTCTTTTCGCTCTTCTTGCTCAGGGCAGCCTGCCGGCGGCAAGCCGCGCGACGGATGATGTTCCCAGGATTTCGGTGCAGGAATTGAAGGCCAAGATGGATGCAGCTGAAAACATCATCGTCATCGATATGCGAACGGACAGACAGTATCAGGAAAGTACGGAGAAAATAAAAGGCGCTGTCCGCATCTCCGTCGTTGAACTGGAGGACAGTTCCCGGGCGCTCCTCAAGGGCAAGGAAATCGTCACCTACTGCACCTGAACGAATGAGGCGACGAGTGCCCGTGCGGCACAGCTGCTGATGGCGGAAGGTTTCAAGAAGGTCAGCGCCCTCAAGGGCGGATTCGATGCCTGGAAGGCGGCGGGATACCCGCTGGAGCGGAAGTAAAGACACTGGACGGATGAAGGACGGCTTCAGTGCCGGTGCGATTTCGTCGCAGGACGCGAAGGGTCGCGGCCGGCATTTCTTTTGAGCGATATTCTTTTGAAGTAGAATGGAGGGAAACATGCATCGCAAGGCATTGGTTCCGCTTGACGGTTCGCAGATGGCGGAGTGCGCGCTGTCCCACGTCAAGGACTTTGTGAAAGACGGCACCGTAGGAGAGGTCACCCTCCTGCATATTGTCAAAGTGGACATTCCATGGGATGATGTTTATGAGCAGCGGTTTGATATCGACGGCCTCAGGAAGAAGCTCTTTGCCGTATCCGGGAAGTATCTCACAGACCTCCAGTCCCGGCTGGCCGCGGAGGGCATCCAGGCAAAGACGGAAACGATCGAGGCGAATTACCTTGCCGATGCCGTCAACTCGTATGCCCTGAAGCACGGCATGGATATGATCTTTGTCGCTACGCACGGGTACACGGGATTGAAGAGAATGCTTCTCGGCAGCACGGCATTGCAGATTCTGCAGCAGTCGCACGTGCCGGTATATCTGATCCGGCCGGAAGCCTGCCGGCTGTAGAACCGGTCTCCACGGACAAAGGGGTTGGATCGTGAAAATCAAAATCTGGGGCAGCCGCGGTTCCATCACAACGCCGGGAACGAAGACGCTTCGCTACGGCGGCAATTCCACTTGCCTGGAAATCCGCTCGGCGGATGGGCAGGTCTTCATTGTGGATGCCGGTTCGGGTATACGCAATTTCGGCAGGGCCCTGCGCGGGGAACCGGACGTTTCCGGGATTCGCTTCTTTCTGACGCACGCCCATTGGGACCATCTGGTCGGCTTCCCCTTTTTCGAGCCCGCCTATTCGGATCGATATACCTTTACGTTCTGCAACGGCGCCCATGCACAGGACGCGCTCAGCAAGTATCTGAGCCGGCAGATGGAGGCTCCCTATTTCCCCGTGGAATTCAAGCACCTGAAGGCCCGGTTCTGCTTCCGCTGCGAATGCCCGAATGCGGAAGACCGCAATTGTCAGCTCAGCAGCCTGGAGGTTCGTGCCTTCCCGTTGAGCCATCCGAACGGCGGCTACGGTTTCCGGTTCAGCGAAAATGGCAAGACCTTCATATTCCTGACCGATAACGAGCTGGCCGTTCAGCATCCGGGCGGATGGCAAGGCAAACAATACGTTGATTTCTGCCGCGGCGCCGATCTCCTCTTTCACGACGCCCAGTACACGCAGGAAGAATACCGGTACACCCGCGGCTGGGGCCATTCCACCTATGGCGATGCCGTGGATCTGGCGCTGGAGGCCGGTGTGACGCGACTCGGACTCTTTCACCACGATCCGGACCGCTCGGACGACGACCTCGATCGGCAGGCGGACCTCTGCCGCGAAAAGATCAGCCGCGCGGGCGGCACGGTTGAATGCTTCGCCTGCGCCGAAGGAACAGCGATCGAGCTGTGACCGGTCCCGCCCCGGGCAATCCCTCATCTCTGCAATCGCTGTCCCCATTCCCCGTTCCCGGGGGGATGTCATCCCATTCCCGCTTTCCTCTCAATTCCGACGGCAACGGCCGCCTCCGGCTGCGGAGGCCGGAGACCGCGACTGTCGCGGCTTTGCATTCCATTCGCAGGCGCACCGCTTCGCCGCCTTCCCGTCAGAGTCGTCGATGCTCCCTTTCGGGGTTTTCGAAGGGGTATTTAAGGGTATGCCCGATAGGAAATTGAGCGTCTATTTTCTATATCTAAGCAAAACAGAGCCTATTTGTTCAACCTTTTACACCGGCGGCAAAGACATGCCGCAAAACGCCCCGGATGTAACTCAGAGGGCGGAGCTGTATCACGAAGTCCTGCCACGATCCCTTCCCACAAAGAACCCGAACGATCGATGATCTCCACAGACAACACGAACCATTCGAAAAGAAGAGAGGATCGCCTTATGGATGCATCGGAGAACACAGGCAACGCCGATGTCGCATATGAAAAGGGAAAGCTCTATGACCTTTCGCTCAACGATCTCCTTGTCGATCCCAATCAGCCCCGCAAGGTCATGGAAGCAAGGGCACTGGAGGAACTGGCCGCCTCGATCGGCAAACACGGCGTTCTCGAGCCGATCCTCTTCCGGCGCCATCAGGAGAACCTGGTCGTCGTTGCCGGCGAACGCCGCATCGCCGCCGCGCGAAAGGCGGGACTGCGCACCGTCCCCGCCTTGTGCGTCGACGGCAATCCCTCGGAGATCGCGCTCGTGGAAAACCTTCTGCGCCAGGACCTGACCGCGGTGGAGGAGGCGGAGGCCCTGCAGCGCCTCCTGGAGCAGCAGCGATACACCCACGAACAGCTCAGCTGCGTTATCGGCAAGGCCCGCACAACCATCTCCGACATCCTCCTCATCAACCGCCTGCCTCAGGAAATCCGCGAAGAATGCCGGGGGGACCGCGCCATTTCAAAAAAGACCCTTATCGATATCGCCCGCAGGAAGCAGGAGCGGTCGATGCTTTCGTCCTACAGGGCCTACAGGGAAAAGCTGCAAAACCCGCGCAGGGCCCGGCGGAGGGGGGCCGTCGTCCCCGCCGATCCGTTCGAAGCCGCAGCCGAGATGGTCGACAGGACCCTCTCCAAGCTCCATCAGCTTGATACGGCGAAGCGGAGTGATGACGGCGACTGGGAAAGCCTGCAGGCCACGCTCATCAATTTGAAGGCCTGGATTGACGCTTTTCTCACGCAGGCGATGCCGAATACTCCCTCGGCCGCAAAAGAGATGTCCGGCTGGAGCCGGGAAACGGCGGAATGAAATTTCCAGACACTCAATTTCTTCCTCAATGCAATCGCGGAGTTTGCCATTGCCTGAGCTCCGGCAACGGTTCCGAATCGGGACAAAACGGTGCAGGGTTCGGGGCCATCCGATCGCAGGAGTTTTGCAGGTCTTGCCGCCGATCCGGCAATTTCAAAGGATTTCATCCATCGATCGAGGCCGCGCCGCAACAAAGACCCTCGATTCGTGCAATCAACGGTCATAGCATTCAATTTGATGCGTTCTTGTCCATTATGTCCTCTAGAAGAGGAATCCGCCATCTTTCAGGAATGGGAAGGGCAGTCGGATCACACCGTGGATACTGAGCGGCAAAGAACCATATCGCTTCGCCGAAATACGGCGGCAAACTACGCCGGTACCCTGTGCCAGGCGTTGCTGGGATTTCTCTTCGTGCCCCTGTATATCCGCTATCTCGGCATCGAGAATTACGGTCTCATCGGGTTCTCCGTGTCATTCAGCGCCATTCTGCGGCTGGCGGATTTCGGGTTGAGCGCCACACTGAGCCGGGAGTTCGCGCGTTGCTCCGGATTCGCGGGATCGGCCGTGCAGATGCGCAGCATGCTCAAGACCCTGCAGACCGTATACTGGGGAATCTGTTCGCTCGTGGGGCTGGGGCTTGTTGCCGTCGCCCCTCTGATTGCGCGGCATTGGATTTCCGCCGGGTCCCTGGATGTTGCCGTGGTGGAAGACGCCGTAATTCTCATGGGGCTGGCGGCCGCCCTGCAGGGTCCGATGAGCCTCTACAGCGGCGGAATCTTCGGCCTCCAGCGCCACGTCCTGGGCAATGTCGTCAATGTCACGCTGTCGCTTGCACGTTTCGGAGGCGTTGTGCTGGTGCTGGCCTTCGTGTCTCCGACCATCGAGGCCTTCTTTGCCTATCAACTGGCCGTTGCATGGATCGGTGCCCTGGGTACGGGCGTAATCCTGTGGGGTCTCCTGCCGGCGACTGCGGCTCCCTCCCGTTTCCGGATGTCTCAACTGACGTCGATAGGACGATTCGCCGCGGGGATGAGCGTCAATTCCGTTCTTGCGGTGATCCTGTTTCAACTGGACAAGATCATCCTGATCAACATCCTGCCGCTGAAAGCATTCGGGTACTATGCAGTCGCCAGCACGGCGGCCGTCGCCGTAACCTATCTGGGCGGTCCGCTCCTGACCACCTTTCTGCCCCGGTATACACAGCTGTATGCCGCCGGAGATGACGAGGCGCTGAGAGTTGCCTACCGGAAGAGCTGCCGCCTGAACGCGATCGCAATCATCCCGGCCGCCGTTCTCCTGGCTTTCTTCTCCAGGGAGGCGCTGCTGCTCTGGACGCAGGACCCGGATGTCGCCGAACATGCGTCGCTGCTGCTGAGCCTCCTTGTGATCGGATACGGATTCAACCAGCTTGCCGGACTGCCCTATTGCCTCCAGGTGGCGTCGGGCTGGCTGAGGCTGGGAGTGTATACGAATGCGGCCGCCGTGATGATCTTTGCGCCGGCGCTGGTGGTTGCCGCCCGGTCCCATGGGGGCGCGGGGGCGGCTGCAGTCTGGCTCGGTCTGAACTGCCTGTACGCTTTCACCTTCGTGCACCTGCTGCATGGACGAATCCTGACAGGGGAAGCGCGGCATTGGGTTGCGGGAATCGCCCTGCCGGCGGCACTCGCCGTGGGCGTCGGTCTGCCGGGGCTGCATCTTCTGAAGACGGTAACGGGGATCTGGCTGATGGCATGCCTGGGTCTCCTGTGGGTCGCCGTCGTTGCCGCATCGTCCCTGGCCGCCTCCGACTTGCGGGCGGGCTTCGTGAACGGCCTCGGAGCGGGGAAGTCCCGTCCGTTCGCCGCCGGACAAAACAGACGAGGAGAACCATGACGGATACCTACGATGCGAAATTCTATAACGACCTCCGCGACGGATCGAAGAAGTCGGCGGAAATCGTCCTGCCCCTCGTGTTTCGCGAGATCGGGCCGCAATCGGTCGTCGATATCGGCTGCGGCACGGGCGCATGGCTCTCCGTGGCCAAGGAAAACGGGATCTCCGATGTGCTGGGGCTCGATGGAGACTACGCAAGAGGCAGTCTCCAGATCCAGCCGGGCGAATTCAGGCCGGCAGATGTCAGCAAGGGATTTCTGCTGGACAGGAAATACGACCTGGCCATGTGCCTGGAGGTTGGCGAACATATCCGGACCGGGAACGCTCCCCTGCTGGTGGAATCCCTCACGAAGGCCGCCGACGTGATTCTCTTTTCGGCGGCCATCCCCGGCCAGGGGGGGACCTGTCACATCAACGAGCAGTGGCCGGAATTCTGGGAAAAACTGTTCCGGGAGAGGGACTTTGTCTGCCTCGATTGCATACGGCCGCTGATCTACAACCATGCAGAAGTCGAATGGTGGTACAGGCAGAACCTGTTCCTCTATGCAAAGCGGGCCGCTTTGAAGAAATTCCCGCGCCTCGAAGCCATCCAGGATCGGGCGAACGATATCCTGCTTGTGCACAACTCGCTCCTGAAGAAGCGATACGGACTGGCGCGATCCCTTTTCCATTTTGTGCAGTATCCGTGCGCGGCCCTGTTGCGCAGGCTGGGGTTTCGCCACTGAATCCCCATGGGAAATTCCTTCCAACAGACGGCGGATCGCGGGAGGTTCAGCGTGCCAAAGGTTTCAATCATCGTTCCGGTATTCAATATGGAGAAGTACCTCGCAAAATGCCTGGATTCCCTGATCTCGCAGACGCTCACGGACATCGAAATCGTCGTCGTCGACGACGAATCGACGGACGCGTCTCCGGAAATCATCAGGGGTTACGAATCGAGGGACGAGAGAATCAGGGTGGTCCACAGGAAGAACGGCGGCCTTTCGATGGCCAGAAACTCGGGGCTGGATGTCGCAACCGGTGAATATGTCGGCTTTGTCGACGCCGATGACTGGGTCGAGAGGGAAATGTTCGAAAGGATGTATGAGGCGGGAAACGGAAACTCCGCCGATATGGTCATCTGCAATTACAACCGGATATTTGAAAATGCGGTGGAGAGGTCTCGGCTGGGCATCGGGACGGAAACCGTCGATGTCGACGCCCTGGGGATTCGGCGGTATTTCGACAAATACCAGTTTACCTATAAGCACGGGGACGAGGCCTGGAACAAGATCTACCGGAGGGAGTTTCTTGAGCGCTTCAGCATCCGGTTCGAAAGGAACAGCGAGATCTTTTCCGAGGACAAACTGTTCAATCTCTATTGCCTGCTGCACGTGAAGAAGATCTCCACGCTCGATTCAAGCTTTTACAACTACCTGCAGAGGCAGGGATCGATCATGTACAAGAGAAAGCCCGATTATACGAAACGACAAATGACGCTGATGGAGAGGTTCTACAAGAAGGCGCAGTCGTGCAACAGGGACGGGGACATTGAGGATATTTTTCATGAGCTGGTTCTGATGATGGTTGAGAACATCGTCTTCGACAAATTCGGAACCGAAAGGCTTGGACTGCTGGAGGTCTATGATGATCTGCGGAATGCGAACGACTTTCCCTTCTTCAAGCCCAGTATGCGGGAGCTGCTCCTGCATTCCAACTCACTCAAGAAGAGAGTCTACTCGCTGCTGCTGTATCACGATCTGTTTGTCCTGTTCCTGCTGCTGAAGATCATTTTCATTCGCGCCAGGGGTATGAAGAGGAAAAACCATGAGGCAGTTTGCTGAGAATATTCTGACCCGCCTGAAACGGCAGCCCGCCGCGGACCGGTTGCGCCGCTTTCTCAACCGGTCGGCCATCTACTCGGAGGAACATTGGTGCCGTGTGGTGATGAACAGGGAAACGCTGAAGCTGGTTTACTCTCTCGATATCTCCAGCATGGATGCCCTGGAGGTGTCGGGGACGCGCTGGAGTGCTGCGCCTTTCCGTTCCTACCGGAGCGTCTCTTATCCTGAATTCGATCTCTGCAGCCCGCCAACAGGGATTTCGGCCGATATGATTCTTGCGGAGCAGGTATTCGAGCACCTCCTGTGGCCCTACCGCGCGGGGAGGGCCGCCTATGACCTGCTCAGGCCGCACGGGTATCTGTTCGTCACGACGCCCTTTCTCATCAAGATGCACGATGCGCCGATTGACTGTTCCCGCTGGTCGGAGACCGGCATCCGGCATTTCCTCGCCGAATGCGGTTTCCCTCTCGAAAACATCCGCACGGCATCCTGGGGGAACGAAGAATGCGTCAGGTCCAATCTGAAGACATGGACCCGCTACAAGAAATGGATCCACAGCCTCGAAAACGAGACGGAATTCCCCATGGTTGTCTGGGCGCTGGCGCAAAAATGAATGACGAAATCAGCATCATCATCCCCACGCTGGGCCGGTCGACGGAGCTCGACGCGCTGCTCCGCTCGATCGCACAGTCAACGCACGCGAATTACGAAGTGGTGGTCGTTGATCAGAACCGTCCGCGCATATTGGACGACATTCTTGCAAGGTACGAGAGCCGGATGCGCATCGTCCATCTGAAGGTCGATTTTGCAGGCGCCGCCAGGGCCCGGAATTGCGGATACGCCTCCGCCCGGGGCGAATATCTCTTCTTCCCGGACGACGACTGCGAATTGCGCGCCGATACCCTCGCAAGATTTCTCGAGTGCCGGGAGAGGATGGGCGCGGACGCCGTGTTCGGCAGATGTGTCGACCGCGCCGCTGCGGATTCCGTCGGCGCATTTTCCCGGGAGGCCGGCTATCTGTCGCTGAAGCGCCATGAGCATATGTTCATCGAAGCCACGATGTTCATCAAAAAGGAAACCTTCTCCGGATTTCTCTTTGACGAATCCTTCGGCGTCGGCACGTTCTACGGGGCGGAAGAGGCGTACGATCTCGTGCTGAGGATGCTTCACGGAAACGTCGTCATGTATTACTCCCCTGAGATCACGGTGTACCATCCCCAAAAAGTTGTCCGGCATTCCGAAACTTCCGAAATCCGGCGCGTCTTTTCCTATCGATGCGGGTTCGCGCACCTGTGCGTGAAGCATAAATTGTACGGGAAGTACCTCTCACGCCTGCTGAAAGTCATTCTCTATATTCCCTATACGATGGCCGCCGCCCGCGGAAAGACCCGCTACTACTGTGCCGAGCTCCTCGGATTGCTCGCAGGAAGAATTGTGTGATGAAGAGCGCACACGGGAACAACCTCTATGCCTATTTCTTCTTTTCCCAGCTGATCTTTCTTCCCGTGTATTTCTATCAGCACCCGCTGATATCGGCCTCGATCAATACGGATCGTGCGATCTGGATGCATATGATCGGCCTGTCCTGGTCCGCCGTGGGCTATTTCACGGCAAGGTATGCCTATGTCGCGGATGGACGCGACACCGATGCAGGACCCGGCCGTCTCGCCGCGGGTTTCTACCTGTTTTCCTACGGCATCATGATTGTGGGTGTGGTCGTAAGCGCTCTGCAGGTCTTCCTGTTCGTTCCGCCGGCGGAATACCTGTCGCAGATCTTCAGCTCCGCTTTCGAGGCGACGATCCGGGACACCTATCTCCTGCCGTCGGAGGAGGAAGGGCTGCCGGGGATCGTGAAGATGCTCGGATATGCACCCCTGTCGATTTATCTCATGTCGCTGGGGATTCTGCACTATTCACCTGCGGGCGGCGGAGACTTGCGGAAGCTTACGCACCTGAGCCGCGCCGCGCTCTGCCTGGTCGTGATCAAGGTGCTGTTCTCGCTCGATCGCCTGTCGGTCATGGCGGTCCTGCTGGCGAACCTCTTTCTCGGGCATCGGAAGGGCTACCTGAAGAATCTGCGATACGCGGCGCTGGTTCTGCTGACGCTGCTGCTGGCCGATTATCTGTCGGCCAAAAGACTGGAACACGTCGGCATTCTCGAATTTGTCCTGCTGTACTTCAAATTGGGCCTCGTCAATTTTCAGCTGATGATTGAAACATGCACCGAGTATACATACGGCTTTTCGACGATCCTCGCGCCGCTGCTCTTCGTCCTCAAGTTCTTCAACCTGTCGATGCCCGGCTACGAGGGTTCCTTCGAATGGGAGTGGAATCCGGCGCAGTATTTTTCGTCTTATGCCTTCCAGGACTTCGGGTATTTCTATTTTGTTCCCTTCTATGTCCTCGGCATCCTGCTGTACGTCATCGACGAGCATGCACGAACGGGAAACACTTACATCAGTGCGGTGTACTTCATCGTCCTGTACGGGACGGTGTCGTTCGTCTTGGTTCCCGCCATTCGCGGAATCGATTTCTGGTTTTCACTCCTGCTCCCTCTGGCACTGCTGAGGCTGTTCGGCGGGTTCGTTCATGCGAAGCCGCGGGTTCCTCTCCGGTAGACCGGCGTTCCATCCGCGGCGGCATTCAGGAAAGGGCAACGTGCTTCATGGGCATCATCCGACGGTTCGACCTGCTTCGCGCCTATTGTTCCCCGGAGAGAGAATTCGACTTTCCATGGGGCGACCTGCCAAGGAATCTCCTGCGTCCGACCTGCACGCTTCTCGCGAAATCCCATATCGAAGGGATGGCCGAGGTCGGCGGGTACAAGCGGGTCCACCTCCGGGGCATCGAACGGCCGCTCTATTGGCCGAGCTCGATCCCCCTCTACGGCCTGTACATGGTGATTGTCGAATCGCTGGATGAAAAGGACTGGCATTATTATGAGGTACCGGAAACGGAAGTTGCCGGCGGTGACGTCGTGCTGGATTGCGGCGCCGCGGAGGGGCTGTTCTCGTTGAAACTGGCGGACCGGGCGAAATGCGTTCTCATCGAACCGTCGCCGGTATTCGTGCGGGGTCTGAAGAGGACATTCGCGGGGATGCAGGATATGCAAATCGTGCCGGTCGCACTGGGCAGCAGGGCGGGGAAGGGGTATCTGAGCGCAGGCAGGCTGAACTCCGTTCTGAACGACGCCTCGTCCGATGCGTTGCCGGAGGGTTCTCTGCCGGTCGATACGACAACGATCGACCAGCTGGTTGCGGAGATGGGGCTGAACAAGGTCGATTACATCAAGGGCGACCTGGAATCCTTCGAACTGGAGGTGCTCAAAGGCGCGGCGCGGACGATCCGGGAACACATGCCGAAGATCGCCATGACCACCTATCATCGGGGCAACGACTGGAAGGAAATGCGCGATTACGTCCTTTCGCTGGCACCGGGTTATGCATGGCGCGTGAAGGGCCTGAGCTGGTCGGACGGGGGGGCCAAACCGGTGATGATCCACTTCTGGAGGCCCGGGAGACGCTGATGGGAACGAAAACGGCCATCGACTATTCGAGCCTGATTTACCTGCAATCGAAGGCGGCATGCTTCCTGGGGAGGATGCTGTGTCCCCGCAACGGAGACGGATCCCCGGCGAAGGACGCGGAGCCCGAGAGGATCCTCGTCGTGAAGACCGACGAAATCGGCGATTTCGTGCTGGCGACGCCGTTTCTCAGGGAACTGCGGCTCCTGCATCCCAAGGCGGCAATTGTGCTGGTCGTCAACCCGGTCACGTACAACCTGGCCGAGCTGTGCCCCTACGTCGATGAGATCCTGGTCTATCGCCAGGGCGTGGCGCGGTTCCTCCGGCCCTTCGTATTGCCCTGGCGCGCATTCATGATGGGCCATTCCACGCTGCGGGAGAGGAATTTCGACCTGGCGGTGATGCCGAGATGGGACATGGACGGAACCTACTCGGCGTACATCGCCCATTTCAGCGGCGCAAAGCGACGGATCGGATTCACGGAGCGCGCCAACGAACGGAAGAAGATGGTGAACAGGGGTTTTGAAGCGTTGTTCACCGACGTTCTTGGCCAGGGGGAGACAAGGCACGAAGTCGAGCGGTGTCTGGACGTCATCCGTTATCTTGGCGGGGAGCCGTCATCGAATGCCGTCGAAGTGTGGATCGGGGCCGACGATGAAAAGGCTGCCGGCGGCCTGCTGGCCGGGCGATCGGACAAGACGCTTGTCGCGTTGTGTCCGGGCGCGGGCGCCGCATGGCGGCGGTGGCCCCCGGACCGGTTCGCCGAACTGGCGAAGCGCCTGAAGCGGACCCGCGGCGCGTCGTTTGTCATCTTGGGCGGGCAGGAAGACAGACTGCTCGGAGAGGCAATCAGCAATGCGCTGGGCGGGGAAGCCGTCGACGCCACGGGCAGAACGACGCTCAGGCAAACGGCGGCGCTGCTGAAAAGATGCCGCCTCTTCGTGGGCAATGACACCGGATCGATGCACCTGGCCGCCGCCATGGGGGTGCCCGTCGTCGAGATCTCGTGTTTCCCCGCCAACGGACCGGATTGGCACTGGAATTCGCCGCTGCGGTTCGGACCCTGGGGCGTGCCGCACAGGATCCTGCAGCCGGACGGACATCCCGCTGCCGGCGGTTTGACCGGGGCCGCTGTGCCTGCATCGATTGAAGAGATCACCGTCGACCGGGCGGAGCGCGCCGTTGATGAACTGCTCCGGTGCCGGGACGATGCCGGCGGGAGGATCTGAAGCGATGAAGGTTTCCATCATCACGGCGGTGCTGAACGGGGAGCGGACGCTCCGCGACTGCATGCAGAGTGTGGCGGGCCAGGGCTATCCCGATATCGAGCATGTGCTGGTCGACGGCGCGTCGACGGACGGGACGGTCGATGTCATCAGGAATTATGGCGGCCGGGTGTCGCGGTGGATCAGCGAGCGGGACGGCGGAATCTATGACGCGATGAACAAGGGGATCCGCCTGTCGTCCGGTGAAATCGTCGGCATCCTGAATGCCGATGACCTCTATGCGTCGGAAGACGTCATCGACCGCGTGGTCGCCCGCATGTCCGTGAGCGGGGCGGACACATGCTACGGCGATCTGGTCTACATCAGCCGCGGCGATCCGCGGAAGGCCGTGCGGCACTGGCGGTCGGGCGCCTACGACAGGAAGAGATTCCGGCGGGGCTGGATGCCTCCGCACCCGACCTTTTTCGTCCGGCGTCCCGTCTATGAAAAATATGGATTGTTCAATCTCGCGTTTCCGCTTGCCGCCGACTACGAGCTGATGCTCCGGCTCCTCTACAGATACGGGGTATCGACCGTCTACATCCCGTCCCTGATGGTCAAGATGAGGACCGGCGGGTCCTGCCGGCCGGGAATCGGGAACACGCTCCACAACATCGCGGAGAACTACCGCGCCTGGACGGCGAACGGCCTCAAACCCAATCCCCTGACATTTCTGCTGAAGCCTCTGCGCAAGACGGTTCAATTCCTCCCGTCCGCGCCGTGAGACCGGGCGAATCGATCCGGGATCGCCGCACGATCCGACCCTGAAATGACCAAGACCATTCCTCACAAACAGCTGCTTCTGATGACGGGCGATGTCCTTCTCATCGCTGTCTCCCTTTATCTGGCGCCGATCCTCCGCTTCGGGATCCTGATCGATCCCGGCACGGTTTTCAGCCGGTACGACATCCTCGCCGTCTCGGTATATCTGCTGGTCCTGTACATCTTCGACTTCTACAATCCCGACGAACGGTCGAGCAAGACGGGATTCGTCCTGCGGTTCGCCGTGGCCATCGCCGTCGTCAACGTCGCGAACATCTCCGTCTTTTACGTATTTCAGTTTCCGCCCTACGGCGCCGGGATCCTCGCCATCAGCGGATCGCTGGCCTTCCTGCTCATGGCCGCCTGGCGTTTCGCCTTCCTGCGCGTCATCGCCGCGGCGAGACCTCTGAAGATCCTCATCCTCGGCGCCGGCAGGACAGGGAAGTCCCTGTACGACTATCTGCTGACGCGGAACGACTATGACGTGGTCGGCTTCATCGATGACGACCAAAGCAAGCGGGGGGCCGCAGGCGCGTCCCTGCCGGTATTGAGCGGCGCGGAGAACCTGTGCTCGCTGGTCAGGCAGCACGGGATCGACAAGATCATCGTCGCGATCACCGGGCAGATCAAGCCGGAGGTGTTCCGCAACCTGGTGAAGGCGAAATTCGACTGCGGCGTGGTGGTCCATCAGGTCCCCACGTTCTATGAGCAGGTGGCGGGGAAGATCCCCGTCCTGCATACGACGGACATGTGGCTGGGATTTACGGACATCGCCGGCGTCGAGCGAAACGTCTACAACACGAAGCTCAAGAAGGTATTCGACAAGGCGATCTCCGTCACCGGTCTGATCCTGGCCGCCCCGGTCATGATCCTTACGGCCGTCCTGATCAGGCTGGAATCCAGGGGGCCCGCCATCTACCGGCAGGAGAGGGTCGGCTGGGACGAGCACATCTTCGAGCTGGTCAAGTTCCGCTCCATGCGCACCGATGCCGAGGCCAACGGGGCCGTGTGGGCGGCGGAAAACGACCCGAGGGTGACCCGTGTCGGAAAGATCATCCGGCGCCTGCGGATCGACGAATTGCCGCAGATGTGGAATGTGCTCAAAGGCGAAATGAGCTTCGTGGGGCCGAGGCCGGAACGGATGGCGTTCGTCAAGGACCTCAAGAAGGAGATTCCCTACTACACGCTGCGGCACTCGGTCCGGCCCGGGATTACCGGATGGGCGCAGGTCAACTATCCCTACGGCGCGTCGAAAGAGGACGCCCTGGAGAAACTGCAGTACGATCTCTACTACATCAAGAACACGTCCATTCTGCTGGATATCCAGATCATCATACGCACGATTCGTGTCGCTCTTTTCAGAAAGGGGGCCAGATGAAAAAGAACGCCTGTGCGGTCTTCCTGGCGGCGGCGGTGCTGAGCGCCGGAATTCTGTTTTCCGAGGCGGCGGCGGAGGATTCCGATGCGAGCCGGCGGACCCTTGCGAGCCTGCCGGGGGTCGGCGTTCTCGTCGAGCCCATTCAGCCGAACGTTCAAAAGTATGCCCAGAAGGCGGGACTGACGGCGGCTCAACTCCAGAAAGACATACAAACCCGCCTGCAGGCGGCGGGCATCAGGACTTTTCGCGGCGACGACTGGCTGAAGGTCCCGGGGCGGCCGGTGCTGTACGTCAATATCAACACGCACGAGACGGAGAAATACTGGTACGCCTATGACATCCGGCTGGAACTGAGGCAGCTCGTTTCGCTGGAGGTCAATCCGGCGATCAAGACGCTCGCCGACACCTGGTCGATTAACATCACCGGTGTTGCGAATATCGGCAACATGAGCGTCATCCGCAATGACGTCATGGTCCTGGTTGAAAGGTATGTGCAGGCCCATCTGTCGGGTTCCCATCGCAAGTGACGAGGTCGCTTCCCATCGCAGACAAGGACAGCCAGATGCCTGCGGGCAGGCCGGGCAGAGCGCTCTCCGTCATCGGCCCGGCCGGGAGAGCGGCCTTTTGCCGCCTGCTGATCCTGCTGGCCCTGTTCTTTGTTCTGCAGGAGGGGCGGACGGCATCCGCGGCGGACGCTCCATTCACGGGTCCGGCGAACTGGGGCGGAACGGGGCTGATCGAGACGCCGTCGGCGCGCATTCTGCGGGAAGGCCGGTTCCGGGTCGGCGCCGCGCAGGCGCATCCCTACCGCTACTATTACGGCGCGATCACGATCCTGCCGGGCCTGGAGATCGACGGGCGGATATCGGAGATCATCGATGTCCCGGCGCCGGGGCTGCCGGAATACGGAAACTACAAGGACAAGGCCGTCGATTTGAAATGGCAGTTCCTTCCCGAAGGCAAATGGCGGCCGGCAGTCGCTCTCGGGCTCATGGATCCCCACGGGACCCGTCTTTACGCTTCGCAGTACATCGTGGCCAGCAAACAGATCTACCCCTTCGACTTCACGATCGGCTTCGGGAACGGCCGCTATGGCGGCGCGCCTCTCCCGGTGGCGGGTGAACAGTTCAAGATGGAGATGATCACGGACAGTTCCTCCTGGGTGCGGGACGGACATTTTTTCGGCGGCGTTCAGTTCGAAGTCTCGGACTGGCTCATGCTGACCGCCGAATACAGCCCCATCGAGTACGAGAAGATGACGTCCGATCCGGCTCAGTCGCGATATTTTCAGGGGCCGGCCGCCTCCCGATTGAACTGGGGGATGCGCCTGCGGCCCTGGGAGTGGCTGGAGTTCGACCTGACCTGGCAGCGGGGCAGCCAAGTGGGGTTCAACGTCTCCGTGGCCTTCGATCTGGGGAATCCCATGGTTCCCATTTACGATCATCCCTATCAGGAGAAACCCGATTTGCAGCCGCTTTCGCCGGAAAAGAGGATAGCGAGGGCGCTGAACGAGTCCGGCTTCAGCCACATCGGGATTCAGCGGGACGGGGACCACCTCTGGATCGACGCGGCGAACAACAAGTACTTCTACAACATGAAGGCGGTCGGGGTGGCATTGCGGGTTGTCCACGGGATTCTTGCCCGGGCGGGACGGCAGGAGATCCGGAAGATTACCCTGACCGTGACGCAAAACGGGGTTCCGGTCCTGGAATGCGCGACGGCCGCGGAGGACCTGGATGCTTTCCTCAGCGAGCGCTTCAACGTCGACGAATTTCTGTACATTTCCGAAATCCGGACCGATGTCTCGAAGACGCCGGACGTCCGCAAGGAGTACTGGCGCTATTTCGACTACGTCCTGAAGCCGGATTTCAAAGTGTTCCTGAATGATCCGTCGGGGTTCGTCAACTACAAACTCGGCGTAGCGGCGAACATTCTCTTCACGCCCTGGACGGGATCCACCTTTGCGGTGGGGCTCCTGGGCTACCCCATCAACACCGTGTCCTCTTCCAACGCCGCTTCGGCGACGCCGGTCCGAACCGACATCGTCCCCTATCAGCAGCAGAAGGTGGCCATGGGACTCCTGCTTTTCAGCCAGATCCGGAAGTTTGAAGGCGGCGCCTACGGCAGGGTCGCCGCCGGCTACCTCGAGGAGCAGTATGCGGGGCTCGACTGGGAAGCGGCGAAACCGGTGCTCGGCGGGCGTTTCCTGCTGGGCCTGTCCGGAAGCGTTCTGAAAAAAAGGGACTCGGGGTCCGCCTTCGGCCTGAAGGAGAACGACTGGAAGGATCGTTACGTCACGGGTTTCTTCAATGTCCGGCTCAATATTCCCGAGGCGGAGCTGAACATCGATTTGAAGAACGGCCAGTTCCTCGCCGGAGACCGAGGGACGGTCGTGACCGTTTCGCGGAATTTCAACGGCGTCGTGCTGTCGGCCTGGTACAGCATTTCCGACACGTCGATGTTCCCGGACAGCTACAATGCGGGGTACCACAACAAGGGCATCGCCATCAGCATCCCCCTGCGGATGTTCACGGGACAGGACTCGCGAACCTCCTACGGCACGGGGATCGCACCCTGGACACGGGACGTGGCGCAGGACATCAACCACTTCGACAATCTCTTCGATTTCATCGGCCGGAATGTCGACGTCTATACGCAAAAGGACAGGAGAAATATTCAATGAGGATTCAGGGGGTCAACGATGAACGCACAGACGCTTGAGACGGCAGCACCACCCTGCCGATGCGCACCGGATGAGGGAAACGGCATTTTGAATTTCTGGAGGGTCCTCCGGAAGCGATGGATGCTGATCGGCGGAATTGCAGCTGCGGCGGTCGCCGCAACGGTCGTCGCCTCGCTTTTTATGACGAACATCTACCAGGCAAAGGCCGTCATCGTTCCCGTGGCCGCCAGGGAGAGCGGCCTGGCTGCAGGCGCCGGCCTGTCGGCGCTGGCGGCGCAGTTCGGAGGACTGCCCGGCATCTCGACGCCCTCCTCGGCGACGGCCTCCGAGATCACGAGCCTCCTGAAATCCAACATCCTCCGGGAAAAGGTGATCCGGCAGTACGATCTCATGCCCGCGCTCTTTCCGGACAGATGGGATGCCGGTACGGGGACCTGGAAAAAGGCCGGCTTCCGCCTCAATTTGAATTTCCTGAACGAATTCTCTCTCGCGGCGAAGCAGGGGCCGGGGAAGCCGCCCGAAAGCGGCCTGAAGACGGATGCCGGCGTGCCCGATATCCGTGAGGCGCTCCGCCGTCTTGAAGGCATGATCGGTGTTCGAAAGGACGCCAAGGAGAATACCATCACGATCTCCGCCGATTCTCCGGATCCGGCCCTGGCGGCGAGGATCGTGGAGAGTCTTCTGGTCACGCTGACGAACTTCATGAGCAGCGAGGCGAAGCGCGTGGCCTCGACGAACCGCAGGTACCTGGAGGAACAGCTGGGCAGCACGGCGGATCCGATCATCAAGCAGAAGACCTACAACATGATCGCCCAGCAGATCGAAACGGGCATGATGGCGGAGGTGAAGGAAAACTTCGCCTTCAAGGTCATCGATCCGCCGCTGACTCCGGACCGAACGGTCAGGCCGAAGCGCATCCTGATGGCCGTGGTATCTCTGGTCGCCGCCCTGCTGATCGGAATCTTCGTCGCCTTTTTCCTGGAGTATCTTGAGAAGACCCAAGCGCAAAGACGGGAGGTCGTCATATGAAAAGGAAATTACGAAACCTGGCTCTTACCCTGGTGGTCTCCGCGGCGGCCTGCCTCATCTTCCTGGCGCCGCCGCTGCAGGCCCAGAGTCCCCCGCCGGGTGTTACGGCGCAGGCCCTGCTCGGTCCGGACGCCGTTCAGCAGTCGAAGCCCCTGTCGCTCGACGTCTGCCGGAATCTGCCGGCCGATCAGCGTGCGGCCTGCGAGGCGGAGCTGCGGAGAACCGGGGGGTGGATCACCCCGGAGGCTCTCGAGGCGATCAAGGCCCGGCCGGAATACAGGGGCCTGAGCCCGGAAGAAATGGCGCGGGGGAGACAGTTGCTGGAGCAGAAGGAAGGGGCCGTGGGAAAAGAGGAAGCGGAAAGGTTTCCGCAGCCACCTCCCGGGAAAAGGATCCTGATCGAAGAACCACGGGAGCGGTCCCTTTTCGACAGGGCGCGGAAAATCGGCAACTATCAGGATATTTCTGTCGACCTGAAGCCCTTCGGCTACGATTTCTTCGGAGACGCCTCCGTCCGCCTCCTGACTGACCGCAAGGACATCCCCGTCCCGCTGAAATACGTTATCGGCCCGGGCGACGAGGTCAAGCTGCTCCTCTGGGGGCGCATGAATGCTCAATACAACCTCACCGTGGACCGCGACGGCAAGATCACCATCCCGCAGATCGGTCCCCTCTTCGTCGCGGGAATGACCTTTGAAGACATGTCCAAACAGGTCGTCAAACAGGCCGAGCAGGTTGTCGGGACGAACGTCGACATCTCCATGGGCTCGCTCAAGACGATCCCGATCTTTGTCCTCGGCGACGTCCGGCGTCCAGGTTCCTACACGATCGGCTCTTTCGCCACCATCACGGACGCGCTCCTGATGGCCGGGGGACCCACGGAGATCGGCTCGATGCGCGGCGTCCAGCTCAAACGCAAGGGCGCGCTCGTTACGGCCTTCGATCTCTATGACCTCCTTCTGAAGGGCGACAAGTCGAAGGACGTCACGCTGATGGCCGGCGACGTGGTCTTCGTGCCGGTGACGGGTCCCCTGGTGGGCGTCGCCGGGAATGTCCGGCGCCCCGCGATCTATGAGCTGAGGGAGCGCCATGACCTGGAATACATCTTCGATCTCGCCGGCGGCATCATTCCGACGGCGGACACGCAGCAGATCCAGGTGGAGCGGATCGTGAAGAACGAGCGCCAGGTCGTTCTCGACATCAACGACAAGACCCTGGAGACGGCCTCGCGCATCCGGCTGCAGGATGCCGATCTCGTCAAGATCTTCTCCATTGTGGATACGAACGTCAACGCCGTCTATCTCAACGGCAACGTCAAGCGCCCGGGAAAGTATGAGATGAAGCCGGGGATGCGCCTGTCCGATCTCGTCAAGGGTCCGGAAGATCTGCTGAAGGAGACCTATCTGGACTATGCGCTGGTGAAGCGCCTTCATCTGCCCGGAAGAGAAACCGTGCTCATCCCCGTCAATCTCGGACGGGTCCTGTTTGAGAGGGATCCTGCCAATGATATCGAACTGAAGCGCGAGGACCGGGTATTTGTCTTCAGCCGCTGGTTCTTCAACGACAAGCCGATGATCTCGATCGAAGGAGAAATCCGCGGCGACTGCAACGCCGAGCAGGGGGCTAAGCCGGACCGCAAGAGGGTCGATACCGGGGCCGTTGCGGCCGAGATCAAGGCCATGGAGGACGATCTCCGGAAGCAGGGGGCCTTTTCTCCGGCCAACGCCCTGCGCGAAATCGGCGACGGCATCCGGACGCAGGGAAGGGCGCCGGCCGACGCCCTCCGTATTCTGCGGGAGGACCTGATCCGCAGCGGACGGCCCGATCTTGCGGAGCGGCTGCGCGACATTGAAAACAAGATGAAGATCGCCTGCACGATCAGCCTTTCCGGAAACATGCGCGTGAAAGACGCGATCCTGACGGCCGGCGGCCTCACGAACGATTCGTATCTGGAAAAGGGCGAGATCGTCCGGACGAGCAGGCAGCGGGACTACAAGACTTTCTACTTCGACGTGGATCGCGCCATGGCGAATGATCCCGGGCACAACCTGCCGCTGCAGGACCAGGACAGGATCGTGATCCATTCCGTCTGGGAGCAGACCTACAAGAAACACGTGTCCGTCGACGGCGATGTGGCGAAACCCGGAAACTACCAGTACACCGACGGGATGACCGTCCGCGATCTGGTTTTCAAAGGCGGGAACATCCTGGAATCGGCCTATGTGGAAGAGGCGGAGATTTCATCCATCGTCATCGAGAAGGGGCGGAAAACGTCGAAGACGGAGCGGCGCATCATCAATCTGAAAAAGGCCCTGGAGGGCGATCCCACGGACAACCTCGCCCTGTCTCCTTATGACCGCCTGTTCGTGAAGAGGATTCCCGAGTGGGGCGCCATGAAATTCGTGACGGTCTCCGGCGAGCTCAAATTCCCCGGCCGCTACGCCGTTCACAAGGGAGAAAAATTGTCCTCGCTGATCGAGCGGGCGGGAGGCTACGCCCCCGGCGCCTATCTGCGGGGCGCCGTATTTTCGAGGCAGAGCGTGCGGGAACTCCAGCAGCAGGGTCTTGAAGAGATGACGAGACGTCTCGAAAAGGAGCTGCTCGTCCAGGGTTCGGCATCCGTTTCGGCGGCGCTCTCTGCCGAGGAAATACGGGCCAAGGAGGTCGAGATGGCCCAGAAGCAGAAGTTCATCGAAACGCTGAGGGCACTGAAGGCGCAGGGGAGAATGGCCATCCGCCTGGCGAACCTGCGCCTGCTGAAGGGCAGCGAGTACGACATCGAGCTCGAGGACGGCGACCGGCTGCACATCCCGCAGAGGCAGAATGTCGTCAATGTCATGGGCGCCGTCATGGCCCAGGCCAGCTACGTCTATCTCGACCGATTCACCTACCAGGACTACATCGGCATGGCCGGCGGGTACGCCCGCTATGCCGACGAGTCCTCCACCTTCGTTCTCAAGGCGGACGGCAGCGCGCGGCGGCTCGCCAGGGGGTTCATCGGCTGGAACGACAAACGGTCGCGGTGGGAATTGGCCGCTTTCGGGGAGGAGGTCAAGGATATCGAACCGGGCGATGTCATCGTCGTGCCGGAAGAATTCGGGCGCGTCGCCTGGCTGCGCGAGATCCGCGACATCACGCAGATCGTCATGAATACAGCGGTCGTGGCGGCAGTCGTCCTGAAGTTGTTCTAGTCTTTCCGGACAGCAGCCGTTTCAGGAAAAGCCCTTCCGGCATGGAAGGGCTTTTTTTCATTCCGCGGCGTCCGCATGTTTTTGACCTGCCGGAAACGCGCGGCGCCTCATCCTCTCCCTTAAGTGGACCGCGCCGAATCCCCACGGGAGGCGGACGTTTTCGAAACGAATCGTCAGAAGTTTCGGCGCTGCGAATCAGGACGACCCCGATGGTGAATCCCCCGGGAATTCGGTATTCGGGAATGGAGGGCGTGGAATCTTCATTTCATTGCGATGGAAATGCCGCCCCTCTTCACTGGACGCAAGAGGGGTTTTTCAGAGGGCTTAAAGGAGGATTCATCATGGGTAGCAGGAAATTAAAAAGATGCGCGGGAATCCTGACGGCTTTCCTGTTTTTCCTTGCGGCATTGCCGGCCGCAGGGTTCGCGGCTGAACCTGCGGCGGGCGCAGCGTCGGGCGCGGGAGCCGGTTCAGGTGGAGCAGGCGCGGCAGGAGCAGGCGCGGCAGGCGCCGCGGCCGGAACGGCCGCGGTCGCAGGCATCGGCGTCGGCACGATCGGAATCGGCGCCGCCGTTGCCGCAGCCGCCGCGGCCGCCGTTGCTGCGGCAGGAGGCGGCGGGGGCGGTGCGACCGCGACGGTGCACCATTGATTGAAGCGCCGTCGGTGTGGGGAGCGCCATGATCTTCCGGAAAGTCATCATGATCCTCCTTTTCCTCGCCTGTGCGCAGGCGATGTCACCGGCGTGGGCTGAGCGGCCGTCGGACAAAGAGATCGACGACGTTCTGGCCTGCGCCGAAACCATGTTCAAGGCGCAGAAGGCAAGGCAATACCCGGACATCTGGAATTGTCTCACGAAGAAGTCAAAGAGATCGATTGTGGAAGCGGTCCAGGGACAATCGAAGCGAACGGGAAGCGAGCTTGCCGAAGACGCGATCGAAGCGGATTTCGCGGCGGGGGCCGGCATCGCGAAGGCTTACTGGGACGGATATCTCCGCGCATTCAAACCGGACATGGTGCTCGAGGAGAGCCGATGGACGATCGGCGGGATCGGGAAGGAGAAGGCGGAGATCTTCATCCTTCACAGGAAATCGGAGCGGCCCGCCGTCCTGCAATTGTTCAAGGAAGGCGGCAGGTGGAAGGTCGGGCTCGACGAGACCTTCGGGGCGCGGAGCCTGCTGGCGAATTTTCCATGAACCGCAGGGGCAATGGAATGGAAGCCGCAATCCATGGCGGGCTCGGAAATCAGTCTTTTTGCCTCGGGAATTCAGTCTCCGCCCGATAGTTTTCCCTTGCCGGCAGCTGGTACAGAATAGTCGGCGCTGCGACTCGCGCCCCAGCGTCGCGACAGTCAGGAGAAACAAAAGCATTCATAGCGTGAATAACCGTAAAGAGTTTCATCGCGAAAAGGAGGTAAGAAGATGAGAAGTCGGAACTTATTGATGTGCATCTGCCTGTTCTGGGCGGCCGTCATAATCCCTTGGGGGACCGACGACGCCCTGGCGGTGCCGGGACCCGGCGAGACGCCGGATTACTTCGGCACGACCCCTAACTGGGCTTACAGCCCGCTGCTGACGAAGTTCAAGGATACCCTGCCGGGACTGTGGAATCCGGCGGACGGCCCGGCGCCGGCGAAGTCGATCCCGCTCGCCGTGCCGGACAAGCTCACCTATCCCGGATCCGATTACTACGAGATCGAGCTGCAGGAATTCAGCGAGGTCATGCATTCGGAAATGGGCGCCACCCGGCTCCGCGGATACGTGCAGGTCAACAACGGCACGAACGCGGGAGGCACGGCCAATGACGTGGCCCCCGCGGGGATCCGCTATCTGGGTCCCGTGATCGTGGCCGCGAAGGACCGGCCGGTCCGGATCAAGTTTATCAACAAGCTCCCCGCCGGTGCGAACGGCAAGCTCTTCCTCCCCGTCGACACGACCATCATGGGTGCGGGGCCGGGCCCGGACGCAGCACGGACCCAAGCGGACGAAATCATCTGCGCCAGCAAGCCCAACGAGCCGACGCCTTCGCTGTGCTACACGGAAAACCGCGCCGACCTGCATCTCCACGGCGGCAGGACGCCCTGGATCAGCGACGGCACGCCCCACCAGTGGATCACCCCGGCACTCGATTCGACGACCCTCAAGACGGGCGCGAGCGTCGTGAACGTTCCGGACATGTGGTTCGATTCCGCCAACAGCTATGCGGCGATTCCCGCATGCGCAGGCCTCCTGAGCTGCTCGGCGCCGGGCGCGACGAATGACCCCGGTCCCGGGGCGCAGACCTACTACTACACGAACCAGCAGAGCGCGCGGCTCCTCTTCTACCACGACCATGCCTGGGGCATCACGCGACTCAACGTCTATGCGGGCATGGCGGCGGGATACCTGATTACGGATGCGAAAGAAGAGGCCCTCATCACGGCGGGGACCATCCCCGGCAGCGCAATGCCGGCCGTGTACCGCTACGGTATTCCCCTCGTCATCCAGGACAAGACCTTTGTCGATGCCGCGACCATCATTGGCGCGACCGGCACCGACCCCACCTGGAACTGGGGCACGGGGCCGAGAAATGCGACCACGGGCCAGATCACAGCCGCGGTTACGGGCGACCTCTGGTGGCCCCATGTCTACATGCCGGCTCAGAACCCCTACAACCCCGACTTCAGCGGCGTGAACCCGATGGGACGGTGGGTCTACGGCCCCTGGTTCTGGCCGCCCACTCCTGTGTGCGGGTCCTCGCCGGACGCGGTGAAGCCGCTCTGCATCGAATACGGTGTGGTGCCGAATCCCCTCTACGGAACAGACCCGGCGCAACCGCCGGAGATGCCTGGGACGCCCAATCCCTCCTGGGGAGCCGAGGCCTTCATGGACACCCCGGTGGTGAACGGCGTCGCCTATCCCACCGTACAGGTGCCGGCCGGGCAGGTCCGCTTCCGGATCCTGAACGCCGCCCATGACCGTTTCTTCAACCTGCAGCTGTACCGCGCGGCCAACAAGAACAGTCCGACAACTCCGGGCGCCGGCGCGCCGGTCTTCACCGGTGCCGTGACCGACCTGACGGAAGTCGCCATGGTTCCGGCGGCTCCGACGGCGGGATTCCCGGCCATGTGGCCGCAGGACGGGAGGGAAGGCGGAGCGCCGGACCCGGCTACGAGGGGCCCCGCGATGATCCAGATCGGCAACGAGGGCGGTTTCCTGCCGAAACCCCTGCTGCTGCCGAACCAGCCGGTCAACTGGAACGTCGATCCGACGCTCTTCACGGCGGGCCTCGTACTCCAGCAGAACGAGGGCGGCGGCACGCTCATGCTGGGGCCGGCGGAGAGGGCGGACGTCATCATCGACTTCTCGAAGTTCGCAGGCCACACCTTGATCCTCTACAATGACGCCCCGGCGCCCTGGCCGGCCCTCGACCCGCACTACGACTACTATACGGGAGCCCCTGACCGCCGCGCGGAAATGGGCGGCGCCTACTCGACGCTGCCCGGACAAGGTCCCAACACGCGGACGATCATGCAGATCGTCGTTGCGGCCGGTGCGGATTCCTCCGCGCCTGTCGACGACTACAATCCAACGACTCTGACCAATCTGCAGACGGCCTTCGCCGGTCCGTCGGGCGTATTCGCGACGTCCCAGGATCCGATCGTCGTGGGTCAGCAGGCGTATGATTCCGCCTATGGGACGACCTTCCCGGCGGCGTGGCCCGAATGGGGCATCTCGAGGATTTCGGACAATTCCATCCAGTTCAAGAGCGTTACGGGCGAATCGAAAACCGTTGCGATGGCGCCCAAGGCCATCCAGGACGAGATGGGCGAGGTCTTCGACGACTATGGGCGGATGAGCGCCAAGCTGGGGCTCGAAGTGCCGTTCACCAATGCGGGCAACAACAACTTCAACCTCCAGAACTTTGTCGATCCTTCGACGGAGACCGTCCATCCGGGCGAGATCCAGATCTGGAAGATCACGCACAACGGCGTGGATACGCACCCCATCCACTTCCATCTGTTCGACGTACAGGTCCTCAACCGCGTCGGCTGGGACGGCTTCATCTACCTGCCCGACGACAACGAACTGGGCTGGAAGGAAACGGTCCGCATCAGCCCGCTGGAAGACACGATCGTCGCCCTGAGGCCGATCCTTCCCCGGGTTCCGTTCCCGCTGCCCCACAGCGTCCGCCCGCTGAACCCGGCGATGCCCATCGGCTCCACATTGGGATTCTCGTCAATCAATCCCGAAACAGGTGAAGCCCTGGTACCGCCGATGACGAACAAGATGGCCAACTTCGGCTATGAGTATGTGTGGCACTGCCATATCCTCAGCCACGAGGAAAACGACATGATGCGGCCCATGATATTGAATGCCGACAGCCTGATCTACACGGTCAACGCCGGCGACGGCGTCTGGCAGTGGAGCCTGGGCACGTGGAGCCAGCTGACGACCAACAATCCCCAGATGATCACGCCCCAGGGCAAGGTCCTGTACGGGACGTTCCCGGGAACGGGCATCTGGAAACTGGAGGGCGGGACCTGGACGCAGGTGACGTCCAGCAACCCCGAAGCGATGGCGGCCACGGATTCGGCGCTCTACGCAGATTTCGGGGCGACCGGCATCTGGTCATGGAATGGCATTGCCTGGAGCCAGGTTACGCCCAACAATCCGGAAGCACTGGCGGCCTCGGGCTCGCTGCTCTACGGTGACTTCGGAGCGACGGGCATTTGGAAGTGGGACGGTACGACCTGGAGCCATGTGTCGCCCAGCAATCCGGAGGCGATGGCGGCCTCGGGTTCGCTGCTCTACGGCGATTTCGGGACCGGCGGGATCTGGAAATGGGACGGCACGACCTGGAGCCAGGCGACGCCCAATAACCCGGTCCTCATGACGGCAGCCGGTTCACTCCTGTACGCGACGTTCGGCACGGACGGCGTCTGGAAATGGGACGGCACGACCTGGACCAACATCAACCCCAACAGCGCGGAAATCATGGCGGCCGCGGGGCTGATATTCTACGGCGACTTCGGGACGGCCGGCATCTGGAGGTTCGACGGCACGAACTGGAGCCAGCTCACGGCGACCGACCCGGCGATGATGGCATCAGCCTTCTGAGGTCCGAAGGCTGTTGCCCAGCGGCAACCCGTGACAGAGGAAACAAAAAGTGAAACTCTTTGACTCGGGGAGGGAGTGATCCCTCCCCGAATTTTCTGACTTTCCAAGAGGGGAAAAGCAATGACGGCACGGACGATGGGGAGATGGATAGCGGTCCTGGGAGCGGTGATTCTGATCGCGCCTGCGGGCGCCGCGGAAAAGAGGTCCCTTGGCACGCAGAAGGAGAAGATCAGCTACGGCATCGGGGTCGGCGTCGCCCGGAACCTCAAGATGCAGGAAATCCAGGTCGATCTGGATGCCGTGATGCAGGGGATGAAAGACACGCTTTCGGGCGGAAAGCTCCTGATTACGGAAACGGATCTCCAGAAGACCATGACGGATTTTCAGTCCGGATTGACGCAGAAACAGCTCCAGGCGAGGCAGGCGGAGGCGGAGAAAAACAAGAAGGAAGGAGAGGTCTTCCTTGCCGCGAATGCCGCCAAACAGGGCGTGGTGACGCTGCCCAGCGGTCTGCAGTACAAGATCCTCAAGGCGGGCGACGGCCGGAAGCCGACGGCCGCAGACGCGGTCGAGTGCCACTACCGGGGTTACCTGATTGACGGCACCGAGTTCGACAGTTCCTATCAGAGGGGAACGCCGTCAACCTTCAAGGTGACCGGTGTGATCCCTGGATGGACGGAGGCCCTGAAACTCATGCCGGTGGGCTCGAAGTGGCAGCTTTTTGTCCCCTCGCAGCTGGCCTACGGAGCGGCGGGGGCGGGCCGGACGATCGGTCCGAACGCGACGCTTGTCTTTGAAGTGCAATTGCTGGCCGTCAAGTGATCCGGGGCCGTCCCTGCGGACCCCCGAAACGGGGCGCGGGGAAAGGAGGATCAGAGGAAATGATTGCGCAAACGATGAAAGCTCTGCCGCTTGTCGCAGCTTTTTGGGCTGTCCTGATCCTGCCGCTCTTCTTCCCTTTTCTGACGACGGCGGATGTCTACAAGTACGTCGACCAGAACGAGGTCATTCATCTGACCAATGTGCGGCCCGCGGGTGCGCATTTCAAGATCCTGATCAGGGAAGGGGGTGCCGATCTCAAGCCGGAAAGCGGTTCCTTTGCGCATTACGACGCCCTGATTGCCCGGACAGCCGGGAAATATGGCGTCGACGGGACGCTCGTGAAGGCCATGATCAAGGCCGAATCGAACTTCGACTCCAAGGCGGTTTCGAAAAAGGGCGCCAGGGGGCTCATGCAGCTCATGCCGAAGACGGCCGCGAGGCTCGGGGTCGGCGATTGTTTCCACCCGAGCGACAACGTCGAAGGCGGCACGCGCCACCTCTCCTACCTCCTCGACCTCTATCGGGGCAATATTCCGCTGGCCCTGGCCGCCTACAATGCCGGCGAAGGCGCCGTAGCGAAATTCGGCGGCATTCCGCCCTACCTGGAGACGCGCACCTACATCGCTTCCGTCCTCGACCACTACGGCCGATACAGGGAAGAGGCGGAATTTGCAGCCGCCGCGGCGGGCATGCAGCTCCGGGCGGAGAACAGACGCTCTTCCTCCCTTCAAAACGATTGACGGGTCCGGCAAGCGATCCCGGCGACCGCACTCCCATGATCCATACCCTGAGAGCCGGGTAAGAGATTTGGCCGCCCGGATCGCGTTTTGCCCCGATGGAAAACGAGCCGGGAACATGCGAGCATTTTCCCATAAGAGGAGGAGCCGAGACATGACAACGGGGGATTGCAGCCGGCGGAAAGGGCGTTCCGCGGGGAAACGCGCGGGAATGCGGGGCTTTACCCTCCTGGAGGTGCTGGTCGCCCTGTCCGTGATGGCCATGGCCGTCACCCTGGTCCTGCAGCTCTTTTCGACCAACCTGCGATCGGTCGTCCGCTCCGGCGACGTGACTTCGGCGGCCGTCCGGGCGGATTCAAGGATCCGGGAGATCCTGACGGAGCCGCTGGCGGCCGAGAGGGTCTGGAGCGAAGCGACGGACGACGGTTACCGGATGGATGTTTCCGTAAGGGAAGTGCTGAAGGAAAGGACACAGAATCTGCCCGTCCGGATGATGGAGGTCGTCCTCATCATCCGCTGGGTGGACGGGATGATGGAGAAGAGGCTCGAACTGAAGACGGCGAAGATGGTGGACCGGACGGCGCAGACCGGGGAGGTTTAGAAAATGAACCGTCCCGGCGGGAAGACAACAGCAACGCGGGGTATGCAGGGACGGCCCCGTTCCGTCAACGGGGGATTCACTCTCCTGGAACTCCTCATCTCCATGACCCTGCTGGTTGTGATCCTGGTCATCACGATGGGGGCGATGCGGGCCGGCTCCCGGTCGGTCGCAGCGGGTGAAAAGAAGATGGAGGCCCAGGAGAGGTTCCGGGCGGTGCTCTCCATCATGGATGCCCAGATTGCATCGCAGATCCCGCTGACCTATGAGGGAGAGGGCGGAACAAGATTCACCTTCCGCGGCGACGGTCAGAACCTGCGCTTCTCGACGGGCTATTCCATCTGGAGCGGCCGGAGGGGGTATGTGGTCGTCGACTACGTCATCGAAGCGGCGGGAGGCGGGAAACGCATCCTCTACGCCAGGGAGCAGGTTCCCGGAATCGAAGGCCTCGCGTATACCCGTCTGATCGAAGCTTCGGAAATGTCTTTCGACTACTTCTTCAAGGGGCCGGTCGATGAAAAGGGCGGCTGGGTGGACGCCATGGTCGAAGGGACTGCGATTCCCGGAAAAATCCGATTTCGCATGGTCCGCGGAAAGGAAGAGATCTCCAGGATATTCGCCGTCAAGGTCCAGGCGGTGATGGCGCCGGTGCAGGGAGGCAAGGCCTCATGAGACGCAGACGGGGCATCGCCCTTCTGATCGTCCTCTGGGTCCTGACGATCCTCATGGTGACGGTATTTTCCTTCGCCGTGATGACGAGGGCCGAGACGTACGGGACGCTCGTCTTCAAGGAGGACGCGGAGAAGAGGTATCTTGCCGAAGCGGGAATCGAACGGGGCGTCATGGAAATTCTTTACGCTTCGATCAACCGCAATCGGACGGTGACCCTGGAGGGGATGGGCTTCTGGAGATTTGACGGCACTTCCTACACGGTCGGGATGGGAAACGGGAGCTGCGAGGTGCGGGTGGTCGACGAAGCGGGCAAGATATCCCTGAACGGCCTGACAGACGCCTCCGGCATCCTCCTGAAGAATCTGCTCGTCCTTCAGGGCGTCGGCCCCGAGGCGGCCGACGAGATCGTCGACGCTGTTCTGGACTGGAAGGATTCCGACGATCTGCATCGTCTCCACGGGGTTGAAAGCGACTACTACCTGTCGCTGCCGAAGCCCTACCGGCCGGCGAACGACAGCTTCAAGACCCTGGAAGAACTGATTCTTGTCAAGGGGATCACGCCCGGGATCCTCTACGGAACGGAAAAGACGGCAGGAATTTTTTCTTCCCTGACGCTGCACGGCAAGGCAGGCCGCGTCAACATCAACGCGGCGCCGCGGGAAGTCCTGGCGGCCCTTCCGGGGATGGAGCCGGGCATGGCGGACAGGATTCTCGAGATCCGGGCCCTCTCGGATATCCGGGGCATCGACGACATCAAGGATATCCTCGGCGCCGGATATGCGCGGGCGGCGGCGTATGCGGATTTCGGACCTGCGGGCGCGCCGGGGGCCTTTACCGTGCAATCCACCGGCTATCGGGAATCCCGGAAGCGCGGGTATGCAGTCGCGGCGACGGTGATTTTCGGCGGCCGCAACCAGCGCCCTCATGAGTATCGATACGTGCACTACAAGAGCCCGGCGGAAATTCAGCAATGACCATGACAGAAGCGATCACCATAACGGCGTCCCTCGTCTCGAAGGCGGCGGAAAGAGCATTCCGCGGGGGCCGGTCCCTGTGGAAAATCCTCACTTTCAGCCTTGCCGATGACCGGATTGCATCCGGGTCGTGTCTCGCCGTTCTTCCCGAGCGCGGGCGCACAACCGTTGCGTACGGCACGCGTTTCTTCGGCCGGATGAGCATCCGGGGAATCCGGCAGTATCCCTCCGAAGAGGGAAAATACCCGACGCCGGAGAATCTCGCCTCGGCCGTCGAACTGGCCGTGAACGATCTCCGCGCGCCCGGGGAGCGGGTCACGCTTGTCGTTCCCAAGGCCTGGGTCATCGTCAGGACGGCCGACCTCCCTCCGGCCGTCAAGGAGAATCTCTCCGGCGTCATCTCCTATGAACTGGACCGGCTTACGCCGCTTTCCGCCGAGAGGGCCTTTTACGACTTTCGGATTCTCGATGAAGACCCGAATCGGATCCGCATCCTGCTCGCGGCCGTGAAGGCCGATGTCCTTGATCCCTATGTGGAGGCCCTGAAGAGAAAAGGAATTGCCGTCCAGCGGGTCGCCGTCAGCCTCTCCGCAGCCGGCACGCTCAGCCGCTATCTTCACGGGGACGGGGACACCGTCTTCGCGGAAGTCGGCGCCGGCGGTTACGAAGGCGGGTTGATCCGCAAGGGCCGATGGGAAGCCTCCTTTGCCGGAAGATTTGCATCCGGGGGCGTCCCGCCCGGGGAAAGCGCCCTCGCAGCGGAGATCGAGCCCCTGGTGGATCTTGTGCAGCGGGAAGGCGGGTCGCCGCCTGCAGTCGTCGTCCATGACCCGGCCTCGGGCAAGGTATGGCCCGGGATGCAGCGCAGCGCCGCATCCGGCGGCGCCGCCGGTAGGGGCCGCCGCCGGTTCCTGAACTTGGAGAAGGCCGGAGATCCGCCCTATGCCGCCCTGGGCGGAATTCTGGAATCGCTGTGGGCCGGCGCGGCTGGAATGAATCTTCTCGAAAAAGGCGGTTCTCCGCCGCCGAAGGCGCCCGCAGCTCCGACGCTTGCCCTTCTTGCCGTTCTCGCCGTGCTCGGGCTGTTCTGGATGCTGTCGCCATTGCAGGGCAGGGAAAATGAGATCAGGGCCATCGATCGCGAGCTCGCGGACCGCAGGGAAGAGGTGCGGAAGATCGAGGCGCTCCGGAACAGTCTCGAAGGCATGGAGAAGGAGATTGCCGGCATCGAGACCTTCAAGTCTTCCCGGGTGATGACCCTGGATCTGTTGCGGGAAATGACGGCCGTGCTGCCGAAAGATACCTGGCTGTCCAGGTTGCGGATCACGGATTCGACCGTGGAAATCGAAGGCTATGCGGCCTCCGCGACGGAGATCCTGCCGAAGCTGGAGACCTCCGGTCATTTCAAACGCGTCGAATTTGCCGCCTCCACGTCGAGGGATACGCGATTGAATGCAGACCGTTTCACCATCAAGATGGAAATCGAAAGTCAGGCGGAGAAAGGGGCGGGAGATGAAAAAAAACAGTAGGCTCCTCATCTTCGCCATCCCGGTGATGGTCATCCTTCTCGGCGCCGTTGCGTACGAGTACGGGTACCTGAAGATCCGGGCCGAATTGCGGGAAAGGGAAGACACGGTTTCGGTCAAGGAAAAAACCCTCGAAAAAACCATGGCCCTGATCGCGGACAGGCCGCGTCTCGAGATGAAGTCGGCCGCCCTGGCGGAAGCCAGAAAGACGGGGCATGCCAAAATGATCGAAGGAGAGACGCCCGCCGTTGCCGCCGCCGCCCTCCAGGGAATGCTCAAGGCGGTGATCGCCTCGCGGGGCGGGATCATCTCCAGCGACCGGGTCGAAAAAACGGAAGATGCCGGGAAGTTCAAGATGATCACCGTGACGATCGATGCGGTGCTGCCGGACACGAGGGCGCTCGGAGATTCGCTCTACGCCGTGGAGACGCAGACGCCCTATCTCATCGTCCGGGAACTGGATATCCGGATTCGGAATTTTCGGGAGCCGCGGGACCTGATGGTGAAGCTGAAGGTGTCGGGGCTTACGGGAGGCCTTTGAAGATGGGCGGAAAAAGGTATCTGCTGCGCAGCATCAACGTCCTGAATGTCCTGCTTCTGGCGGCCGTCGTTCTTTTCCTCGCGGTTCCCTCCGCGCCGGAGGAGGTTCGCTGCGCCCTTCCCGTTCCGAAGAAGGCGGCCGTCGTGCCCGGGGAAGAAGCGGCTTCGCGCCGGAATCTCTCTTCCGTAGACTATGCCGCGATCAGCGACGCGAATCTATTCCATCCCGAAAGGCGCATCCCGCCGGAAAAAAAAGAAGAGAAAGCGACGGCAAGGCCCGACGTCAATCTTTTCGGGACGCTGATTGCAGGCGACATGAGCATCGCCTTTCTTGAAGACAGGAAGGCGCCGGTATCGACGGCGGGAAGAGGGAAGAGGCAGATCGCCCTCCGGAAGGGGGGTACCCTGAACGGGTATGTGCTCCGCGACGTGGAAGTGGACCGCATCGTCCTCGTCAAGGGCGAGGAGCAGGTGCTTGTCATGCTGACGGAAGGGGAGAAGCGGAAGACGGAGGCTGCTTCTTCGGGGTCGGCAGCGGCCGGGCAGGCGGCCGCGGGCGCATCGGGCGCACCCCCTCCATCCAAGGTGCCGCCGCCTCCGACGCGGCCGGCGGCGCCGGGACCCGCAGGCGGAGCGATCGAGTCCAGGCCGCAGGCAGCGGCCGCCCCGCCATCGGCGATCCAGGCGGCGCCCTCCGGTCCGACGGCAGCGACGGCCGGACCGGGGATCGGCGCTTCCGGTTCATGGCCTCCCACCAAGAGTACGATCGAACAGACGAGGCAGAAGATCAAGGAGGGCCAGAAGCTGCGGATGGAGCAACTTCAGAAGCAGTGACCCCGCATCACAGCAGCGCTGCGATCATCCCGTCCAGCCCGCTTTCGTCGATCTTGCCGAGGATCCTGTGCCGGACGACAGTCCGGCGGTCGAGCACGTAGGTGGTCGGGATGCCGGCGATGCCGTAGGGCTTGACGAGAGACGAGTTCCGGTCGAGGAGGACCGGATAAGTGGGCTTCCCGGCGCCCATGTAGGCTTCGGCCCCTTCCCTGGATTCACCGACGCCGACGGAGCAGGGGACAAAGGTTTCCGGACCGCGTCTGCGGTAGAGGGATTCGAGGGTGCTCATCTCCGCGCGGCACAGGGGGCACCAGCTGGCCCAGAAATGGATCACGGCGATCCTTCCCCGGAAATCGGACGGGAGAACGACGGGGTTCCCGCTGAGGTCCGTCAGGGTCGCCTGCGGCGGGACGTCTCCCATCCGCAGAACTTTTTCTTTCCGGCAGGCAGGCATCCCGGAAAGGGCAAACGCAAGCCCGGCGGCGGCCGCAGCTCTCAGGAAGTCCCTTCTGCGCATCGGGCGAACCTCGATCTCCGAAAACAATTTCCAGGGGCCTTCCCTTGCCTGACGGCGCAGCCGGCGTTTTTTTACAGCAGGCTCAGGACCAGTTTCTTCAGGGTCTCCTGGGTGGCCCCGCCGAATATCCGGAAGCGGACGATGCCCCTGCGGTCGATGATATAGGTCCTCGGGACGTCGGTTACCCCGTACGCCGCGGCGTTCTTGCCTTCCGCGTCGATCAGGATCGGGTAGGAAACCCCCAATTCGGAGGCAAAACTCTTCACGACCTCTTTCTTCTGGCCGACGTTGACGGCCACAACCGCCAGGCCCTTGTCGCGGTAGTTCTTGTACAGCCTGTCCATGGCGGGCATCTCCAGCTTGCAGGAACTGCAGCCGATCTGCCAGAAGTGGAGAACCGCGACCTTGCCGCGGAAGGCATCGGGGATCCGGACCGCTGAGCCCTCGATTCCCGGGATGACCGTTGCCGGCAGTGTGCTCCCGATGCGCAGGGCGGCCTCCGCGGGGCATGCCGCAACCCAGAAGACGAGCCCGAGACAGAGCCCGAAAGTCAGGAGAAAGAGCGGCAGCGCCGGGACCGCTTTCCCGGTCCCGCAAGGCTTTCTCCCCGACGCTTTCCGTTCCATGGCTGCCATTTCCGTTTTCAACGCAATTCCTGACCGGCCGCAATGCGCCGCCCTTTCATCTCGAAGTTCCACTTCCAGATCTCGTAGATCGCCGGGTAGACCATCAGCTCCATCAGGAAAGATGTGAAGATCCCGCCGACCATCGGCGCGGCGATGTGCTTCATGACATCGGCGCCGGTGCCGACGGACCACATGATGGGGACAAGGCCGAGAAGCATCGTCGCCGCGGTCATGAACTTGGGCCGGATGCGCTTGGCCGCGCCCTCGCGGATGGCGGCCTGCAGATCGGAGAGGCTATTCAGGCGCCCCTCCTGCCGGGCCTTTTCGTAGGCCAGGTCCAGATAGAGCAACATGAAGACCCCGGTCTCGGCATCGACCCCCAGGAGGGCGATGAGCCCCACCCACACGCCGATGCTCATGTTGTAGCCGAGAAAATGAAGCAGCCAGACAGCCCCCACGGCCGAAAAGGGCACCGCCAGAAGGACGATCGAGGTCTTCACGAGCGACCGGGTGCTCAGGTAAAGCAGGAGGACGATCAGGAGCAGCGTCAGGGGAACGACGACCATGAGGCGGTCCTTCACGCGCTGCATCGCCTCGTACTGCCCGCTCCAGAGAACCGCGTAGCCGGCCGGAAGCTCCAGCCGCTCCCGGAGCAGGCGGTCCGCCTCTGCGATGTATCCGCCCGGGTCCTGGCCGGAGATATCCACGTAGACGTAGCCCGTCAGCAGGCCGTCCTCGTCGCGGATCATGCCAGGACCGCTCGTGACGCCCACATCGGCCAGCTGGGAGAGGGGGAGCTGCGTCCGCCCTTCGCCGACGGGTACCAGGACGCGGCCGATCGCCTCCAGGCTGCTGCGGAAATCGCGCCGGTAGCGGACATTCACGGAATAGCGTTCGCGGCCCTCGATGGCGGTCGTGACGTTCTCTCCGCCGACGGCGTTCAGCACCGCCTGCTGCGCCTGATCGACGGACAGGCCGTAGCGCGCCAATTCGTCGCGCTTCCAGTCGATGTCGAGAAAATAGCCGCCGCCGGTGCGTTCGGCGAAGATGCTGCGCGTTCCCTTGAGCGTGCGCAGAGCGGCCTCGACCTGCTCCCCGATCTGCTCGATCTGTACGAGGTTCGCCCCGGAGATCTTGAGGCCGACGGGGGTGCGGATTCCCGTCGTGAGCATGTCGATCCGCCCCTTGATGGGCATGGTCCAGGCATTGGACAGGCCCGGCAACCGCAGCGCCTCGTTCATCTGCGCCACGAGCTCGGCCGAAGAGGGGGTATCGGGCGAGATGCGCCGGAGGAGGGGCTTGAGCGCCTCGGGGGCCCAGGCGGAATACCAGCTGTCCACCCTGCGCCACTCGCTCCTCGGTTTGAGGACGACGAGGGTCTCCAGCATCGAGAGGGGAGCCGGGTCGGTCGACGTCTCGGCCCGTCCGGCCTTCCCCAGCACCCGGTCCACTTCGGGGAAGCTCTTGATGATCCGGTCCGTCACCTGCAGGAGCTTCTGGGCCTCGCTGACGGAAATCCCGGGCATCGTCGTCGGCATGTAGAAGAGCGAACCCTCGTCGAGAGGCGGCATGAATTCGGAACCGAGCCGCTGGAATACGGGCGCCGTCGCCGCGACCAGGAGGAACGCGACGGCGATGACCGTCCACTTCCAGCGGAGCGACCAGGCCACGGCCGGCTCATAGATGCGGATCAGGAAGCTGCTGAGGGGATGCCGCTGCTCGGAGCGGATGGTCCCCACCGCGACGGCGTTGACGGCACGGCTGAGCCATCGCGGGCGGAAGCTGAAGGTGCGGATCTGCGTAAAGACAAGCCGCAGCGCCGGGTCCAGCGTGACGGCGAGGATCGCGGCGACGATCATGGCAAGGGTCTTCGTGTAGGCGAGGGGCTTGAACAGCCGCCCCTCCTGGGCCTCCAGCGCCAGGACGGGGAGGAAGGAGACGGCGATGACGAGGAGCGCGAAGAAGCTCGCGGCCCCGACCTCCTTGACGGCGCCGATGATGACCCCGCGGTGATCGCCCTTCCGGCCCTCCCGGTCCCAGAGCTCCAGCTTCTTGTGGGTCTGTTCGACGACGACGATGGCGGCATCGACCATGGTGCCGATGGCGATCGCGATTCCCGCCAGGGACATGATGTTGGCCGAGACCCCCAGCAGCCGGAACGGGATGAAGGAGATGAGCACGGCCAGGGGGATGGTGACGATGGGAATGATGGCGCTCGGAAAATGCCAGAGAAAAAGGAGCACCACCGCGGACACGGTGAGCATCACCTCGACGATCGTCCATTTGAGATTGTCGATGGCGCGGCGGATCAGGTCCGACCGGTCGTAGACGGGAACGATTTTGACGCCGGCGGGAAGGCCGGGCTCGATTTCGCGGATCTTCTTCTTGACCCGGTCGATCACGTCCAGGGCATTCTGCCCCTGGCGCATGACGACGATCCCCGAGACGACGTCTCCCTTGCCGTCGAGATCGGCGACGCCGCGGCGCAGATCGGGTCCGAGGACGACTTCCCCGAGGTCGCGGACGCGGATCGGCGACCCGCTCTCGTTGACCGCCACGGCGATGTTCCCGAAGTCCTCGACGGTGCGCGCGTATCCCCGGCCGCGCACCATGTACTCGGTCCCGCCGAATTCGACAAGCCGTCCCCCCGCATCGTTGTTGCCGCCCTTGACCGCCTCCACGACGCGGCTGACGGGGATGCCGTAGAACTGGAGCCTGTTGGGATCGAGGTTGACCTGGTACTGCCGGCGGAAACCGCCGACGGGAGCCACTTCGGCGACGCCGGACACCGACTTGAGATGGTAGCGCAGCGTCCAGTCCTGGTACGAGCGCAGATCCGCCAGGCTCTGCTGTCCCGTCGTATCCACGAGCGCATACTGAAAGACCCATCCCAGTCCCGTCGCATCGGGTCCCAGTTCCGTCTCCACGCCGGCGGGGAGACGCGGCAGAACCGCCGACAGGTATTCCTGGGTCCGCGAACGCGCCCAGTAGATGTCTGTTCCTTCCGCGAAGATCACATAGACGAAGGAATAGCCGAAGTCCGAGAAGCCCCGGACGGTCCTGACGCCGGGAGCGCCCAGCATGGCCGTGACGATCGGGTAGGTGACCTGGTCTTCGAGGATGTCGGGACTGCGGTCCCACCGGGAGTAGATGATCACCTGGGTCTCGGAGAGGTCCGGGATGGCGTCGAGGGGCACGTTCTTCATGGACCACCACCCCAGAACGGCGGCGGCGGCAACGAGCAGGAAGACGATCAGCTTGTTTTCGGCGGAAAAATCGATGATCCGGTTAATCATGGGCGGGCCCACCGTCGGTGCCGCCCTCGGCCGGGCCGGCCGCGGACGGGGTCATCCCCGGATTTTTTGCCGCCGGCGACGGAGAAACACTTTTCGGCCCGGGCATTGCCATTCCCCCCGGCATGGAAGGGGGCGGTGCACCCGGTTTCATTCCGGGGTTGAAGGCAGACCCCGGCCCGATGCCGCCGGATTTCGTCTGCGGCCCGGAGGGACCGGCCATCACGGCGGGGGCCGCGGTGCCGCTTTTCGGCATGGTCATCGTCATGTTCTCCGGCAGGGAAGAAGGAGCCGCACCCGGGTTCATTGCCGGGGCGCCCGAAATGGAGGACCCGACGCCGCGCCGACCGGCTGCCGGGCTCGGGGGGCCTTCGGGCAGCGGGGACGCGGCATCGGGGGAGGGAGCCGTGGGCATGGTCATGGTGTTGCGGGCTTCGCGCTGCGGTTGATCCATGCCGCCGGAAGAGGCATGGTCCATCGCGGTAGCGGCGGCGCCGGGCATCGTCATGGCCCCGTGGGTTTCATGAACCTTTTTTGTGCCTTGCGGCGTGGAAGACGCCGCAGGGTCGTGAGAAGCCTGCGGCATCGCGCCGCCATGCCGACCATGTGCCGTTGCGCCCGCCGAAGGCGGGGCCTTCAGGTAGCGTTCCGGATTCTTGCGGAAGTCGTCCCGGCATTCGGGTGTGCAGAAGAAATAGGTCTTGCCCTTGTGGGCGTGCAGGTTTCCCTCGGCCCCGGCGCGGTCGGCGTCGACGTTCATCAGGCAGACGGGATCGCGGGCGATCTCCCCGGTGATCCCCAGGGCGGCCTGCTGCATCCGCGCCTCGGAATCGATGAGGAAATGCCCGGAAACGGCGATCCTTTCGCCGGGCATCAAGCCCCCGACGATCTCCACCCTTTCGCCAAGCGACCGTCCCGTCTCCACCCGCCGCGGTTCGAAGAAACCGTTGCCCTTATCGACGAAGACCGTCTTCTTCAGTCCCGAATCGAGGACGGCTTCCGACGGAACGACAAGGGCCGGCGGGCCGCTCACGGCGAGTTCCACGTTCACGGGCATGTCGGGACGCAGGACGTAGCCGGAGTTTTCCGCGATCAGGCGGACCCTGAGGGTACGCGTGGCCGGGTCGAACTGGGGCAGGACGGAGGTGACCCGGGCATGGAGGGTCTTCTTTCGGTAGGGCAGATCCATCTTGACGCGCGTCCCGGGCTTGAAATAGGAGGCCTCGTTTTCAAAGAGATCGGCCAGTATCCAGACCTCGGAGAGATCGGCGATCCGGAAGAGTTCGGCGCCCTTTTCGAGCCGCAGTCCGGGAGTGATGTTCCGCGCGAGCACGAAACCCGAGACCGGCGACCGGATCTCGACGGCATCGGGAAAGGTCTGGGTCCGTTCCATTTCCTTGAGCTGGTACTCGCCGATCCCGTAGTTGAGGAGGTACTTCCGGTAATAATTGATCTGCTCCGTGCCGCCGAGCTCGCCTGCCCGCCTGGCTGCGCTTCTCATCTGCCTGAGCTGCGGCGCGCTGTAGTGCGTTCTCAGTTCGTCGGCGCGCTTCTGCTGCTCGGACAGGGGCTGGTTCGGCTCGCCCACGAATTCGGCGGCGCCGAGATTGAAGAGATTGAAGTAATTCTGGATCAGCGTCCGGTATTCCAGCGAGAAGAACGACAGGGTCGCCAGGAGTTCGTCTTTCTTGACGAGGCTGCCGGTGGTGACGGGAAGCGCGTCCTGGATCCAGCCTTCCGTCGCGGCGTTGATCCGGTAGACGCGGGTCTCGTCTGCCGCCACCCGGCCGAGGACGCGGAGGGTGTGGTTCCAGGGGGCTTTTTCAACCTTGATGACCTTGACGCCGATGACCTGCTGCCTTTCCGGGGAGATGCGGATGGTTCCCGGCGGCATGGATGCCAGGAGGTCTTTGGCGGCCGAATCGCCCGGATCGGCGTATACCGGCTCGAGCGGCATGCCGCAGGGGGCGATGCCGGGTTTGTCGGACTTGAGCGCCGGATTCATGGGATCCACATAGTGGAGGATCTTGCGCTCCGGCGCCTGCGCCGGCCTTGAGCCGTGGAAGGTGGCCCACGAACCGGCAAGAAAGGAACCCGCGGCGACCAGCAGCAGGATCGGCACGATATAGCGAAGCTTCATGGGACCGATTGTACCTCCCGGTAAATTTCGGTTCAGCCCCCTGCGGGGCGGTTCTGGTTTGAGCATGACGGCCCGGAAGAGATGAAAGACGGTTCTTCCGATGCTCAAAGAGTGCCATGTGCACGGTTCGTTTTCCATCGGGGCGGGACCCGATGGGGGC
Source organism: Syntrophaceae bacterium UBA6109 (assembly GCA_002428445.1). Next base: position 58,643 of record DIWJ01000074.1, read on the forward strand.
TTCCGAATCTCTTAATTGTCGATCGGAGAATACCTGAGAAGGGCAACGGCAGGAGCCCGTTCACAATCGCAGCGTGAAATCCGTGGCGACGATGCGCCAGGTCGACAGGGCCGCGAAGGCCAGGTATGCGATCAGGCACGTGGCGGCAAGTCTTTTCTGCAGCGCGGGCAGAACCAGGGACAGGCTGCCGATCCTTCCGTAAGGCATCAGGGCGCCCACGCCGAGTCCGGAAACGGCGCCGCAAAGGAGGGCGGCGTAGAGAAGGTAGCCGACGTAGCCGTACTCCTTCTGCAGGACGCAAAAGGGGCAGTGGTGTGTCGGGAGCTCGTAGAAGTACAGCGAGATGAACGAGATGAAGGAGATGCAGGCGACGAGAAAAAAGAGACCGCTCGAAAGGGAGAACAAAATCCCCATTCTCTGCCGGAACCGGTAAAAAATGCCCGTAAGGAAGGTCAGCCCGAAAAAGAGATAGAAGACGGCCATCGCGGGCCCCGATGGGAGGGAGGCGATGTCGGAGCTGACGCCGCTCTGCTCGGAACTGAAGAGGCTCCCGCAGCAGGACGTGATCACATCCGCCTTGAGCCCGGCGAAATAGAGCGCCTGGAGCACGGTCTCCGCCGCAATCAGCGGCGTCAGGAAGAGGAGCAGGACATATTTTATCCGGATCAGGGGATAGTCATAGGCGCGGTTGTCGGCATGGTTGATGATCAGCCAGATTCCGGCCAGGAGAACGTTGAAGATTTTCAGCAGGAATGCCGGATAGCCGTAAGAATCGGCGTACAGTGCCCCCGCCGCGCACATGGCGCCGACGAACCGGTCGTGAAGGCTGTCTGCGGTGAAGATGAAGAGGAAGAGCGAGCCGATCTGGAACACGAAGACGTAGGAGAGGATCGTCGAGATGAGGTAGGTCTTCCTCTCCAGGGCCAGCTGCTCCTCGCTGCCGCTCGTCAGGTCCCACCGGCGGATGATGCGGATTCCGAAGAAGGCGCTGTAGAGGCACATTCCCGTCAGGAGAAGGGAGACGAGAAGAAGCGCCACGATGGCCGGATGAAGAATCATGCCGCCTCGCCCTCGATCCTGCCGTCCCGGACGCCGATCACCCGGTCGACATCCCCCGCTTCGAAGACGAGGGGGTCGTGGCTCGCGATGATGGCCGTCTTGCCCTGCTCCTTGAGGCGGGAGATGATCTCCATGAATTCCCCTGAGAGTTTGCTGTCCAGGTGGGCCGTCGGTTCGTCGGCGATGAGGACCGGGGGATCGTTCATGAGCGCCCTGGCGATCGCCACCCGCTGCGCTTCCCCTCCGGAAAGCCATTCCACGTTGGCCGACGCGCGATCGGCGAGGCCGAACATCTCCAGCAGGGCCATGGCCCGCTCCCGGACGACCCCATGCTTTTTCCCCGTGGGATAGGCGGGCAGCATGACGTTTTCGAGGACCGAAATCCCCTTCACCAGGTTGAACTGCTGGAAGATGAACCCGAAGGTCTGCCGCCGTATCTCGGTCAGGAAGCGCTCGGGCAGGCTCGTCACCTCGACGTCGGAGGCGGCGCCCCCGACCGCGGCAAGAGCCCCGTTCCGCACGAGTCCGTTTTCAAGGGTGATGCGGCCCGATGTGGGCCTCGCCATGCAGCCGATCAGGGAGAGGAGCGTCGTTTTCCCCGAGCCGCTCGGACCCTTCAGCACGGTGACCCGGTTTTCATCCATCGACATCGTTACGTTGCTGACCGCGACGAATTCGTTCGATTTGCCGAGATTGAATCCTTTGCGTACGTTCTGCAGTCTGATCATTTCTATGACCTCATCACCGAGTCGGGATCTATGATGGCGGCCCTCCAGGAGGGCACGACGGTTGCGGCCGTGTAGGGGACCACGGTCAGGAAGAACAGGACGGCCGCCTGATAGGGGTCGATGAAGGGCGTAATCCTGAAGTCCGGGTAGAGCACCGACCAGCCCTTCAGCGCCGGCGCGAACAGAAACGCCGAAAAGAAGAAGACATGGGCGTAAGCGGCCAGGAGGCCGGCCGAGAAGGAAAGGAAGGACACGACGATCCCCTCGCAGCCCTTCACCGCGATCACGTCGGCGGTCTCCCAGCCGACCGCCTTCAGGATCCCGATCTCCCTCTTTTCGTCGGCGCTCAGCCCCGATGCCTTTTCCCAGGCGAGAATGACAAAGGCGAGCAGCGCCATCAGGATCAGGACGATCACGATTCCCCCCCGCCAGTCGAAAACGGAATCGTAGGTCCGCACCATCTCGTCCCGGAGGATCGGCCGCGTATCGGGGAGACGTTCGACCACCTTCCTGGCGATGGTGAGCAGTTCCTTCGGATTCCTCACCGAGACGACGATATCGGTCGCCCGGTCGGCCGCAAAGCCGAAGAGATTTCGGAAGTCGGCTTCCGACATCAGGATCAGGTCCGCGGAGACAAGCTCCGATTCATGGGACAGCTCGCCCTCCACGGCAAGGTTCCGGTCGGCGCCGTTCCATCCCCGGAAGGAAACGATGTCTCCCGGGTAGATCATCCGGCTTCTGGAGACCCCGCCGCCGATGACGATTTTTCCGCCGGAAGGGGCGTCTTCCCGGGGGACGAGAAGCGTGTAATTGGCGCCGGCGGCGGGGTCATAGTAGTAGCCCCACAGCCGCGGGCCGGCGGAGATGACCCCACGGATCTCCCGTATCTTGTCCGCATAGACCGCCGGTATCGGTTCGTAGCGGCCGGCCAGCAGGCGCTGGACGACCATTTCCGGCGCATTCTTCAGGATCAGCGAGGCCTCCCGCTTCATCGCCTGCGTGAGAAAAAGGGCGGACCCCAGCAGGAACACCACGAGGGTGTAGACGATGAAGAGGCTGAAATTCTTGCCCTTCCTTCTCAGCAGCGAGGAGAGGGTGAAGTCCAGGATGCTCCGGTATTTTTCAATCCAGCGCGGCATGAAGCCTCCGCAGACCCGAAGGGGCGCCACCCATGGAGCCGGCCGGAAAATGCTCCAGCGACACGGGGTGATCCTGAAAGGCCGAGTGGAGGTCCGCCTGGGAGGGATGACGGGTGTAGCGCGCCTCCGTGAAGAGGCACAGATCCGTCAGCTCCAGCTTTCCGACCATCCCGGCCGCAGACTCGATCAAGGGGACGTCCGCCCGGCACTGCAGGCCGGCATGTACGAACATCGCGCCGAGGAGCAGCGCCGCGGCGCCCAGGAGAAACAGGGCAGGGCTCGATTTCCGGTGCGGCAACCGGGCCCGGCCCGTTTTTATGGAAGAACGTTTTCTAATCAAGGGTCTTGACGACCTCCATCGTGACTCCCCCGAACCGGAGGATCCCGGCGCCCTTGTGGTCCTTCAGGAACTCGCGGGCATCGGCTTCTTTCTCCATGGGGATCAGCTCCCTGCCCATGGGGCCGTAGACGTCGCTTCCGATCACGTACCAGGCGTCCTGCGCCCGCACCCATGAAAGTCGGTAGTAGTCCTTCACGAGGACGGCCCGGATGTCCTCCGGTTTGCGCCTCGGGTCGTACCGTTTCATGTCCAGCAGGTACTTGAACATGTCCTTCGCGCCGTCGAAGAAGGCATGGGAGCCGTCCTTGAAGGAGACGGCCATGATCCAGTCGGGATACTTCGCGACAAACATGCCGCATACGGGGCATTTGTCCTTCGCCGCCGGCTTCGGAGTCTCCTGTTCTGCGGCAAGGGAAGGAAAGGCCGGCAAAAGGGTGCCCGCCAGGAGCAACGCCAGGCCCGCCGCGAAACCCCTCCATCGCCGTCCATCCGTCGTCTTCATCTCACTTGTGCTCCATCGGCTTGTGTTCCATGGGCTTCTGATCCATGGGCTTCTGATCCATGGATTTGTGCTCCATCATCTTCATCTTTTTCATTTTCCGGCGCTCGCGGATCATCCTGGTGTCGTCGGCCATATCCTTGTATGCCGCTTCCAGCGCCTCGTCGAACGACGCAAGACGGCCGCCGTTTTCCAGAAGAAACTTCTCCGCATCGGCCTTGTTTGCAAAGGCCCACTTCGCGGTTTTCGTCATCACGCCGGGCTTGCTTCCGCCGATGACCCAGAAGGCCGCCTCCGCATCGACCAGCGTCTTCCGGCCGAAATCACCCACGCGGATCGCCTTCGGCGTCTTGTCCAGGTTGAGGGCAAGATCGACGGCGACGCAGTGCAGGCTGCATGTCCCCATGAAGGTCCCGTCGTCGTATGCGATCAGCATCCGGCTGTGGGCGAACATCGCCCGGTTCATTCCGCAGTACTTGCAGGAGGGGATCTCCTTCACATCGCTGTCCTGCGCCCAGAGAGCGCTTGCCGCCGGCAGGAAGAAGACGGCGCACAGGCAGATCAAGAGTATTCTTTTCATGGCAGTTCCTTTCGTATCGTCGTCGATACCGTTCGTCCGCCCGGCATGCAGGTCATCCTGCAAGCCCGGGACTGCAACGTATTTTGGATTCCTTCGGGGGTCGTTCGGTTCTTCAGAAGAGGTTGGGCGGCTTGACGGGGACCTCGATGTAGGCCGCTCCCGGCGCGGGGAAAGAAACCGCCGCATAAGAGACGGGATGCGCGTAACCGATCCCGTAAACGTAATCGAGAATCATCTCCGGAGACCAGCGGGGGGCCGTCTCGGATCCGGAGGTCGCGCTGCAGCCGGGGCAGGAGCAGGTAATCCGGGGGCATTTCCCCTCCTCGGCGGAACAGCAATAGCAGACAAGACCGCCGTGCGCCGATGAAGAGCAGATCGGCAGGGAACTGAACGGCGCGCACAGGATGAAAAGCAGTGCGACCGCGGCCGGTATGGAATGAAGTGTCTTCATATCGCGCTGAATCCAGACCACCGGGTTAGAATTTCATATCCTCGCGTTCGACGATCTTCTTCTGTTCATCCGACAGGCTGGCGTAGAACGCCTCGAAGACCGGGATGAAGGATTGGATGCTGTCCGCATGGGCCGCGGCGATTTCCCCGTAGGCCTTGATATCGTCGACGGCATTCCTGCTCTTTGCGGGTGTGTTCTTTATCCTGACGATGAGCGATGCCATCTTCGACGCATTCTCGCGCATCACGCGGGTCACTTCGCGCCACAGAGGTTCCTGTTCCGGTGTAACGTTAAGCTTGTCGTGAAGCCTCCGGATCCGGCTTTCCGTGGCATCGGCGCCCGACGGCCCCAGCACGGCAGGCGACGGCGGCGCATCGGCGGGGAAGGCTGTGGCGGAATCTCCCGGCACGGCGGCGGTGAGCAGCAGGACCGCGGCGGCAACCAGCGCAGCGCGATAGAGCAGCGGACGGATGATACGGCTCCTCATTCTTCTTCCCTCCATTTGACTCCACGAATACAGGCTTTCGAAGGAAGGGACAATCGGGATTCCCCTGATTTCCGGCCTCAAAAAGCCTTACGGAACGGCGGCCGGAGGCGCAGGAGACGATTGTCCCTGCTCAAGATGCGTCGAGGGGTTTTCCGAAAAATGGACACTTCAGGCAGGCGCGGCAGGCGCGTATCTCCCCCCTTGCGGGCGGATGGATAAGAACTCCGCCGGCAGGGGGCGGCTTTTTTCACAAGGGGACGCGTTCCGGGGCTGGTACTGACGAGATGAGACGGGCGGACGAAGAAACAGGCGGCAGGAAAGGCCGGCAGGCGCAAAAATCGGCTACGGGGTGGCGGCTACGGCCTTGCCGACGCTATCCGCGGGACCTTCGCCCGTTGCGTAGGATCCCTTCTTCAATACCTGAAGATATTCCGGTATGGAATAGAAGAGGACATATCCCGTCGGCTCATAGGACGGATCGTCCTTGACGAAGACGTATCCGTACCATTCCGTCATCCACTTCCACTTGCCGTCGATTCTTACCTGCGCCTGGGCGTGGGCGTCCCAGGCGGGGTGATCGACCTTGTAGATGGAGATGCGCGTTTCGAGGTTCTTTTCGACGCCCAGAGAGGCATGCTGCAGCGCCTGATGACGGCAGGCCAGTTGGCCCATGCAGCCGGAAAGGATGAAAAGGATCGGTATCAAGACCAGAAATGACAACAGTCTTGTCTGAAGACGGGCGCATTTCATGGCTAGTTCCTACTCCTGCTTCACGAAGAATGCAACGGGAATAATCCCGGTGCCGGGTCATCAGGCCGCCGCTTTGCCCGGAGGCGATCGCGCCGGCTTCCCATATGCCATGATACAGAAGCAAAGGGTGTGCCATGACGAGACACATTCGCAGAATCTTCATAACCTCTGCCGCTCGGAGTTTTGACGAGAACCGTAATGGAGTAACGGCAAGCAGCTTACCTACGCCTGAACGAGGGCCAGAACACATGATTAATGATTTAATAACGCCTCGTTAGACCATTACTCCGGAAATTTAAACACGTGAACCAAATCTTTGAGCCCCCTGTATTTGCCGGACATGGTGACCACTTGTTCATGTATTTCGTTGCCAGCGCAATCACAGGAGAGAGGCATCGAAGTGTGAAGTGATTCGTTTGGCATCAATATTTGGTGGAACCTTGGCATGTTGAGGGATAACTTGACGGAAGAGGGCGTCCATCGATTCAGGAGGGCGTCAGAAAGCAGGCAGGAAATGCCTGCCGCGCGCCGGCCGGCGGACGAAAATACGGCAAAAAGATTCTGCCCCGAGGTCCCCGGGGGCATCTGATCGGAAGGGCTCGAGGCCTGCGGTCACGGCGAGCCGTTGTAGATATTCCCGGGTGTTTCGGCCGGCCTGTCTTCCTTCGGCGCTCTCGGTCTCACCCGGAGGAGCTCCTCCATCCTGATGCGGCCTTCGCTGGCCTCGGACATGCTGTCGATATAGTCCCGCGACAGGTCTTTCGCATCCTTCTGGTTCTTGATGACGTTCGGGGTCAACAGGATGATGATTTCATTTCTCTTCTTGTCGTCCTCAAAGCCGCCGAAGAGCCAGCCGATGAGCGGAATTCTGGAAAGGAAGGGCACGCCCGAACTGGTCTTCGTGAGATCCTCCCGGATGAGACCGCCGATGATGATCGTCTGGCCGTCCTGTACGACGAGATTGGTCGAAGCGTCGGTCTTGTTCAGAAGAAGCTGGTCCGTTCCCCCGAGGTTGACCTTCTCGAACGTGGAGATCTCCTGGTAGAGCTCCAGGGAGACGAGGCCGCCTTCGTTGATCCGCGGTTTGACCTTCAGGATGATGCCGATGTCCCGGTACTGATAATTCCGCTGGGGCGAGACGCCGATGGCCCCGTAGGTTTCCGACGAGAGGAGGGGGATCTGCTGGCCGACCTGGATCTTCGCATCCCGGTTGTCCGAGACGAGGATGTGCGGGGACGCGAGCACCTTGGCCTTCGAATCGCTGACCAGGCCCGTGATCAGAGACCGAACGGTCCCGGCCGCATCGGTTGCCAGGAAGGTAAAGCCCGCCTGGGTCAGCGCCAACGGGTTCGTCGCCGTGAGGGTGCCCGGATTGATGCCGGCGCTGGTATTGAAGCCGGAGATGCCGCCCTTGAACAGGGCGGCCAGGCCGAACTTGAGATTGTCGGTGAGCTGGATGGAGGCGATCATGCCCTCGATGATCACCTGCCTCGGAACGATGTCGATCTGCTCGATGACCTTCGTGACGGCGGCATAGTCTTCCGGAGTGGACATGACCACGACGGTATTGGTGATGTCGTCGGAAATGATCTTCGTGAAGTCGGCGACGCGCGCCTCCGAACCGGCAGAGATTACCGAAACCTGGGAGGGCGAGGCGGCGGCCGCGCCGGGAGGCGGTGCCGACGAGCCGGCGGGCGATCCCGCGGCCGACTTCGCAGGCGGCGACGACTGCTCACCCGTTCCGCTCTTTCCCATGAATACCTGCTGCAGCAGGTTGGCGATGTCCTTCGCCTTGCTGTTCTGGACTTTGTAGACGAAGACCTGCGGCTTCTTCTGTTTGACCGTATCGTTGTCGAACAACGCGATCAGGCTCAGCATGCGTTTGACGTTGGCGTCGGTGTCCACGAGGATGATCTGGTTGCCTTTCGGCACGTCGATGAGAACGGCATTGGTCGACGCAAAGGGTGTGATCAGTTTGAGGACTTCCGAGGACTGGATATGGAGAATCGGCACCACCTGGAGCAGGGCGGTCCCCTTGAGCTCGATCTTCGCGGGATCCCGTCCGTAGCTCACGGGCGATGGTTCTTTTGAAATATCGCTGATCGGGACGATGCGGTACAGATCGCCGTCCTTGACGATGCCGACGCCGTTGAGCCGCAGGATCACTTCCATGAGGGGAAGAACGCTCGCGGCGGGAACCGGCGCAACGGCGCGGAATGTCACTCGCCCCTTGACGCGGGGATCGACCACGTAATTGGCCTTCAGGACCTCGCCGAAAATGGTCTGGATGATCGTGTAGACGTCGGCGTCATCGAAGTTCAGATTGAACAGTCCGCCGCGCGGGGCCGGGGCGGCCGCCATCGGCATGCGAACGGAACCGGATGGGGCCGCAACCGGCTGAGGACCTCCGGAGGACGGGAAAGGATCCTGCTTCCGTTCCGGTTCCGCCGCCGGGGACATCGTCGCCGCCGGCGCCTGCGCCAGGCATGATCCGCCGCCGCCGATCGGCGGGAGCAGATCCGTTGCACCGGCGAAAAAAATCCAGGCGGAGAATAAAATCGTTAAAAGCCCGCGGTTGAACAAAGTTCCTCCTTTTGCTTCCTCATTTCCAACTCAGGACGTCTTCGTCTTCGCCTTCACCGCCGGCGGAGCCGTCTCTGCCGTAGCTGAACAGATCGTATTCTCCATGCTTGCCCGGGAACTCGTAGCGATAGGGTTTCCCCCAGGGATCGCTGGGCATATCCTTCTTGAGATAGGGTCCATCCCATCGGTCGATGCCGGGATTGGCCGCGAGGGCATTCAGGCCTTCCTGTTGGGAAGGATACCGCCCGGTGTCGAGCCGGAAGTGATCCAGCGCCTGGCCGAGGAGTTCGATCTGCGCCTTCGCCGCCGACTGCTTGCCTTTGCCGAGCTTCGGAAAAAGACGCGGCCCGACAAGGGCGGCGATCAGGGCGAGGATCACCATCACGATAAGCATCTCCACGAGCGTGAAGCCAACCTGGCTGGTTTTCCGGGTAATCGCGCGGCCGATCATTTCAATACTCCCCATCGATGAAAAAAACCGTTGTTCGAGAACCGGACCGGGAGGCCCGCTCTGATGGAATAACTTCTGCATTTTCTTGGCTTATTATCCATAGGGGATGGCCTTAATCCGAAGAACCAAATGTCTTATTTCCTTCTCAGGGAAAAGATGAACGGGCGGGTGCAACCCGGCAGGGGATCTGCTGCGGTGCATCCGGCGCAAGCGGTCCTGCCGATCGATCAGAATTATCGAAGCATCGTCGCGGCGATCGCGAAGAGAGAAATCAGGGTATCCCCGATGGTTGAGAACGGTGCAATCGGGTATTCAGGAATCGAAGGGCAGAATGCGGTTTTCCCCCGCATGAGACGATTCGACACAGGAGGGAAGAAAATGGACCACGAAGAGATGGATCAGGGGTGGGAAGAACTGCAGGCCCGCATCCAGGCGCGTCTGGGGAAATACCTGCGGGGCGGCGCGGACCAGTTGGAATACAAGCCGGGGAGCGTCCTCCATCTCCTGGAGATGCCGGCGGGAGACCGGACGGGATTGTCCGGCGGAAAGGGAAGCCATGTTCTGCCCCGATGACGCCATGGCGGGAACGCCTTACCGGCCAAGGATGCGGAAGCTCTGCGGATCGAACGGAACGCGGCTGTCCAAGGCCCCGGAGCCGCTGGAGCGAATGGATGACGCGGTGAGGGGATGCGACATGCTGTCTCAGGACAATCATGGAGCCGAGTTGCCGGTGGGCAGGCCGACCCCGGATGCGGCTGGAGACGTTCTCCGCCCCCGTTTGGAAAAGCCGGCCCAACCCAACGGCAGCGCTGGAAGCAGCCGGGGATCGATGACGGTTTTGTGGACTCTTGCCGCCATGCTGTTAACCTTGTGGATTCTGGGACCTGCAACCGGCTCCGTGTTGGATTTGCTTGTTCATCTCCTGCTCGCGCTCGCCATCTTCATTCTCCTGCTGATCATGAAGGATCTGGCGGAAGAGGCGGAGACGGCATGGCCGCAAGCGGAGGGCCAGCCCTGCGACGAGGAACGCGTGCGGCAGGCGCAGATCTCCCTGCGCACGATTTCGCAAACGGGACCGACGGGCGATCCTTCCGCGCTGTGCAAGGTAGAGAGCACATGAATGCATTGAAAATACTTCTCGTCGAGGACAACAAGAGCGATGCCGAGCTGATTCGTGAAATGCTTTCCGAAGAAGGCGGGAAAGACGCCGACCAGGCGGACTACCAGTTGATCCACAGGGATTCACACGGAAAGGCCATGAAATATCTGGCGGAAAACACCGTGGATGCGATCCTGCTGGACCTGTCGCTGCCGGACAGCGAAGGCATCGAGAGCGTCCGGAGGCTGATCGCCGAGGAAAAAAACACGCCGGTCGTTGTCCTGACGGGGCTCGATGACGAGGCCGTGGCGATCGAGGCATTGCAGGGCGGCGTCCAGGACTATCTGAACAAGGATGAGCTCTGCGGGGACCTTCTTGTCCGTTCCCTGCGGTATGCCGTGGAGCGGTTTCACAACCTGCAGGAAAAGGAGAGACTCATCCGGGAACTTCGGGAGGCGCTGGACAAGGTGAAAACGCTCAGCGGGCTGCTGCCGATCTGCGCCAAATGCAAGAACATCAGGACGGACGATGGATACTGGATGCAGGTGGAGTCCTATCTGCGGGATTATTCCGGCCTGAACTTCACGCACAGCATCTGCCCCGAGTGCGTCAGGAAGCTGTACCCGGAATTGCTGACCTGAGCTTCCCCCGGGGCAACCGTTCTCCCGGGGTCCGGCATCCCGCCCGGGTGCCCGCAAACCGCACAGACACCTCCTCCGGCATCAACCGTCTACGACCACCAGTCCCTCCCGGATGGCGTATTTCGTCAGTTCGGCGACGCTTCGCATGTCGAGTTTTTCCATGATGTTCCGCCGGTGCGTCTCGACGGTCTTGATGCTCAGGCACACGTGGGCGGCAATCTCCTTCGTCGAAAGGCCTTCCGCGATCAGCTGCAGGATTTCACGCTCCCGCGAAGTCAGCAAGCCGGCCTTTTCGGGGGAGTCGTCCGAGGTCTTGTGGAGGTATCCCTTCACGACGACGTCCGCGATCTTGGGGCTCAGATAGGTATTGCCCGTCATGACCTGGCGAATGGCCACGGCCAGTTCGCCGAAGGCGCAGTCCTTCAGCAGGTAACCCGACGCGCCCGCTTCCAGCATGCCGAGCACGAACCGCCGGTCCGAATGCATGGACAGGGCGATCACCTTGATGCCGGGCGTCTCGGCGACGATCTTTCGCGTGGCTTCGATCCCGTTCATGTCGGGCATGGAGACATCGATAATGACCACGTTGGGCGCCAGCTTTTCGGCCAGCTTGACCGCCTTTCTGCCGTTTTCCGCCTCGGCGACCACTTCCATCCCCGCTTCCTTCTCGATCAAGGTGCGCAGGCCGTCCCGAAAAATGTGATGGTCATCGGCAAGGAGAACTCGAACCTTCATTTTGTGCTACCCTCCCTCAAAGTTTTCTTCCGGCTTCTCAGCGGCACCGTCAGACGGAAGCAGGCGCCCTGTCCCTTTTTCGTTTCGATCTCGAAGCGGCCGCCGATGTAGCTGATCCGCTCCCGGATGCTCAGCAGGCCGAAGCCGCCGCTCTTCTTCGATGCCCGGTCGACTCCGGAGACATCGAAACCGACCCCGTCATCCTGAACCGTTATTTTTACGTTTTCTCTCGATTTCTGCAACAGGATCGAGGCCTGTTTCGCGCCGGCGTGTTTGACGACGTTCAGGAGCAGTTCTCTCACGGCCCGGAAGAGGAGAATCTGGACCTCCTTGTCCATCGGCCGGATGCCCGGATCGTTCTTTACGACCACCCGCAGACCGTGCTGCGACGAGATCTGCTCTCCCAGCCACTCGACCGCTTCGGCGAACCCGAGTTCGTACAGGACGGAAGGGCTGATGTCCTTCATCAGAGACCGGGCCTGCCGGATGGACTGCTCGATCATGTCGCGAATTTCCGCCAGGGGGCCGTCCAGGCCGCAGCGGGCCGACTGTTCGAGAAGAAACTCCAGTTTCATCTTGGTGATGGCCAGGGTCTGTCCGATATTGTCGTGGAGGTCGACGGCGATATTCCGCCGTTCCCGTTCTTCCGCCATCACCAGTTCCCACGTGAGCTGCCGCAGCAATTCGTTGTTGGCCAGGATCCTCTTTTCCGCTCTCACCCGCTCCGTAATGTCGCGGGCGGCGGCGAAGACGCACTTCACGTCGCCGGCCTCGTTCCGGACCAGCGACGCGTTGTAATGCACCGGCGTCGTCCGTCCCGAGGCGTGCCAGATTTCCAGCGGATAGTCGCGTACGAACCCCTTCGAGAAGACCTCCTCGTACGCCTTCTGGGCCTTCTCGGGCTCGGTAAAGTAATCGGAAAAACTGCTGCCGATCAGCTGCTCGCGGGAGAAGCCCGTGATGGATTCGGTTGCCCTGTTGACGTCCGCAATCCTGCCGTTCGCGTCGATCGTGACCAGCGGATCGATGCTGGCCTCGATCAGACTCCTGGTATAGAACGAAGCCTCGCGCAGTTCCTCTTCGGCGCGCCGCCGCTCCCTCTTGCCCTCCGCCTCGTGCAGCGCCCGCGAAACGGCGGGACCCAGTCGCGACAGCCTGTTTTTCAGGACGTAATCCGTCGCACCCTTTTGCAGGAACTCGATCGCCGTCTCCTCTCCCATCGCGCCGGACACGAAGATGAAAGGCGTATCCGGCGACTTGACCCTGGCGATCTCCAGCGCCGACAGGCCGTCGAAGGACGGCAGGGAATAATCGGAAAGAATGATGTCCGGAAGAAAAACCTCGAGGGCCTTGATGAAGGAGTCTCTCCGGTCCACGACTTCGGAGACGAAGGAAATACCCGCTTGCTCCAGCTCGTCCGTCGCCAGCTCGGCGTCTGCCGCGGAATCTTCGAGGATCAATATGCGCAGTTTGTCTTTCATGCTTCTCACTCCGGCATTCCGGGCGTGCGGGGCATTGCCGGCCCTCCGCAATCGCGGCCGCTTCGCGCGGCCGCCGTCTTCAAGCCGGTCCTTTCAGGGTAAAATAGAAGCTCGCGCCCCTGTTGATTTCGCCTTCCGCCCCCGTAAGCGGGCGGGACGTTCCCGAGCGTCAGGGCCACGTTCCTGCCCTGATGGGCAATCTGCGCCTCTTCCCATGCGTTTTCAATCAGCGTCTTCATGTCCAGAAGCGTCATGGAGACTTCCGCCCGGCCGAGGCGGGAAAAGGCCAGGAGCGTGTCGATGAGACGGCCCATGGTCTGCACGTTTTCCCGGATGCCCTCGAGACGGGGCAGGGCTTCACGGCTTTCGTGGGGATGGGGACGCGACCTCCGCCGTTATAAAAATCTCACGGGGGTCTCCGCCCGTCCTGAACCGATTGCCCTGTTTCGCAGGAGAGATCGATTTTGCCGGCATCGTCGCTGCTATTCGATGTAGGCTACCCTGTTCATCTCGACCCAGTAAGACCGGATGTCTGCAATGTGCTGCGAAAAGCTGTCCGCATCCAGGGGTTTCACGACATAACTGTTGGCGCCGCTCAGATAGCACTCGATCCGGTCCCGCGCTTCGTTGGAGGAGGTGAAGACGATGGTGGGGATGGGCCTTGTCCGTTCGTCGGATTTGAGCCGCTTCAGAATGTCCAGGCCGCCGATCTTGGGAAGCTTCAGGTCGAGGAGGATCAGTCTGGGCAGGTGAACGGGTTCCCTCTGCAGGCATCCATTCGGACCGAAAAAGTAATCGAGCGCGGCCGCACCGTCTTGGAAGGAGCAGATACGATCGTGGACAGCCTGTTCGCGGAAAGCCTCGATGATCATCTCCATATCGTGGCGATTGTCCTCGATGAGCAGAACATCGGCATCGTCCATACGTCACCTCTTGCAGCCTGGAAAAAGGCAAAAATTTTCACGGTGCGAAGGAAACGCACCGGCGGATAACTTCTTTTGAGATTAGCCGATCCGGCGGGGATTGTCTACGTTTTTGTCCCTGTTTTGCCGCCGCCGCTCTCAGCCCTTGCTCAGACGGGCGAATTCGCGCAGCAGCTCTTCCTGCTTTTTTGTCAGATCGGCGGGGACGGAGACGACGGTCTCGATGAGGAGATCCCCTCTGCCGAAACCCCGGAGATGCGCGATGCCCTTTCCCTTGAGCCGGAAGACCTTGCCGCTCTGCGTGCCGCGGGGGATTCTGATCGTTTCCTTCCCTTCGAGCGTCGGCACGTCCATGGAGGTTCCCAGCGCGGCGTCGGCGAAGGACAGGAGCACCCGGCAATACACGTCGTCTTCATGCCGCTCGAAGAATTCGTGTTTCTCCGCGTGGATGAACACGTACAGATCGCCGCTCGGTCCGCCGAAGGGTCCCTCTTCCCCTTCGCCGCGGAGACGCAGGCGGGAACCCGTGTCGACTCCGGGAGGAATCTTGAGGTGGACGCTTTTTTGCGTCGCGGATCTGCCCGTGCCGTTGCAGCGGGGGCAGGGATCGGCAATGACCTGCCCCCGGCCGGAACAGCGGGGGCAGGTCGTGCTGATGGTGAAGAAACCGCTGCTCTGGCTGACCTTCCCGCGCCCGCGGCAGCCGGTGCACACAGACAGCCGCGTCCCCGGAGCCGCTCCGCTGCCGCGGCAGGTCCGGCAGGATTCCATCTTTTCGATGTCGATGTCGAGCGAGGTGCCCAGCGCGGCATCAAGAAAGGAGAGGCGCAGGTCGTAGCGAAGGTCGGCGCCGGGGTGCGAAGCGGCCGCCCTCGTCCGGCCGGCGTTGAAACCGAAGAGATCCTCGAAGACGCCGCCGAAACTGGAAAAGATGTCCTCGAAACCGGAGAATCCGCGGAAACCGGCTCCCGCAAGGCCTTCATGCCCGCAGCGATCGTAGATCTCCCGCTTTTCCGCGTCCCGGAGAACCTCGTACGCCTCGGCTGCTTCCCTGAACTTCTCTTCCGCCTCCCGGTCTCCCGGGTTCCGGTCCGGATGATGCTGCATGGCCAGGCGGCGGTAGCATCGTTTGATTTCGTCGGCCCCGGACGCGCGATCGACCCCCAGGACCTCGTAATAACAGCGCTTCATGAGGAAGGCGGTCCCGCGGGATTCGGATGGATTGCTGCGGCCGTATCGGCGCTGCGCTGCGCATTGCCCGCTTTTTCAAAGGCATAGGACGCAAAGGAGAGCTTCTTCAGGGAGAAGGCCTTTTCGCCGATACGGTTCCAGTCCCCGGGCGACAGGCTGCTCCCCAGGGCTTTGTGGGCCTGTTGAAACAGCATGACGTCGCCCGACTCCTCGGCGAGCGCCGCGATCCTGGCCATGGCTTCACGGTCCCCCGCCCGCTGGTAGAATTCCCATGCGTCGTGGAGGCGGCCTTCTTCCTCGTAGCGGTTTCCGAAATCCGAGAGCGTCTTCGCGGGTGTCTTGTCCACGTACAGGAGGCGCTGTTTTTTCTTGTAATCCGGCAATTCCGTTTTTTTCATCGCACCAGCCGCTTCAGCGCCTCTTCGTATTTTTCCCCCGTCTTGCGAACGATCTCTTCGGGAAGTTCCGGCGCCGGCGCCTTCTGATTCCAGGGGAGGGACAGCAGGTAGTCCCGCAGGAACTGCTTGTCGAAACTCTTCTGCGGCCTCCCCGCCTCGTAATCATCCTTGGGCCAGAACCGGGAGGAGTCGGGCGTCAGCACCTCGTCGATGAGGATGAGGTCCGTGCCCAGAAGACCGAATTCGAATTTCGTATCGGCGATGATGATCCCCGCCTTATCGGCAATCTCCGCGGCCCGCCGGTAGATGGCGATACTGACGTCGACAATCTTCCGCGTCAGATCCGCACCGACGATCTTCTCCATCTCCGGACGCGCGATCGGCTGGTCGTGCTCGCCTTCCCCGGCCTTTGTGGAAGGCGTGAAGATCGGCTCCGGGAGGCGGGAGGACTCCAGGAGCCCGTCGGGCAGGCGGATCCCCGAAACGCTTCCGGTCTCCCTGTAATCCTTCCATCCTCCGCCGCTGAGATAACCCCTTACCACGCACTCGACGGGGAGGGGCTTGGCTTTCTTCACCAGCATGCTGCGGTTTCGCAGGATCTCGCGGTAGGGCCGGCAGGTCGGGGGAAAATCGTCCGGGTCCGTAGCGACGAGGTGATTGGGGACGATGTTCTTCATCCGGTCGAACCAGAAAATGGACATCCGCGTCAGAATCTCTCCCTTGCCGGGGACGGGGTTGGGCATGACCACGTCAAAAGCGGAGATCCGGTCGGTGGCCACGATCAGAAGATATTCGCCCACTTCATAGAGGTCGCGGACCTTTCCTCGGTTCAGCAGCCGGAGATCCGGAAATTCGGTTTTCATCAATCCACGGCGTTCCATGCTTTCCTCCTCCTGACGAGTTTGATTTCAAATATAGGGATTGTGGCTCTTTTCGTGTCCGATCGTGGACGTGGGCGAACTGCCGTAGTTGTGGCCGGGATAGACGACCGTCGCATCGGGAAGGCCGAACAGCTTCTCCCGGATGGCGGCGGCCATGACGTCCCAGGAGCCGCCGGGAAGGTCCGTCCGCCCGACGCCTTCCACAAAAAGGGTGTCGCCGGTGAAAACCGCTCCGTCCGCGTAGAGGCACATTCCGCCGGGCGTGTGGCCCGGCGCGTGGATCACGGTGAGGGTCGATCCGCCCAGCTTCAGCTCGCTCCCGTCCCGGACGACCATGTCCGCGGGCGGAGACGGCCGGGCGCCGAACATCCTGAGATAGGCCGAGGGGATGGAAACGAGCATCTGCGCGTCCGCTTCATGGATGACGATCGCGGCGCCCGTCTTTTCCTTCATCTCGGCGTTGCCGCCGGTGTGGTCGGGATGGCCGTGGGTGTTGACGATATAGCGGATCGTGAGGCCTTCCCGTTGGGCCTCCTTCAGAATCTCATCGACGTTCGCGGCGGGGTCGATCACGAGTCCTTCGCCGGATTCCTGATCGCCCACGATGTAGGCGAAAACCGCCATGCCGCCGACCTGTATCTGTTTGATAATCATGATGTTGTCCCGTCCCGGTTCTTTGTTTTTTTCAGCAGACGCCGACGAACTGTCGGGATGCCCTACCATTTTCTTCGCCCGAAAGTCAACGCTCCGGGTCCGCCCGCGCCGCGCGGGGCGGCGATCGACGGAAAGGGCTATTTCATCCTGCGGATGCGGACCTCGATTTCCTTCTCCTCCTTGAGCAGGCCGACGAGTTTTGCCGTGTCGGTCTCCCCGTAGTGGTAGGGGTAGAGGATCTTCGGCCGGAATGCCTTGGCGGCGTCGGCGACCATCTCCGGTGTGTTCGTGTAGGGCAGATTCATCGGCACAAAGGCGATGTCGATATTCTTCAGGCCCTTCATCTCCGGCGTATTTTCAGAGTCCCCGGCGATGTAGAGGCGCTTGTCGCCCAGAGTGAGGATATATCCGTTGCCCACTCCCTTCGGGTGAAAGGGATTGCCGGGGCTGCGCATTTGAACGAGATTGTAGGCGGGGACGGCCTCGATGCGGATTCCCTGGACCGTCCTGCTCTCGCCGTTCTTCATGGCGACGCTCCCCGGAATCTGCTTCGCGGCGTTTTCGTTGGCGACGATCGCCGTCTTCCCGGTCCGGATCGGCTCGATCGCCTTGAGATCGAGGTGGTCGGAATGTTCGTGCGTCACGAGGACGAGATCGGCCTTCGGCAGTTTCCCGTAATCCGCCTCTTTCGAGACAGGATCGATCTGGAGAATTTTCCCGCCGAAGGAGAGCATCAGCGACCCGTGGCCGAGAAAGGCGATGGCGAGATCCCCTTCGGACGTCTTGATCGTGTCGGTCTCCAGTACGTCCTGGGCCGGCGAAGTCACGGCGAAAAAGACCATAGGCAGACTCATCAACGCGGGCAGAAATTTTTCCATGGTTTTGCACCTCCTTCGAATTTTCTTTTTCTATTGTAAGCCGTTTCAGCCCTTCCTGGCAAGGCAGGCGGCGAAAAACCCGTCGGTGCCGTGGCGATGGGGGAGACTGCGGAGGAACCCGTCGCCGCACAGCAGTTTGGCCGCCGCCGGTGCGGCAGGACGCGAAAGACGATACTCCGGGTTGCGCGCCAGAAATGCCTGAACCATCGCCTCGTTTTCCTCGGGCAGGATCGTGCAGGTGACATAGACGAGCGTTCCCGCCGGCTTTACGCGGTCGGCCGCGTGATGGAGGATCGTCCTCTGGAGTTCCACAAGGGACCGGAGACGCTCCGGCGTCAGGCGCCAGCGGATCTCCGGGTTCCTCCGCAGCGTCCCCAGACCGGAGCAGGGCGCGTCCACGAGGACGCGGTCGAAACGTTCCCCGGCGAGGGCGTCCGTGGCGGCGTCGGCCGTCTTCGTTTCGACGATCGTCACGCCCAGGCGGAGGGCGTTCTCCCGCAGGGCCGAAATCTTCTCGGCGCCGATGTCGCAGGCGACGATGCGGCCCCGGTTCTTCATCAGCTGGGCCAGGTGATGCGTCTTGCCGCCCGTCCCGGCGCACAGGTCCAGGACCGAGTCGCCGGGGATCGGACCGACGGCATGCGATATCAGCTGGGACCCCTCATCCTGAATCTGGATGCGGCCTTCCTGGAAACAGGCCGTTTTCCAGAGGGAGTCGGTGTTCCCGTGGATGCTGAGGCCGTCCGGCGACAGGGTTGTCGGGCGGCTCGAAAGTCCCAGTTTGCGCAACTCTTCCTCGACCGTCCTGCGGTCCGCCTTCAGCGAATTGACGCGGACGGTCAGGGGCGGGATCTCGTTGTTGGCCTTGCAGAAGGCGGTCGTCTCGGGAACGCCCAGGATCCCGATCCAGCGCTCGACAAGCCAGCGGGGGTGCGAGTGGAAGACGCTGAGATGGCCGGCGGGATCCTTGTCGGGATCCGGATAGGCGATCTCCCGGCGGGTGCGGGCGGCGTTTCTCAGGATGGCATTGACCAGGGCGGCCGCGGCCATCCGCGTTTTCTTGGCGATCGCGACGGCCTCGCTGACGACGGCGTACTCCGGAACGCGGTCCAGGAAGAAAAGCTGGTAGAGGCCCGTGCGCAGGATGTTGCGGATGTCCGCATCGAGCGCCCCGGTGCCCGGCGGATAGAGGGAATCGATGATCCAGTCGAGCCGGCCCCGCATGCGGAGCGTCCCGTAGACGATCTCGGTGAGAAGGCGCCTGTCCCGGGGGTCTTCCAGCTTTCCCGAGCGGAGGGTCTCGTCGAGTTCCTGTTCCGCGAAGGCGCCCTTCCGGTCCACCTTCGAGAGGATCGATACGGCCAGGGCGCGCGGGGTCGATTTCATAAGCAACCTCCGCGGGCGTCCGTTCCGTCGTCGCCGTTCAGGGATTGAGAAATGCCGAACATCTTCATCATGCGTCGCCGACGCGGGCGTCGGGCCCAAGGCGGCAGCCGCGCAGGAAGTCGCCGATGGGCATGCGGTTCTTGTTCTCCAGCTGGACGTCCCGGAGAAGGACATGTCCGTCGCCGGCCGCTACGGCGAGCCCCTCCTCCGCCAGCGGGCCGGCCGTTCCCGGGACCTTTTCGTGGCGGCATTCCGAGATCGCCGCCGAAAAGATCTTCAGGACCTTGCCGTTCAGGCAGGTATAGGCGCCGGGGACGGGCGAGAGCCCGCGGATGAGATTCAGGATCTCGCGGCAGCTTCTCTCCCAGCGGATCCGCCCGTCTTCCTTCTTCAGGCGCGGTGCGAAGGTCGCCAGGGCAGGGTCCTGGGGCGTGCAGACGGCTTTTCCCGACTCGACCGCCTCCACGGCGCCGATCAGCAGTTCCGCCCCCATCAGGGACAGGCGGTCGTGCAGTGCGCCGAAGTCCTCCTCGGGGCCGATCGGGGTTTCTTCCTGCAGGAGGATGCCGCCGGAGTCCACGCCCTCGTCCATCTGCATGATCGTGACGCCGGTTTCCGTTTCGCCGCGGATCAGCGTCCACTGGATCGGCGCGGCGCCCCGACAGCGGGGCAGGAGCGACGGGTGAACGTTGATGCAGCCGTATTTGGGGCAGACGAGGATCTCCTTCGGCAGGATCTGTCCGAAGGCGGCGACGACGACGAGCTCGGGGGCGATGCCGCGGAACACCTCCAGGAAGGCGGCATCCCGGACCTTCTCCGGTTGATAAACGGCGATCCCATGGCTCTGCGCCAGAACCTTGACCGGCGGCCGGGCCGCCTGGCGGCCGCGGCCTTTGGGACGGTCCGGCTGCGTGACGACGCCGGCCACATCGCGTCCGCTGCGGATCAGCGCCGCCAGCGACGGTACGGCGAAATCCGGCGTTCCCATGAAGAGGATTTTCGTCTTGCCCACTAGGTCTCCCGATACTTTGATCATCCCTCAGTGCGGGGTTCTCCAAGACCATTTGCAGAAATAGCGGCCGTTGCCATCGCACGGAGGTTCCTTCGGCTGCGCTCAGGATAAACTCCGCGACGCGGCGATCCCGCCCTTGTCACCTGAGCACACGGGAAGGTGTCGTCCCCGCGAAAGCGGGGACCCAGCTCTTTGCATATCTCGAAATGACAGAGGCAACATCCCCATGTTCCTGGATACCCGCCTTCGCGGGAACGAGGGAGAGGGATTGCATCGGTCCGTCCGCAGAACAAGAGCGGCATCGTGCAAACGCTCGGTCGCACGATAGCGGACCGGGATGCAAGCTGTCAAGGCGGGTTTAGAGGAAATGCTCGGAGCGCTGCCTTGCATGACATAACCGGTATCCGAGTCTCCTCTGCGGCTCTAATACTTTTCGAAGCCGAAAATCAGTCTTTGGATTATGGCGGGAACAGCTGCAATCCGATAAAATTTCTCTCGACCCTTTCTCTAGCCACCTCTCCAGCACTTCAGAGCGCTCAGGATTTTTTGCGTCAAATGGCAAAAGGGACGCTTCTCTGTCGGTCTTTCCGCGCTTTTCTGTACAGAGTTTCGAATAGAGGTCGTCTTGGTACAGGCGCTTCTGCAGCAAGGCAGAACCCCATTAAGAGATGAGACTCAGAGCCACCCTCCCTTTATTTGTTCTCGCTGCCTTATTGAGCATTCCCATTCAGATATCCGTATCTTTCGCCCGTTCGCCGGAACTGGGTGAGATTGACATGGCCATCGCACGGAAAGGAGGCCGCTAGCAGGCGCGGGATACTTGAATATCCAGATTGCGCGCTGAGGAGCGAAGGAAGAGGCTGGGATCCTATTTGCCGGTCGCCACGGGTAGGGAGAAGATATTGGCTCCAGTGCTGGGAGCCCTCCCCGTCAGCCTCGATTGGTGCGACTACAACGGCGCCAGCTATGTGACGCCGGTGAAAGAGCAGGCATCCTGCGGCGTGTGCTGGTCCTTTGGGCCGACGGCGGCCTTGGAATCCAATATCCTCATTTCCCGGAACACGCCGGGCGCCGATCTGGATCTTTCGGAACAGACACTGCTCTCCTGCAACGGGATGGGCACCTGCTACGGCGGATGGATAGGCTTCGCATCGAACTGGTTCAGCTCACTGCCGAATCCATCAAATATGCCCTCTCCAACGGCGGTCCTCTCTTGACCCTCATGGCAGACAACACGGACTTTTATTATTACCGGACGGGTGTCTATTCTCATTCCTGGCGAAGCTTCGAGGGATACCGCAGGCAAAACTGGCTGTACTGGTACCCGTACGGGTTGGCCTGGCGGTATCTCAGCCACAGAAGGCGGAGGGTCACTCCCTTACGTTACGGGTCAGCCCCCTGCGGAGGTACTCCGTGGCAGGCAGTTCGCGTTGCCCCGGCGGCGCTGACGGAACAGACGAAAACAGCGGGGCTTCCAGGCTGCCGTCGTCTAGGTCAGGCCGACAGAGGCCACCTCAAACCGGCACGCTCCACGTAATCCATGACCGTGCCGCGGGCGCTGTTACAACTCTGCGCGATTTGTTTGTTCGATAACCGCTTCTCCCACTTCAGTCGGAGAACTTCTCTATGGTACGCATGAATAACCTTTCCGCCGCCATCATCGCCGCCAGGGTTTTCCTGCGAGTATTAGCGGCTTTCATGAAGTTTATCCAGCGTCATCACACTCGCTTGGCGGCTTCCATCATATTACGGTGGCGACTTGCTACAGAATACGCAATTTCGGGCCCCCAAAAAACTGGTCCACTCAGACAGTCAGTTTCCTGTCCTAAAATTGTTTATAAAATATTGTTGACAATTTAAAATGTTTAATATATGAGACGTCCAAAAGTACATTGTATGCAGTTTATATAGATAAACTCCACAGTTGAGGTTGATAATATGCTTGTAGAAATTAAGTCTGTTACTAATGCGGCTGTTGAATACCTAAGAACGCTAATCGTGACCGGCAGCCTAAAAGCAAATCAAAAAATCATTGAAAATGATCTTGCCTCTGCTCTCGGTATCAGTCGGCTTCCCATTCGAGAGGCATTCCGAATTCTTGAAACTGAACATTTGGTTGTCAGTATTCCGAGAAGGGGAACCTTCGTATCGGCCGTTTCTATGGAGGATTTATCGGGCTTATCCCAGGTTCGTGAGATGGTGGAATTATATGCCATTGATATTTTTAAGACCAAGAAAATCAAGAAATTGCCGTTGGTTGAAGCAGCGATAGAAAAAGCTTCCCGGTTACCGACTCCCTTAGAAGGAAATTCTGACGAAATTCTTCAGTATCATGTGGCTTTTTCTGGTTTTCACACGAAGTTGGTTGAATCGGCTGAAAACTATCGAATTACCCATTTTTATAAAGCGATTTGTCCAAGTTTGACTCGCTACCAGATCTTATACTTGTTCTTTCCTGGATCGAGGGAGCGTTCCCTACAGAGTCATCGGCAGATACTCAGCAACATCGCGATGGGTGAGTATGATGAAGCGAAGAATTTTTTGATGAGCCATATCCGACAAACTACGGAGATACTCAAGGAGAATATTCGACAGAATGAAGCGAAAATCCAGGATAGGGATGGATGAGGAAGGATGTCAGATGAAGGAGTATCTGAAGGTGCTAGCTGAATCTATGAGAGGAGACGATAGGAAATGAAATTCTACGGGTATCCAAGGCCTGATGGCAAGGCAGGGGCGAGAAATTACGTTGCCCTAATTCCCATGACAGGTTGTGTCAATGCAGTATGCCATCACATCGAGAAAATAATAAGAGGTACAAAAGCTCTGCCTCATCATCAAGGATGCCTACATCCGCCAAAGGACACGGACCAGGTAACAAGGACGATCATTAATTTGGGTAAAAATCCCAACATTGCTGCAGTGCTACTCGTTGGTTTGGGATGCGAAATGGTCGTCTCCGAACAAGTGTTAGAGGGCATTAGGGAATCTGGGAAGCCTGTTGATCTCATTGTCGTCCATGAAATCGGCGGGATGCTTGATAGTATTAGCAAGGGAGCGAAGATTGCGGCCGAAATGGTGTTGCAGGCAAGTGGGATAAGACGAGAGGAGTTTGATCTTGGATCGCTATGTTTTGGGACAAAATGCGGTTCGTCGGATACGACTTCCGGTCTATCTTCCAATCTGGTTGTGGGTGAAGTGTGCAGGATCATGACCAAGGAAGGGGGAACGTTCTTGCAGGGTGAAGTGTGCGATATCATGGGTGGTGAATACGCCTTGAAGAAACTCTGCGTCAATCAAAACCAGGGAGAGAAGATTGTTGAGTTTGTCCGCGACTTATATAGGAGAGGGCGCGCTGTGGGCGCCGATGTCAGAGGTTCTCAAATGACGAGCGGAAACGTGGCCGGCGGATTAACAACGTTAGTCGAAAAGGCACTGGGGGCAAACGCCAAAGGAGCAGATGTTCCCATCCAGAGTGCCTTGGAATACGGTGCTATTCCACATAGCCCGGGAAGGCACATTATGAATATTCCCGGTCATGGTTTTGAAAATCTCACAGGTTTGGCAGCGGGCGGAGCGATTGTTCATCTTTTTACAACCGGTAGAGGAGCGCCAAATGGCAACCCTATTCTTCCGGCGGTTAAAATTTGCGGTAATAAAAAGACGACTGTCACCATGAAGGAACATATTGACGTCGATGTAACATCGGTACTTGACGAAACCGAAACCATAGAAACGGCGGGCGAGAGGCTTTATGAGTATGCCGTGTCAGTTGCCAATGGCAAGATGACGAGAGCGGAAATTCTTAATTATGATGGAACGATGGAGATCCTAATAGGCGGACCGGTGATTTGAGTAGAGGAGGTGTGATGATGGTAAAACAAGCGAAACTAATTAATGAAAGGGATAATGTGATCATTGCCCTATCTGAAATAACCGCAGGTGAGGATGTTTATCTGCGGTGTAAAGGAAAAGAAACAAAATATAGATGTAACCAGGACATTCCATTCGGCCATAAAATTGCCTCCGCAGATATCAAGAAAGGCGAAGGCATCATCAAATATGGTGAACATATCGGAAGCGCGACGCAAGATATTCGTAGGGGAGACTGGATACATACACATAATGTCAAAGATGATTACAAAGTTATTGGCGAAGATGGCAAGCCGTTGCCCGGGCAGGAGTGACGGGCTAACAAACTTGCGATTGAAAGTGAGGGCGACATGATTCTTACAAAAGAAGAAGAATCGATGGCATCGGGGAAATGTGGTGCCGGACAAAAAAAATGCATGGAGATTCTTATAAAATATGGGGAGGCTTTGGGGGCTAACAAAATGGTCAAACTAAGTAGTGCCCATACGATGCCCAAAGAGCCCCCCAGATTGCTGGATGAAATGACGGAAGAAGTGAATCAAACGGGTACATTCACTACGCTGCATCCTATGATGTCAGCTTTTGATCCTCAACTCTGGGAAAAAATGGGAATTCCGGAGAGGTTTGCTTCAAAAGAACTTCCTCTCCATGCACAGCGATTGAAGGTCTATCGTCGTCTTGGTTTCTATGAGACTTACACTTGTCTCCCTATGCTTGTTGGAAATCTGCCGCGAAAGGGTGATTGCATTTCATGGATTGGATCCTGTGCGCAGCTTTTTGTCAATTCTCTTTTGGGGGCTAGAACGAATAGAGATGGGAGTGTAGTGAACCTGGCCGCTGCAATCACCGGAAGAGCACCTTATAGAGGATCTTTCTTAGAAGAAAATCGTTACGGGAAAGTCTTAGTAGAGCTGGAGGGGTTGGATCCTTACAAATTAACTTATACTGACCTCGGCGCAATTGGATACTATGTTGGTGCAATAGCGGAAGACAGAAATGTTGTTGTTAACGGCTTGCCCAAGGAATTGGACATCAGCCAGTTACTAGCTCTCTTGGCACCACTTCCTGCTTCAGGGTCAGTCAACATTTGTCACATTGTTGGATTGACTCCTGAGGCCCAAACCTTAGATCAGGCATTGGGCAATCGAAAGCCAACTCAGGTGGTAAGGGTTGGGAACAGAGCCGTGGACGAAACCAAAGCCCTTTATGGGAAAGATGTAATTGACAGGGTGGATATGGCCGTCTTGGGCTGTCCGCACTGTACCATTCAAGAGCTAAAAAAAATAGCCTCTCTGTTGAGTCACAAGAAAGTAGGCAAGGACAAGAGATTATGGATTGGGGCGCCGTACCAAACATATTATTTAGCGCGCACCATGGGATATAGCCAAGATATTGAAAATGCAGGCGGGGTGATTTCCAGTTCTTGTATGGCTACGATTCCTGAATCTCCAATACCAGAAGAGGTCGGAGTCATAGCGACTAATTCATTCAAGGCTGCTCATTATATTTCGAGATTGACGAAAGGGCGTGTGAAGGTTTTTGTGAAAGAGATGAATGAATGTATTAGGGCCGTTTCGGCCGGGAATTGAGGGAAGGCAAATGAAGATGAGAGGTAGAATCATTAATGGAGGAAATGCAAAGGGAGAGGCGGTTGTCTTAAAGGTACCATTCTCCTTCATAGGCGACTTCGATCCTGATACGGGCAACCTGACCGTCCAAGATCACTCTCTTTCAGGGAAGAGTATTGCTAACAAGATTTTGGTTTGCACCACAGGAAAAGGAGGCACAATTGCGCCTTTCGTAGCCTATCAGGCAAAGGAGCAAAACAATGCGCCAGTTGCTATTCTTTGCAGGAAAGCTGAGCCTATTCTCTGCGAGTCGGCCTTGGCGATAGATATACCAATCCTTGATTCTTTTGATGAAGATCCTGTGGAATGTATAAAGACCGGGCAGATCATCACGATTGAGGGTGATGAAGTTTCCGTTTGTGAATAGAGGCAGTTGCACCTCTTGCATATTCCGTCAAAGCATGAACGCGCATAAGTGGTGTGACTGCAAAATAGGTCGCACAAAAAAAGAGTATTTTTAAAAACATCAAGAAAGGAGTTGAATCATGAGACGCAGGATTACGAAAATCGTCATGACATTTGTCGTTTTGAGTACTGTCGTGTTATTTGCGACATCGGTAATCGCTGCCGAAAGGGTGTGGGTGATGGGCACATCCCCTTCAGGGTCAGCCGGTTACGTCTGCACAATGGGATTATCCTCTTTAGTGAAAAAGTATACACCGTACAATCTGGAGGCAATGCCAACACCCGGCAGCACGGCATCGGTCCGAATGTTTGGTAAGAAGGAAGTCGACTTTGCTTATCTGAGTGGCTGGGGACTGTCGGAAGTCTACGACAAACTTGGTCCTTTCGAAAAGCTGTCCCTGCCTGCCAATCCCTATCATGGTATCTATTACTCCTCTTTTGAACTCATAGCGATAACCAAGGCCGAGAGAGATGATATCAAAAGCTACAAAGATTTTGCTGGCAAGAAAATATTCCCAATGTTGGCATCCACTGGCTGGCATGACCTTTTCAAATTGACGCTCGAGAAGATGGGTGAATACAAGAAATATAATGTGCGCTTTTTAGACTTGATGCAGGCCGCTGATGCGCTCAAAATTGGCAATTTAGAAGTTGTCATAGGATACTCTACCAATCTTGGCGAACTCTCTGTCAGTTGGATCAAGAATATCGATTCTCTTTTGGGGATCAAGATAGTCTCCCCAAGCCCTAGGGAGCAGAAAGAGATCAGCGCCTTGAAATATCCTGGAGTATTCTATGGCGAAAAAATGTCTTACGCCGCTCTGACTCAGGTGAATGCAGCATCCACGAAAAAGGCGAATCCGAATGGTGTCTGGCTCTGGGGTTCCTACCAAGGCTGGCATCCTGGCCCTGCTATGCCGACAGAAGTCATGTATCAGATGTATAAAGCGTGGCTGGAACATGCAAAAGAAATCGCGAACGTTAATGCCTTTCTGGAATACTATGCAAGAGATCCTATCGGGATGCAGGTGAAGGCAATCGACACGGCACCCAGTATTCCGGTCCATCCCGGCGTTGCCAAGTACTTGAAGGAGAAAGGACTCTGGAAGAGCAACTGGACTGTCGGCAAGCTGGATCCAGGAGTGGAATAGTTTGCATCGACCGGATCGGCATGACATGGCGATATCGTGCCGATCCGGTGGGTGATCCGGACTGGAATAATGTTCCACAGCTCAGGCTGGAAGCTGCACGATGCGCCTGTGAGGAAGAGAACAATGTGATTGTGATATTCTGCAAGGAGTTACCGCAGTAATAGGCTCAGGGGAAGCAACTTTACGATGCGAGGGATCTAGTGGATATGAAATCAAAATACGAGAAATGGTTGGACGTGGTAATCAACAGTTTATCGGTTGTTTATGTTGTGATGCTTCTTCACTACTCCCTCGTCATGTGGGACACAAAGAAGAAATACGGGATCGTATTTTTGGGATTGTCCATTATAATCTCCATCCTGATTGCCGGCAAAAAGCAGAACATCCTCCCCAAGGTCAAGGGTTATCTGAGTCATTTTGTCACGGCGGGCCTGCTGGTTGCCGCCGTCGGTGGCACAATGTACTTTTTCCTGAACTTCGAAGATCTGGTCTACATCCGGATAGGAGACAATACTTTCACGGACTTGGTCGTTGCATTCATCATGGTGTACCTGGTTTTCCATCTCCTCATTATCCGCACCGGCATCATGATCCCTGCGGTCGCGTTCTTCTTCATTCTTTATGGTCTCTTTGGCCACTTATTACCTTCGGGATCCTTTTTCAGCCATTCCCGGATGAGTTTTGAACGAATCGTGGAGGTGAGCGCCTCCCAGGTGGACGGGATTTTTGGGATGCTCAACGAGACCGGGGCGACCTACGTAGCCATCTTTTCGTTTTTCGCTGCTCTGATCCAGGGATTCGGTGGCCTGGACTATATGATTCGTCTCGCCTATCAGGTCGTCGGGAAGCACAAGAGTAACATCCCTCAGGTTGCGGTCGTCGCGAGCATGGCCTTCGGGGGCATGTCTGGCAGTGCCATCGCCAACATCGTGGGGACCGGCTCTTTCACGATCCCGACCATGAAGAAGTTCGGCGTGCCCGGAAAGGTCGCCGCGGGGATCGAGTCGATTGCCAGTTCGGGGGGCCAGATAATGCCGCCCATTTTGGGTGCAGTGGCCTTCGTCATGGCCGATTTTCTAAACAAGTTCTATTTCCAGGTCATGCTCCACAGCATTTACCCCGCGCTGGTTTTCTACGGGACGGTTTTTGTGTGCGTTTATTACATTTCGAAGAGATTTATTGCTGACGATGTGGAAATATTGGATGACCCCATGCTGCAGATTAAGATGACGCGAAAGGAGAAACTTGCGGGCCTGCCGATTCTCCTCTCCTTTGTCACACTGATCGTTATCTTCATCGTCTGGCAACTGGACATCATGATTGGCGGTTTCATTACAATAGTAGCTTTTCTATTGTTCAGGCTCGTTTACGACTTGTGGGTCGATGGGGCCAGAGCGCAAACCTTCAAGCAGTATTTCGTCAATATATATAACGGAATGGTCATCGGGGCCGAATCGATGCTAAGCATTGCACTCATGCTAGCGATTCTGGGTATCGTCGTCAACGTATTGACTACGACCGGTTTGGCCGAGAAAATGTCCTTCTACATGGTCCATTCTTTCGGCGACAACTTGGTGTTATTCTTTTTCTTCACCTGCGTGATCTGTATCATATTCGGCATGGCCGTTTCCACTATGGCTGCCTACATCCTTGCCGTCACATTGGCAGCGCCGGCCATGCTCCAGCTGGGCGTGGAGCCGCTCATTACACACTTCTCGGTGTTCTACTGGTCGATGCTCTCAGGGTTCACGCCGCCAGTTGCGGCAGTCTGTGTCGCTGGTGCCGGGATCGCCGGGGCCAAATTCCTGCCAACGTGCTGGGAGTCATGCAAGATTGGCTTCACCATCTTCTTCCTGCCGATCATGTTCCTGACTGATCCGCGGATCCTGGATTTCGGTCTCATAGGCCTTGAACCGTTGGTTGTCTGCCTTGTCGGATTCAGTGCGCTCGCGGCCTTTCTGCAGTCCGGTTACAAGAGTTATCACCGACTGACATTACTGGCGCTGTTCTTTTTCATCTTTTTTTCGAAGTACGCGGAATGGGGCATATTCACGGGCCAGAGCTTAAAGCGCGTCCTTGTCGTTGTGACGCTTGTCTACCTAATCTACTTAGCCCGCAAGGCCAGCAAGAAGAGAAAAGCAGATGTGGATGCCCGGGCGGCGGCGAAAACGAATCGCTCCCAGCTGAGTGTTCCCGTGATGGAGGGGGAGACCCCGTGATGGAGGGGGAGACCCCGTGATGTTCCACGGCAAAGGCTGAGGGTGTCACTGGTAAGCAGTCTTGCAGCTGTCAAGTTGATACTCGAATTGTTATTGATATCGCAATGACGGATTCGGGGCTCTGCCCCCCAGAAAAAGCTCATTCTCCCGGCTCATGTGTCAGCCCTGTGCAGAAGATCGGATTTGCTGTTACGACATGAAGAAAAGAATAGATGACGTGAGGTGAAGGCTTATGCGGTTAGAGATTGAATCTATCGATATTATTAACGTGATGTCGGGCGCAAAGACCCAAGTTGAGAATCATGTGCTGAGCATCGACTTCAAAGAACTCGAAAAGATTATTCTATCGGACGAACGTATTTGTGGAGTGACTATTGAGATTGTTAGTCCCGGTGATTCATGCAGGATTGTGAACGTGGTGGACGTAATCCAGCCCCGATGCAAAATCGGTCGAGAGGGTGACGATTTTCCCGGATATTTGGGGGAAATCGTGCCTGCCGGTCATGGTAAAACGAGGTCTCTAAGAGGTGTTGCCGTTGTCTTGTCAAACAGTGCCTCCAAACGATCGTATTCATCCCTGATCGATATGTCTGGCATAGGGATGGAAATGGGGCCGTACGGGAAAATGAAAATCCTGAGTCTACATCCCTTGCCTTCAGAAAGCGTGGAAGAACGAGCGTTTGAAATGGCCGTTAAGTTGGCTGGATTGAAAACAGCAGTATATTTGGCACGAGCAGCTGAGGGGCAGGCGATCGACCAAACGGACACTTATGCGTTAGGATTGCAGAGCCTACGGTCGACGGACAAGTTACGTTCCCTTCCCAGAGTTGCCTATTACTATCAGTTGCATACTCCCCAGCACGATTATCAGATGATTGGAGATCCGATTCTATATGGGGCTTCAGTTACCAATCTGCTACCAACAGTTATTCACCCCAACCAAGTTCTTGATGGCGCCATAGTAAATAGCCATACCCTCAGAGGTTTAGATACATATGCGATTCAAAACCATGCCGTGATTAAGGAGCTATATAAGCACCACGGAAAGGATCTCATTTTTGCAGGGGTGGTAATCGGAGTTGCGAGTGTCGACCCGATTCAAAGACAACGAATGTGCACAATGGCAGCTAACCTTATAGCAAATGTTTTGGAAGCTGATGGAGTGATTCTAACGAAGGTTCATGGGGGGATGCCTCATGTGGACTTAGGTCAATTGGCCGAAACCTGTGAAGCGCTTTCTGTAAAAACATCATTATTTATTGATCTGTTGCAAAATGTTGGAACATTATCTGATGCCGTGATCTACAGTGGCAGTTCTTTGGATGCGATAATCAATTGTGGCAACGTCCTTGAGAGGATCAGATTACCCAGAATGAACAAGATCCTGGGAGGTACGGAAGAAACCGCGATTTATCATCCAGAATGTTTTCAAAAGGCGAGTGATCCAGTCATAGAAATTGAAGGTTTTCTATTAGCCGGGGTTTATTCTCATGTTGGAGGGGCTACGATTACGGCAGTTGAAGTATAGACGTAATCATAGAAAGGAGAGAAAGATGGGTGATAAGAAATTAAAAGTTGTCCACTACGTAAATCAATTCTTCGGTCAACAAGGACAAGAAGAAAAAGCCGACATGCATTTTTTGGCAAAAGAAGAACCCATTGGCCCGGGCCGAGCTTTGATGACAATTTTGGGGGAACGAGCGGAAGTAGTCGGTACAGTGATATGTGGGGACAACTACTTTGCTGAAAATGTAGAGAAGGCCGCGGAAGAGGGATTGAAGCTGATAGAGCCTTTTGCTCCAGACCTTTTTTTTGCAGGCCCCGCTTTTCAGGCGGGAAGATACGGAATTGCCTGCGGGGCGATCTGCAAAATTGTTCAAGAAAGACTCGGCATTCCCGCTATTACAGGGATGCATGATGAAAACCCTGGAGTGGAGCTGTACCGGAAAGACGCCTACATCTGTAAGGCGCAAAAAAGCGCCATGCGCATGGTGCAAGATTTGACTCGGATGGCGCGATTGGGACTGAAATTAACCACTGAAAAGGGAATATCCTATCTGCTGTCACGCGAAAACTTGGGGGATCCTGTTACGGACGAATATTTTTCGCGGGGACTTATTCGAAATAAATATGTCCCGAGGACTCAGGCCGAACGAAGTGTGGACATGTTGTTGGCGAAATTAAATGGCAAGCCTTTTGTGACTGAAGTTGAAATGCCAAAGTTCAAGTCCGTCTCATCCCCACCGCCATTGCGAGATTTAACGAACAGCACAATTGCGATCATTAGCGACGGTGGGATTACGAAGAAGGGAAATCCAGATCATTTTAGCGGTCGCGGGGACAATGGTTGGGCAGCTTATCCCATCGAAGAAATATTTAATTCAGATTGTTCCACGAAGGATATTGAAATCGTTCATACCGGTTACTCCCACATTCATGTTCTTGCTAATCTCAACCGACTAATTCCCGTTGATATGCTGCGGAATGTGGAAGAAGAGAAAAAAATCGGCAGATTGGATTCCTTGTTCTATTCTACTTCTGGCAATGGTGCCTCCATGAAATGTGGACGCCAGATTGGTCAGGAGATTGCGCAGGAGCTGAAAAATAGGGAGGTGGATGGGGCCATTCTCACTTCCACCTGAGGTACGAGTACTCGTTGCGGAGCAACGATAGCATCAGAAATAGAAACGGTGGGGATACCTGTTGTAAATATTACGGCTGTGCCTCCGGTTAGTAAAATGATTGGAGTAACTCGGATTTTGCGGGGAATGACGGTCACAAATTTATTGGGCGACGAAAGAATGTCGTGCGAACAGGAAAAACATTTACGCAGGAAATATATATTACGAGCCTTGGAAATCTTGCAGATGGAAATTGAAGGTCAAAAAACGTTCACCTTGGAGGGGACTGTTTAGTATTCGGGGACGATCTTGAATGTCACATGATGTCGATTCAAGAATAAAATTGTTGGCGCGGTCTTTAACTTGGAATATTGCTTCCGCCAATAGATGGTAGTGTTGCTTGAGACATGAATAATATTGGGAGAGTGGGATTTGACATCCATTTATCATGATCTGGTTGTTTTGGGTGGAGGCCCCGCGGGTCTGACCGCCGGCCTGTATGCGGCTCGGTCCCGTCTGGACGTTGTATTGCTGGAGGGAAAGGCTTGCGGAGGCCAGCTGATGACCTACGAGTCGGTGGAAAACTATCCCGGCTTTCCGGAAGGAATCGAGGCTCCAGAACTGGTTCAGAAGATGGTCGATCAGGCAACAAGATTCGGCCTGAAGATCGTGAAGGACCAGGCGCTGTCCGTCAAGATTCATCCGGAAAAACAGGAGAAGACAGTTGTCTTGAAGGATGGAGAGATTCGCTGTAAGGCGATCATCGTTGCGACCGGGGCTCACGCCCGCAAAATCGACGTGGAAGGCGAGGCAAAGCTTACAGGAAAAGGTGTGTCCTACTGCGCAACCTGTGACGGCGCCTTCTTCGAGGATTGCATTATTTCCGTCGTCGGCGGAGGGGATCAAGCTGTTGAAGAGGCGATCTACTTAACGAAATTCGGTCGGCAGGTGAACATTATTCACCGGAGAGACGAATTGCGCGCCACGAAGGTGATCCAGGAGAGGGCCTTCAGCAACCCCAAGATCAAGTTCATCTGGGATACCGTCGTCACAGGAATTCATGGGGATGAGTTGGTCGAGCGCGTCACGCTGAAGAACGTGAAAACCGGCGACATTTCGGAAATGGCGACCGACAGCGTATTCGTTTTCGTCGGGACCTTGCCTTCCTCGGATTTTCTGAACGGCATCGTATCCTTGGACAAGGACGGATTTGTGGTCGTCAACAAGGAAATGGAGACGAGCGTGCCGGGTGTCTATGCAGCAGGGGATGTTGTCAGCAAGCGCCTGCGGCAGATTTCAGCCTCGGTGGGAGAAGGTGCGACTGCCGCCTTTAACGCAGAGAAGTATTTGGAAGGCATGTAAGCGTTGTTAAGAATAGAGGATGAACAATATGCCCAACGCAGCGATCAAGAGCACGGTGTACTGTCTGAACCATACGCCTGAACTTGGCATGCATTATGGCACGACTCCATACCTGGAGCGTCATGACAAGCCTGATTCTATCTTTCTGTCCAGTTTGCCGAAGTTTATCCAGCCTTACGCGGATGCGACGCGCTACGCTCCCAACCTGACGTACATCGGGGCGATGACTTTGAAAGAGTTGGAGGCGCGGCCTCGTCCGTGGCATGCGAACCTTTCGGACGGGCAAACGCGTTTCGGCAAGTATGGTGAAATCATGCCCGAGGATGAATTTCTCGGACTGATGGATATTTGTGACGTTTTCGATCTCGTTTGGCTAGAGGCTGGTTTCGCTGCCTCAGCGCGTGAGAAACTCTCTGCCCATGCAGTTCTTCCGGACGAGGTACTAAAGCGTCTGGAGGCAGGCCGCGAACTATCCATCATTCAGGGTGAGATCACCAAGAACGGCGCACTCCCCCTATACTTCGGCGGTCAAGTGGTTGGCTGCTGCCGCCGTGGCCACGAGGTGGACGAGTGCCTTTCGGCACATGTCCTTCTGGAGAACATCGCCAGCAAGGCGGGTGGCTTGTTGGCTCTCTTGCATCTGCTCAAGAACGCCGGTTTGCGTCCTGATGAGGTCGACTTCGTGATCGAATGCTCCGAAGAGGCAGCGGGCGACATGAACCAGCGAGGCGGTGGCAATTTTGCGAAAGCCATTGCCGAGATCGCCGGCTGTGTAAACGCAAGCGGCCTTGACATCCGCGCTTTCTGCGCGGCTCCGGTGGATGCGCTCATCACGGGCGCAGCACTCGTCGCTTCCGGTGCCCGCAAGAACGTCATCGTACTGGCCGGCGGTGCAGTGCCTAAGCTTTTTATGAATTCCCGCGACCATGTAAAGAAAGAGCTTCCAGCCCTGGAAAACTGCCTGGGAAACTTTGCCGTACTTCTGACTCCTGATGATGGAACGACACCGGTCATTCGCCTCGACGCGCTGGGGAAACACACGGTCGGAGCCGGGGCTTCACCCCAGGCCGTGACCACGGCCTTGGTTTGGGAACCTCTGCAGAAGGCGGGCCTGCAGTTTGCGGATGTGGATAAATATGCGGCCGAGCTTCATATTCCTGAAATTACCCTTCCTGCCGGTGCCGGCGATGTTCCCGAGGGCAACTTTAAGATGATCGCTGCCCTCGCAGTCCTGAAGGGGCAACTGGAGCGGACGGCCATCAAAGATTTCGTCACCAAACACGGTATCCCGGGTTTTACCCACACCCAGGGGCATATCCCATCGGGTGTTCCCTTCCTCGGTCACGCCGTTGACGCCATCGCTTCTGGAGCCATGAGGCGCGCCATGATCATCGGTAAGGGCAGCCTTTTCCTGGCGAGGATGACCAACCTTTCCGACGGTGCATCTTTCCTGGTGGAGGCATCGTCGGGCAAACCGGCCGGCGGACTTTCTCGTGGTGAAGTGAAAGACATTTTGCTCGATACGTTGGCGGAGCTGGCCGGTTCCCTGAGGAAAGAAAAGTGAGGGGCAGCTGATGACGGACAAGCGCAAACTGATCGGCGATGTCTTGGCGGAGGTGTTAGAGCAAGCCCGTACGGGCGGCCCCAAGGTCCACGTGGGTATCATGGCAGGGGGAAGCGAACTGGGTACGGAGGAACTTCTGCGTGGTGCGGTTCTCGCCATGGCGCAGGATTCGCGGCTCCAGGTGGTGGCCATCGGTGCCAGAGTACCCGGGTATGAAAATCTGGAATGGATCGAAACGCCCGACTGCGGGTCGGACATAGCTGTCGCCATGGAGTCAGCTCTTGCGGACGGCCGGGTTGGCGGGGCTGTGGCACTCCACTACCCCTTTCCTCTGGGTGTGACCACCATCGGGCGTGTCCTGACGCCGGCCCGGGGGGAACCCATGCTGATTGCCTCCTCCACCGGAATATCGGCTTCGTCAAGGGCGGAGGCCATGCTGCGCAATGCCGTGTACGGTATCGCCGTGGCCAAGGCATTCGGCACGGAGAAGCCAACTGTCGGGATTCTGAACGTGGACGGGGCCGTATCGGTTCAGCGTGCGCTTGTTCAGTTGTCGGAAAACGGCTACAGTATCTATTTCGGAAGCAGTGTGCGGGCCGACGGAGGGGCCCTCCTGCGCGGCAACGACCTCCTGGCGGGCGCTGTGGACGTCTGCGTGTGCGATACACTCACCGGCAACGTGCTCGTGAAGCTTTTTTCCGCTTTCAACACGGGCGGCGGCTTCGAGGCGCTCGGTTGGGGATACGGGCCCTCGGTAGGTGAAAATTGGACAAAAATCGTGAGTATCATTTCCCGGGCTTCCGGCGCGCCGGTCATCGCCAACGCCCTCTGTTTTACGTCGTCTCTTATCCGCGGGCAGTTAGTTTCCTGCGTCGAGAGGGAACTCGCAGCCGCCAAAGCTGCAGGATTGGATGAAATCATCTCCTCGATTGTTTCGAGACCGGCAGGCGTGGAAGAGGTGCCAATGCCTCCGCAAAAACCCACCGATTCCGAGATCCATGGCATCGACGTTCTTTCCATTGATGCGGCAGTGAAGGAGCTCTGGAAAGTTGGCATTTATGCGGAATCAGCGATGGGCTGCACGGGTCCGGTGGTGAAGGTGCCTGGCAGTTTATTGGAAAGATCTGCGGAAGTCTTGAGGACGGCCGGATATCTGTAACAAGATTAATCTACATTAGGAGAGAAAGTCATGCTGGTTGTAAATGCGGACAATTTTGAAGCGGAAGTTGCGGGGAGCGAACAACCGGTGGTGGTAGACCTCTGGGGACCCAAGTGCGCGCCGTGCCTTGCGCTAATGCCCGAGGTCGAGGCCCTGGCTGGGAAATACGCGGGAAAGATCAAATTTGGCAAGCTCAATGTTATGGAAAACCGCCGTCTTGCCATCGCACTCAAGGTGATGGGTGTTCCCACGTTTCTGTTTTATAGAGGTGGCGAGCAGAGGGAGCGGATCACGGGTGATCAGGTAACTTTGGAAGCGATCCGCGCTGGAGCGGAACGGCTTCTTTCGGAATAGGGCAATACTCAAATTGTAAGGCATTTTGTGAGGAGGTAAGAGATGGGAAAGTTGTCAGGAAAGAAGTTAATCCTCCTGGGGGAGCGGGACGGAGTTCCCAGCCCCGCCATGGAGGCCTGCTTTGCCGGAAGCGGAGCTGAGGTGGTTTTTGCGGCCACCGAGTGCTTTGTCTGAACTGCGGCAGGAGCGATGGACCTGCAGAACCAGCAGCGGGTGATCGACGCCGCCAAGCAATACGGCGCCGAGAACGTGGTTGTGCTGCTCGGTTCTTCGGATGCTGAGGGAGCGGGGATTTATGCCGAAACCGTTACCGCAGGCGATCCGACCTTTGCAGGACCATTGGCAGGAGTCTCGTTGGGACTCCCCGTGTACCACGTGTTCGATGAAGCCATCAAAGCAGAAGCCGATGCCGGTGTGTGGCAGGAGCAGGTTGGTATGATGGAAATGGTGCTTGACACCGCAAAATTGGCTGGCTCCGTGGCCGCTATGCGTGATCAACACAGCAAGTTCAAACTGTAACGGCTTGTCCACGGAACCGCTTCCAGACGGTTCCGTGGAGTACCGCCCCGTGGGAATTTGCATCCTCCCGAAGCTTTCCGCCGCCCCACCCGGCAACCGCTTTTGAATTTGCCGAAACTTCCTCACGGGGAAGCGCACCCGTGATCGGCGGAAACAACCATCCATCGGGAGGTTTCGCAGAAGATATCGACATGAATATCCTGATCATCAATGTGGGCAGTTCATCCGTCAAGTTCACCTGCATGGATCGCGAAGGTTTTTCCGTTCTCGCCTCCGGCGTGATGGAGCGGATCGGTCTGCCGGGGACGACCTTCCACTATCGGCGCTGCGGTTCCGACAAGATGGTGCAGGAACTGGACGTCCGGAACGTCGATCAGGCCGTGAAGCTGATCATGTCCCGCCTGTGCGACACCGTTGCGGGGGTGATGAAATCTCCG
Organism: Syntrophaceae bacterium UBA6109; assembly: GCA_002428445.1. The sequence goes on from DIWJ01000074.1 coordinate 96,281, forward strand.
GAGGAGATCACTGCCGTGGGCCATCGCGTCGTCCATGGGGGAGAAAAGATCTCGGCACCGGTGCTCATCGACGGCGAAGTAAAGCGTGTGATTGAGGAATGTGTCGAGATCGCCCCGCTGCACAATCCGCCGAATCTCGAAGGCATCCGAGCCTGTGAAGTGGTCTTTCCGGGCATTCCGCAGGTGGGTGTCTTCGATACGGCATTCCACGCCACCATGCCTTCCCGGGCCTATCTGTACGCCATACCCCTGGAAATCTACCTCAAGGACCGCGTGCGCCGGTACGGTTTTCACGGCACCAGCCACAAGTACGTCTCCCGCGAGGCGGCCGGTTTTTTTAACCGGGACATTAAGGACCTGAAGATCATCACCTGCCATCTTGGCAATGGAAGCAGCATCGCCGCTGTGGATGGAGGCCGCTGCATCGATACCAGCATGGGCTTCACCCCTCTGGAAGGGCTGATGATGGGTACGCGTAGTGGCGATGTCGATCCGGCAATCCTCTTTTATCTGATGGACCGCAAGGGGATGACCGCCGCGGAAGTCAGCGAGATGCTCAACAAGAAGAGCGGTATGCTTGGCCTGGCGGACATCGGGAGCGGCGATTTGAGGGACGTGGAGCAGAGGGTCCTGGAGGGACATGCCCAGGCGAGGATCGCCTTCGATACGTTCTGTTACCGGATCCGGAAGTATATCGGGGCCTACATGGCCGCGATGGGCGGTGTCGACGCTGTCGTTTTCACGGCGGGGATTGGCGAGAATTCCGACAAAGTCAGGGCGGCCGTTTGTGGCGGCATGGAGGGGCTGGGAATCGTTCTGGATGAGCAAAAAAATGTCGAACTGAATCGCACCCGCGGGGAAATCAGCCATCCGGAGAGCAGGGTCAGAGTCCTCATCATTCCCACCAACGAGGAACTGCAGATAGCCCGCGAAACCATGGAAGTGTTGAATGCACATGCGAGGCAGAAGAAGGTACCTGAACAAACCCGATCAGTTGTGTGACAAACAAAGCTGGAAGCGGTCAAGTGTGAAAATGAATTCGGCATGGATGCCTACGTCAAGAAAAAGCAGCCTTGAACATCAAGAGGCGTACCGCCCTGCATCTCATTATATAGCAGCTTCACCCACTTATCCATCCTCCGTGTCAACGTTGTATGTGGCGTTTGACGCTGGGGACGGCATCTGGAAGTGGGATGGCACAACCTGGAGTCAGATCACGACCGGCTTTCCGGAAGCCATGGCGGCTTCAGCTTTGGCACTGTATGTAGACTTTGGGACCGGGCGGGCATCGCCGGAATACTTTAGAGGAAGTGAACCGGATCGACATCCGCACGGACTTCCAGCCCCGATCCGTCCGCAGCCTTCACGACGGCCGCCGCAAAGGCGTGGAGGGTGGAGACGTTGCTGCCCTTGAGGAGGATCTGCCAGCGGTAGCGGCCGCGGATCTTGCCGATCGGCGATGCGGCGGGACCGCAGATCTCCACCTTCGATGTCCAGCCTTTTGATGCAACAAGCGCCCGTGCCTCGGCGCCGATGCGCAGCGCCGCCTGCTCGCCTGTCTTGCGGTTCAGGGCGGAGAGGTTGAGGAGGACGATCCGCCGGAAGGGCGGGTAGCCGAGCGCCTCGCGCAGGGCGATCTCCTCCCGGAAGAATCCTTCGAAATCGTGGTCCTTGGCCCGGAGAACCGCGTAGTGTTCCGGATTGAAGGTCTGGACGATCACCCGGCCGGGGTGGTCCCCCCTGCCGCTCCGGCCCGCTACCTGCGTCAGCAGCTGGAAAGTCCGCTCCGCGGCCCTGAAATCGGGCAGGTTCAGGGAAATATCCGCCGAAACGATCCCGACCAGCGTTACGCCTGCGTAGTCGTGCCCCTTGGCGATCATCTGCGTTCCAATTAGGATATCGATCTCACCCTCTGCAAAGGCCCTTAGAATTCCATCGAGTGCGCCTTTCCGGGACGTCGTGTCGCTGTCCATCCGCCGGATGCGCGCTTCCGGAAACAGCCGCTTTGCCTCCGCCTCCACCTTCTCCGTCCCGACGCCGTGGCTGCGGATGCTTCCCCCTCCGCAGGCGGGGCACAGAGGCGGCGCCTTGAGGGTGTAGTCGCAGTAGTGGCATTGCAGCGTGGCGGCGCCGGCATGGTGCGTGAGGGATACGGAGCAGTTGCGGCACTTGAAGCTGTAGCCGCACTCGAGGCAGACGACGAACGTGGAAAAGCCCCTCCGGTTGAGGAAGAGGAGGGTCTGCCGTCCCGCGGCGAGGGTCTCGCGGATGGCGTTTTCCAGCACCGGGGAGAAGAGGGCGGGCCCGTCGGGACCCGGCACCGCCCGCGCACCGCGCAGGTCCGCGATTTCGACGGAGGGCATCGGCCGCTCTTCCACGCGCCGGGGAAGCCGCAGGAGGGCATAGCGTCCTGCCTCCGCGTGGCTGTAGGTCTGGACCGAGGGCGTGGCGGAGCCCAGGACCACCACTGCTTCCTGCTGCTGGGCCCGGGCGATCGCCATGTCCCGGCCGTTGTAGGGCAGCCGGTCGTCCTGCTTGTAGGAGGTGTCGTGCTCCTCGTCGACGACGATCAGACGGAGATTGCGCACCGGGGAGAAGAGGGCGGAACGGGCGCCGACGACGATGCGGATCTCTCCGCGCAGGATCTTCCGCCACTGGTCGTAGCGCGACGTCTTCGGGATGCCGCTGTGCAGGACGGCGATCTCCTCGCCGGCGAAGCGCTCCCGGACGCGGCAGAGGAGCTGCGGCGTGAGGGCGATTTCCGGGACGAGGTAGATGGCCCCGCCGCCGAGCTTCAGGGTCTCTTCCATCGCCTGGAGGTAGACTTCCGTTTTTCCGCTGCCCGTGACGCCGTGGAGGAGCATGGCGGCAAACGCGCCGTTTTTCAGGGCCGCGGCGATCCGCAGGCGTGCGGCCTCCTGGTCCTGGTTGAGAACGATGTTTTTCGCGTTCCCGCCGAAGGATGCCGATGGAGGCGCACAGCGGTAGGTCTCCCGTTCGCAGACGGCGAGGATGCCCCTCTCCGACAGGGTCCGGACGGTCGCGGCGGCGGAAGGGAAGGTCTTGCTCAGGGCGGACAGGGCGACCGATCCTTCCGCGGCGACGTGTTCCACGAGTTCGCGCTGGCGTTTCGTCAGGCGACCGTCCGTCTCCCGGATCCCCTGCGGAGCGGAGACCAGCTTTTCCGTCTTCGGCGCGGTGTCGGATTTCGCAAGGCGTTCCTCCACACGGAGAAGTCCCGCGGCCTCCAGGCGGCGGAGTTCGGTGCCGATGTCCTTTCCGTCCATCAGGCGCGCGAGTCTTTTCGCGGGGATTCCCCGGGGAGTTCCGGCGAGATGCGCGAGGATCGATTCCTGCACCGGGGAGAGTTTCCGGCCCGCCGGGGCGGCGACTTTCACGGCCGGCGGCAGGATCCATCGCTCGCTCTTCCTTTCGGTGCCGGCGGGGAGGATTTCGGCCAGGGTCTTGCCCAGGGGGTAGAGGTAGTAGGAGGATACCCAGCGGTAGAAGCGGAGATCGCGGGCGTCGAAGAGCGGTTCCTCGTCCGGGCATTCGAGGATCTCTTTGGCCTCGGGGTGATCGGAGGAGGAGGAACGCTCGATCACGAAACCCGTCAGCTTGCGCCTGCCGAAGGGAACCAGCACGCGCTTGCCGATCTTCACCTCTTTGCGAAGGGTCTCTGGAATGGCGTAAGTGAATGTTTTTTCAGAGGGAATATTGACGGCGACCGTTGCGAACATGATAACCCGCGTCTTCCGGGAGGAATCGATCAGATCTCCCGGGCGATTTCCCGGGGATGGGGTTGACGTCGGTGGGGAAGGGTGCTGTTGCCGATACGGGACCACGGGCAGGGCCGGATTCCATCCGAAAATAGTGCTTGTCCCTGTCTAGTCGCCCTTGAGTTTCTCCAGTTTTTCCTGTTTCGTCTTGCAATCGATGCACTGCGTGGTGACGGGGCGCGCCATGAGCCGCTTCTCCGATATGGGGCCGCCGCACTCCTCGCAGATGCCGAAGGTGCCGTCGTCGATCCGCTTGATGGCTTCTTTCATCTTCTGAATCAGTTTCCGCTCCCGGTCCCGGATGCGCAGTTCGAAATTGCGGTCCGATTCCAGGGAGGCGCGGTCGTTGGGATCGGGGTAGTTCTCCCGGCCGTCCGTCATCTCGGAAACGGTCTTCTCCGCTTCGTTCAGAAGCTCGCTGATTCGCTGATTGAGCATGTATCTGAAAAATTGGAGTCTTTCCGGCTTCATGCCCTGCCATCCCCCCTGTGTCGGTGAAAATTCATCTAACGGAATTGTACCTCATATAGAAAGAGGCGCCCTATGTCAAGAGAAAAGACCGCAGATCCATCCACCCTTCCGGCGCCCCTTTCCGGCGGGGAGATCACGCCGGTTTTCCGGCGCCTCCCCCGTAAACCTCAAGGACTTTTTCGATGATATTCGTCGTCGACGCGCCCTCGGTCATGGGAATGAGCTTTACCCGGCCGCCCCAGGAGAGGACCTCGTTCCGTCCGACGACCTTCTCTTCCCGCCAGTCGCCGCCCTTCACAAGCGTGTCGGGGCGGAAGAGCTCGATGAGGGCCAGCGGCGTCGGTTCGGAGAAGACCGTCACGAAATCCACGCATTCCAGCGCCGCGATCAGCTCGGCCCGCTCCCTTTCGGGAACCAGGGGCCGCTTCTCCCCCTTGATCTCCCGGACCGATGCGTCGCTGTTGACGGCGACGACCAGGACATCGCCGAGACGACGGGCCTCCCCGAGGTAGCGGACATGGCCGACGTGGAGGATATCGAAGCAACCGTTTGTAAAGACGATCTTTTTCCCCGCCGCCCGCAGTTCGCCGAGACGCCTGCGAAGTTCCTGCCGGTCCAGCAGCTTTTCCTTCATTGCGCACCCTCCGCTTCCATTCCGCCGTCACGCACGGCCCTTGCCAGCGTCAGCGCGGCGACCCTTGCCGCGCCCGCTTTTTTCAACACCCGCGCGCACTCGCGTATGGTGCTCCCGGTCGTGTAGACGTCATCGAGGATGACGATGTTTTTCCCCTCGATGCGCTCGGGAAACGACGCCGCAAAAGCGCCCCTCACGTTGGTCATCCGCTCTTTGCGCCCCAACCCGACCTGCGGATCCCGGTGCTCGCGGCGCTGCAGGACGGCGGTATCGAAGGGGATCTTGAAGGCCCCGGCGACGACCCTCCCGAGGATGACGGCCTGGTTGAAACCGCGCTGCCGCAGGCGGTTTGCATGGAGCGGAACCGGAAGCAGCCGGTCGTAATCCGCCGGGCGAAATCCGGGCCAGGAACGGGCTGCCATCCATCGTCCCAGCAGGACGCCGCCCGCCGTCCTCGACCGGTATTTGAAGCGGGAAATCGCCTCCAGGAGTGGCCCGTCGTAACGGCCGGCTGAGCGCGCGACGTCGAAGGAGGGCGGATCCTTCAGGCAGTCGCCGCAGACGTGATCGATGCCGTCGGGAGCGGGAAAGGGACCGCCGCAGAGGGTGCACAGCGGCGAAGCGATCGGAGAGATCTTCTCCGTGCAGGCCTCGCAGAACGGCTTCGTCCCGCCTTCGTCAAGAACGGTCTGGCAGGAAAGGCATGTGCGGGGAAAGATGACGTCTGCAAGCGACTGGAGAAAAACCTTCAACCCGCCCTCACCCGGCAGCCCCGCGACGAAGGTCCGTCACTCGCAAGTCAGGTCGGTGAGATGAGCTGCCTTTTCGTCGATATCCATTCTCGGCGCGTCGGCCCACAGCCGCTCGATCTCGTACAGCTCCCGAATCGGTTCATAGAAGATGTGGACGATCACGTCGTCATAATCCAGAAGCACCCACTTGCCGTACGTCTCCCCCTCCACACCGAGGGCCCGAACGCCTTCTTTCTTCAACTGTTCCTGAAGCCAGGAGGAGAGCGCCTGAACCTGCCGGCTCGAGGTTGCACTGCAGATGATGAAATAGTCGGCGATGGAAGAAACCTCGCGGACTTCCAGAACAATCAGGTCCTTGGCCTTCTTTTCCAGCAACGTGTTGACGCACAGCAATGCCCTCTGCTTTGTATCCGTGGGTTGTTCGACCAAAATTTCCTCCCTGAGAATCCCGCCGCGGCGTTTCCCTGCAACGGTCCGCCCGATCACGAAAAGCCGGGCTCCACTTCCTCAACCCTTTCGTAACAAAGTCCGTATGCGCTGTCAATTTTTAATCCAATCCGGCGGATAATCAAATTGCTCGTTGTGAAGGGCGCGGCCTTTGTGATACAGAAAACCCATCACCCCGCCGGAGCTGAAGTGCCGCAGATGCGAGAAATCCTCAAGAAGATCCATGCCCACGTTCCCATCCGCCTCCTTGCCGGGAAGGTCCTGCCGCTGGTGCTGCGGGAGCGGATCCGGCCGGAGATCGGAATCAGCCACACCGCGCTCGACGAGATCCCGCGGGATGAATTCCTGCGCGTCGCGGACATCCTGCGGCAGGAGGGACTCCCGGTGACCATCCATGCGCCGTTCATGGACCTGCGGCCGGGGGCGCTCGATCCCCGTATCCGCCGGGAAAGCGCGGCCCGCATCGCCCAGGCCCTTGCCCTGGCGCCCTATTTCCGGCCCCGTTCGGTCGTCTGCCATGCCTGCTTCGACGAACGCTATTACGTATCGGCGGAAGAACAGTGGCTGGACAACAGCATCGAAACGTGGCGCGGTCTCCTGCCGGCGGCGGAGGATGCGGATACGGTGATCTGCCTGGAAAACGTCTACGAGAAGGAGCCGCTCCACATGCGCCGGCTGCTGGAGGCCGTCGATTCCCCGCGGCTGCGCTTCTGTTTCGATACGGGACATTTCAACATCTCCTCCGCGGCGCCCCTGAAATTGTGGATCGACGAGATGGCGCCCTGGCTGGGTCATGTCCATCTCCACGACAACAGCGGCACGCGCGACGAACATCTCCCCGTCGGGGAGGGGATCTTCCCCTTTGCCGAGTTCTTCGCCTATCTCCGGGAACGTTCGCTGCGGCCCATTCTGACCGTCGAATCCCATTCGGAGCGCGATCTCTGGCGGATGCTGGATAATCTCGATGCGCTGAGGCTGCTCGATGGATGGGAAGCGGATGATCCGTCGTAAACCGGCAGGAGCAAGGGGAACACCGTGATTGTCTATCTCGCCAAACGACTGATCTTCATGGTTCCGCTGCTCCTGGGAATCACGGTCATCTGCTTTGCCGTCATGCACCTTGCCCCCGGTTCGCCGACGGACCTGCAGACGGAGATGAACCCGCGCGTATCGGCGGAAGCGAAGGAAAGGCTGCGGGCGTTTTACGAACTCGACAAACCCCTCCACGTCCAGTATTTTTCCTGGGTCAAAAAGCTCGCGGTGCTGGACCTGGGCACGTCCTTTTCTCCGGACCGCCGGCCCGTTGCGGACAAGATCCTCGAACGGCTGCCGATCACGATCGCTCTCAACGTCCTGTCCCTGCTCCTGATCCTGTTCGTCGCCATTCCCATCGGCGTCCTGTCGGCCGTTCACCAGGATTCCTGGTTCGACCGCGCCATGAGCGTCTTCGTCTTCATCGGCTTCGCCATTCCCACCTTCTGGCTCGCACTGCTGCTGATGATCTTCTTCGGCGTGCAGCTGGGCTGGCTGCCCATCTCCGGCATCCGCTCGCTCAACTGGGAGTACCTGCCGGCCTGGGACGCCTTCGTCGATCTCCTGAAACACCTGATCCTGCCGGTCCTGATTTCCGCCTTCGGCGGTCTGGCCGGCCTTTCCCGCTACATGCGGGCGAACATGCTGGAGGTGATCCGCCAGGACTACATCACGACGGCCAGGGCCAAGGGTCTGAGCCGGCGCACGGTCATCTACAAGCACGCGCTGCGGAACGCCCTGCTGCCGGTCGTGACGATCCTCGGGCTTTCCGTGCCCGGGCTGATCGGCGGGAGCGTGATCTTCGAAACGATCTTCGCCATTCCGGGGATGGGGCAGCTCTTCTACATGGCGGTCATGGCGCGCGACTACCCGACGGTGATGGGGATCCTCTTCATCGGCGCGGTGCTGACGCTGATCGGCAACCTTCTCGCGGACCTGTCCTATGCGCTCGTGGATCCGCGGATCCGCGTTTCGGAGTAGGCCATGGAAATGCACAGCGATTTCTGGGAACGGTTCCGGATGAACAAGATGGCCCTGGCGGGGAGTATCCTAGTCCTGCTGCTGTTCGTCGTCTCTTTTTTCGCCCCCTGGCTTTCCGCCTATGATCCCGAAGCGATCGACCTGAGGCTCGTCCTCGCCGAGCCCAGCCTGTCCCACCCCTTCGGAACCGATCAGCTCGGGCGCGACGTCCTCGCCCGCATGATCTGGGGCGCGCGGATTTCGCTCAAGGTGGGCTTTGTCGCCACGGGGATCGCCGTCCTCATCGGGATCGTCCTGGGGGCGCTGGCGGGCTACTACGGGCGCTGGGTCGATACGGCGATCATGCGCTTCGTGGACATCATGCTGTGCTTTCCGACGTTCTTTCTCATCCTCGCCGTCATCGCCTTCCTGGAGCCGTCGATCTGGAACATCATGGCGGTGATCGGGCTGACGGGCTGGATGAGCATTGCCCGGCTTGTCCGGGCGGACTTCATCTCCCTCAAGGAACGGGACTTCGTGAAGGCGGCCCGGGTCATCGGCGCCGGCGACCTGCGCATTATCTTCCTGCACATCCTCCCCAACGCCATGGCTTCCGTCCTCGTCGCGGCGACGCTGGGCGTGGCGGGCGCCATTCTCACGGAATCGGCGCTGAGCTTCCTCGGGATCGGCGTCCAGCCGCCGACGCCCAGCTGGGGCAATATCCTCACCGCCGGGAAGGACAACATCGACATCGCCTGGTGGCTGTCGCTGTACCCGGGGCTTGCCATCCTCGTCACGGTCCTGGGCTACAACCTCCTCGGGGAGGGCATCCGCGACTCCCTCGATCCGCGCCTGCGGAAGTAAATCCGCAGCCCGCGTCATCATCCAACCTGCCATTTCCCCGTGCAGGAGAATATCGATCCCATCTCGGTCGTCATTGCGAACGGAGCGAAGCAATCTGCAGTTAAGAACGAGATTGCCGCGTCGCTGCGCTCCTCGCAGTGACGAATTCCCGTTCCGCATGGCGCCCCTATCCCCTTGTCCGGACTGCATAAGGGATTTCGCAGCCGGAAATAGGGGTTTGCCTGATGCCTCCGCCGGGCGAGTCGGGTTATGCTGTCCGCCGGGGTCGAGGGCTTCTTCAGCTGAGGCGTTTTGGGTTTTTCACCGGTTTTGAAAAAGGAGGTCGTTATGAAGAGAGCATCCTGGATGGGAAGGTTCGTCGGATCAGCGGCGGTTGCGGCCCTGTTCCTGGCGATCGGCGCAGGCCCCGTTTCGGCGCACTGCGATACCATGGACGGACCGGTCATCAAGGCGGCGCAGAAGGCCCTCGAGACCGGCAAGGTCGAGCACGTTCTCGTGTGGGTGCAGAAGAAAGACGAGGCGGCAATGGAGGCCGCCTTCGCAAAGACACGGGAAGTCCGCAGATTGAATCCGGCGGCCCGGGAACTGGCCGACATGTATTTCTTCGAAACGCTGGTGCGCGTCCACCGGGCGGGCGAAGGAGCGCCCTATACGGGCATCATACCGGCGGGGGCCGTCGTGGAACCGGCCGTGGAGCATGCCGACAAGGCGCTGGAAGAGGGCAAACCGGACGAGATCCTTTCCTTTGTTACGGAAGCGGTCGCAAAGGGCATCCGCCATCACTTCGAGCGCGCCTATCAAGCGAAGCAGCATGCCTCGCACAGCGTCGAGGCGGGACGGGAGTTTGTCGGCGCCTATGTGCCTTACGTCCATTACGTGGAGAGGCTTTCCCTCGACGCCGCCGTCACGGACGGACATCACGGCGGAGAGCACGAAAAGCATGCGGCATCCATGGAACACAAACACAAATAGGAGAGTGAAGAGCATTCCTCCGGTCCGTTCGCCCGGGGGCCGGAAACAAGGGGGAAAACATGGAAATCATCGACTTGAAAGATAAGGAATCCGTTCAGAAGGAAGGCAGAAAAGTCTGTGTCCTGGTCGAGGAGCCGTATCTGCAGGTCAACCGCGTCTGCCTGGAGCCGGGAGGGGCGGTGCCGCGCCACAAGGCGAATTCGAACGTCGCCCTGTACGTCCTCTGCGGGGAAGGAACCTTGTCCGTCGACGAGGAGTCGGAGCGGATGGATGTGAAGAAGCTTTTTCGCGTGCCCTTCGGCGCGTCGATGGACATCCGGAACGCTTCAAAAGACCGCCTTGAGTTCCTCGTCATCAAGGCCCCCCATCCGAAAGAAATGGCGGAAGCGCCGGCGCAGGGGCTGGAAAGCGGCCATTTCGTCAATATCGTCCATTTCCCCGGGATCAAGGAGGGGAAGGAACAGGAGTTTATCGCCTGGTTCAAGCGGTCCAGTGAAATCTTCGCAAAGCATCCAGGATTCCTGTCCCGTAAACTCCTGAAGTCCACGGAGGAAGACGGGGCTTACGCGGCCATCGTGGAGCACCGGTCGAAAGAAACCTTCATGGCCATGCACCTGAGCGACGAGCGCCAGGAGTTGTTCGGGCAGGTCAAGCCTCTCATGGAAGGTATGCCGACGCCGGAATTCTATCAGATCGTCACCGGGCGCCCGAAAGGATGAAGGGACCTTTTCGCCGCACACAGGCAGTATAGACTGGCGGATTTTCTCCGCGGGCAGGGACGCCTCTTGCATCGTTCCTCCGCTCAGATCGTCCTGATCTTGTCTTTATAGGCCCAGTTCTCGTTTCCGGTGTTGTAATGCGGATCGATGAGATGCACTTGACCTGCCCGGCGTAGTAGGGAAGGAGCGCCTTCAGGGCCAGGAGGTTGTCGCCCTCGACGAGCAGGTTGCCGCTGCCCGGTTCGCCGACGGACAACTCGGGAATGTCCTTGAGGAGGTGATAGGGGACTTCTCAATGATGATTTTCAGAAATAACCGGCGAAGGGAAATTATCCCTGGAGCTTTTTGAGGATATTTTTGGCCAGGTTTTCGTTGATTTCGTTGTGGCGGGGGATGGGTTGGGCCATTTTCGACTTGGGATTCTGATACCAGTCATGTTTCCCGCCGTGGCGGATCAGGACGCACCCCAGTTCCGAGAGTCGCTTGATCAGCTCCGTTCGTTTCATGCGACTTGCAGTTCCCCTACTCTTCGTATGCAGGGCACCGCGCCGCTGGAAAAGTCTTGGAGCAGGTCGAGCAGGTTTTCCTGCAGTTCTTCCAGGGTCAGCCCCTGGGTCATATAATCGGGATATTCTTCGACGTAGCCGACCCAGAATTCCCCGTCCCGCCAATAGACATATCGAACCTTATCCACGTTGCCCTCCACGATAAAACCGGAGCACCCGGTGACATACGCTGCCTCTTCATATAAATTGAATGACGGCCGTTGTCAAGAATCTCGGATTTACTGCATTTTTTCGAGAGTGGAGAAAGCGCGCAGCCGCTCCCACTCTTTTACTCGTAACCCAGTTCCGCGAGGCGCTCCTCCTCGATGCCCAGGAAATGGGCCACTTCGTGCACCACGGTGATCTCGATCTCGCGCTCCAGTTCCTCCAGCGTCCCGCACATCTCTTCCAGCGGCTCCTGGAAGATGAAAATCGTGTCCGGGTATTCGACGGGGGCAAAAAAGGTTCGTTCCGTCAAGGCGGCGCCCTGATAGAGCCCGAGCAGGGTGTCTCCCGGCGGCACGCCGGCGTCCTCCAGCATGTCCTGCGTCGGCCGGTCGCGGACCGTGATGACGATGTTTTCCAGGTGCGACCGGATCTCTTCGGGGATGCGCCGGATGGCGCGGTCGACGGCCCGGTCGAATTCCTTGGTGTGAAGTCTCATGGATCTCCTTCCCGATGGCTTCCTGCCTTGTTCTGCACTTGTACCCCAATCCGGTTGTTCCGTTCAAGTCCGGTTCTGCAGGGAAAGCGCCTCCGAATCAAATTGACAAACCATGTTTTTTCCATTAGACAGAGCTCCGGAAGCCGGTCATTTCATTCCCATAAACTTCATAAGCCCAGCAAACAAGGAGGTCGTGTATGTTGAGGAAGAAGAGATGGATCTTTTTCTCTGTTCTCGTCATCGTGTCCCTGCTGTTCGCGGGGACGGCCTTAGCCGGTACGCTCCAGGACGTCAAGGCCCGCGGCAAACTCCTGGCGGGTGTGAAGACGGACTTCCCGCCCTTCGGGTTCGTCGATGAAAAGGGAGTCAACAAGGGCTTCGACGTGGACATCGCCAAGGCCTTGGCGAAAGAACTCTTCGGCAAGGATACCGCCGTGGAATTCGTCGCCGTCACCTCGGCCAACCGCATTCCCTTCCTTACCACCAACAAGATTGACATGATCCTCGCCAGCATGACGATCACCGATGAGCGCAAGAAGGTCATCGACTACAGCATCCCCTATTTCATGTCGGGGCATCTGCTCCTTGTCCACAAGGACAGCAACATCACGAAGTACCAGGATCTGGCGGGGCGAAAGGTATCGACGACGCAGGGCTCGACGGGCGACATCGTCATCGGCAGACTCGTCCCCAAAGCCGAGCGCGTGAAGTTCCAGCACAATTCCGAATCGCTCAAGGCCCTCAAGGACCGCCGGACCGAGGCCTTTGTCCAGGACGACATGCTGCTCGTCGACCTGCAGAAGAAGAACCCCGAACTGAAGATCGTCGGCTGGCCGCCCTTCGAGCCGGCTCCCTACGGTCTGGGTGTCCGCAAGGGCGATGCCGAGTGGCTCGGCTTCGTCGACAAGACCCTCACGAAGATGAAGAATTCGGGTGAGTACCAGAAACTCTGGGATTCCTGGTTCGGCGAATCCAAAGACTTCCTCCTGAAACTGAAATAACGTTCGAAGCCGGGAGGGATCGGAATTGTCCGGTCCCTCCTTTTTTTCCCGCTGTAGCGAGGCGCGAATCCGGCCTATGAACTATCAATTCGACCTCAGCGTCGTCGTGCAGTTTTTCCCCCTGTTCCTGAAGGGCGTCTGGCTTACCATCGAGATCTCCTTCATTTCGATCCTCGTCGGCCTCGTCTTCGGCGTCGCCGGCGCCGTGGCGCGGACGTCGCCCCTCAAGATCCTCCGCTTTCTCGGGGCGGCCTACGTCGAGATCTTCCGGAACACGCCTCTCCTGATCCAGATCTTCATCATCTATTTCGGCCTGCCGGAGCTGGGGCTCAAATTCTCGCCTTACGCGTCGGGTCTCACGGCCTTGATCCTCTACGTCGGAGCCTATAACGTCGAGGTCATCCGCGCCGGCCTGGAGGCGGTGCCGCGGGGGCAGAAGGAGGCGGCGATGTCGCTGGGCCTTAACGGCGTACAGACCTTCCTGTACATCATCCTGCCCCAGACGGTGCGAATTTCGCTGCCGGCCCTGGGGAACAACTGGGTGGCCCTGGTCAAGAACTCTTCGCTCGTATCCGTCATCGGGATGGAGGAGCTGACCTTCATCACCTACGATTTGAATGCGCTGACGTTCCGCTCCTTCGAGCTCTTTGGAACGGCGACGGTCCTGTACCTCGTCCTGATCTTCATCCTCATCAACATCCAGACCTTCGTGGAAAGGCGCTACGCCTACAAGACCTGAAAGGAGGAGGGCCGTGTTCGATACAAAAGTCATCGTCGATAACTTCCCCTACCTCCTGTCGGGGCTCAAGTTCACCGTCGCCCTGGCCTGTCTCGTCATCCTCATCGGGACTTTCCTGGGCGTGATCCTCGGCCTCATGCAGGTGTCGAGGAGCCGCCTCGCCCGCTATCCGGCAAACCTGATCGTCGAAATCACGCGGGACACGCCGCTCATCATGCAGATGTTTTTCATCTTCTTCGGCCTTCCCGCCCTGGGGATCAAGCTGGGCACCTTCCCGTCGGCCGCCATCGCCATGAGCCTCTTCGCCGCGGGCAACGCCGCCGAGATCGTCCGCGGGGCGATCGACTCGTTGCCGCTGGGCCAGTTCGACGCCGCCAAGTCCCTGGGCATGAACTACATCCAGATGATGATCCATGTCATCCTGCCCCAAGCCCTGCGCCGCATGATTCCCCCCATGATGGGCCTCTTCACGACGCTCATCAAGGATACGTCGCTCGCGGCCATCATCGGCGCCTTCGAACTGACCCGCGCCGCCCAGGAGATCATCGAGAGGACCTACCGCTCCCTGGAGATCTATCTCGTGGCCGCTGCGCTGTACTTTCTCATCTGCTATCCTTTGTCCTATTATACGAGGAAGGTCGAACAACGCCGCGTCGCGGGCGTTTAACGGGTGAGGGTTTCCTATGAGCAAGACGGAAGTCATGATCGAAGTCCGGGACATCTACAAGCACTTCGGCAAGGTGAAGGCGCTCGACGGCGTATCCGCCGACATTCACAGGGGCGAGGTCGTCGTCATCATCGGCCCCAGCGGTTCCGGGAAATCCACGTTCCTGCGCTGCCTCAACCACCTGGAGCGGATCGACAGGGGCTCGATCGTCATCGACGGCATCCATCTGAAGGATTCGCGGACGAACGTCTACAAGGTCCGCGAAGAGGCGGGCATGGTCTTCCAGCACTTCAACCTCTTTTCCCATCTCACGGTTCTCGAGAACATCACGATCGCCCAGATCAAGGTGCGCAAGCGGACGAAGGAGGAGGCGGAGCGGATCGGCCTCGAACTGCTGAAGCGCGTCGGCATCCTGGAAAAGGAAAACAACTACCCCTACCAGCTCTCCGGCGGGCAGCAGCAGCGCGTCGCCATTGCCCGGGCGCTGGCGATGCAGCCCAAGATCATGCTCTTCGACGAGCCGACNNATCCGGAGATGATCGGCGAGGTCCTCGACGTCATGAAGACCCTGGCCAAGGAGGGCATGACGATGGTCGTCGTGAGCCACGAGATGGGATTCGCGGCGGAGGTTGCAGACCGCGTCATCTTCATGGCGGAGGGAAAGATCGTCGAGGCGGGTTCTCCGAAAGACCTGTTCGACCATCCGAAGGAGGAAAGGACCAAGAGCTTTCTGAGCAAGGTCCTGAAATAGAGCACCCCTTTTGTTCTTCCCGCGAAAGCGGGAATCCAGGG
>DIWJ01000087.1 GCA_002428445.1 Syntrophaceae bacterium UBA6109
CCGCGGCGGCGCCGGCTGACAGGCCGTACACGACGTCCAATTGTTTTAGAGGAGGTCCAACATGTTTACGCTGTATCGCGAGTTCATCTTTCTCGTCTGCTTCGGCATGGTGATCGGGATCGTCGGTTTCCTGATCTACGGTTTCGTGAAGGGCTGGGAGAAGATTTCCCTGGCGACGTCTCGCCAGAGCGAGTCCCACGACTATTGATCTGCTGCGGTTGAAAAACCGTCACGGAAGTTTTTGAGAGAGGGAGGGGGATCTCCGCGAGGGGTGATCGCCCTCCCTTTTTTCACGCCTGCAGGAGAGCCAGCTCATCTCTTGAGTTGACGTTCAGAAACATCCGTCCCTGACCGTCGAAGGTGCTGATGACGTCCGGCGGGATTTCCCGGATCTGGAGGCCCTTGTAGAAAGACGTGATCTTCAGCCGGTCGGCCTCGATGTTGCGCCGTATCGGTTCCAGGCAGCGTTGCGAATAGACCGCGTGCAGGGGTTGCAATCCGTCCGGCGCACGCGGAACGACGATGTCGAAGTCATCTGCGCAATCCTTCATGTGCCGGATGAAGTCGACGTCAAGATAGGGCATGTCGCACGCCGCCACAAAGATCCGCGGATTGGACGAAAAAAAAAGTCCCGAAAAAATGCCGCCGAGAGCGCCCTTGTCCGGATAAACATCGGTGATGAGGGTTGCGTCATGATCAAGATATTCCAGGGGACTGTTGGTCACCACCATCACCTCCGGGAAAAGACTCCGGAAGATGCGCATACTGCGGTCTATGAGGCGCTCGCCGCCCACCTCAAGGAAGGCCTTGTTCACGCCCATCCTTGTATTCTTCCCGCCGGACAGGATCACTCCGGTCATGAGCTCGCCTTTTTTCACGGTTTTCCCGCCTTGATGAAATGGATCTGCCCCCGCGAATTCGGAGGCGACGGCAGTATGGCACAACGCGCGTCTCGCGGCAAGCTTCGGGACAGCCGCGGGGACATCGATTCTTCCGGCAGGATCCCAGAATTTGACTTGATAAAATAGCGCGCGGGTTGTAAAAATCACGAGGAAAAACGATTATGCGGAGGCGAGGCATGTACTGGGACCGGGACGTCGAGACGATGGAACGCGGCAAACTGGAAGAGATTCAGCGGAAGAGATTCCAGCAGACCTGTCGCCTTGCCGCCGGCTCCCCTTACTACGGGAAGCTGTTCCGGGAAATCGGACTCTCGCCTGACGGGATTCATGAACTTTCGGACATCCAGCGCATCCCCTTCACAACCAAGGACAATCTGCGCGACCACTGGCCGTACGGATTTCTCGCTGTTCCCAAAGACGAGCTGATCCGCATGCATTCCTCCTCGGGGACGACGGGCCGGGCAACCGTCATTTTTCATACAGCCGATGACGTCGAGGGATGGGCGCAGCTCATGGCCCGCTGCCTGTACATGGCCGGGATGAGGAAAAGCGATGTCTTCCAGAACATGATGACCTACGGGCTGTTTACGGGAGGATTGGGATTTCATTACGGGGCGGAGCGCGTCGGAGCGCTGGTGATTCCCGCCGGCGCCGGAAACAGCAAACGTCAGATTCAGTTGATGCGCGATTTCGAGACGACGGCGATCCACATTATCCCGAGTTACGCTCTTCATCTGTCGACCGTTTTTGCCGAGCTCGGATTGGATCCCGCCGGTACGAAGGTCAAGATGGCATTTCTCGGTGCGGAACCTCATTCGGAGAAGATGCGGCGGCGGATCGAGGAGATCTACCGCTTCAAGGCATACAACTCCTATGGCCTTTCGGAGATGAACGGGCCGGGCGTGGCGTTCGAGTGCCCGGTCCAAAACGGGCTGCATATCTGGGAAGACAGTTTCCTTGTGGAGATCATCGATCCAGATACCCTGAAACCGGTCCCGGATGGAACCGAGGGTGAACTGGTGATGACGACGCTTTGCCGACAGGGGATGCCGATCCTTCGCTACCGGACAAAAGACTTGACGCGGATCATCCCGGGAACCTGTGAATGCGGCCGCACCCATCGCCGGATCGAGCGCATCAAGGGAAGAACGGACGACATGCTGATCCTGAAGGGAGTGAATATCTTCCCGATCCAGATCGAAAAGAAGTTGATGGAGATACCGGGCGTGGGGACCAATTTCCAGATCGTCCTAGAGCGCGAGGGGTTTAACGACCGGATGATCGTCAAGGTTGAGGTCCTGAAGGATTTCTTCTCCGGAGACCTCAAACAGCTTGAGCGGCTCCGCCGGAGGATCGTCGAGGAACTCAAGAGCGATATCCTCATCACGCCCAGCGTGGATCTTGTCGAGCCTGACAGCCTTCCCAAGTCCGAAGGAAAGGCCGTCCGCGTCATCGACAACAGGAAAGATTGAGGGGAAGGCCATGGTCGCTTATCAGCTCTCGATTTTTGCGGAAAACAAGCCGGGCAAACTGGCGGCCGTTACGTCCGTTCTTGCCAAGGCCAAGGTCAGCATCCGGGCCACGACGATCGCGACGGCCGACACGTTCGGCGTCATCAATCTTATCGTCGACGATCCCAAGCGGGCGGAAACAGCCCTGACGAAGGCGGGAATGACGGTTCACCTCCGTCCGGTGCTGGCCGTGATGATCGATGACCGCCCCGGAGGATTGGACCGTCTGACACAACTGCTCTTCAAGGAAAAGATCAATATCCACAACGCCTATGGTTTTGTCCTGGAAAGCCGTGAAAAAGCGGTCTTCATCGTGGACGTGGATCAGATGGACAGAACAGCAGCGCTCCTGGAGAAGAACGGATTCCGGACATTGGATACGGAGGCCCTGTCGGCTATCGAGCCGTTCCACTACATGAAATACTGACGGCTGCTAAAAAACGCCGTCTGCTTCGTTTCCCCCATCCTTCGCCATTCAACCCTTCGACAGACTCAGGGCAGGCTAGGGAGTTTGTCATGGTGGGCTTGTCGAACCATCGGGGGGCCGTGCATCCGGACATTTTTGAGCAGCCTTTTGGAGGTGAGTTATGAGCCGCAAGGACAAAGGACATTTCGGTGCCAAGCATGAAGGTGTGCCGCTTGACGAGGCCATTGCAGCGGAACTCCGGGGAAAGGTCCGGTCCGGTGGTCTTTCCTGTGCCGAGGCGGAAGGAATCGCAAAGAGCAGGAAGGTCGCCATGAAGGATGTCGGCATCGCCATGGATCTCCTGGAGATCCGGATTGACGGATGCCAGCTTGGCCTCTTCGGTTACGAATCCGGGAAGAAGGCTGTTAAACCCCTCGCGAGCGTTCCGGAACCCCTCCGGATTTCCATCGAGAAGGCCCTGTCCGGCGGGCGCCTCCCCTGTGTCGATGCCTGGCGCATCGCCGGGGAGCAAGGACTGCCAAGAAAGGATGTCGCCTCCGCCTGCGAGAAGCTGGGGATCAAAATATGCGCCTGCCAGCTTGGGGCCTTCTGACGGGCCGTTGAAGAACGCCCGTCTGCTGCGTTTCCCTCGTCCTTCGTCGTTGCGGCCCTTCGACAGGCTCAGGGCAGGCTAAGGAGTCTGTCATGGTGAGCTTGTCGAACCATCGGCGCCTCGCATCTTGAAGAACACCTGTCAGCGAGTTCGGGCCTTTGTTTCCAGGAGTGCCTTTACGATCGCGGCGACGGCCTCCGCGTTGCGGCGGGCATGCCAGAGAATCTTCTCCATCGTCAGCTCCTTGTCCTCCAGCCCGTGAGCGTAATTATCCACCGAGCACAGAGAGGCATAGGCCAGACCGAGTTCCTGAGCGACGATCGCCTCGGATCCCATGGTCATCCCGACGAGATCGGCGAATTGCGAGATCAGTCCGATCTCGGCCCGCGTTTCCAGGCGGGGTCCCGCGGTCTGCCAGTAGACGCCGCCGTTGACGGCTTCCAATCCGGCCCTGTCCGCCGCCGCCAGCCAGGCGACCCGCACGTCCTCGTTCATCCGCGGCGTGATATGTGTGGCTTTTGCAGTGATTGTCGTGGGCCCGCGCTCCAGCATGATAAAATCGTCCGGCACGACCAGCGTTCCCGGTTTCAGCCTGCGCTTGAGAGAGCCGGTGGAGTTGACGGCGTAAACCTCTTCGACACCGAGATCCTTCAACGCCTTCAGATTCGCCGCGTGGTTTACCAGATGGGGGAGAATATGTTTCCTGGTGCCGTTCCCGTGGCGGTGGATAAAAACGGCCGCATTGGAGACGAGCGGATAGGCGAAGCCGAATTCGTTTTCCACGGTTCTTTCGACGAACCGGCTGACCACGTCTTCTTCCAGCGGCACGGTGCCGGAGATGATGCCCAATCGTTTCACTTGCGCCTCCTCGGGTTTCCAGGTTGGGAAGAAGATCGACTGGATTGCTCATATCAGAGGAAAGAAACGATGTCAAAACGGAGATGCGCGCGGCTCGAATCGGCGCGACGGCCGGCGATGCCAAATAGAATTTGACATCGTTTGTCCATGTATGCCATCATCCTCGGCACCAAACAACCGATGGGAGGAAAGGATCATGGCAGCGCAGGAACAGGTGGGACACGCCACGGATGCGGACTTTCAGAAAGAGGTCTTGGAGGCTGAAAAACCGGTTCTGGTCGATTTCTGGGCGCCGTGGTGCGGTCCGTGCAGGGCACTGGGCCCGATTGTAGAGGAGCTGGCAGGCGAACAGAAGGATACGCTGAAAGTGGTGAAGATCAACATCGATGAGAATCCGGACATATCCAAGAACTACGGTATCCGCAGCATCCCGACGCTGATGCTCTTCAAGGGGGGAAAGGCGCTCGACACCATCATCGGTCTCGTATCGAAGGATCGCCTGAAGGAGTTCGTGAAAAAAGGTCTATGAGCACGTCCCGATCGATGAAAAAAATCGCTTTTCTTGCGGCAGTTGCAGTCTTCCTGCTTCTTCTGTCGGGGTGCGGCCTCTTCAAACGCACCGATATGGCCCGTTCAACCCCCGAGGGACTCTACCAGCGCGGATTTGAGGACTATCGGGAAGGTCGTTACAAGAAGGCCATCGAGTCTTTCCAGCGTGTCAAGGACGAACACCCCTTGAGCGAGGTTGCCATCCTGGCGGAGTTGGGCATTGGTGATTCCTACTTCAGCAACGAGCAGTACGCTGAAGCGGAACTCGTTTATGCGGATTTTCTGAGCCTGCATCCCGCCAACGAAAATCTGCCCTACGTCATCTATCAACTCGGCATGTGCCACTACAAGCAGATCGGCTCGATCGACCGCGATCAAACGGAAACGGTCCGGGCCAAAAAGGAATTCGAGCGGCTCGTGGCGCGTTTCCCCAGCAGCAAGTTTTCTTTCATGGCCGAGAAGATGATCCAGGAGTGCCGGCGGATGCTCGGCGAAAAGGAGTTTTACATCGCCCACGTCTACTACAAACTCAAGCGCTACGGTGCAGCCCTGCGCCGTTTCGAGGTTGTTGCCAAGGATTATGCGGGGTTGGGGTTGGATTACAAGGTAAACTTTTTCCTTGCGGAAACCAAGAAACGTCTGATCGAGCAGGAAGCGAACAAAGACAAAGAGGGATACAGGGGAATCAGCAGGCCGAACGACTATCTGTTCTTCTAGCGGCTGCCGAGGCGGATTCTCTCAATGGCCGCAGCGGCGCAATCCTCAGGCGGTGCCGCTGTGTCGACGACGAAGTGAGCGCCTGCAGGCATCTCGTCGATCGTCTCGAACGCCCTCCGTTGCTCCGCAAAGATCTCCGCCCGGCCGTCGGACGCTTCCTCATGATTGAAGCTCCGTTTCTCCAATCGCGTTTTCGCAGTTTCCTCCGGGCAGACGCATTCCAGGACAAAGAAGTCGGCCCCTGCCGCCGCCGCCGTTTTCATCGCCTTCAGGCGATCCTCCCGCTTCCGGAAAGACGCGTCAATCACGACGGAAGTGCCCATGGAAAGCAGACGGGCGGCCCGCCGGAAGGCCCCTTCGTAGGTCCGGCGGCTGACAGAATCCGCGTAGATACCCTCCCCGAATTTCTCCGGATGCCGTTCCGCAGGATCGATCCGCAGCAGCTCTTTGCGCAGAACATCGGAACGGATGACCTTCGCGCCAAGGAAGGGTGAGATCGCCCTCGCGAGGACGCTCTTGCCGGTGCCCATCAGGCCGGCTGTGAGGATCAGTGTCGGCTTCTCCAACCGGCATGCGTATCCGTAGGCCAGTTCGAAATAGCGCGCCGCGCTCGTCGCTGCCCCTTGCTTTTCATCTTCGGGAATGGCGGGATCGTCAAGGCGGAAGCCGGCGACCTTGCCGCGGACGTAAGCGTAGTAGCACTTGTAGAAGTTAAGGAGGACGAGAACTCCGTCATCACCCGTCGCAGCGAAGTAGCTTTTCACGAAGACCTCCCCGAAATCGGCATGGCCGCTGTAATCCAGATCCATGGCCAGAAAGGCGACCTCGGCGGCCACGTCTTCGTAGCGGAAACGTTCGTTGAATTCGATGCAGTCGAAGATGATAAGCTCCTCCGCAAGACAGATGTGGTCGACGTGCAGGTCTCCATGGCAATCGCGGATCCTGCCGCCGGACACGCGTTTGTCCAGAAGAGATCTTCGTTTTTGCAGGAAGCCGAGGGCGTAGGACTTCAGGAAGCGGTACCGGGCCTCCGGGATCGTCCTGCCGATGGTTGACTCCGTCTGCGAAAAATTTTCCTCAACGTTCTTCCGCACGGTGTCCGCGCCGCCGATCCGGTCGATTTCGCCGCCGGTCGCAGCCTCGCTGTGGAATCGCGCCACTTTTTCCGCCACAGCCTTCATCACGGATGGCGCGACTTTCCCCTCGGCGATCAGCTTTTTCAACATGCGGTCGGCCGGGATCCTCCGCATCTTCACGGCATATTCGATGATCCTGCCCTCAGCCCCCAGGCGGATCCGGCCGCAATCGTCCCTGTAGATCGGCACGACGTCGAGGTAAATCTGCGGGGCGAGACGGCGGTTGAGGCGCAGCTCTTCGTTGCAGAAGAAGAGGCGTTTTCCGAGCGTGGTAAAATCGAGAAAGCCGAAATCGACGGCCTTTTTCACTTTGTAGACAAATTGGCCGGCAATAAAGATCATCGAGATGTGGGTCTGGATCAGCTCAACGGCGTCCGGGCCGTGAGGATAGAAAGCGGGATCCCGCATCGCTTCGATCAAGTGTTCGCTCGTCATCGAATTCCTCGGCCGATTTTACGGGTCACGATAACCGCATCTGCGCGGCGAAATCAAGCCCCCCAACGGGGTTGTGTTTCGGCGTGCCTTTGAGATAGAATGGCGGCCGGTTGCGGACCGGACAAGAGAAGAAGGTGAAACGGACAACATGGGCGAATGGAAATGCCGGATGCTGGGCCTCGTCATCGGGGTGTGGATCCTCTGCGGGACGGCGCTGTCGCCTGCCGTCGCCTGCACCCTTTGGGCTGCGGCGGGCGAGAGAACCGAAAACAACGTCGTGCTGATCGCCAAGAACCGCGACGGGCGGCCGTTCCAGAGCGATAAACTGAGCATCGTGAACGACGGCCAGGGATATCGGTATCTGGGGCTTTCTCCTTTCGAAAATGGCAGGAAACGCGGCGCCCTGGCCGGCATCAACGAGAAAGGCCTCGCGGTGGTCTCCGCTTCCGCAGGGAACGGGGCGGCCGAGTGGAGAGAGCAGAGCGGAAGCAGGGGAACGGTGGGACGCCTGCTGCAGACCTGCGCCGGCGTCGGCGAAATCTTCGCAAGACAGGAGTTGCTGCTTTCCTCGCAGCCCGGATTTTACCTGGTTGGAGACAGGAACGAAATCGCCTGGATCGAAATTGCGCCGGGAAGACAATTCGCGACCCGGGGGCGGAAGAGCGGCGTCCTCGCGCATGCGAATCACTATCTGCACGAGAAACTCGCACCGTTCAACGCCAAAACGGAGGAGGGAAGCTACAGGCGCCTGCAGCGGATCCAGCAGCTTCTTCAGGCCTATGTGCCTCCTCTGAGCATGGAAGATTTCGTCGTTTTCAGCGAGGACCGGAAAGGCGGTCCGGAGCACGCCATCTGGAGAAACGGGCGGGATCCCCTCGCCGAACGGACGCTCGCCACCTGGATCGTTGCCCTGTCCAAGAATGACGTCCCGCAGCTCTACGTGAAGATTGCCAACCCCGAAGGGCAGGAAAAAGTCTTCCGCCTGAGCCTTCATCCCGCCTTCTGGGACAGCGGCCTGGACTGATCTTCCACAAAGACCCGAAGAAGACAGACAACGCATTCCCGGGAGCCGGCGTCGCGGCCGTCGCGACATGCGGTCTGCGCCGGCGGTCGGCTTACCCAGCCTGTGCGAGTCTGCGGTGAAATCAGCCCGGCTCGGGATTCTCAGCGCAGGGATTCACGAATTCCGGATAGAAGTTCCTGGTGCTCCCGATACAACCGGTGGGCATTCTCGAGGGTGATGCGCTCGAAGCGCACCGTGTTTCCGGGGACCGCCTGGGCCACCTTGGAGAGGTCCGGTGAGATCACCGTGGCGATCTTGGCATATCCCCCCGAGGTCTGCTCGACGAGGAGAATGATCGGCTGACCATCGGCGGGGATCTGAACGTTTCCCGGCGTCGTCGGCTCCGTCACGATGCTCTTGGGTATCCCCTCGTCCCATTCGACGGCGGGTCCGCGAAGCCTGTACCCCATGCGGTCGGCCTCCGTGGTCACTTCGTAGAAGGCACTGAAAAAAACGCCGATCCCCTTGCCGAAGGAGTCGTCCTGGGGACCGGGCAACGCCCGAAGCGTGATCTCCTTCCCGTAGCGCGGAATCCAGGAGTCCGGGAGCTTGCGGGGGTGAGCCGCAAGGCTTCCCTCACCCCGATGCAGCCTATCACCCTTGACCAGCCCTCTTCCCCCAACGCCGCCGATCTTGGCCCGGACGAAGGTGGAGCGGCTGCCCATCATCGGCGGGACGTCGATGCCCCCCGTGACGGCCAGATAGGCCCGGCAACCTTCCTCAGCCCTGGGGATGCGGATGATATCGCCGGGAGACACGCGGATTGCCTTCCATCCGGGAACGGCGTTCCCGTTGATCGTCATTTTCATGTCGGCCCCGGTCAGCGCGATGTCGGCCGCCGCGAGACTCTCCAGCGTAGGACCCATCAGGGTGATTTCCAGGACGGCCTCTCCCTCGGAATTTCCAACGAGCAGATTGGCCGCCCGGCAGGCGAAGGGATCGAGTGCCCCGGAGGCGGGAACACCGCGGTCCAGGAAGCCGCGACGGCCGAGGTCCTGGACTGTGGTCATGGGGCCGGGATTCCGGACGGCGAAGGCTTCCATCAGGACGTCTCCTTTTCATGCAGCCTGCGGAACTCGGCCCCGGAAATCGGGACAAACCGGATGCGGTCTCCCGCCTCGTACAGGAATGGATTCTCCCGTGCGGGGGCGAAGAGCAGAAGCGGCGTCCGCCCGATGATCTGCCAGCCGCCGGGACTGTCGATGGGGTACATGCCTGTCTGCGATTCTGCGATTCCCACGGAGCCCGCCGGAAGGTTCGTCCGCGGCGTTTTTCTGCGGGGCGTTTGCAGCCGGGGATCCAGCCCGCCCAGATAGCAGAAGCCCGGCGTGAACCCGATCATGTAGATAGGGTAATCGACGGAAGAATGGATCGCGACGACTTCTTCCTCCTTCAGGCCCGTGTGCTCCGCCACAACGCTGATATCGGGGCCCAACTCGCCGCCGTAGCAGACCGGAATCGGGACGACCTTGAAGGCGGCGACTTCCGCCGTAGGCAGATCCGTCTCCAGGGCAAGAAGGACTTCCGCCAGCCGGGCGGGTGACGTTGCCAGCGGATCGTAGCAGATGGCGAGGGAACGGTAAGCGGGGACGATCGACTCAACGCCCGCCGGATGGTTTTTTCTCAGAAGGGCCGTCATGGCCCGCACTTTCTCGTTGACGGCAATGTCGATCCCGTCTCCGTATTCGACAAGGAGAGTGCGGTCGCCGCTGAGACGAAATCGGGCCTGCTCGTAAAGCATCGCTGCCATGGTTCGCACACACCGCTTTCGATAGGGTCAGACCGGCATGCCCATGGGGATGATGCGAATCCCCTCGGCTTCGATCGCCTGCCGGATCGTCCGGACATGATGAAGAGCCGAAGGGTTATCGCCATGAACGCACAACGTATGGATCTCCATGTCGAGGCGCGTGCCGTCCAGTGCGATGACTCGGCCATCCTTGGCCATGCGAAGGGCCTGTTCTGCGGCCCGCGCCGGGTCCTTGATGACGGCGCCGGGGATCTTCCGCGATGCGAGCTTTCCGTCGGGTGTGTACATCCGGTCGGGAAAGGCCTCGAATACAACCCGGATTCCCGTCTCGTCCGCAATCTTCTTCGCCAGCCCTGCCGACGCGCCGCCCAGGACAACCCACAGGAGGCCCGGATCGACGGCGGCGATGGCCTCAGCCACAGCCCGGGAGAGGATCTCGTTTCCCACGCACATATTGTACAGGCTGCCGTGGGGCTTTACGTGCTGCATCTTCACGCCGTGGAGGGAACAGAAGCCCTTCAGGGCCCCGATCTGATAGATCACGTCATCGCGCACCTCGTCGGGTGTGCAGTCCATATTCCGCCTGCCGAATCCCACGAGGTCGGGGAATCCCGGATGGGCGCCGATGCCGACGCCGTTTTCCTTTGCCGCCTTTGCGGTCCCGTTCATGACCCGGGGGTCGCCGGCGTGGTACCCGCAGGCGATGTTGGCCGAACTGATGTGCCGGAGGACTTCGCCGTCCATGCCGATCGTGTAGGCGCCGAAGCTCTCTCCCATGTCGCAGTTGATGTCGATTCTCTTCATCGGCTCGTCTCCTTGCCGGGAATTGCAGATCCCCGCCTCGTCACTTTCCGACCATCCTGTTCGGCAGAAACATCGCTATATCGGGGAAAACCGTCAGGAGCGCCGTCGCCAGCAGCATGATGAGGAAGAAGGGCATGGCCGCCCGGGCGACGGTTGAGAGGTCGTCGTTGTTGAGTCCGCTGATGACGAACAGGTTGAAACCCACAGGCGGTGTGATCTGTGCCAGTTCGATCATAAGGACCAGGTAGATCCCGAACCACACGGGGTCGAATTTCGCCGCCTGGATCAGGGGGATCACGATCGGCGTCGTCATGACGATCATGGAAAACCCGTCCACGAGACAGCCCAAAATGAGGTAAAGAACCGTCAGGATGACGATGAGCATGTAAGGCGACAGCCCCATGGAGGTCACGTATTGCGTCAGCGAACGGGTGATGCCGAGGTAGCCGATCACATTGGAGAGGTAGGCGGCGCCCATGACGATGAACATGATCATGCAACTGGTCCGGACGGACCCCGCGAGGCTCACTTTGAAGACATCCCAGCTAAGACTGCGCGTGATGAAAGCGAAGAAGAAGGCCCCCACAACGCCAAGTGCCCCTGCTTCCGTCGGAGTTGCGATGCCCATGTAGATGCTTCCCAGAACGAAAAGGATGAGAATGGCGACGGGCAGGATGGCGGGGATGGCGACGAGACGGTCGCGCCAGGTATAGCGATCTTCCCCCTTGGGGGCGAGTTCGGGCGAAATCAGGCAGCGCAGCAGGATGTAGCCGCTGAACATGAAGGCCAGCATAAAGCCGGGAATGAAGCCTGCAATGAAGAGCTTGCCGATGCTCACATCGCCGATGATGCCGTAAACGAGCATCATCATGCTCGGCGGGATCATGAAGCCCAATGTGCCGGCGCCGGCCAGGGATCCGATGGAGATGGAGTGGCTGTACCCTCTCTTGGCGAGCTCCGGTACGGTGATCTTGCCCACCGTGGCCGTCGTGGCCGCGGAAGAGCCGCTGACCGCGGCAAAGAAGGTGCATGCGAGGATGTTCACGTGGAGAAGACGTCCCGGAATTGCGTCCATCCAGGGCGACAAACCCTTGAAAAGATTTTCCGATATCTTGCTCCGGAAGAGAATCTCCCCCATCCAGATGAAAAAGGGCAGCGCCATCATGGCCGAGCCGCTGGTGTTGTTCCAGGCGATATTCGCCAGGACCGAGCCGAAAGAGATATCGGTGAATACGAAAAAGCCGCCCATGCCCACGAGAAAGAGGGCGATGCCGATCCAGATCGAGCCTCCCAGGAACAGGATGAGCAGGCCGAGGATCACTGCGGACACAGGTCCCAGATCAACGTTCATGAAATTTCCCCTCCGCCGGGCTTATCAGCGGACGCAGCGTTGCGCCGACTATCGCCCCAGTTCGTCTGTTTCCTCCATGATCCGGAGTCCTTCCGTATCATGCCTCAGGACCGCAGCGCCCTTCAGAAACTCGGACACAAATTGAAGCATCAAAAAAACGATCCTACGGGCAGGAAGGCCTGCGGGATCGCCAGGTAGCTCTCCGTGATCTGCATGGACTGAGTCTGGTTGATCACCGAGTCCCAGAAAAATTCAAAAGTGAACCAAACGAGACTGATGGAAAAAAGAAAGCCGACGACCGAGCAGCCCATGTTGTAGATGACCTTTCTCCGGCCTTTCAGGAAATGGAAGAGGAACATCATGCGGATATGTCCCCGCTCGCGCAGCGTATAGGCAAGGCCGAAAAACGTCAGCATGGCCATGAGGTATCCGGAGTACTCATCGGAGATATACAGGGTCTTGCCGAAGATGGACCGCGTGACGATCTCCGAGCAGACGATGAAGAGGGCGATGACCGTCATGATGCCCGCCGTCCAGCCGCCGAAGCCGGAAATCCTGTCGATGGCGTTGATGAACTTTTTCATTTCGACTTCTCCATGAAACGAAGCAGGAGGTGTGCCCGCGCAGGCCGGACCTGGTTGCGGATGAAGAAGAAGGAAACGGCCCGGGACCCCGGATGGAATGTGTCCGGAGTCCCGGGTTCGAACCTCTTGCAGCAGAAACGCTTAACGCTTTACTTTCTTCATGAACTCGTCGTAGATCTTCTTGCCGTCAGCCGGCGCAGTCTTGAGCCACTCGGCGCGGATGCCTTCCGTGATCTTCGCAAGTTCGGCGAGGAGTTTGTCGGAAGGCGGGACGGTCTCGATGCCATTCTTGTTGCTGATGCCTTCCTGATCTTTATCCCAGGTCTTCACGTTCGCCCACATCGTCGCTTCCATTTCCTTGCCGACCTTCACGAGCGCTTCCTGCTGGGCTTTGGGGAGTTTCTGAAACGCCTTCAGGTTGACCGTGACCATATTGGTGGCGGCGGTGATGAACAGCGGTTCATAATATTTGAGCACTTCCCAGAACTTGGCGTCCACGGCGGTGGGTGTCGAGGTCATGACGGAGTCGATGAGGCCGGTCTGCAGCGACGTGTAGACCTCGCTGAAGGGGAGCGCAAAGGGCGTCGCGCCGACCGCTTCCATGACGAGGGCGCCGTTCTTGTCGTAGGTCCTCGTCTTGAGACCTTTCAATTCTTCAAGGGTGGTGATCTTCTTTTTGGTCCAGAGGCCCGCGCCCGGCCAGGGAGCGATGTAGAGGATCTTCTGTCCCCACTTCTTGGCGCTCTTGTCGAAGTACGGTTGCGCGACTTTGGTCAGAAGCTGCAGTTCGTCAAAGTTTTTAACGAGGAAGGGGAGGGTGACGATCTGGAAGACCTTCTCGTCGCCGGCCACGCCGCTGATCAGCATGTCGGAGACGGGAACGAGACCGTCGCGGACGGCCTTCAGCAGATCCGGCCCCTTGTATCCCAGGGCGCCGCCGGTGTGGACGGCCATCTCGAGTTCGCCGTTCGTCGCCGCCTTCACCTTTGCGGCGAAGTCGGTGAGACCGACGCTGTGCATGTTCTTCGGCGGCCAGACGGAATTCGCGTTCCAACTGGTCTTGGCCAGCGCAGGCGTGACAGCAAACCCAACAATCAATGCGACAACAAACAGTACCCGGAGCAGATTCTTCATAAGCACGTTCTCCCTTCTGATGTTTTGTTGAAATAACCGTTTCCAGCAAATGCCGTGCTGCCGATACATCAGACGAAATGCGACCGTCTGGCGCCCCTCGCCATTCGTTCCCCCGTACAGGGATGAAAAATGACGTTTACCCCCCCCTCTCTTCAGCGCCGGATTCACGCACGCTGAGCAGCAGCCTGTGACGATGTCATGTAGGCGACAATGCGCTGCTGGAAAGTCTGACTGTGCCTCAGCAGAAGTTCCTTCAACCTCGCCTCGTCCTTTTCCTTCAGGAAAGTGATGATCTTGTCGTGTTCGTCGACGACCGACTTATAGTGGAACTGCAGCGATTTTTCCGTCTTGATCTCATTGGCAAACGACAAATAGGTCAGGCGTTTGGCCTGGCTGCGGACTTCATTGACGGCGCGGATGAGATATTCGTTCTTTGAGCAGCGGGCAAAATCAAGGTGGAAGGCGTGATTCGACTCGACGAGGCCGTACAGATCGCCGCCCTTCACGGCCAAGCGGACCTGTTCGTTGCTCGACTTCATATTTTCGAGCAACGAGGCATTGTCCTGACCGACGGCCAGCGTCGCCACGCCGGCCTCCAGAATCTTCAGGGCTTCGAAGAGGGCCTTGGTGCCCTGCAGCGTGATGGCCGGGACAGTAGCCCCTTTGTTCGGCTGCGTCTCCACCCATCCTTCACCTGCAAGGCGCAGGAGGGCTTCCCGGATCGGCGTACGTCCCAGGCCGAAGTCCACCATCAATTGCTTTTCATCGAGAATCCGGCCGGGTTTGTATTCGAGTGTGATGATCTTGCGGCAAATCTCTTCGTAGGCTTTGACACCCAGAGGCTGCTTTTGGCTGTTTGCCGTCGTCATGGGCATGTCGAGGTCCTTCTATCTATTGTTGCCGGCAGGAAGGATTGATCGGGCCGGCGGGAACGTGTGCCGATATCTTTAGGACGCTATTTAATATATGTCAAGTATATATTGTTGTATATCTATTCCGGGGTCCCGTCGGGGGAGGTGGAACCGCTCAGCTGCCCGCAGGCCGCGAGGATGTCGCTTCCCTTGCTCGCCCGGAGGATCGCCGTGTAGTGGTGCTCGGCCAGAATCCGCTGGAAATCCAGGATTTCCCCTTCGGAAGGCGTCCGGTAGGGGGAGCCGGGGAATTCGTTGAAGGCGATGAGATTGAGCTTGCAGCGGATTCCCTTGAGGAGCCGCGCCAGCAGTGCTGCATCTTCCGGCGATGCATTCACGCCGGACATGAGGATGTATTCGAAGGTCAGCATCCTCCGGCCCGGCATCGGATAACGCCGGCAGGATTCGAGCAGCGACTTCAGCGGGTAGCGGCGGTTGACCGGCATGAGCTCGCTCCGCCGCCGGTCGTCGGGGGCGTTGAGAGAGATGGCCAGGTTGACGCAGATGTCCGCCCCCAGCCGTTCGATCAGGGGTGCGAGGCCGCAGGTGGAAAGGGTGACCTTCCGGCTGGAAAAACCCAACCCGTGGTCCGATGTGATGATGCCGACCGCCTTGACGACGTTGTCGTAATTGTCAAGAGGTTCGCCCATCCCCATCAGGACGATGTTCTTGATCTCCGGCTCTTCCGTCGCCAGCGACTGCAGGGCCGTGATCTGGCCCGTGATCTCCGAGGGGAGCAGGTTCCGCTTCAATCCCTTCGTTCCCGTGCAGCAGAACCGGCACCCCATCCGGCAGCCGGCCTGCGTAGAGACGCAGATCGTCCAGTGATGACGGCCCGGAATGAGGACGCTCTCGATATGCAGCCCGTCGCTGAGGCGGAAGAGAAATTTCTTCGTCGTGTCTTTCGCGGTTCGGGTCCGGACGATTTCGGGTCCCGCGAGGGTGGCGGCTTCTTTGAGATGAGACCGCAGTTCCTTGGAAAGCGTCGTCATCTCGTCGAAGGAAGCGGCCCTCTTCTGGTAGAGCCACTTCATGATCTGGCGGGCGCGATACTTCTCCTTGCCGAGCGAGGCGATGAGGGCCTCGATTTCCTCGAGAGACAGATCCTTGAGATTTGGGCGCTTGTTCATGCGGCGTGAGATATCGCTCGTCAATTGCCGTCGGGAGTCGCGCTGTTTGCGCCAAACGGCCGAGGGAGACGAAGATTATAGGATGGGGGTACAGAAAGCAATGAAAAAATCATGGCGCCGCCTGGTTGGTTACGGCGTCCGCGAGCGGGAGAAAGGCCCCGGCTCCTCCTCCTTCACTGCGAAGCCGATCCAGCAGCCGGCACAATTCCCGTACCCCCCGCGGCTCGTTTCCATTTCCATGCACGAGGACGATGTCGCCGGGCTTTGCCGTCTCCCCTTTGCCCATCCACGCTCCGGCGCCGACGGGAAGGAGAGACCATTCCCGCAGGGTTTCGACGAGACGGCGGTCCGATACGAGACCGGGGAAGCGGAAGAATGGGGCGGGAACGAGGCCATGACGCAGAAGAATTTTTCCCGCCTCGAGGACCTCGAAAGAGAGGTTGGCGCCGGGCCGGAGGAGGAAATTCTTCTCCACAGGCGCCGACGGGTCGAAGGGGTGGGAGTAGGAATGGTTGATCCAGGTGAACCTCAGGCTGCCGGCGGTCGCGCGCCCGAGATCAACGAGCCAGCGGAAATCTTCCGGATGATTCTTTATCCAGAGGCCGCTGGCCGCAACGCCAACCGGCACGGGTGCTCCCGATCCAGTTGCAAAGCCGGCGATTTCCTGAAAGAGCCTCCGGTCCAGGGGTTTCTTGCTGGGGCAGAGGTCCACCGTGAGGAAATATCCCCGGGCCGGTCCTTCGGCCCGCAGGATTCCCGCATTCCGAAGCGGGTGCGGCGGGGCCGTGTACTTTGCCAGGGCCCGGGCAAAGGGCGTAGCGTCCCAGCGGCGGCCCGCCGCCGGTTTCCCCTTGATCGCCGGGCGGTTCACTTTTTCCACCTCCATGCGGACCGGGTCCATGACGAGGAGGTGCGGCGTCCCGTCTTCCCGGAACTGGCGCCAGGCGACGCGCACGGTTGCGTCGGACTCCAGGTAGGCATGGAAGCAGGGGCTGTAGTCGTCAATGGCGAGTGCGACGGAAGCCAAGGGCAAAAAGTACAGGAGCCCGGAGAGGAACACCAAAAAAGAGGAACGGCGGACCGTTCCTCTCGTGCGGATTACCGTGGATGCTGCGCCGGTTGCTCCCTCAGGCTCCCTCATCGATTCCCTTGACGCGGATGGCCTTGATGAAACGCTTGTTGAAATAGGCGGAGTCGAGGCTGTTGATCGTCACCCGCTTTTCACGGGAGGAGGCGTGAATGAATTCGTTGTTGCCGATGTAGATGCCGACATGGCCGAAGGGCCGCCGCGTGTTGAAGAAGACGAGGTCGCCGGGGATGAGTTCGTCCCGTGAAACGGCCAGACCGACCCGGGACTGCTCGCGGGCCGTCCGGGGAAGGCTGATGTTGAAGAATTCGTAAATGTTCTTCACGAAGGCCGAGCAATCGATGCCGCGGACTGAAGACCCGCCCAGGCGGTAGGGCGCTCCCAGAAAACCGCGCACGACGCGGACGAACAGTTGCTGCTCATCGGGATTCTGCCACCGGCCGAGGAGTTCCGCTGAAGCGGCTCCGCCGTTGCTTCCGGTCAGGTCCTCTGGCAGGAAATCGCCGTCGGTCCCTTCCTCTTCGACATCGACCTCTCCGGACACCGCCGCTTCCGCGGCCACGCCGGGGTCCTTCTTCTGCGGCGGGACAAAGAGGACGAGCTTCTGCCCGATGCGGAGCTTGCTGGACCGGATCTTGTTCAAGCTTCGGAGTTCGGTCAGGGAAAGCGAGTTCTTCTTTGCGATGCTGGAAAGGGTTTCGCCCTTTCGGACGACGTGGATCCGCTTCATCTCCTTAGAGGGGACGATCAGGACCTGTTGAGCTTTGAGGGAATCGCTGCCGAGTTCGTTGGCCGCCTTGAGGGCCTCGGGGCTGACGCCCAGACGTTTTGAAATTTTCTGGAGACTGTCACCGGGTTTGACGACATACTGCGGCTTCGCAAATCCTTCGGTCTGCAGACCGAATACGATGCACAGCGCCGCCAGTCCCATCCAGAGGAAAATCCGCCGTTTCATGGTGCCGTACCTCCTTTGACTTCAATCGGGGGTCGTACTACGAATGAACGGTGCACAGATTTCGGCCGGTGATCCTTCCCGATGAAGACGAGGGCTCCGGATATCGCCCAACTCCGCCGGGAAAGCTCACCGGGGGCCCTTCTCCGGGGCTTCCCAGTGGATGAAAACTGCACACGAACAACTATCGCGACGACTTTTATCGGAATTTCCGGAAGATGTCAAAAGTTTTTCCCGCTCGTGGCGCGCTTTCCGCCTCTTCACAAGGCGGCTTCTTTGAGGTAAAGACAACGGCGATGAAGAAGATAAGACGGACCATTCTTTTTGTTCTCCTGTTTTTCCTGGCGGCATTTCTGCTCGAGGTGGGGAGGTTTTCCGTATACCCGAATGTAAGCCGCCTGAAAAAGGACAATCCGAAGAAGACGGCCTTCATGGACTTCAGGGAACGGGAGCGGCTGGCGGAGGGGAAGAGGGCGCGCCTCGTTCAATATTGGGTGCCGTTTGCGGGGATTTCTTCCTACGCCGTCAAGGCCGTGCTCGTCGCCGAAGACGACAAGTTCTGGTCCCACGAGGGATTCGATTTCGAAGCCATGCAAAAGGCCCTCGAAAAGGACATCCGCAAGAGAAATCTCCGGGCGGGCGGGAGTACGATCAGCCAGCAGCTTGCGAAAAATCTCTACCTGTCGCCGTCAAAGGATCCTGTCCGCAAACTCAAGGAAGCCATCCTTACCTGGCGGATCGAAAGGAATCTCTCCAAACGGCGGATCCTGGAGGTGTATCTCAACGTGGCGGAATGGGGAGACGGGATTTTCGGCATCGAGGCGGCCGCCCGCCACTACTATGGGAAGAAGGCGGCGGAGCTTTCGGCCCGCGAGGCGGCGCGGCTTGCCGCCGTGCTGCCCAATCCGCGGCGTTGGAGCCCGACGGGGGATTCCCGCTACGTGGAAAACCGCGCCGACCACATTTACGGAATTCTGGTGAAGCGAGGAATCGTCGTGCCTGATTACGAGGAGGTCATGGGCGAAACCGCGGCGAGCGAAAAGGGCTCGGACGGGACCGGCGGGGAGCAGCCGATCCGGCCCGGGCAGGATTCCACCGCCGGCGAGGACGAACGCCGGCAGTCTGTGGAAGGACCCTGAAAGGAAAAGGCCGGTTCAACGGCAAGATCCGGCACTCGTTCCTACATCAGCTCCAGTGCGGCGGCCATCGAAACGCCCCCGCCGCCGCAGAGGGTCGCGAGTCCCAGCGACTTGCCCCGCTTCTTCATGGCATGAAGCAACGTGACCATGATCCGGCAGCCCGTGGAACCGACGGGATGTCCAAGACCCACTCCCGATCCGTTGACGTTCGTGATCTCCCGCTTCAGTTTCAGCTCCCGCTCACAACCCAGGTACTGGGCGGCGAAGGCCTCGTTGAGTTCGACCAGTTCGAAATCCGCGATCTGAAGACCCGAGCGCGCAGAGAGGTCGTGCACGGCGGGTACGGGGCTCAGGCCCATCACCGAGGGATGGCATCCCCCCCGCCCGACGGCTCGGAAGCGGGCCAACGGCTGGAGACCCAGTTCCCGGGCCTTGTCGAGGGACATGATCACCATCGCGCTGGCCCCGTCGTTGATCCCGGAGGAGTTTCCGGCTGTGACTTTCCCGGTCCTGGGGACGAAGGCGGGCGGCAGCTTCACCAGGTCCTCCATCGTGAGCTTCGGCCGGTAGTGTTCATCCTTCTCGAAACGGACCGGCGGCTTGCCTTTTTTCTGGGGGATTTCGATCGGAACGATCTCCTCCCGGAAATCCCCCCCGATCGTCGCCCGCTCGACGTTGTTGTGGCTGCGCAGCGCGACCTCGTCGATCTCTTCCCGCGAGAGGTTATGCATCTGCGCGACCAGTTCCGCGGTGATGCCCATGATGTAAGGTTTTCCCTTGAACAACTCCAGAGGCATGCCCGACTTGACCGGGCCGTTTTCGGGACCGGGCAGCAGATGCGAACCGGCGTGCAGTGCGTGGATGATGTTGTCCACGAAGACCTGGTCCTGGAGCCGGCAGCCCCAGCGGGCGTTGGGAACCGAATAGGGAATGCCCGACATGTGCTCCATGCCGCCTGCCAGGATGATGTCGGCCATCCCCGCCCGGATCATGGCCATGCCGGACAGGACCGCCTCCATGCCGGAGATGCACACGCGGTTGACGGTGACGGCCGTGACGGTGTCCGGGATGCCGGCCATCAGGGCCGAGATGCGCGCGACGTTGAGCGCGTCCACGGGCTCCACGCAGCAGCCGAACCGGACGTCGTCGATCATGCCGGCGTCGATGCCGGCCCTCCGGACCGCTTCCTTCATGACGGCGCTGCCCAGCAGGGCGCAATTCAGGTCCCTCAATGTCCCGCCGAACTCCCCGATGGCGGTTCGGCACGCCGATACCACGACGACTTCTTTTGTCATAGCACTCCCCCTTCACGCAGCATGAACCGATGGCGGAAAGAACGTCGAGGCCGTGAAATGCCTCTTCCCCGATCGCAGATGATCTTCTGCCGACCGACAAACCCGGCAGATGGGTGTCTTTGCGGCAGCTTGACGGATGTAAAACACCTCTTAACTCTCCTGTCAAGACGAGAAAGCCGCGCATCCTGAGCGGCGAACCGCCGTTCTTCTTCCTTGCCGGAAGGAGATTTTCTGCCCTTTGACATCGCAACCATTGTCGCTATACTGAGATACACAGTCTGGGGCCGGTTTTGTTCACAGAGAATAAGTTTGTCGAATGGGACTTGCCTCGAAAATATGTGGACGGAAAGGGAGGAGAGACCATGCAGGCGAGGGGACCGCTCATGATTGAGCACCGCTTGATCGAAAAGATGATCGCGATTCTCCGGCGGGCGCTGGTGCAGATCGAAAGGGACGGGAACGTTGACCCGTTGTTTATCGATGCTTCCGTGGATTTCATCCGCATGTATGCCGACCGCACCCACCACGGGAAGGAAGAGGAGATCATGTTCCGCGATCTTAAGCGGAAAGCGATGAACGAAAAGGACCGGCGGCTCATGGAGGAGCTGATCGCGGAACACGTGCTGGGGAGGAAGACCACGAAAGAACTGGTCGAAGCCAACGCCCGCTATCGCCGGGGCGATGCGGCGGCCCTGTCGGTTGTCGCCGAGAAACTCCGGACACTGGCCGATTTCTACCCGCGGCACATTGAGAAGGAAGACAAGATCTTCTTCCCGGCATGCAGGGCTTATATGACGGAAGAGGAAGACCGGGCCATGCTCGCCGAATTTTTTGAATTCGACCGGATGATGATCCATGAGAAATATCAGGCCGTCGTAACGGTCCTGGGCGCGGACCGGCCGTGAAAGGATGGAATCCGGCGCTGCAAGAGCACGGCGATGCGCCGGGGGGCCGCCGTCGATACGACGGAGGATGAACTCAGCAAGAGGTGTTCCGCTGTTTCATGAACCGGCCGAAGTGGCGATCTTCCCTGGATGTGTGACTCACCAGCCAGTCGACGACGAGGATCTGCATTCGAAACATGAAATAGAGCCTGTTCTTCTTCAGCGCCGCGATTTCTTTCTTTAACTTGCGGAAGTATTTTTCGAATCGTTCGTGCTGCATCTTCTGTGTCCCATAAAAGGGATACCCGCACTGCAGCATGCAATCTTCCTCGGTCTTGAAGTGCGTGCCGACGTAGCTGTCGAGGAAGGCCAATGCTTCGCCGATGTCTTTCTGCCGCCGCCCCCCCCGCACGGATTCCAGCAGTTCGGCGGTCAGCCGGAACAACTCCTCGTGCTGACCGTCGATGACCGGCTGGCCGATCCTGAAGTCGTCGGTCCACCGGATCGTCTGATCCGCCTCTCCCGTCCCCTCATGAATGCCGTCTTTCATGAAGCGGCGGCATCGTTCGAGATAGATGCGGGCCGGGACATCCTCCGGGTTCATGCGGAGACACCGGCGCAGGAGAACCTCCGCCTTCGGAATCTGACGGAAGTGATAGTGGGCCAGCGCATCCTCGAAGATTTCCCGCGAATTCTTCTTCGCTTTCCTGATGGCGGGAGGGTCCAAATCGAATACCTCATAGATGGACTGCGGCTGGATCTTCCCCTTGACCCGCACGCGGTCGATGAACCGGATGTGGTACCGCGACGGCCGCTTGAGGCTGTACAGCGTGTGCTCGCTGATGAGGATGGCCGTTCCATAGATCTTGGTCATGGATTCAATGCGGGCCGCCAGGTTGACGGCATCGCTGATGACGGTGCCTTCCATCCGGCTTGTCCCGCCGATCGTCCCAAGCATCATGAGGCCTGTGTTGAGTCCGATACCGATGGCGATCGGCTTGCCGCCGGCTCTTTCCCTCTGCCTGTTGAAGCTCCGTAGACGGCGCAGCGTGTCGAGGGCGCTGTCCAGGGCGTCATCGGCTGCCGTGGGGAAGAGGGCCATGATCGCGTCGCCGACGTACTTGTCGATGATGCCGTGGTGGCGGCCGATGGCGGGCTCCATCTCCCGCAGATAGGAGTTGAGAAAAAGAAAATTCTCCTGCGGAGTCATCGTTTCGGAAAGGGTGGTGAAATCGCGGATATCGGAGAAGAAGATCGTCATCGTCTTTTCCACCTGGTCCCCGAGCTCCACGTCCGTGATGCTTTTCTTCTCGAGCAGGCTCAGAAACTGGTGGGGAACGAAGCGATCGTAGGCCTTCAGGATTTTCTTGTTGGAGCGGTCTTTGCGGATTTCCGCCATATCTCCCTCGCTTGCGGGGCAGAACGAAAGATGTACGTGCCGTTCGCCCTCCGGCAGCTTCTTCTATCACAAAGCCTGCCGGAGAGGAAGGAGGATAAAAAATATGCTATACGAAATCCGCCCGATCGTCGGTTATTCCGTCGATCGGGACCCGGCTCTGCAGACAGAGAGGTGTTCCCCGATGGCCCATCCAGCATCTTTGTTCCAGGCAGCGCTCGTTTCCAACCGGCGGACCCGCCGCGACGAACCCTACGGCGAGGCGAGGAAGAAAATTCTCAACCTTCATGCCGGCCGCGAGGCGATGGCGGCGATTTCCTGCTGGCCGGGCTACCAACCGACGCCGCTGGCAGACCTGCGGGGGCTGGCCGCGGAATTGGGTGTCCGGACTCTCCTCTACAAGGATGAATCGCAACGCTTCGGCCTGAAGAGCTTCAAGGCCCTGGGGGGCGCCTATGCCGTGGCGCGGTTGCTGCAAAGAATCGTCTTCGAGAAGCTCGACCGGGAGGTGGCGGCGGCCGAACTCGCCGCCCGCCGTTTCAAGGATATCATCGGAGACGTCACCGTGACCTGCGCCACGGATGGCAACCACGGCCGGTCCGTCGCGTGGGGGGCGAGGACTTTCGGCTGCCGTTGCGTGATCTTTATTCACGCGCGCGTCAGCGCGGCGCGGGCGGATGCGATCGCCGCCCTCGGAGCGCGCGTCGAAAGAACCCCGGGCAACTACGACGATGCCGTGCGCGTCTCTTCCGAAGAAGCGCAGAGGAACGGCTGGCATCTCGTTTCGGACACTTCTTTCTCCGGCTATACGGATATTCCGAGGGACGTCATGCAGGGATACTCCGTGATGCTCGAGGAGGAGGCGGCGCGGTGGGAGGCCGGGCCGCCGACCCACGTCTTCGTTCAGGCGGGCGTCGGCGGACTGGCAGCGGCCGTCTGCGCCTATTTCTGGGAACGATTCGGCGCCGCCCGGCCGCGGATCGTCACGGTCGAGCCCGATCATGCCGCCTGTCTCTTCGAAAGCGCGAAGGCCGGGGTACGCCAGACTGTCGAAGGGGATCTCGATACGGTCATGGCGGGACTCGCCTGTGGAGAGGTCTCTCTGCTGGCCTGGGAAATCCTCGAGACCGGGGTGGACTTCTTCACGACGATTCCGGACGCTGCCGCCCTGGAGGTCATGCGGCGCCTGGCGGGAGGGTGCGGCGGCGATCCGCCCCTCGTTGGCGGGGAATCCGGCGTCGCGGGACTGGCCGGCTTGATCGCCGGAGCGGGCGATCCCGCGATTCGCGGCTGCATCGGCCTCGATGCCCGATCGACCGTTTTCACGATCGGCACGGAAGGCGATACGGATCCGGAGCTCTACGAGAGGATCACGGGATATCGTGCAGAGGAGATCCTGCAGGGCCGTTCTTCTCCGAAGAGCCTCAATTGTCTTGACATTTCTTGAATTGAGCATAGCATGGAGGCGTTAGATGTAATCGACACCACGGAAGAAACCCGCGATTCCGCTTCCCCTGGGGGGAAGGGACACCAGAGTTGGAAGCCCTGTCTATTACAAAAGACGGGGCTTTTTTGTTTGCAGGTGAAGCCCGCCAGAACGGGCATAGCCAGGAGGAGGAACAACGTGAACATCCATATCATCGAAAAAACAAATAAATTTACCAAGCTGCAGGATAATGTGTGGGAAAGCGGCTGGTGGAGAGTAGACGAGGGAAATGCGCAGAAGCTGGTCGGCGGAGAAATCTATTTTCACAGGAAACGGCTGTCCCCGTCCTTTTATGGAGGGACCATCCTGGGATACCGCGTCGAGCCGGAGGGCAAGTACCAGGGAAGGATCATCTTCCAGATCCGGCATAACCAGGCATGCAGGGACGTCAAAACGGACAAATCCGGATGGTCCAGGGAAGTGAAGATCATCGGTCTTGAGCAGTGACGGACTGGCGAGTCGGTTGCCTGGACGAATAAGCCGAAAAGAGCGGGATCTTCCCGAAGCCCTCCACGCCGATGCCTGCACGCACCTGAACCCGAGCCGCGGCAGCGGCGGGAAGAAAAAATTATTGAAATAATTGGAGAATAATCCTTGACTTTTGCGGTCGGTCGGGATAAGATCCCTCAACTGCATAAGTTTGGATCAAGACATTTTGAAGTGCAAAGGTTGGCTGCCATGCTCTTTAGGGTCTGGCGGCCTTTTTCTTTCTGTCAAAGTGGAAATCCGACTTACGAGAATTTTGCGAAAGGAGGGTGTACGCGATGTCAGAAGGAAAAGTAAAGTGGTTCAATGAGCGGAAAGGCTTCGGGTTCATTGAAAAAGATGGCGGTGGCGACCTGTTCGTTCATCACAGTGCCATCCAGGCCGAAGGCTTCAAGACGCTGAGCGAAGGCCAGCGTGTCAGTTTCGACGTTGTCGAGGGATCGAAAGGTCCGGCAGCGGAGAACGTGAAGCCCATCTAGTTTCAGGGCGATACGGATTCGGAGCGCCGGCATGCCCTGCATGCCCGGACGCGCGAGTCCCATAGAAAAAAAGGCAGGGTCGGCAACGACCCTGCCTTTTTGTTTTTCCCTCACGGGCTGATCAGGCAGGCCAGCAGGACAGAAAGATCGCAGCGGCAAAGAATCGCGGAATGGAAACAAAAAATCTGGTATATCGATAGAGCGGGGCCGCAATGCAAAAGGGGAGGCACGGACCATGAACCGGAGAGATTTTATCAGGGCGGGTATGGCGGGAACCGCGTCGGCGCTGTTCGGACTGGAGAGCCTGGCCGGGGCCATGCAGCATTCGGCCGCCGCGCCTTTTGTCTTTCCTGCGCCCGTCTACCGGACGTTGGGCCGCACGGGCATGAAAATTACGATCGTCAGCTTCGGTGCCATGCTGACTCCGGAGTCCGAGGTCATACGGGTCGCCTTGGACCACGGGGTCAACTATGTCGATACGGCCCGGCGCTACCTGGGCGGCAGGAGTGAGGAAGTCGTCGCCGAAGCCCTCAAAGGCATTCGCGAGAAGGTCTATGTGGCGACGAAGGTTTCGCCTTCCTCGCGGACGAAGCGGGAGGTGTTGCGGGACGTCGAAACGAGCCTGAAGGCCCTGAATACGGACCGTATCGACGTCATCCAGGTGCATAACCTCAACGGCAAAGAGCGCGTATTCGAGCCGGATACCCGCGAGGCCTTCCTGAAGCTGCGGGAGCAGGGGAAGGTCCGGTTCTTCGGCGTGACCACGCATACGAACCAGGCGGAGGTCGTTCATGCGCTGGTCGAGGACCCGGACCGCTTTTTCGATATGGCGCTCGTGGCCTACAACTTCAAGAGCCGCAAAGAGATCGGCGAGGCCATCGCCCGGGCCGCCCGTGCCGGCATCGGCATCATCGCCATGAAGACCCAGGCTGGGGGCTATGCGACGACCTCCTTCGGACCGATCAGCCCCCATCAGGCGGCCCTCAAGTGGGCCCTCCAGGATCCCAACGTCACCGCCGCCATCCCGGGAATGAGGGACATGGCCGAACTCCGGGAGGACATCGCCGTCATGGGGACCAGGTTCGGCTTCCTCGACAGGATGACGCTCGCCGGCTATGGCGCCGCCATACAGCCCTATTACTGCCATTTCTGCGAAGCGTGCGAGCCGACCTGCCCGAAAGGCGTCGCGATCGGCACCGTCAACCGCTGTCTTCTCTATGCGGAAGCTTACAGAAGTCCGGAACTCGCGCGATCCACCTACCGGGAGATTCCGCCCGCATCCGCCGCGTCCGTCTGCCTGGAATGTTCCGTCTGCACGGCCCGCTGCGTCAACGGGCTGGACATCGCGGCGAAGATGAAGCGGGCCGCGCAACTGCTGGCCTGAAAAACCTGCTGCTTATTGCACGGGAAGGCGATCATGTCCGGACAATGCACGAAAATACTTGTCACTGTTTTTCTGTCGGTGCTTGCCGTCACGGCCATCCCGGCCGCCGATGCACGGGACACCCTCGGCCGGGTTCTGCCCGCTGCCGTCCCGGTGGAAAACTGGACGATTCAGAACAAGGCGGCCTTCTTCGACAGCGATACCCTCTTCGAACGGATCAACGGCGAAGCCGAGCTTTTTTTCCCCTACGGATTTGAACAGCTTGCCGTTGCCGAGTATGCGAACCCGAAATATCCGGATGTGCTGCTTGCCGCCGAGGTCTACCGGATGGGTTCTCCTCTCGACGCCTTCGGAATCTACGCCAACTACCGGAGGCCGGCTTCCGCGGCGGCCGCCATCGGTGTGGAGGGTTTCATCTCCGCGACGCAGCTGATGTACTATCAGGACAGGTTCTTCGTGAGGATCCAGGTGACAGGCGCGACATCGCTGGATCAGAGGATTGTTCTTGCCTGCGGCCGCGCCATTGCCGAGAATCTGCCGCGCGGCGCGGGGCGCCCGAAGGAGATCGAAATCCTGCAGATTCCCTCCGCACTCAAGAGAACGGAACGGTACGTCGCCCGGAGTCTCCTGGGGTATGCCTTCTTCCGGCGCGGTCTGATTGCGGACGCGGCGCAGGGCGGCGAGCGGATGCAGGTATTTCTTGTTCCCGAGGATTCCCCGGATGGAGCGCGGGAAACCCTCGATCGATACCGCGCTTATCTGAAAGCGGAAGGGCGGGAATTTGCGGCGGGGCCGCCGGGGCGCAATGCCCTGTCGGCCGTTGACCCGCTCTACGGCGGGGTGTTCGTTGAACAGGCGGGGTCCTGCCTCATCGGCGCCGTCCGGGCCAAGGATCCGGGCGCGGCGAGGCAACTCGTCGACGAGCTGCGCCGGCGTCTCGGCGGAGTCTAGCTTCCCAGCGGCACATTCCGGAACATGAAGAAGGCGGCGCCTGCAAGACAGAGGCTCGCCCACAGGTAATCCCAGGTCAGCTGCTGCTTCATGTAGAAGATACAGAATCCGGCAAAGACGACCATCGTCAGCACCTCCTGGATGACCTTGAGCTGGGGAAGGCTGAAATAGGCGCTGCCCATGCGATTGGCGGGAACCTGCAGGCAGTATTCGAAGAAGGCGATGCCCCAGCTGATGGCGATTACCAGCACGAGCGGCTGGGCGCGAAAGTCTTTGAGGTGCCCGTACCAGGCATAGGTCATGAAGAGGTTCGACAGGACAAGCAGCAATATCGGTGCAAAACGCATGGAAGAAACTCCCCGGGTTTCAGCCGCCGGCCGGACGTGCGAAACCCCGAGGGGGGGCCCACGGGGTTCCGAAGCGCTCGAGAAGCGCCGGCGATCGCTGAAAAATTTTTCTGCTTCAACGGGTCGGGAGGATCTCGATCCAATACCCGTCGGGATCGGCAATGAAATACAGCCCCATCGCCGTATTCTCGTAACAGATGCATCCCATCTTTTCGTGCAGCGCGTGGGCGCCGGCGTAGTCGTCCGTCCGTACCGCCAGATGAAATTCCCCCTCGCCCAGGTTGTAGGGTTCTCTGCGGTCGCGGAGCCAGGTGAGCTCGATCTTATGGGCGGTCTGTCCGTCGCCCAGGAAAACGAGGATGAAACTGCCGTCCGGCGCGACCTTGCGGCGGTCCTCGACGAAGCCCAGTGCCTCCCGGTAAAATTTCACGCTCTTGTCCAGGTCAAGCACGTTGATGTTGCTGTGGTCGAAGCGGAATTTCATATCGCCGCGGTCTCCCTTCGTTTTTCGGGGGCCGAGTATAGGGGGAAGCCTCCCTGCATGTCAATAGGAAAGGCGCGCCGGTCCGACGCGCCTTTCTCTGGAGCCCTGAATCCGAAGAAAGCCGGGAAA
Organism: Syntrophaceae bacterium UBA6109; assembly: GCA_002428445.1. The sequence continues at coordinate 28,354 of DIWJ01000087.1, forward strand.
TGGATCGCCCGCAACGTCTTCCGAGTGCTTACTTCATCCCGCCACCGGCAAGCGGCAGATTGGGCAGAAAAAATCCCGCAATCACGACCGACCCGACGATCGTTGCGAAGACGAGAAGCCATACCATCTTCCCGGAATCCCATTTTTCGCTGAACTTCGTTGCCGAGAACACAAAGCCCAGCAACACAAAAAGGACGATCACGATGAAGCCATGGGTCGTCCAGTGATGTCCCGTCGCCGCCTTCATCGCGTTCATCAGCGGCTCATTCGTCTCCTTGACAACCAGGAGAATGGCGTTGAGCAGACTCGTTACGGCCAGCGACAGGCCGAAACCGGCAGTGTACTTGTCCATCTTGGAGTTCGTCATGATTCTCACCTCCCCATCAATCCCATTGAAAGGCCTTTGGAGATAATCCCCCCGGCACCTTCCATGAAAAGTCCGAAGAGGACGATCAGGGCGGAGATCGTCAGCAGCAGCTTGCGGGCGCCCCCGTCCCGGCAGGCATCGTTTCTGTAAGCGACGATGGGGGTGTAGATGCCGAGCATGAGCGGAATAAAGAACACGTGCTCCTTGACCTCCATGAAGAAGCCGTGGGCCCAGGCCCACTGGCCGGCCTTGATGATGTCCCGTTCAGCCCCGTAAAAGACCACATACCAGTACCCGCCGATGAGGTAGGAGAGGACAAGAAAAACAGCAACCGCCATGCTCAGTTTCTTGATCCGTTCGCGGTTTACCTCACTTGCGTTCAGGGTATCCGTAAAGAGCGCGACTCCGCAGAGAATGCCCAGGACGCCGAACATCACGTGCGAGAACATCAATCCCTGGATAAACATGTTTCTGCCTCCTTTCTTGAGAAGTGAAGCCCGTTCGCCGGAACCGAGCGTAATCCGCCTACGGATATTTGTAGTCCTCATCGGCGGCGTTTCCCATCAGTGAAAACCTTAATGCAGCCTTCCAAATGTCTTAGTGCACATCGCCGTTATCGATGACGCGGACCTTGCTTCCACGAAAGCGACGATGTTCGCAGGAGTTCTTGCCGCGGGAATCGGCAAGGACTGCTGCGGCTGAGTACGGACTTTCTCCTGGAGTTGCTGCTGACGGTGTCGTTCCAGGGGCAGGGAGGCGGGACGAAATGGACTCTCCGGCACACGGGCATCCCGGACGCAGACCGGGATCATATTCACATCGGCTGGAGCGAATCCCCGGATAAGCTCGCCGGGCCTCTGAAACCATCCGGCGGGACGGCCTGAGGGCGGTTAGGCGTGCCTGCCGAGAAATGCCCGGACCGCGGCTACGAAGCCGGCAGGATTGTCGAGGGTCACGTGGTGGCCGCTGTCCGGCATTGTGACGATTTCCACCTGCGGGCACCGCGCCTTGATCTCGACGGCGATGGCGGGGGTGATGCGCGTGCTGTGGTTGCATTTGATGACCAATGCCGGGATCGTGATCCGTTCCCAGCAGGGCAGGCTGTCGACTGTGTGCCGGGCCGCGTAGACCCCGCGGTCGACCTTGTGCCGCCAGCGGCCGTCGGCTGACCGGCGGGCGCTGTGGCGTGCGAGGTAGGCGACGACGTCGGGCCGCGTGGGCGTGCCGAGCGGACGCAGACGGTAACGCGCGGCAAATTCTTCCGGCGTATCGTAGCTGCTGCCCTCGCGCGATCCGATGGTGTGAAAGGCCGCCACGAACTCCTCGCTGATGCGCAGCATCGAATCGGCCACAATCAGTCTGCTCACCCGCTCCGGATGGGCGGCGGCGTACATCAGCGACACCAGACCGCCAAAGGAGTGGCCGACGAGGATGAGATCCCGCAGATCGAGCTTATCCACCGCCTCAGCGAGGTCCGCCGCGAAACGGGTGTAGGAATAGTCCGGCGGATCGGCCCATGCGCTGTCGCCGTGGCCGCGTTGATCCAGGGCCAGCAAATGGTAATCCGCGGCGAGATCGGGCGCAACGAAATCGAACCAGTGTGCGTGCGCGCCGCTGCCGTGCAGACAAAGCATGGACGGGCGGCCCGCCGTACCGTAATCCAGATAATGCAGACGGACCCCGCCGGCTTCGACGTAACCGCTGGTGAAGGCGGACGGTCGATCGGTTGGGCCGTGATGTGCGGTGCTGCGTTCATTTCCAGTCTCTGAAGTCATTTCACCCTTCCCCTCATGAAGTGCAGATCGGCATGCGCCGCCGGTACATCTAGCACATTCAATGTCGGATTTCCGCCATTTTTGAAAGTTCCCCGACGCCGTCGCTTTCCGATTCCTTCGCCGCCATACCCGATGGATTCCCCGTCGCCGCAACCCGTCTGCTTTGCGGCCTTGTAAGGACGGCGCTTTTGCGGGTCCAAATCTTCCTGTCCATGGATGCCTTGCGCAAAAGGACGGGAAACGGCAGACAAAAAAGCGGAGGGGGAGCTCTTACGGAGGTTCATTGGAGACGACCGACGCTTCACTGCAGTCATCGTGGACAAGACCGGCAAGGATATTGCGCCGCGGCCCCGGTATTTGACAGAACCGGAGCCGGTGTGCAAATCATGAAACAGCAGATGCCGGCAACGAAGATCGCAACGCATGGCGGCCCGAAACAAATGATTGTCCGGGAGATATCCGCAAAATCCGTCCTCTCGAAATCCCAAGTCTACGACTATGCCATGAATCCCTACGTGGGATGCAGCCATTCCTGCAGGTACTGCTATGCCGCGTTCATGAGGAGATTCACCGGCCACAGGGAAAAATGGGGGGCCTTCGTGGACGTCAAGATCAATGCGCCGGAGCTGCTGGCCCGCGAAATCGGGAAGAAAAGGAAGCGGGGCAGGGTCTGGGTCAGCGGCGTCTGCGATCCGTACCAGGCGGCGGAAAAGAAATACGGGCTCACAAGACGCTGCCTGGAGGTCCTGCTCGAGAATCAATGGCCCGTGACCGTTCAGACCAAGTCATCCCTGGTATTGCGGGATATCGAGATCCTGGAAAGATTTCAGGACATTGAAATCGGATTTTCCATCGCGACCGCGGATGAGAAAATCAGGAAGCTCTTCGAGCCCGGCGCTTCGCCGATCGGGGAAAGAATCGGCGCCCTGGAGGTCCTCCACGGGAGGGGCATCCCGACGTTTGCCATGATCGCGCCGCTTCTTCCCGGAGCCGACGGCCTGGTGGAGGAGCTCGCGGGGATCGTGGACCGCGTCCTGATCGATCGGCTCAACTATTTCTACGCAAACCGGATCTACAAAGAAAACGGCCTGGAATGGGCCATGGAGGATGCTTTCTTCCACTGGCAGGCGGAAGTCCTGGAGGAAGGGTTCAAACGGACAGGGACTCCCGTTCAGGTGCTCTTCTAGTGGTGCAGAGAGACACACTTTCTCGATGCAGAAACGTCGCATGCACCGCTGCAAAAAGAACTCTTTTATGCTTCTGATGATTTCAGTTAGAACACCGGGCAAACGATCCTCGCGGATGGGGGCAAGCAGATTGCCGCGGGAGCCATGGGGCGTGTCATCAGGAATTGAGAGGGACTGGACTGCACCCTTCCCGTTAGCAGGTTGTTGAAAAACTCTTC
>DIWJ01000043.1 GCA_002428445.1 Syntrophaceae bacterium UBA6109
ACATGCACCACCGTACTTGTTGAATCATCTGCCGTCCCGATTTCTGAAAAATTGGCAATAAAAATGAACATCAACAAAATTCGGAGAAATTCAAAGGTCTCTGAGTTTCAGCGCCTCCAGCAGACATTCTTTCTCTTCCTTACCGGGATCGAGGTTCTCGGGATTCTTCAGAAGGAGCCAGCGGATTGCTTTCAGGAGAGTCTTGCCTCAATCATGGCCCCGTATTTCACCCAGTTGGAATCATCCCACATTTCCCGAGATATTCTTGTGACCTCGATCTTCCCTCTTACGCCGCATTTTTCGAAAAGCGACAGATAATTATGAATCCAATGGCCGTAATGATAACGATGGTCTGTCTCCGAGGACCCGCCCATGTCCCATTCGTTGAGTATGACCGCCTTCCTTGCAATGCGTACCATATGCCCGACAATGTCCTGTATCTTGTCGGGGCCGATATACATGAGCGTCGCATCGGAAAATACGATGTCCATGCTCCGGTCGCCGAAACGCTCCAGGCTGTCGGCCTTCCCGGCATCCAGAAATACATTGGATATCCCCATCCCCTTCAGATGCTTACGGCCTTCCTCGACTGCCTTGGTATTGATATCGATACCGTGGAGATCCGCTTCTTTGCATCGGCCGGACAGCAGAAGCAGATTCGGCCCCGCATTGCAGCCGATTTCCAGCACTTTCTTGAGAGGCGAGTGCGACAGGATCTTTTCCATAAGAACGAGCCGGTGAGGATGTTGGGATGATTCTAGGTATTTCTGCGGCGAATTGGCGTTATCTTCCCTGCGTTCTCTTCTCCAGATCCATTCCTGGACGATTGTTCCCAATATGTGCTTCTCCGCCACGCAGCGAAATCCGTAATAGGCATTTTGAAGAAGCCGGTAAAGAAAGGGCCATTTTCTGAGAGTGGCTTTTAGCATCGGTCGCCTTGTATCCTGATTGCTTGCGCTACGCCTTGACCGGCTGGGAATAGCGCACCACGGATATCCATGCCAGTCTGTTGAGATAGGGTATCGCCAGCAGCACCCGGTCCGCGGCTTCAAGGAGGGACAGCATCGGTTTGAAGAATCCCGTTTTCCGAAAAGGAACTGCCGCGAGGACGGCCAGGTGAAACATGCGGAAATCGATTTGAGCAAAGCATGATCGACCGCGCAGTATTTCCGGAACGCCCAAAATGTGCTCCACCTCCCACTGCGTCCGCAAATTGGGCGTGCGTTTGCGGTACCGGTGTATCAGCGGGTTGTGGCGCATCGCCTCCGTGCATATCAACTCGCCGTCGCTTTTCAATATGCGGTTGAGTTCCTTGAAAGCCGCCGACAATTCGAGATGGTGCAGCGCACCGTATTCGTGAATCAGATCAAAGGTCCTCTCAGGGAAGGTCGTGTTCTCCGCGTCCATGACGAAAAAATCACATCGGTCCGAAACGCCGCGCTTCCCCGCGAGTTCTCTTGCATTCTCGACGGCAACAGGACTGATATCAATGCCCGTTACATGCCCCGCGCCGCGCACCGCCATCTCGACGGCTATTTCGCCGTTTCCGCAGCAGTAATCCAGCGCCCTCGCGCCCTTGATATTCCGAAAGAGAATCCTGTCACGATATTCGAAACTCGACCGGGTGATGCTGTAGAATTTCATGTTGCTGAAATGCGCATCATAACGCTCTGCATCTTCTATGGTCCCGGTCACGCACCGGTCCGGCGGAGCATCCGTGTAGTACTCGAAGGATTTTACAATCGAGCGGCGGCGGTCGGAATGCTCAGCCTCTAAACGTTTTCTTTCTTCCATTCGATTCCCTCGTCATTCGTGACGTCTTTCGCGGATCGCATCGAAGAGCAGCGCTTCGTAGCGTCTGGCCAGAACCCTGATGTCGAGCTGATTCTCGGCATAGGCGCGGCTTCTTGATCCGATCTCTTTCCTCTCCCGGGGCTGCATATGAAGAAAATGCAGAATCGCGTCCGCCATTTGTTCCGGATCTTGAGATGAAATGGAAAGCCCCCCTCCGGATTCCTTTACGGGGTCATTGGGCGCTTTCCCGGCAAAGATGATCGGGCGGCCGGATGCCAGATAATCGTAAATCTTGTTGGAATTGATGCCGAATTGATAGACGGGTAGATCCTTCACACTTGAAATCAGAAGATCCGCCCGAAGTTGAAACTCAGGAATGTTCTTCTTCGGAACAGGCTCATGAAAGACGACATTCGCCAATTTCAACCTTTCCGCCTCCGCAACACATGCCTCCCTGCCCTCTCCCTGGCCCGCAATGATGAACTCGATGCCGCCGATATCGTTCCTCGATAGGATGGAGGCGGCCTTTATGATCGTCATCACATCATGCGCAGTTGAGAAACCGCCGATATACATCACGCGCAATTTCCCCGTCTCCCCGCCGCTATAGGGCGGCAGACCTGCAAAGCGGTCCAGGTTGATTCCGTTCGGGAGCCAGACCACTTTCCGAGGATCCTGACCGCCATCCCGCACGTGGTCGCCCGTCAGCGGCAGCACGGCGGAAATTCGCGCGGCTCTCGCATAAAGATATTTCTCCATCATGCGCAATACAAAATAGATGACGTTTTTCTTCCCGAAATATCCCAGATCCACAAGCGCCTGCGGCCATATATCGCGTACTTCAAAGATGAAAACGGACTTTTTCCTTTTTGACAAAAGATAGGCGGACAGGCCAGTCAGAAGCGGCACGGAAGGGCCGATGGCAATATCCGGCGGCGCGAGCCGTCCCCCGATCTTCTGTATCTGAACGGCGTTCGATACCATGTTGGCCCCGCGGAGCCAGCCGTTGCCCGCGTACGGGATCGTCTTCATCCATATCACGCGGAGCGGGCCATATAGTTCCAACCGCCATTCTTCATTCTTCGCGAGTCTTTCCTTATGCGTAAAATGGCAGTAACTGTTTGTGAACATGGTGACGCTGTGGCCCAGCCTGCAGAGTTCCATCGCGTAATCGAACGTCCGCGACGAGAACCCCTCCGGCTGATCGTATGCCGATATGTACCATATGTTCAAAGGCGGTCTTTCCGTGCCAAGCATTTCTCAATCCGTCCTTCTCGGCGGCATCAGGTCATTCGCAGCTGACCGACCCGCTCGGCCTCTTTCGCAAGCGGGCAAGGTCATGGTAGATCTTCTCCATCTTGGCCATTTCGGTGCCGTAGTCGTTCCTCTCGACAATGGTCTTCCTGTTGACCCTGCCGAATGCCTCCCTCGTCTTTCCGTTCTCGATAAGATGGATGATTTTCTCGGCCAGCGCCGCCGGGGCGCCCGTGGGCACCACGAAGCCTCCCCGGCCATCCTGAACCCAGAGTCGGTTTTCTCCACTGTCCGTTACGACAACCGGGAGGCCGCATGCCATAGCCTCCGCAGTGCTCGCTGCGATTCCCGCATCTGAAAGCGACGTCGATACGTATACATCCATCGAGGCAAACAGCGCCGGCAGCTGCTCGTTCGGGATCGGGCCGGGAAAAGATATGCTGTCTTCCAGTCCGAGCGATTTTACCATCTCCTTCAGGTTGCTCTCCTGCGGCCCAGATCCCGCAAGGATGAACCGTGCGGAAGGCACTCTCGACACGACGATGGATGCGGCTTCGATCAGAGACTTCAGATCATAAACAGGGTGGAAACTCCTGAGGCTGATGATCCCCGGCCGTTCCGCATCTTTCCAATCTCCGGACTGCGCCCCGCTTCTGCCGCCGGGACGGAATCTCTCCGTGTCAATTCCAAAGCAGATAATTTCCATAACTCTTCTATCGATTCCCAGACGCTCCATGGCCGCGACCATGTGATGCGCATCGCACGTAATAAGACTTGCCCTTCTCAGCGCATAACGGACAAGGTGCCTCTTCCACCATGATGCAGAGGCGGTCAGTACATCCGATCCCCATGCAGTGGCAACATACGGGCGGAATCCGCACAGCGCGCCTACCACCCCGTAAAGCGCAACCGAATGTACGTGAAGGACGTCCGGCTGTCGGCTCTTCAGCATCGCACGCAACTTCAGAGCGGCGAGAGGAGCGCCCGCGGAACCGAGCGGTACGGCAATCTGCCGGATATCGATGCCCTCTATTCCATTGACCGTCACGGGATGCAGGGACGCCCAGATGATCTCGTGCCCTTTGTCGGCAAAGTACTTGATCCATCGATAACTGTGAACGCTGTTCGCCGGCGCCAGAAAGCAAAGTTTCATGAATACGCCGCCTTGCCCTCCTGGTTGATCAGTTGCTCAATGATTCCATTCGGCATGATCAACAGATACAGGAGCACAACATCGCAGATATTGTTGTTGAAGTGCCACATGTAAGCCAGAAAAATCACCGCCAGAAATATCGATGTCCCGGATGTCCTGCTCCGCAGTACCTTCAAACCCATGAAGATGAAATTGAGTGTATAGAGCATAATGCCAATGATCCCTGTATCGATGAGAAGGGCAGAAAACGCCGTCGTCCTGAATAATTTAATATCGTCTGCCGTATCGTCGCGTGTTTCCTTATGGCCTGGAATGAGGAATTTCTGCACCGGGAGATAAAGCTTATGGAGCTCTTGTATATGCGGAAGAATGGTGTAGCGGTGCGAATAGATGCCGTCTCCCACCATGAACGTCCCGGGATTGTCAAGTAGTCGATGAATACTGGCCTCGAACTGCAGTTTCCTGGTCACATCGCTCTCGCCCGGAGACCAAAGAGCTTGTGTGCTCTGAAAAGTGCCATAAAAGAATTCGCCCAATCTCTGCAGCGGTTGAGGAATATAGCTCATGTAAACAATACCAAATATGGATATCATTAGAGCAACTCTTGTGAGCCCAATCTTCTTAATGGATACGAAGAAGATGAAGAAGATGACAACCCAAGATATACGAGAGTCATAGTAAAATGCCGTCACCATCATCAGCATTATGGAAATGACTGCTAACACCCGAATTCCGACTGAATCCTCTCTAATGGCGAACACAGCAACCGGCATAGCCAGTAATGTAGGAAAGACAGCAATTGCAGACCCCGACCAAAGAAATCCTTCTTTCATGAACTGATCCATAAAACGCCCCAGTTTCGGGACACCTAACCAGTACTCAAATACGATGCCGTGCAAAATGTATCCGGCATAATAGAAGGTAGTTGTGATCAGGACGAGGGATACAAACGTCCGTCTCGATGGAAACGGAAAGCGTTTCTCCTTATTAATCAAGAGCAGCAATATCCCGAGCATAAGATAATATAGTGACCATCTGATGATTCTTATGTCGTTATTGACGACGATACCAATAAACGATTCAATGAAAATATAGCCAATCCAGATCAGAAAACACACCATGCGGTCATTCACAGATCTAAAGAGATCGCCGGGTATCCCACCAACCAGAGCACCCAGAATAACAGCACCCATAATCAATTCATCCCAAAAAAAATAGCCAAAAAGGCGGGGCCCGGTTCCGAGAATGCTGCCGATGATGAGAATCGGCCAGAACCAACGCGGTCTCCTCGCAACCAGAACCGCTACGGTCATTCCCATCGCGGCAGCCACTAAGATTTCAATGAATATTTGCATATGCGGGACGCCCCGGATATTCAACCAGAAAGCATATGTCTATCATACTGAACAATGAATCATCCCTTGAAAAGACCGATGACACTTCGCTTCTCTTCCCGGTTCAGCGCCACAGCATAATAAGCACAGCCGAAAAGAATCGACATAAATCCCCCTTTCAAGAACAGGTCCTGAAAGCCGCCGATATCGAGGAATGCTTTCCTGAAGGGGAAGATAAGGCCGAAGGAAACAACACCTGCCAGAACGGCGGGCAGCAAGGCGGACAGCAGATAATCCCTTATCTTCAGCTGCGCATATTTAAGAACAGAACCATGCATCACCCAGAAGCTTGTGAAGATATGGGAGACAATCATGGCCAGGACAATCCCGGGAAGGCCGATGTTATTCAGCAGTGCTATGGAAAGCGCCAAGTTCAAGACGGCATTCCACATCTCGGAATAGGTTACCCACTTATTTTTGCCGATGCCCTGCAGCAGTGCGATGGCGGGTGTGCCCAAAGCGTGAAAAATGTTCATGGCCACGAGCAGGAGCAAAACGGGGAAGCCTGCAAAGCCTGCAGGTCCGACCCACAGGTTGATAAAGGCTTCCCCCCAGGAAAGCAATAGAGCAGCCACGAATACGGCAAGCGCGAAAGTGATTTTTACGGTCTTCAGGTAGATTTCGCTTAAAGTCTTTATATCCTTCAATGCATAGGCTTCTGCAAATTTGGGCAGCATGCTCGTGGAGATGATGGAGAACAGGTACGTGGTGTAAAAGCAGAGTTTGAAGGTGATGTCGTATGGCGTAACTGCGGAGACCCCCAAAATAATCCCGACCAGAATGGGCCCGGTATAATAAAGCATCCGGCTCGTCACGCCCAGGACAAATGTGCGGATACTGAAAGGCGCTATTTCTTTGAGTGTGTTCATGCTGGCTAGTCTGTGTGTGAAAATCAAGCCGTATTTGCCGCGCCTGATAAAATACAGGTAAAGGTAAACCAAAAGCACACTGCTCACCATTGAGGCGGCTGCCAGGCCTACAAGACCGAACCCGAACTTTAGAAAAAGAATCACAAGCAATGCATTTGTCAAAAGCTGGATGATGCTGGATGCTTTCCAGATATCCACCCGCTGGAAACCATAGAGGATATTACCGAACACGCTTGCAAGTATCATGAGCGCAACGTTCGCGCTCATGACAACAAATGCTGTCTTCGCCGGGGAAACAAGGTCCGTGGGGATTTCAAAAATGCCATCGATAAAGCATGCAAGCGTGAATGAAGCCAGAAGTACCAGCAGGGCAATTGCTCCGAATATAATGATCGCGGTGGATGCCATTGCGCTTATTTTATCCTGCCGCTCTACCGCCCTGTATTCTGCTGTATACTTAGCGACAGCCGTATTCAATCCGAAATCAAGGAGAACAAAATACGTCATGATTGAGCTGAAAGCGGCCCAGACACCGTATCCCGCCTGACCAAGATATTTGAGCATAAGTGGGGTTAACGCAAAATTCAGGACAAAGGCGACAAGAAGCTGGCCATAATTGATAAATACCCCCCGGAGAAAGACCCTTTTTTCAACCATGCAACAAAGCTCTTGGATCGGCGCTAGGATTTTGAAGTGCCAGCTTTCTGTGAGTAAGGATACCGACTGCAGCGTCGGAAGGCGCGAAGCATGAACGGGAAAAAGGATTGAAGATGAAAAAGATCGATCATCAGGCTGGCATAATATCTCATCGCAAGAGGAGAGAAGCTGCTTCCGCCATATTTCTTACTTACAAGATACGTGTTCCGGTAAACCGTCTTGCGCGCATCGAATGTCTGCGGATTGAACGCGCTTTCATGTATCATCGACCTGGACAACACCCTCTCGATGCTGTGAATTCGGAATTGCCTGGCTATCCTTAACATGACGTCGAAATCATCTCCAGAGGCATCCAGCCATCCGATGGAATCCATCACCTCTCGTCTGTAGAATGCGGACGTTGTACTGATATGCCGAGCGGTATTCGCAAATTCTCTGTAATCAAACGCTTCAACCTCGTGATGATATGCAACTTCTTGCTCCGCATCGACAAAATCGCAGTTCCCGTGCACAAAATGTGCTTCGGGGTGTTCGCAAAAAAAACGGACAACCGTCTCGACAGCGTCGGGCAGGTAGCGGTCATCGTATCCGATGGCTCCGAAGACGTTACCACTCGCCATCTTAAGCCCCTTGTTCCAAGCGTCACCCGGACCACTGTCAGGCTCAGATACAAATACAATTCGGTCGGGATATCGTTCTCGGTATTTCGACAGAAGTTCGACCGTTCCATCCGTTGAGCCCCCGTCCACCAAAAGATGTTCTATACGAGGATACGTCTGCATGAGGACGCTCCGAATGCATCCTTCGAGATAATCCATGGCATTGAATGTCGGTGTTACGATGCTTACGAGTATATTGGTGTGCTTCTCCACGAACACTGCTCCTATCCGGCCTCGGTGATCTTATTTTCTGCCATTCGATACAGATAGGCCCCCTTCTTGTTGCCGTACCAGACAACTTCCCTGCACCAGAATTCCCATGACGGCCAGGCGCTGGCCTCTCTGTCGATGATGTGACGGTAGTTGCCACTTTTCAGAGGAACTGAAATACCTTTCAGGGCTGATGTGTACAACTCCCAAATGTTATGTCCAAGCGTCACGGCGGCATTCTCCTTCTGAAAAGGCTTTTTCAAAAGGACGTGGTTTAGGATCACCGCATCGTGGAGCGGACCCTCTGCTGCTTCTCCATTTCCGTCAAGAGAAAGGCGCTTCATCAAATGCTCCGCCTCGGCATAAAACTGGTCGAGCTCGCCTTGGGTACAAAGCCTGATAAACATCAACTCATCTGCAGGCCACCAAAGATTCAGCCATTCCCTTGACTGGCAAAATTCCGCACCGCCGTTCTGCAGGTCCCCAGCTTTTTCAAAGAAGAATTGCCGAATCCGGAAAAGGACGGGATAATCTTCACCGACATTCGCAAAGGCTTCAAGAAGCGTGCGATAACTCGTGGAAAAACATTGATGTAACAGGATAAAAGGTATTTGGAGCAATTTGTCGAAATGGAGTAAAGAAGTGATCCATCCAAAAACCCTCACGCGAACCCACTCTTCCTTCGTCATTGAATTTGTGCCGACGACCAATTCCTGGGTCTCTTCCACTTCCTCTTCATCCAAAAGGCTCCCGTGCGCGTTGATAATCTTCGTTTTAACGATCGCAAATCCATATCTTTTCTGGTACTGCTCATCCCCCATGTCCGAATTTGGAAGGATGGAAAGATTGTTAAACTGAATCCTGTGATGCTGCCCGCTTTCTATTACAGAGGACGCTCCATCAACAAAAGATTCATACGTCTCGCAGGGCAATCCCAGAATAAGGTCTGTAAACGTCTCAATATTGTCCGCCGAGAATTTTTTCTGCAAGTCCTTGAAGTGTCCGATAGAAATATTCGACCGCTTAATGTGCGATAACGTTTCCCTGTTCAATGACTGCAAAGCAAGAGCCACGCCCTTGCTCAGCCCGGCTTCAGACATTATCTTTTCGATCGCGTAAATGCGATCGGACGAATTTTTTGTGTTTTGCACTGAGAGGGCTTTCGGGAATCCCTTCGTCTTTTTGTTGGCCGAAAAATATTTGACAAATTCGATATCCCTCGGGAGTATTCCAAAATTCGCATCGCAGCAGAACACGAATTCGATCTCGTTGTTGCTGAACCAGTCGATTTCCCGATAAAGTCTTTCAAGATCGAAGGCGAGCACCTTGCTTCTCGCGGCAGCCCCCCAGTCGCAGTACGCACAGGTGAATGGACACCCCCTGTTAGTCTCCCACAAAGCAATCCACTCCTCCTGAGGATACGCCTTCATGAGCGGCGCAAAAACGCCGCTCAAATAAGGAGATGGAATCGAATCAATGCAACCGATTCTTTCAACTGAAGGAGTAAGAATCATCGCGCCATGATCGTCAAGAAAACCGATCCCGGGGATCTTCCGCCAATCCCCCGCAGCAAAATTTTCGAGAATCGACAGAGAAACCGCCTCGCCTTCACCGGGCACGACAATGTCCACAAAGGGATGGGCCGCAAGAAATTCCCTTAATCTTCGAGATGGCACCTGCGGCCCGCCAAAGACGTTCACCACCTCCGGATTCAATTGTTTGAGCTGTTCGGCAATCTTCAGCGAGAGTCCCATGTTCCACACATAAGCGCTGAAGAAAACGATCTGCGCAGGTTTGAGCCGTTCCACCGCGGGCACAACGTGAATCCTTTTGTAGAGTGGAAGAAGGAATTCTACCGGCAATGTCGCAGGAAGATGCTTCTGGATGTACGCCTGAATCAATCCGACTGAATAGGGCAGATAATTGTGGTTTGCAAAGCTGTTATTGATCTGAACGAGACCGATGATTGTATGATTTCTCATGAACGCACCTGCACAGCGTAATGGGCCTGCTTGCCTTTCTTATGCACGAAAAGGATGGATTACTCTGATCGTTTCCCTGCGGGAATAAAAAAAACTGACGAAGAATATATTTCTCGGATGAGGGAGATTTCTTCTGCAGAAAGACAATCGAGGTCGCTCGCTGCCGTATTTTCTTCAACATGATTGCAGTGTGTCATGCCCGGTATGGTCGTGGAAATCCCGCTGAAAGCAAGGCAGAATTTCAAGGCAAAGCATGTTGCACTCCACCCGCGCGCTGTATAGAGAACCTTAAACTTGTCCATGGCGCCGGCCCATAGGTTTCTTTGATCCCTTGACCAGTACGCACGGTGGTCGTCAGGCCCGAATTCAGTGTCGTGATCTATGCCCCCGCTTAAAAAACCGAAAGAAAGAGGTGTTCTTGCTATCAGGGCGTTATCACGCATCTGCGCCTTTTGAAGCAATCCGCAATCGATAAGACGTTGATCTATGATATTGAAATTCACCTGCAGCGTTTCAAACAGGTCAACGGAAAGGGCGCGGAGCCCCTCATCGGGGGAACGCACCGAGACTCCGATGAATCGGATTTTGCCTGACTGCTTCAAATTTTCAAGCGTCTTGAGCGTTTTATCGTTGTTCCATACATCCGCAGTCGGACTGTGAAGCTGATACACATCAATGTAATCCGTCTGCAGTCTCCTCAGACTGCCCTCGACGCTTTCACAAATGTGTCTGACGGAGAAATCCTGCGTCATACTGGTGCCTTTATAAGATACAATTCCCGCCTTCGATGCGATAACGATTTTGTCTCTCACATCCTTCAGGGTTGCACCGATGATCCTTTCACTGCGGCCGGCGCCATAGGCATCCGCTGTGTCGAAAAAATTTATCCCTTTCTCAAAAGAAAGCCGCAATGCTCGCGAGGATTCAGAATCGTCGATTGGCCCATAGGCGTCTCCACCTATCCCCCACGCGCCGAAGCCTATTTCAGAAACCTTCAGTCCCGTCCTGCCCAGTTTGCGATATTTCAATTCAAGTCTCTGATTTCATTTTCAGCTTGCTGGAAACCCTCAACAAAGAGGGATTCGTCTCATAGGTATCGATAAACCACCGGATGGTCTTCTCAACCCCTGTCCGGAAGGGTGTGTAGCAAAACCCGGACATTCCGACGAACATGGAATTGTCCGTGCTCTTTTTCTGAATGCCCTGCGGCTTTGTTAGATCAAATTCTATCCGTCCTTTGTCGATATCCATGACTTCCGCAATCATATAGGCAATCTCTTTAACGGAATGCTCTTCCGTACTACCGATGTTCAGCACCTGCTCGCCATCATAATGGAAAAAACTCCACATATAAGCTCGCGCTATATCTTTTGAATATGTATACTCCCTTAATGGCGACCCGTCTCCCCAGATAACGATTTTTGATTCATTATATTTGTTCTCATAGAACCTGCGTATCAACGCCGGAAGCATCGATGCATCTTCGTAGTTGAAGCTGTCGTGCTCCCCGAATATCCCGTTGGGAATCAAACCAACGACATTCATCCCGTATTCAGTGCGATACGCTTTGATGGAAATATCCACAAGTCTCTTTGCAAATGCATAGCTTGCATTGGACGGATGCGGATAGCCTTCGTGAATGGCATCCTCCCTGAGAGGATTCGGGGCATTTGCGGGGTACATTCCCGAACTCAGGGTCATGATGGTTTTTCTCACCTTGAAGCTTCTTGCGGCCTCCAATACGTTCAAGGTCATCAATACATTGTCGCGAAGAAGCGTCGCAGGGTGGTTGATGCTAAGCCCGACGCCGCCGCTGAGCGCCGCGAGATGAATGATCGCATCGGGCCTGCAGCGATCCACAAATTGCATGGTTTCTCCGGCGTTCGTCAGGTCGCAGTCTTTAAAGCTGATTGGAAGGAATTGACATTCCGGGTAGTCATTTTGCAGAGAGCAAAGAGCGCTGCCAACAAGAGCAGTCCCTCCGGTAACAAGTATTCTCGTTCTGCCTTTGATAAACAGTCTCCCCTACGATCCTTTTCGCATTTCGTTAATCGTGTTGACGATGCTTTCCTCATCAATACCGTTCAATTTGTGCAGATATTCCCTGGATCCCAGTTCGAAAACATGCCTTTCGCTGAAGCCCATTCTTTTTATTTCGCCGCTGTCGTTGCTCCGAATTCCCGATATCAGACTGTCAAGCCCGCCTCCATGGATAAAGCCCTCTTCAAGGGTTACGAGTTTGCGATACTTCTTTAAAGTATTGCATAGTGCATCCTCGTTGAGCGGCTTCAGCATAAATACATCGACAACCCCAACGTCGACATTTCTCTCGCCCAGTATCTCTGCAATCTTCAGCGCCTTGTGGGTCATGTAACCAGTCGAAACGATGCCAATGCCGTCTTTACCCCTTTTCAATTCGCAAAAACCATCTTCAAAATTGACTTCATCGCCTTTGTAGATCTCAGCTACCGCTTTCCCCTCCAGACGGAGATATTTCGGTTTGTGTACTGTCAGAGTATTATCAACAAATTTCTCCACCAGCGTGCAATCGCTGGGGACGAACGTCGTAAAATTTGGAAGGAGCCTCATGAGCGTCAGATCTTCAAGACAATGGTGGGTTGGCCCGGATACATTATAGCTTAAGCCGGCGCTGACGCCGATGAGATTCACGTTAAGAGGCTTTGTTTGAGCCATAAGCGATAAGTTCGTGCGTATCTGCTCGTAACAGCGCATCGTAATGAAAGCCGACACCGCGTAAGCATACACGATAAATCCTTCCAGGGCGAATCCTGTCGCGACATTTATCAAATTTTGTTCCGCAATTCCCACATTGATAAACCGGTCGCTAAATTTCTCCTTCAGCTTATCCAGCGCAGGGGCCCCAAAATCTGCGGATAGGAACATGATCCTTTCATCACCATGCATTCTGGTGAAGATGTTTTCAATCAACACATTTCTCATTATCCTTGGCTGCTGCTGCATTTCAATTTCCTATCAGCTTATCGATCTCGTCGCTCCTCAGCGACTTTATGTGGCAGAGCGAGTCGCCTTCCAATTGAGGCACTCCCTTGCCTTTCACTGTATTGGCGATCATGACCCTGGGACAGGAACTTTCGTCATCCTTTATCTTCTTCAGTCTGGTATATACTTCGGTGATGTCGTGCCCATCTACGACATCGACTTTCCAGCGGAAGGCTTCGAATTTTTCGTTCAAAGGCTCCAGATCCAAGACTTTTTTGCAATAATCCAACATGCAGATCTTGTTATAATCGATAATCAGAATGAGATTGTCGATCTTATGGTGCCCGGCAAACATGATGGCCTCCCATACGGAACCTTCATACAATTCACCGTCACCCATCAGGACAAACACCTTTGAGCCGTTCTTCTTCCTCTTCAACGCAAGGGCGGAACCGCAAGCGACCCCAAGCCCCTGACCGAGGGATCCGTTGATCGTCTCAACACCCGGGATCATCGTGTCCGGAATTCCCCCCAAAAAAGATCCCTCGCTGCAAACCTTACTCAATGAACCCCGATCGAAGAAACCGAGATCGGCTAAAATGGGATACATCGACACCGCTCCATGTCCCTTGCTGATAATGAACCGATCTCTATGGTCCCATTGCAGATCGTCATGCTTGAAGGCCAGAATCTCACCATAGTACAGTGAAACGAATACTTCAATGTCCGACAGTGAGGAGGCAAGCCGCGTCTCCGGGGCGATCCTGTGGATTTTCAATGTTTCTTGTCTGACCCAGTGGACCCTGTCAAGAAGATACTGAATCTTGTCACTCTCGTTTTTCATTCAGTTACCCGTTTTTTCTCTGTTCTCCCGATACCATTTGTACGTTATCCGCAGACCGTCTTCAATGGATGTGGCGGGTTCCCATCCCAATTGAAAGATTTTCGAACTGTCCAGAAGTTTTTGGAAAGGACCGTCAGGTTTCGATATATCCCATCTGATTTTTCCACTGTACCCTATTTCTCCTGCGATCAGATTGGCCAGTTCGCTGATGGAAAGATCGACTCTCGTACCGACGTTATAATGTGTGTTCTCAAGTTTTTCTGCATTCTGCACCATGAAGATCGATGCCTCAGCCACATCCTCGGAAAAAATAAATTCTCTTCGAGGGTTGCCGCTTCCCCAAAGCGTAACTTCCTCCAATCCGAGTTCTTTGGCTTCATGGAACCTCTTTATCAAGGCGGAAAATACGTGAGAATGTTCAATGCTGAAGTGGTCGTTTGGACCATATAGAGTGCTGGGAATGAGACAAATGAACCGATTCGTCTGGTACTGAATGTTGTAAGCCTTGGATGCAAGAATGCCGCTCAACTTAGCGGCGGCATAGGCCTCGCTCGTTTCTTCCAGCGATCCTTTCAGAAGGAATGACTCTTGAATAGGCTGCTTTGAGTCCTTTGGATATGTGCAGGAGGATCCGTAATAAACAACGTGCTTTGCTTCACATCTATTGGAAGCTTCGAAAACAATATTCTGAACCATGGAGTTTTCGTATAGAAACGATGCTGGATAGGTGCTGCACATTCTGATATTACCAGCGCGTCCAGCAGCCATAAATACGATTTCGGGTCTTTCTTCGCTGAAAAAATCGTCCACGGCTCTCTTGTCAGTCAGTTCCATCTCCTGATGGGAGCGCGTTACAATGTTCGTCCAGCCGGACTCCGTCAGTTTCTTCATCAGTGCTGACCCGAGAAGCCCCTTGTGCCCTGCTACGAATATTTTGGAATTCTTCGATATTTTCATTTTTCCGCCGAAGGGTCACGTCGTTTTGCCGATACAAGATCACCTGCTGCGCTATCCATTTTAAGTTCTTTGAACGGATTGATGGGATTTCTTCTACGCTCCTCATCCAAGTCGGGGTGGTTGTCGCGAGGGTCGTAAAATATGACTTGGCTTCCGGCATTCTCAAACTGAAACGGGACATAGATCAGGTTACTGAAGGTAGCGATAATTTTTTTCTGCGCATCCGGTGGCGCGAAGAGGAGCATAAAACCACCTCCGCCTGCACCAAGAAGCTTGCCTCCAATGGCTCCGAGTTTCAGCGCCCGATTATATAAGTCATCCACACTTTCGTTTGTCACATGAGTGCTGAGGCTCTTCTTTATGCACCAGGCCTCATGCAGCAGTTTCCCGAAAAAAACGATATCGGAAGAACCGTTCAGGAGTGAAAGGGCGTCCCCGACAAGCCTTTGAAATTCACTCATCTGCCGCCCGCGCGACTGGA
This sequence comes from Syntrophaceae bacterium UBA6109, assembly GCA_002428445.1. The sequence continues at coordinate 15,216 of DIWJ01000043.1, forward strand.
TATTATTTACATAGCTTTCGGCTACGTGCGCCGCCGTGCGTTTTATCCCCGTATAGAACAACATCATGTGCGCGTTCAGCTCAGCGACCCTTGATCTGTCAATCGTGATCGGTATCACGGATATATCGCCACCCTGCGGGAAGACAATCCGATTCAGTCCTCCGTAGGTAGCCAAGACCTGATCTTGCGATCCGACCGTCTCCTTCATGACTTGCTGCTCAAGGTAGATACTCTCTTGCGCAAGTCGATGCTTATCGATCATACGGCCTTCAAGAGAGTATAGAGCATGCAGCAGGCCAACCACAAACGATGAGCTCGATCCTATGCCGCTGCGCGCCGGAAGGTCGCCGTCATGATGAATTTCCACCCCTCTGTGAATGTTCAGAAAGCGCAGTCCCTCACGCACGGCAGGATGCTGAATTTCATCGACCGAAGAGCAATTCTCTATCTTCGAATAGACGATCCTGATTCTATGCTCAAAAAACGGCGGCAAATAACGACACGTCAAATAGCAGTACTTATCTATCGTTGTTGCGAGCACTTCCCCGCCGTTCTTCAGGTACCATCCCGGATAATCTGTGCCTCCTCCAAAGAAGGAGATTCGGTAAGGGGTTCTGGTGATAATCATAATTTCTTGAAAAGCAGATCCGCTTTCGCGTAATCATCGGGGGTCCCGATGTCTAAAAAAATAGCCTCATTCGTGAACCCATAGAATTTCTTCCCAATGAATAACGGGAGAATTTCTCTCTCTAAAGAGACACAACGATCCTGCGGAATCGATGCAATGATCTCCCGGTCCAGGAAATAGACTCCTGCATTAATCCATCCCCGTCCCGCAAATGCACCTTTTTCTTCAAAAGCCAGGATACCATTCCGTTCGTCGATTTTAACGCGGCCATATCTACTCGTGTTGCTGACAGAAGTCAAGATAATTGACGCAACTGCGCTATTTTGCTCATGGAAATTCAAAAAGTCCCACAAATCACATTCGCAGTAGGAGTCTCCATTCATGACCAGGACGGTGTCGGAATTCATCAAGCTCAGTGCATTGCGGAGTGCGCCTCCGGTGCCCAGGGGTTCATATTCATACGAATAACGCAGAGACAGATTTCCGTAAGACGGACCCATTTCCGCTTCTATGTACTTCCCCATGTATCCTACGCAGAGGATGATATCCTTGAAGCCCGCAGCGTTGAGCTGATCCAAGATGTAGGCCAAAAAGGGCCTTCCATGAATCAAGGCCATCGCCTTAGGGCGATCGCTTACAACAGGCTTCAAGCGAGATCCCAAGCCACCGACGAGGATGGCTGTGCTGATATTCTTCAATCGCAATACCATGACTGTAAAAGCGATCAAACGTTCTTGAACAGACTTTTCCCGAGCATGCCGTAGCCCTTCAACAATTCTTTGATCCCGAAATCAATGGATTTCTTCGCCTCAAAGCCGGCCTCCCGCAGACGCTGATTCGAAACAATGTAATTCCGCTTATCCGGATCGCTGCCCACCTCTGAACAATGTATGAAGAAATTCGGCACGTATTCCTTTACCTTCAGCGCCAGTTGCTCTTTGGACAGATTCGCCGCATCGAGACCCACGTTGTACGGCAACCCCTTCATCTTGTCCCTATTCTTGATGCAGTGGCAGAAACAATCCGCCACATCGCGAACATGGATGTAGTTGCGCTTGAAGTCCTTCTCATAAATGACGATGTAGCCGTCTGTGATCGCCGCATAAACGAAATGATTGACGAGAAGATCGAGACGCATGCGCGGCGACATCCCAAAAACAGTGGCCAATCTCAGGGTAATCGCGTTGGGGCTGTTCAACAGCCCCTGTTCCGCCTCCACTTTCGTCCGCCCGTAAAGAGTGATCGGTTCGAGCGGCGTTTCCTCCGTACAGTAAACGTCCCCCGACTTGGTGCCGTAGCCGCTGTTCGTTGTGGGATAGACGACCCACTGAGACTGGCTTCGCAGGCGGTTGATCATTGTTATCGCATCGAGGTTGATGGACGTGGCCGCCCACGGATCCCTGTCACAAGCGGGCGCCCCGACGATGGCCGCCAAGGGGATGATCACATCGGGATTCCGGAGCACTTGCTTAAGGATTCTTTCGTCCCGTACGTCTCCCCTTACAAAATCGAATTTCTCGTGAGCGCAAAGATGAAAAAGGAAACCCTGCCCATAGAGAAGATTGTCAAGGACCGTCACATGATATCCATCTTTCAATAAATGCTCGCAAAGAATAGACCCTAGATAGCCCGCTCCGCCCGTGACCAATACCCTCTGCTCCATGCAAATGACCTCCCGCTATTTTTCTATTTCCCCGCCGCGCCTCCCCCTATAGTTCACTTCGTTTGTCGCGGTAGCGATCTCTTCCATCGATGAAAGGACTATCGTGATATAATGATCTCCCTACTTTAGATCATCTTGATCTATTCTTTTCTTCCCGACGCGGAAAGACAGGTATCTTCGCAGCAGCATGTACTGATCATGCCTGTTTTCCTTCAGTCCATTGACATATTCAATAATGAATATGAGGAATGCTGCAAAAACCAGTGACGCAAAGGCCATAAGAAAAATTGTCATTCCCCTATGCCCCTTCTTTACAGCAAGAGTTTTTTTTGTCATTTTTTCGTATTCTTGGTCAAATTCACCCCCTATCTTCTTCTCCATCTCCGCAATTTTATAATTAACATGAGCCACTTCCTTGGCGCTCAGCTTATAAGGCTCTGACGGATAATCCAATATAGAAAAACCGTAATACCTATCCTTCAACCGCAACTCCGAATATTTAAGATTTATCATCTCGCTTGATAAATTCTTCTTTGCTGCCACATCGGATTCCAATTGCATTTGTCGAGTCAGAATGCGTATTTTTGATTCAATAAGCTCCTTATCTCTCTGGCGCAGATACTCGCTTAGTCCAGTCACATAGCAGTCGACTATCTTTTGCGGAACTTCCCGATTCGATGAAAGGTATCCGATTGTAAACAGATTACCACTTACAAAGAGCCCCAGGTTCGGTTTCAGCATATTATACGTGTCCCTGCGGGATGGAGGTTCGGAGGTCTTCCATCTCTGGCTCTCTGCACTCCAGAGATTCGGATAAAGGACAGAGTAGATCTCTGTTCTTTCTAACAATTTAACCGACGCTACCGGTCTTTGGAGGATTGTTAACACGGCATTTACAGTCGCAGCGTACGGCTCGATTACGCATTCGGAATAATATAAATTCTGAACCACTCGATCCTCCGTCTGCACTGCTCTTTCTCTATCTGCGGAAGTGATTGCAAGAAAGGCTAGTGTGCCGATAATCGTAATGATCACAATGCCAATAATGAGCCACTTATATTTTAATAACGTGATAATTAAATCAATTAATGAGATATCGCTATTTTTCTCCACTCGGCTATCGTTACCTCCTTCCGAACCATTCATCTTTACCCTCCTCATCATCACGCCCATCGGGCCAGGTTCACCAGATTGATCAAGAATGCCCTGGAGTCACTCTGCAGGCAGTTGGCCTTCAACCTATTCAGCAGGCTCGAAGGTATTCTCGCATAGGAAAGGGGGCGCGTGTCTCATATGAGCCCGGGATAACATAAGCGGCATCCGAATCGTCCGGTATAGCGAGGGGAACATGAACTCTTCGTAATGCTCAGTAGGATACACGGGGTCTCTCTGAAGACCCTGCAAGCATTGCTCATCAATTTTTCCGGTGAAATTCCATCCCGTACCAATTCAGGTTATTTTGGACAGCAATGAGCAAGGATGATAATTGACAGAAAGGTCTCGCCCATTACGATGCAATTTCTTCAATGCCTGCACCCGCCAAAACATACCGGCGTTCGCAGTATGAACAGACGGCCTTGTCATCCTTGAATTGCAGTGTCGTTCCACAACGGCAGGCCCAGCCTTTCTGTGTTGCGGGTACTCCCACCATGATGGCATGAGCGGAAACGTCCTTTTTGACAACGGCCCCTGCCCCGACGACGGCATACTCGCCGATTGTCACACCGCAGACAATCGTGGCGTTGGCCCCGATCGTTGCCCCTTTCCTGACGAGTGTGTTCCGGAATTCATGTTTGCGCTCGATAAAGGCCCGCGGATTGTAGACATTGGTAAATACACAGGAGGGACCGCAAAACACATCATCTTCAAGAGTGACGCCCTTATAGAGGGAGACATTGTTCTGTACCTTGCAACCGTTCCCGATCGTCACGTCGGGTCCTACGACGACATTCTGGCCAATATTGCTTTTCTTACCGATCCTCGACCCTGATAAGACGTGCGAAAAATGCCAGATCTTGGTTCCCGCGCCGATCTCGGTTCCCTCGTCGATCACGGCCGTTTCGTGAGCATAATAGGCGGGCGGAACGGGTGAGGGGACGGGCGGCACTCTTCTTTCCTTTGATTCAATAGATCTGTGGCAGTCCTCCAAGACTTTGAGGACACGCAAGCCTTCTTCGCCGTCTGTAAGGGGGCGCTGTCCCGTACCGGCGGCCTCAAGAAACGCGCGACATTCGGCTTTCAGGGGTTCTTCCCAATGGTCGGACAGACCTATTGGTCTGGCTTCTGCTTTTTCCGGGGTGGGGATTCCATTTTTCCAGTTGATCGTATGAGGATACAGGAGGAGCTTTTCATCGACCGGCTGGGTATCATCGAAAACAAGCATCCCCTGACTGCCGATGACGACAAGACGCTGTTCCTTAAAGGGATTCAGCCAATTTACAAATATGTGAGCGCCGATACCGGACGGAAACTTCAGGTTCGTCATCGTAACATCGGCGATGAGTGCGTGGAGAAAATTGCTGCCTACCGAATCTATATAGGAGGGTTCTTCTCCCGTAATGCTCAGGATCAGGGAAATATCATGAGGTGCAAAAGACCAGAGGATGTTCTCTTCCCGGCGTATCTTGCCGAGGGAGAGACGCCGGGAATAGATGTATTGAAGGCGGCCGATTTCCCCGGCCTTGACCAGTTCTTTCAATTTGATGACGGCGGGATGATAGTGAAGAATGTGGCCGATGAAAAGAATCTTTCCCGCTTGACGGGCCAGAGCCACCAGGTGCGCGCCGTCCTTGTACGCAAGCGAAAGGGGTTTTTCCACAAAAACATGCTTCCCGGATTCCAAGGCTTTGCGCGCCAGGGTATAATGGGCCGCCGCCGGGGCCGCGATCACCACCGCGGGGACGGATTTGTCCGCAAACACATCCTCCGCATCCCCGAAAATGCGCACGTCCGGATAGCTGGACGCCGCCCTTTTGCGAATCGCTTCATCCGCATCGCATACGGCTTTCAACGCTCCCAGTCCATGAAAATTGCGAACCAGATTCTTTCCCCAGTAACCGGCGCCGATAACGGCAACCGGCATGTGATCTTTCATTATTTTGCGAAGCTCCTTTCCAGTATCGAATGGACGATCTTGTCGGCGGCATAACCATCCCCATAGGCTTGAGGTCTTTCTGTCCTGCGGTGTTCACCGTGGTAGTCCCGAAAGAGGATGTTCCAACCAGATTGAACTGTTTCCACCCACTCCGTTTCATCGCGAAGGGTGATGCACGGGACCTGCAACCAGTAAGCCTCCTTTTGCATGCCCCCCGAGTCGGTCAGCAGACGGCCGGCGTTTTTCAAGGCCGTCAAGAGGTCAAAGTATCCCAAGGGCTCGATGATCCTCACATTTTCCGCAAATGGTTTTTGAACCTCCTCATAGACCCCGGACATTCGGGGATGCATGGGGAAGAGCACAGGCGTTCCTGCCGTGACGTCATTCACGAAGGTAATGATTTCCTCCAATCTCCGCGGTTCATCCGTATTTTCCGCCCGGTGAAGCGTAAGAAGATCGTACGCCTTGGGCTCGATCTTCAGTTCTGCAAGGATTCGGGATTTCTTTTCGGCATAGCCTGAGGCGTGCAGCAACATGTCGAACATTACATCCCCCGCCAGGGCCACCAGGGGATGATCAACGTCCGGCATTCTGATCGACTGCGAGGTATCCGGTGAGAATCCCTCCCGGCGCAGATTCGCAACGGCGGTTTCCGACGGGCAAAACAGATAGGTAGAGACGTGATCTGTGAGAACTCGATTCACCTCTTCGGGCATCTTCTTGCTGAAACTTCGCAGCCCGGCCTCTATGTGGGCAACAGGAACATGCCGCTTGGCCGCAGCCAGCGCACCGCCGAGCGTGGAATTGGTGTCGCCGTAAACGATCACAACGTCGGGTTTTTCATTGACAAGCACTTCTTCAACACGCTGGAGAACGAGGGCCGTCTGCTGCCCATGGCGACCGGATCCCACTTCCAGATGAAAGTCCGGCTCCAGGATTCCCAGTTCATCAAAGAAAATCTTCGACATGCGGTAGTCGTAGTGCTGGCCCGTATGAATGACTCTGTTTTCAACGGACCACTTAGCAGCGGCCCTGCGGATCGCCTGTTGAAGGGGGAAATACTTGATGAACTGGGGTCGAGCACCGATTACGTGGAGAAGCCTAAACGGCATAGTTTATCACACGAGCGATCGTTTCCTGTGTTTGGGCATCCAGGTAGGGATGCATGGGAATACTGAAGATCCGGTTCGCCGTATCTTCACTGACCGGAAACGAAGCGGGCTGATAATTCAAAGGTGCAAATGCTGTCTGGATGTTCAGAGGTTTCGGGTAATAGATCGCCGTGGGGATTCTGTCTTCCTGGAGTTTTTTCTGCAGCAGGGCGCGGTGACTTCCATCCTTCGCCAGAATGGAGTACTGCGCCCAGGCGCTCCGGCAGTCCGGCGGAACATGGGGCGGGATGATCGAGGCATTCGTCTTCAGGAAATCTCCGTACCGCTTCGCCACGATCTGACGCAATTCTATTTCTTCCGGAAAGATCTCGAATTTCGCCAGGAGAATGGCTGCCTGCAGCGTATCAAGGCGGCCGTTGATGCCGATCCGCACATTGTCGTACTTATGATCCCCCTTTCCATGGACGCGGAGCGAATCCATGATTTTTGCCAGCTTTTCATCGTCGGTAAAGCACATGCCGCCGTCCCCGTAGCATCCAAGGGGTTTTGCCGGAAAGAAAGACGTGCAGCCGATATCCGCCAGAGAGGAGGCTTTCCTGCCGCGATATTCGGCGCCAAACGACTGTGCCGCATCCTCGATAACAAAGAGTCCGTGTTTTTGGGCGATCTGGTTGATTTGATCGTAGTCTGCGGTCAATCCGAACAGATCGACGGGAATGATCCCTCTGGGAACAAGCGCCGGGTGTTTCCCCGGCAGGGGATGCTTGGAAGCATCATTGGTCTTCACGGCGATGATCGCCTTTTCGAGTTTATCCGGATCGATATTGAAGGTTTCAGAATCGATATCTACAAATACGGGCGTAGCTCCAAGGAGACTGACAACCTCGGCCGTGGCGATGAAGGTAAAGGGCGTCGTGAAAATGGCCGATCCCGGACCGATACCGTAGGCCATCAGGGCAAGGAGAAGGGCATCCGTACCGGACGCGCACCCAATGGCATATTTCACACCCACGTAATCAGCCAGTTGCCTCTCCAGTTCCCTGACCTCCGGCCCCATGATATAGCTTCCATGGGCAAGCACCTTTCCGATATTTTCGTCAAGCCTTTCTTTGATGCGCCGCTGCTGAGCAGCCAGATCGATAAAATTCATGCTGACATGTCACCCCTTCCGCGTAATTGTTCCTCCTGTAATCTCTTCAAACCCCGGCAGCGTCCGGTTCCGCTTTTCGATCCCACCGTGCATCCTCAATATAGCTCCGCCCCCTGGATTACATTTTTCTCCAATCCAGCGGGCCCAAGATACGATGCGTGATCCATCGCCGGCGATGTTCAGCGAAGATCTTTATTCCGGGGATCGGACGGGATTGCCGCGCCGATATCCGATGCCTCTTTGCGCAGTTGGCGGATTTCCTCCTCCAGCTGCTCGTACTCCCTCATCTTCCGCTTCAGGAAGAAATAGGTTGTCCTCGCCTTTTCCTCCATTCCGCTTGGCGTCAGATAGTACAGATAGGCATTTTTGTTGTGGGAATTCTTGAAATTCTGCACCTTGACAAGACCGCGTTTGACCACCGCTCTCATGAGAAAATTTGTCTTGCCGAGGCTGAGCCCAAGGCGGGAAGAGAGTTCCCGCTGGGTCATTTCTGGCTTGTCATTCAACAGGCGAAGGACCTTGAGGATCTCCTCGCTTTGTGTGTCTTCCTGTATAGGCATAATGATTTCAGCCTTGTTCACATCATGAACGAGTGGTGCAAGCTACTCTACCTATGTAATTAAGTCAAGAAGAAAAAGGGCGGAAATGCCAGCGGATGATCTGAGAGTAGACGCGCCACCGGTCCCGAAGCGGACGGCATAATCCGAGTGTCAAAAGAACCCCAGCCAGGCAAGAGAGATAGTTCACGGCGAGCCTCGACATGATGACGACACGGATAAGGCGGCAATAGGCCGGGCCCTTCCACTTTTGAAAAAATTGGTAGCGCGCACGGTAAAACTGGATGCGGGCTCTCTCGTTCTGTCCGACGCTTTGCCCCTGATAATGGTAAATGCGGGCCGTCGGCACATGGTAGACTTTCCATCCTGCATGCCGCATGCGCAAGGCAAGATCCGTCTCCTCAAAGAAGAAGAAGTATCGCTCATCGAAGAGCCCGACTTGATCCAAGGCTTTCCTTCGCAGGATCAGACATGCTCCGACGCCGGACTCGATCTCAATAGGCGTATTATGCCGATATCTCTTGCTTGGATACCGCTTGGGGAAGAGATATTCCAAGAGAGAAAGGTTCACCATCAGCGTTAAAGGAGTCGGGAAGGGGGCGATGGAATTCTGTTTCGATCCATCGGCGTTTAGAAGCTGGCCGCATGCCATACCAGCTTCCGGAAAGTTCTCCATGAATCGAAACAACTCCGATGCCGCGTTCTCCGCCAGGACACTATCGGAATTGAGGAGCAGGGCGTACCGGCCCGACATCGTGGCCAGCGCCTGGTTATTGGCCGCCGCAAAACCTCGATTCGTTTCATTTTCGATCAGCCTGACACGGGGGAACTCCTCCTTCACCATATTCTGGCTTCCGTCCGTCGATCCATTGTCGACGATGAAGGTTTCAAAGGAGACAGTCTCCCCCAACGTTCCATAGATGGATGCCAGGCAATTGCGGAGCAGTTCCCTGGTGTTCCAATTGACAATGATAATCGAGATCTCTGTCTCCGACATGAGGGACGCACTCGCTGCCGTTCATGGATGAGAACTGAGGGACGAATCCGGTCCGGATCTGGCCTTTTCTCTCGCAGATCGGCTGAGTTCCGCAAGCTTTGCGTACTTGAAGAACTTGTTGACGGAATCTGTAACGGCCAACGTCAGGCCGGGGGCGCCGTCGAGAAAACCGCCCCGTATCGCATAATCCTGAACAAACGTGAAAAGCGCCCGGGAAAAGGCCGCGGGTACGGAGGACTTTTGACCTGCAGAGAAGGCTTTCTGCGCACCCAATGTCGAATAGCGGTCGATCTTCTTCAAGACCTCGCTGAGACGGCTTTCCGTGAAATGTTCAATCGGGACATCGAGATCGCGGACAGCCCCTTCAACCTCGACGGATTCATGCACCTCATCGGGCGTCATTCTGCCGCGGTCTTTGCGGAAAAGGCGTACGATGCGGTCCGGCCACCACCCCGCATGGCGTATCCACCGCCCCTGAAAAAAGTTCTTACGGGGAAAGCTGAAACCGGCGGGCACCTCCCCGGAAGACAGGACAAACTCCTCGATGACCTTCGCCGTCTCTTCAGGAATTCTTTCATCGGCGTCCAACACGAGGACCCAGGGATGCCGGCATCGATCAATCGCAAATTGTTTCTGACGGCCAAATCCACGCCAAGGTTCGTTGAAAATCTCGCACTTGAACTCGAGGGCTATCCTTAACGTATCGTCTATACTTCCGGAGTCAACAATGACAATCTGCGCGGCAAAGCCCACACTTTGGAGACAACCGGGCAAGAGCTCAGCTTCATTCAACGTTATGACTGCCACCGAGAGAGGAATCTTCCCCATCTGCCCGTCCATTTCCGAGACTTGCGTGGTTCTCTTATAGTAACAAACTTTTTGGCAATCAACATATATTATGTCCCGATCCATCAAGTCCATTTACAATTGCGGGGCGTTATTGTATTGTGCGCTCGTTTCTAAAATCCGTCTCTCTTTTCGAGACACGACAAATAAGCAACAGCCTGCGCCAGAGGCACTTCCGCATTTCGTAATGCTAATGTTCTGGAATGAGAACGATTACGGGCGTGACGTCTCCATGGATATCCGCGAATTATTGAAGAAGGCGATAAACAAGTTTGGAGTTGAAACGAGCCTGCTCGAGTTCATGCCGGCCAACCGCTACAATACCAGCGTCTTCGCGGCGACGGGTCAATACGACTGGTTCTCGGGACAGTTGCTTTATTGCCTGGTCCGCGATCTCCAGCCCGGCAGGATTCTCGAAATCTCCACTGCTTCCGGATATGCGACCATGTTTATGGCATTGGCGCTGAAAAAAAACGGTCATGGAAATATCGACACGTGCGAATTGGATCCAGGGCTCGCGAGAAAAGCGATGAACCTTTTTGTCAGTCATGGGCTTCGGGATTATGTCAATCTGCATGTTGGCGATGCGCGAAGAATCCTCGGCAGCAAGACAGCGGATTATCAGATCTATTTCCTTGACAGTCTTCACACTGAAGATTTCGCCCGGTGGTTCATAGAGACTCACGTAATGACGGCAAGCAGGCCAGATGCCCTTTTTCATATGCACGACATACTCCCCCCACGTGCCGACATTCGTTTTCTCAATCCAGCCCCAAGAAAAAATGCTGATTCGAACGGAATATTTGCTGCGCTCGCGACACGCATTTTCCAAAACGGGAAGAACAAGAGGCGTTCCGAAGTGGCTTCAAAGTCCGCCGGAGAAGGTGCGTACGCAACCTATGAAAAGGTGTGCACTTCAGAAGCCGTTCTTGGACATCAGTTGGCCAATCTGATGAGTGGACACGACCATGTATTTCTTCACGACATCGCCGGCGAATATCCGCAATTGCAGCCGAGAAAGTACGATTCGTACGCAATCGGCAGGAAGGACACATCCAATATGCCGATGGAGTGGAACGAATCCTGGTGGTGCAGGGTTCCTGCTCTGAAGGATGCCTACCGCAGACTTTCCGCGTCGAAGAAATAGCGATCTACAATTTCGAAAGCTCAAAGATACCGCAGCCGTAATGGCAGGAAAAATTTCTTGTCACGTCGGCTTCTTGCAGAGGGACATCGACAAATAGCGCGCCTGCATCGTCGATATAGGAAAATGAATCCAATCTGTATTTCCCATCCAAGAGGTCCAGCAAATATCGTATCGAAAACACGCGGTGAGCATCAAACTCAATGCGCTGTTCGCCGATGGGAACGGAGAGATATAGCTTTCCCTGTTTTTTCAGCATGCAGGAAATGTTTTCCAAACCCTTGACATGGCCGTGATAGTCGACGGGATCTCCGTACCGGCCCAAGCCGAAATGCTCGAGCGCATGCAGGCAGGAGACCGAATCACAATAGTCTCGGAGCCGGAATTGATCGTCCATGATATTGGCACGTCGAAAGCGGATATTACGGATATTGCATTCAAGACCCCGTATATCGAGGACTTCGATCTCCCGGAAGGCCGCCACATGCGCGATGAAGCCGTCAACTCTCGAGCCAATGTCCACGTGTTTCAGCGGCCGATTCTGGAACACCCGCTGTGCCACCAGCAGGTCCTGTTGAAAGTAGTGCCTCGGCGTTTCCCCGCTTTCCTTGTAGCGATCTTCTACGCAGGGATACATTTTCCCGAAGGGAAATTCCCTGGCGTCCTGACACGCCTGGTTTCTTATCCGTGCGTAGTTCCTGAGATACACCGGCATGCCGCGCAGGAAAACGAACAGTGGAACACCCCTCACAAAACATCGGAGTCGCATGGGTGATTATGTCCTCAATTTTTTGATTGTTTTCCCATAACACAAACGGAGCCCCATGCAAATCGTGAAATCGATTTGAAAATATGATAGTTGAAATTCGTTATCTTGAATGTGCATTCGTTCTACCGTCCGGGACAAAGGCTAAAGCGTGGAAGAAAATCAGGATACTAAGGACTTAGAAAGATTCTATGCTCTTCTGAGTCAAAGCATCCCTTGGCTTATCGGCATCTTTCTTTTTTTCAACCCTTTCCCGCACACGACGGCCATTCGGGAAATCAGCTTCTATCTCTGTCTGCTGATTTTTCTTGTTTTACTTTTCACGCAGAAAGGAAATTTCTTATTTCGCACGCCCCTTTCAGTGCCCTTCGTGTTATTCGTCATCTGGAGTTGTCTAGGACTGCTTTTTGCTTTGAACAAGGCGAACAGTATCCACGATATCTATGCGCATTTACTAAAATATTTATTTCTCTTCTTTATGGTCATCAATTTTTTCAACTCAAGAAAACATTTTCAGATCCTCGCATGGACCTTTGTCATCTCCACAAGCATCCTTGTTTCCGTACTGCTGATCCACGACTATGCAATTTTACACCGCCCGCTCATTGATAAGCTCGGATATGGTTTCCCGGAGACATCGCCGAATATTGTAGGCGTACTTACTTTGTTTAGCATGTTATTATCCTTTTTTCTTTTCTCAAGACGATTTTCCTTCTATCAGAATGCTCTTCTCATGGCATCCTTTTGCCTTTCTACCTTTGCGACATTGGCGACACAGGCGAGGAGCGCCGTGCTTGCTATGGTTTTGGCTGTCGCCGTAATGTTTCCTGTAAGAAGAAAAGTGCTCATATGGTTTCTTGTTGCTGCTGTTGCGCTGGCAGCATTATTCATGCCCGTAAAAAACCTGTTTTCTCCAGAAGCAATCCTGGCGAAAATGAAATCCGACGATCGGATACGCATCTGGTTATGCTACGCCGAGATCATCAAAGACCATCCGATCTTCGGCGTCGGTTTTGGAATGCAGACCTGCTACGACACCAAACTTCTGGCGAAATACAATGCCAGAGTGCCTGAAAAATACAGGCAGTCTTATCTATACAATGCACCCCACAACATGCTCGTCGATACGGCTACACGCACCGGCCTTGTCGGTCTGGCCCTGTTCCTCTATATCCTTCTTTCCTTCGTGAAAATGGGATGGCAGCTGATTCGGAACGGGCGGAACCAATTCATCAGGGATTGGAGCCTGTGCGTCATGGGGACGTTTGTCGCCGTTTTCGTTCAGGGGATGTTCGAAAACACCCTGAGCGGCCCGCCGGCGGTGATCCTGTACAGCATCCTTGCCATGATGACCATCCTCTGGCGGATGCAGCATGAACCGCCAAGCATACCCCGGGCCGGGGTATCAGCGTCAAACAGCACCGGCGAGCCGAATGCCTGAAGGCAGAAGACCTACAATGCCAGCGGACTTCACAAAAAACAGAAGGAAGGTTGCCGTCGTCATCCCCAAGTACGGCCTTGTGGGCGGAGCGGAGCAGTTCGTCGCTGAACTGACGGAAAGAATCGCCCGAAATACCGCCTACGACATCCACGTCCTCGCGAACCGCTGGAAGGTCCTGTCGGACCGCGTCACCTTCCACAAGGTCCCCGTCATCTTTTTTCCGAAATTCCTGACGACGCCGAGTTTCGCGTGGTCTGCCGATCGTATCATCCGCGCGGAAGGCTTCGACCTCATCCACGCCCACGACAGGATCTTCGCCGCCGACCTCTTCACGATGCACGGCATCCCCCACCGGCTCTGGATCGAAGAGGTCCGCAGGAAAAGACTGAGCCTCTACGACCGGGCAACCGCGTGGACGGAGGAGCGCCTGATCCGGAATCCCCGGTGCAGGCTTTTCCTTTCTGTTTCCAGCCTGGCAAAAGAGTATTTCCTGAAGGCATACCCGGAGACGACAGGGGTGGAGGTCATGCATCCGGGCGTGGATCTCGACCGGTACGACAACCCTCAAAAGCATGCCCTGCGCGGGGAAACGCGCCGTCGTCATGGAATCTCTCCGTCCGAAACCCTCATTCTCTTCGTGTCCATGAATTTTGAAATCAAGGGCCTCGACCATCTGCTCGCAGGTCTGTCCGTCCTGAGATCTCGAGAGGCCGGGCGCCCATGGCGTCTGATGGTTGTCGGCCGCGGGGATATCCGGAAGTATCAGAGAATTGGAGATGGTCTGGGAATCGGAGACCGGATCGTTTTTACAGGCGCACTGGAGCGGGAAGAACTGGTGCGGATGTATGGGGCCGCCGACCTCTTCTGCATGCTTTCGGAATTTGACACCTTCGGTTTGACCGTCCTGGAGGCCATGGCGTCTTCGCTGCCAGTCGTCGTCAGCGCCCATGTCGGGGCAAAGGACCTGGTCGAACAGGGGGGGAACGGATTTGTTCTGGAACGGCCGCAGGATTCCGCGGCGACGGCCGATGTCCTCGCCCGCCTGCTCGACGGGAACCAAAGAACGCAGATGTCAAAGGAGGCCCTGCACACCGCCCGCGCCCACGGCTGGGAGGCCGCCGCGCAGCGGATGCTTGCCGCCTACGAACGGCTGCTCCATCCCCGCGGCAGGGAAGAAAATGTGCAGGTGCCGACTTCGCGGCTTCCCGCCGAATATTCTCGTTGAAGATTCCCGCCCTATACGGTATGCATTCGGCATGATTCAACCATCGGGCAATGCCGGAAAGCATCAAAAGGGGCCCTTATCCGCAACATCTTACGATGGTCGCCTGTTTCCCGGAGACATTACAGGTTGTCCGCACGAGATCCCGGCATCTTCGCTTGATCTTGAAATGTCTGATTGATTGCCCTCACAAGAGACAGCAGATTATCAATACGAATGACGATGAAGAAAATTTCAGTTATTCTGACGGCATGGATGAGGCCCCAATATCTGGAAGAGCAGGTGGATCGTATCCTGAACCAGACCATTCGGCCTCACGAAATCGTCTTGTGGTATAACATGCCTCCGAAGAAACTCGGGTTCTTTGAACAAAAACAGCTCGTCTCCTTCCAGAATGATCGTTATGTGAAAAAAATCATCTGCGATCACAACTTTGGCATTATCCCCCGCTTTACCGTGGCTTCGTGCATGGAAGGCGATTATGTATGCATCCTTGATGACGACACGATGCCTGGAGAGCGCTGGTTTGAGAACTGCCTTGAATATGTAGACAGCCGCCGGGTCCTGTGCGGAACGATCGGCCTGCGCTATCTTTCGACAACGGAACTCAAGACGGAAAAGCCGCGGATGGGGTGGGAAACGATGAATCGAACCATCGAGGCCGTTGATCTGGTGGGTCACAGTTGGTTCTTCCGAAGAGAGTGGGCTCGATATTTCTGGGACGAAGAGCCCCCATCTCGAACCTTTGGAGAAGATATCCATTTTTGCGCCATGCTCCAACGCCATGAGATTGGAGCGGCCTGTCCGCCTCATCCTCCTGAGGACAAATCACTTTGGGGTTCGGTAAAGCCCCATCTCGGCGTGGATAAAGTGGCGATCAGCTGCAGTTCGGACAAGTCGGCAGATTTCTGGATGGTCGTCCGCAGTGAAATAGAAAGGGGGTACAAACCTATCCTCTTATGATTCTGATCGCATACGGCACAAGGCCTGAAATCATCAAACTCTTCCCGGTTATTCATGCCTTAAAAAGGCGCAAGGTCCGTTGCACGACCCTTTTTACCGGTCAGCAGAGGGATCTGTACGAGGACGTGAAGAACCTGGTTCCCGAGCCTTCCTTGAGTTTCGCCGACTCCTTTTCCGGCAGGGGGAAAAACAACACCCTGGGAACAAGCTTCATAAAGATCTGCAGAGCAGCGGAAGAGCTCTTCAGCAAGCGTTCTTTTTCGATCGTGCTCGTCCAGGGCGACACCACGACGTCTTGGGCGCTGGCGCAAATGGCCTTTTACAATCATATCCCGGTGGCGCATGTGGAAGCCGGTTTACGAACCTTTGACCTGCAGAATCCTTTTCCGGAAGAACTGAACCGCACCCTGATCTCTCAAGCGGCGGCCATCCACTTTGCACCGACAAGCGAGGCAGCCGGGAACCTCGAAAAAGCCGGCATGAAGAATGTTCATCTGACGGGGAACACCATTGTCGATGCCGTCATCTATTTCAGGAAACGGCTGAAGCTTTCCATAAAATCTTCGAACAAAGTTCTCATCACACTGCACCGAAGAGAAAATCATGCCGTCATGGACCGGCTTTTTGACGAGTTGCAGGGCATTGCCCTGGAATACCCTGATCTGAAATTTGTCTTTCCCGTTCATCCAAATCCGAATGTCCGGAAGCACCGCAAACGGCTGACGGCGCCGAACATTCATATTGTGGCTCCAATGGGTTACAGGGAAATGCTCAAATTGATCAGCGGTTGCCGCTTCATCATCTCTGACAGTGGCGGCCTTCAGGAGGAAGCGACCTGCTTTAACAAGAAAATCATTATCGTGAGAAAAAAAACAGAACGGCCCGAGACGCTCGACTGTGGTCTTGGGCGGCTGGCGGGAACAGAAATTCGTGAGAACGTCGCCTGGGCTTTGGAAAGGCCGCCGCGTCTATCACGGTCTCCATATGGAGACGGCAAGGCATCTGAAAGAATTGCCGATCTCCTCGCCCCATATGGCTGCAGACGGTGATGCGCCTCGCGGATGAGAATGGCAAATGGCAGGCGGAGCGGAAAGGAACCATGTCTCATGATGACACAAGATTTCAAGGCCGATTTTTTTGAAGTGATGAGACTCATCAAAGAGTCCAATTCCTTAGCGCTTGCCCGGTTTGCCGACGGGGAGGCCAATATTCTTAAGAACAATACCATCGGCAACAAGGATGGCTGGCTCTATAAGCGCGACAAGAACCTTGTTTTTCGAAGAGATCTCCGGAAATCCCTTTTATGCGCCGATCCCGGTTACCTCTATGGAATCTCCTGCACCTGCTGTGACGAAGTCAACCATGATTTTCTCTTGAAAAATCTGCTGACGGAAAAGAAGTATCTGACCTTTTCGAATATCTTTGTTAATGCCAATTTCAGCCTGTTCAACGAGCGCTTCTTCACGACGCTGAGGGAAGCACAAAAGAAGATCATATTGTGCACGGGAGAAAAGGCGAAGATCCGTAACATTCAGCCATTCTTGACAATCGCCGATTTTATCCCCGTCCCGGGAAATTGTGTGGTCTGGTGGGAAAAGAACCGCGATTTCATCAGGGGACTGCTGGATCTCAAGGGAAGCACTTATCAGGATGCTGTTTTCCTGTTCGCCGCCGGCCCTTTATCTGAGATCCTGATCCATGAGCTGTGGCAAATCAATCGCCGCAACGTCTATTTGGATATCGGATCTACGCTCGACCAATATCTTTTCAACAGGGAATCACGGGTATATCACCGTGCGAACAACGAATTCTCTCTGAGAGAGTGCCGCTGGTGATATGCTTCAGGACCTTCAAGGAGCCGCCGAGCAGTGGATGATCCGCTGAAAACCCTGCGCAGACGATTCCGGGCTTGGAGAAGTGCCGCACGGCTCCGCCGCGAACGCAACCATTACGAGCGGACGCTTGCCGCGCGGGGCCTCGCCATTCCCGACGACACGCGGATAAGACAAATCATCAAAGACAAATTCCCCTCCCTGTTGCCCGGGACAAAGAGAAGCCTCCGCATCATCGCCGTCTATCACCACTACAACTGGGAGAATTTTTCCCTTCTTCCCGCACTGCAGAAATTCGGTTCCGTGCGCCATTACGATTGGGGCGCGCAGTTCGACCATAGCCGGGAAGAGGCCTGGCACAGATCCGTCAAAGAGAAAATGAACCGGGATCTTGTTGAGCACGTCCGATCATCCATCGACACGGGCGGAGCCGATGTCATCTTTACATACCTTTCCGGTGCACTGGTTTCTCCGGAAACCCTCCGTTCCCTGCGGTGCCTCGGTGTTCCCCTGGTCAATCTTTCTCTCAACGACAAGGAAAATTTCGTGGGAAAAGTCCGTCGGGGCCTCGCGATGGGCTCCCGTGATATAGGCCGCTTCTTCGATCTGTGCTGCACGAGCACGGAAGACGCCCTCGAGAAATACGTCGTTGAAGGCGCCGTTCCGCTCTATCTTCCCGAGGGGGCCAACCCGGAGGTCCACCGCCCTTATGAACTTGACAGAACGGTGGACGTCTCCTTTGTCGGCCAGTGCTACGGGAACCGGCAAGAGACGATCGAGCGATTGCGCCAATGCGGCATTCCCGTGGAAGCCTACGGCCCCGGCTGGCCGAAAGGCCCGTTGTCCGCGGAGGAGATGGTGCGGATGTACTCCCGGAGCCGGATCAGCCTGGGGTTCGGGGGCGTCATGGGACATCGGGAGACGTACTGCCTGAAGGGAAGAGACTTCGAAATCCCCATGAGCGGCGGGCTCTATCTGACGGAACACCATCCGGAACTGGAAAAGGTCTACACGGTGGGAGAGGAAATCGTTACGTACAGAGGCTTTGACGATCTCCTGGAGAAAACCCGCCACCTGCTAGTGGATCCCGAAGAAGCGGAACGCATCCGCTTGCGGGGGTACGAGCGCGCGCTTCGGGAGCACACCTGGGAAATGCGTTTCGAAAAGGTCTTCCGCCTGATGGGGCTGCTTCCCGGATAACCCTCAGGACGCCGACGCCGCCTGAAGCGTATTGCGCAGCAGCATGGCGATCGTCATCGGGCCGACGCCGCCCGGAACAGGCGTGATATGCGAGGCCTTCGGCGAAACCTCCGCGAAGGCCACATCCCCGAGCAATTTCCCGTCAGCGCCGCGGTTGATCCCTACGTCGATGACGACCGCACCTTCGCGGACCATGTCGCCGCGGATCATCTGCGGCTTCCCCGCGGCAGCCACGAGGAGATCGGCCTGGTTCGTGACAACCGCCATCTCCCGCGTTTTCGTGTGGCAGACCGTAACCGTCGCATTGCGCGCGAGAAGCATGAGGGCGAGCGGCTTGCCCACGAGGTTGCTCCGTCCGACGATAACGGCGCGGCGGCCTTCGATCCCGATGCCGGTGCGATCGAGAAGCTCGATGACGCCGGCGGGGGTGCAGGCACGATGGGCGGGGCGCCCCGAGAAGAGGCGCCCCACATTGTACGGGTGCAGGCCGTCCACGTCTTTCTCCGGCCGGATCGCCTCGATGACGGCATCGGCGCGGATCTGCTTCGGCACGGGGAACTGGACGAGGATCCCGTGGATGTCATTGTCGCGGTTCAGTTCATCGATTCTCGCCAGGACCTCCCGCTCCGGAATATCGCCGGGAAGGGCGAACTCCCGGGAGAGAAACCCGGCTTCTTCGCAGGCGTTCTTCTTGCCCCGGACGTAGATGCGGGACGCCGGATCGTCGCCCACGAGGATCACGGCGAGACCCGGTGTGATCCCGCGCTCCTCTTTCAGTCTTGCCGCGGCCGCTCGGACTTCCGCCCGAACGGCGGCGGCGATGCCCTTGCCGTCGATGATAACCGCCATAGATCTTTGCTCCTGACAAAATCCGACACAAGATCAAAAACACGGCTTCGCAAAAAACCTCAGAGGCAAGGCGCGCGAAGGCCGAGGAATGCGGCGTACAGAAGCGTACGCCGCAGTGACGAGGAGTGAAGCGCAACGCGGCCTATGAGCTTTTTCCGAAGTCGCCCGGCTATTTCACCTGGTATTCCTTGATGAGCGCGATGACTTTTTTCACTTCGTCGTCCGGTAGTTTCCCGGAATAAAGGTAGCGGCAGATCCTCTCCTTGTCGACGAGAACCAGCGTCGACGCGTCCTGCTTCAGCCCCCACAGGTTCACGAGGGTGTGGTCGTAGTCCATGAGAATGATGGCGCCGGTTTTTTCCTGCTTGCTCTTCACGATCGACTTGATGATGAAGTTCGGCTTGAACGTCGATTTCAGATCGGCAATGCCCAGGCCCTTGTAATTCTTGTCGCGGTCGAGCCCCGGATCCGCCTTCAGGGCGTCCTCGGCATGGGAATTCGTGTCCTTCTCGTCGGGATCGACGTAAAAAATGGAGATCACCTTGCCCTTGAACTCCGGAGAATCGAGGGAGTATTCCTTTCCCGTCGGGTCCTTCAGCTGGAATCCCTCCACCTTGTCCCCTACCTTGAGTTCAGCGGCGACAGCGCCGACCGTCCACAGCAATACCAACGCAACGGCAAACCATCCCTTTTTCATCGGCTTCTCCTTTCTCCCCGAGCTTCCAGCGATACCTCCATGATACCGACCGGCTCGCGGGGCATTATAGGGAAAATGCCCGGGACGATCAAGGGAATTGTCGCTCGCCGGGTAAGGAGGAGCCCGTTGTCTTTTCCTTGCCGGCAACCCACCGCGGCACAGCCGGCGGGGAATGTGCTCATCGTTGGATTGCATTGGAAAATAATCGGCCTCTATGTTAAGAAATCACCAAAAAACAGGGGGATTGTAGCCATGGATTTGGGTCGAATGCTTGAGGATGTCGCCGGCCGTTTCGGGGACAGAACGGCTTTTATCTACGAGGAAGATTCCATCTCCTACGAGCGGCTGAATCGGAACGTCAATGCATTCGCGAACTATCTGAAGACGCTCGGACTTCGGCGAGGGGACCACATCGCCGTCATGCTGGCCAACTGTCCCGAATTCGTGATCTCCTATTTCGCCATCCAGAAAATCGGCGTCGTCGCGGTGACGCTCAATGTCCTGTCCACGCCCCATGAACTCCGGCATCTGCTCGGTAACAGCGATTCCAAGGCATTCATTACCTCGGCGTCGTCCGCCAAGCGCTACGAGGAAATCAAGCCTGAGATCCCCCTCTGCCGCCATCTGATCCTCGCCGATGGAGAATCCTCTCCCTTCAAGAAAGCCCTTGAAGAGGGACCTTTCACGATCGAGATTCCCGACATCGGCCCTGACGACCCGGCTGTCATGATCTATACCGCCGGCCTTACGGGCAAACCACGGGGAGCCGTCCTGACCCATAACAACCTCTACACCCAGTCGGATCTTCTGGAATCCATCTGCCAGGCCGATGAGCGGGAACGCGGGCTGGCGATCATCCCCTTTTTCCACTCCTTCGGCGCCGTCGCCAACATGCTCGCCGTCATCAGGGTCGGCGCCAGCGCCGTCCTCATGGATCATTTCACCCTGGACAGCATCTTCGGCGCCATCGAACGGCAGAAGGTAACCTACATCGCCGCCGTGCCCAGGCTCTTTCTCGGAATGGTTTTCCATGACCGAAAAGCCAATTTCGACGTGAGCTCTCTTCGTTTCTGCGTTACCGGGGGATCGGCGATGCCGCCGGATTTCATTCCCGTCTTTGAGAAGGAATTTCACGTGAAGATCCTGGAGGGATACGGCCTCACGGAGGGTTCTCCCGTCAGTTCCTTCAACCGGCTCGACATACCGCCCAAAACGGGGTCCATCGGGGTCCCCATCCCGGGAGTCGAGATCCGCATCGTGGACGAGCAGGACAGGGAAGTGTCCCGAGGGACGGTGGGAGAACTGGTCGTCCGAGGCGAGAATGTGATGAAGGGCTACTACAAAGACGAGGAAGCCACCGCTCAGGTGATGCGAAGCGGCTGGCTCCATTCCAGCGACCTGGGTTTCATGGACGAAGAAGGCTATATCTTCCTCACCGGCAGGAAAAAACGGATGGTCATCACGAGCGGCTTCAATGTCTATCCGCGGGAAGTCGAAATCGTTCTGGAGATGCATCCGGCCGTCCAGCAGGCCCGGGTTGAAGGAAAAGCCGATCTTCTGCGCGGCGAAATCGTCAAGGCCTTCATTGTGAAAAAGCCCGGCGCGACCGTCGAAGACAGGGAGTTGTCCCGTTACTGCCGGATCTATCTGTCGTCGTACAAGGTGCCGCGGGAGATCGAGTTCGTCGATCACATCAAGGAATCAGCGTAACCAACAAGAAAGGAGTTCGTCCATGCGGGAAGTGGTGATCGCAAGCGGGGCAAGGACAGCCGTCGGGAGTTTCGGGGGAGGTCTCAAGGGCGTTCGAGCCGTCGATCTGGGCGCGCTGGTGATCCGCGAGGCCCTGCGGAGGGGCGGGCTGAGGCCGTCCATCAATCCGGCGGTGAAGTGCTGCCGTCCCGATGGTCTGGGAGAATTCGACAGGACGGAACTCAACAAGAAATTCGATTCCTTCGATCGCAGTCTTCAGCCGGTCTATATCGACGAATGCATCATGGGAAACGTCCTGACGGCCGGGCAGGGACAGAATCCGGCGCGCCAGGCTTCCATCTATGCGGGCCTGCCCGAGGAGACGAACGCTTTTACGATCAACAAGGTTTGTGCATCGGGCATGAAGGCCATCGCCCTGGCGGCCCAGTCGATCGCCGGAGGCGATGCCGATATCGTCGTCGCGGGGGGCATGGAAAATATGACGGAAACCCCCTTCGCCCTGCCCGACGCCCGCTGGGGTTATCGCATGAGCATGCCTTTCGGCCAGATCGTGGACTTGATGGTTCACGACGGACTCTACGAGATCTTCAACCGCTACCACATGGGCATGACGGCGGAGAACATCGCCGCCCAATACGGCATCTCCCGCCGGGAACAGGACGAGATCGCGCTGGTCAGCCACCAGCGGGCGCGCGCCGCCATCGCCGACGGTTCGGCCGCCGAGGAGATCGTGCCGGTGGTCATTCCGAAGAAAAAAGGCGACCCCGCCGTATTCCAGGTCGACGAGCGGCCGATGGAGACCAGCATGGAGAAGCTGGCGAAACTGGCGACGGTGTTCAAGAAAGACGGCACGGTTACGGCCGGCAACGCCTCGGGGGTGAACGACGGTGCAGCCGCCGTTGTGGTGATGAGCCTGGAGAAAGCGCGGGCACTGGGCATCAAGCCGCTGGCGAAGATCCGGGGCTTTTCCTCGGGAGGCGTCGATCCCGCCTATATGGGCCTGGGACCGATCCCGGCGACGCGAAAGGTCCTGAACAGGCTCGGGATCGGGACGGGGGATATCGATCTCGTCGAGTTGAACGAGGCCTTCGCCTGCCAGGCGATCGCCTGCATGCGGGAGCTGAAGCTCGACCTCGATCACTGCAACCTGAGGGGGAGCGGGATTTCGATCGGCCATCCCATCGGGGCTACGGGCGCGCGGATCACGTACAGCCTTGCCGTACAGCTGCAGAAGAAGAACTTGAATCTGGGCCTGGCCACGCTCTGCATCGGCGGAGGCCAGGGAATGGCCATCGTTCTGGAGCGCGTGTAGGTCGCGTATCGGGGGGGGACGGTTCGTCAGAGGAGGAATTGCCGTGAATTTTGCGCCGACGGAAGAGCAGCAAATGGTACGGGAGATGGCGAGGCGTTTTGCCGAAACGGAGATCAAGCCGGTTGCGGCGGAACTGGACAGGACGCATCGCCACCCCGAGGAGATCTGCCGGAAGCTGGGTGAGATCGGCATCATGGGAGTCGCCGTTCCAACGGAATACGGCGGGGCGGGAATGGACAACGTGAGCTACGTCATGGCGCTGATCGAGATCTCCAAGGCCTGTGCGAGCTGCGGCGTGATCGTTTCGGTGAACAACAGCCTGTACGGGTATCCCGTGAAGACGTTCGGAACGGACGAGCAGAAAAAGAAATTTCTCGCCCCGGTGGCAAGCGGCCAGGTGGAAGGATGCTACGCCCTCACGGAAGCGAACGCCGGATCGGACGCGGCCTCTCTGCGCTGCCGCGCGGTGCTGAAGGGAGACAAGTACGTCGTCAACGGGACGAAGACCTTCATTACGAACGGGAACGTGGCCCGCTACTGCGTACTGGCGGCAACGACGGACTCTGCGAAGGGCTACAAGGGGATCATCAATCTGCTGGTGGATTTGAAGGAGACGCCGGGATTCAAGGTCGGAAAGGTTGAAGAGAAGATGGGGATTCTCGCCTCGGGTACGGCGGAGCTGGTCTTCGAGGACGCCGAAGTTCCCGCCGGGAACCTGCTGGGCAAGCCCGGCCAGGGCTTCCGTCAGATGCTGTCGGGTTTGGACGCGGGACGGATCGGGATCGGCGCCCAGGCCTGCGGAATCGGCCGCGCGTCCCTCGACGACGCCGTCGAGTATGCCAAGCAGCGGGTGCAGTTCGGAAAGCCGATCGGAAGTTTTCAGGCGATCCAGTTCAAGATCGCCGACATGGCGACGGAACTGGACGCGGCGGAGCTGATGCTGCTGCGGGCCGCCTGGCTGGAGGATCAGGGCAAGGATTTCGAGAAAGAGGCGGCCATGTCCAAGTACTATGCGTCGGACGTCGCGATGCGTGCCGCCATCGAATGCGTGCAGATTTTTGGCGGCTATGGCTATATCCGGGAATACCCGGCCGAGCGTCACATGCGCGACGCCAAGATCTGCCAGATCTACGAAGGCACCAACGAGATCCAGCGCGTCGTGGTCGCCCGGAAGGTGATCGGGCTGAGGTGAATAGACTTCAGGCTGTTGAAACGACTTTTTCAACAACCTTTTCAGAGGAGGGTATCTCCATGCAGAACGAACTGGTCGACAGCCTCGTCGCAAAAAACGAAAAAAAGATCGTGTTCCTGGTGATGGACGGGCTCGGCGGCCTTCCCGCCGGCGGGAGGAACAAGACGGAGCTGGAGGCCGCCCGAACGCCGAACCTGGACGAGCTGGCGAAAAAGGGCATCTGCGGACTTCTGGACCCCATCGAACCGGGGATCACGCCCGGCAGCGGCCCTGCGCATTTTGCCCTTTTCGGCTATGATCCGGTGAAGAACAACGTCGGCAGAGGGATCCTCGGGGCGGCGGGGCTCGAATTTCCGATGACGGAAAAGGATCTCTTCATGCGGGTGAATTTCTGCACCATCGACGCCCAGGGGATTATCCGCGACCGCCGGGCCGGGCGGATCGACACGGACACGAATCGCCGTCTCTGCGGTCTCCTGCGTGAGAAGGTGAGGCTGCCCGAGGGCGTGCAGGCCATCTTCGAGACGGAGAAGGAACACCGGGCGCTGTTTGTCCTGCGCGGCGAGGGACTGCGGGAAGAAATCGAAGAGACCGATCCTCAGAAGACCGGCCTCCCGCCGCTGGCGCCGCGGGCGCTCGTTCCCGAA
Source organism: Syntrophaceae bacterium UBA6109 (assembly GCA_002428445.1). Next base: position 40,238 of record DIWJ01000043.1, read on the forward strand.
GCGGAAGGCACCGCCGCCTTGCTGCGCGTTCTCGCGGAGCAGGCGCGGGACATTCTCAAGGGTGAGCCGAAGGCGAACATGGTTCTCTTGCGCGGCTATTCCTGCTTTCACAAATTCCCGGGCGTCGGCGAGCGCTTTGGCCTGAAGCCGCTTGCCATCGCCAGCTATCCGATGTACCGCGGCATTGCGAGACTGCTGGGCATGAATGTCCACAAACCGACGAATACGATCCGGGAAGAATTCGAGGCGCTGCGCGGAGAGTTCGCGAATTACGATTTTTTCTTCGTCCATGTGAAGCCGACGGATTCCCGCGGCGAGGACGGCCAGTATGAGGAGAAGGTCAAGGTCATCGAGGAAGTGGACGAACTGCTGCCGCTTCTCACCGATCTGAAGCCCGACGTCCTCGTCGTGACGGGCGACCATTCCACGCCGGCGGCACTGGCCTCGCACAGCTGGCATCCCGTGCCGGTGCTCCTGGCCGCTTCGACCTGCCGCCCGGACCGGGTGGAATGCTTCGGAGAAGGCGACTGCCTCGCCGGCGGCCTGGGGAGAATGCCGATGAAACAGCTCATGGCCGTGGCGCTGGCCCACGCGGGCAAGCTGGAAAAATTCGGGGCCTAGAAGGTCCCGGCAGGACACCTTCCGTCTTTTGGCTTTGTTCACAAAAAGGGAGGGCGGGGAGCCGATCGGTTCCCCGCCCTCTTCTTCTCTTGACGGTCTCTTCAGCGGTCTTATTTCTTCTTTCGTTTCTCCAGTTCGTCGGCCCGCAGCTGTTTGCGGAGGATCTTGCCCACGTTCGTCTTGGGAAGCTCCTTGCGGAACTCGATCTCCGTAGGAAGCTTGTAGGCGGCCAGTTTCGTCTTGCAGTATTCGATGAATTCTTCCTGCGTCGCCGATTGCCCTTCTCTCAGAACGACGAAAACCTTGATGCTCTCGCCGCGGCTGGGGTGGGGTACGCCGATCGAGCAGGCCTCTTGGACCTTGGGATGCTCGTAGAACACCTCGTCGATATCGCGCGGATAGACGTTGAAGCCGCCGGAGATGATCATGTCCTTCTTGCGGTCCACGATGTAGAAGTAGCCGTCCTGGTCCATCGTGGCGATGTCGCCCGTGTAGCACCAGCCGCCGCGGAGCGTATTGGCCGTCTCCTCGGGCCGGTCCTTGTACCCCTTCATGATCTGGGGACCCTTGACGATGAGTTCGCCGCGTTCGCCCACGGGCATGTCCTTCACGCCGTCTTCGAGATCGACGATGCGGCAGAGCGTGTCGGAAATGGGCACCCCCACGCTGCCCACCTTGCGGGCGCCGCCCGCAAAGGGGTTGACGTGCGTCACCGGCGTCGTCTCCGTCATGCCGAATCCCTCGACGATGACCGCCCCCGTGAGCTTCTCGAAGTCGTGGATCACCTCCACCGGCAACGGCGCGCTGCCGGAAAAGGCGCCCTTGATGCAGCTCATGTCCGTTTCCTTGAGTTTCGGATGGTTCAGCATGTTGATGTACATGGTCGGCACAAGCGGCGCAAAGGTCGGGCGGAACTTGGCGATCGCTTCCAGAAGCGGCTCCGGCTGCGGCTTGGGAATGAGAATCTGTGACCATCCCATGAAGACCGAGAAATTCATGGCGACGGAGAGCCCGAAGACGTGGAAATAGGGAAGCGCGCCCAGCATGATTTCCGGCGTATTGGCAAACGCCGGGAACCACGCCTTGAGCTGCTGCACCTGCTTGCTGAGGTTCCCGTGTGTCAGCATGACGCCCTTGGATACGCCCGTCGTGCCTCCGGTGTACTGATACATCGCGACGTCTTCGAAGGTCAGGGCGGCCTTTGCGGGCGCCGCGCCGGCCTGCGCCAGACATTCCTTCCACCGGTAGACATCGGGCGCCGCCTTGACGTCGGCGGCGAGTTTCTTCTTCTTGGCCACCAGGGGGAAGAGGAGACTCTTGGGGAAGGGCAGGTAATCGCCGATCGAGGTGTAGACGATCTGCTTGATCTTGGTCTTGGGGCGCAGATCGATCATCCGGTTGCCCAGAAGATCCAGCGTGACAAGGACCTTGGAACCGGAATCGTTGAACTGGTGCTGGAGTTCAGGATCCGAATAGAGGGGATTGTTCATCACGACAATGCCGCCGAGCTTGATGATGGCAAAATAGGCGGCGACGCAGGGGATCAGGTTCGGCAGCAGGATGGCGACCGCATCCCCTTTCTTGACACCGAACCCGCTCAGACAGGCGGCAAATCGGTCCACCATGTCCTTGAACTGGGTGTAGTTGACCTGAAATCCCTGGAAGATGAGGGCGGTTCGATCAGCGTAGGCCTTGGCCGTCCGTTCCAGGATGTCGGGCAGGCAGATCTCCTCGAACTTGATGGACTCGGGGACCCCTTTTTCATAGGATTTCAACCACGGTTTGTCCTGATAAGAAATGTTTCCCGCCATACTGCAGAACCCTCCTTTCCTGCATCGTGCAATGCGTTTCCCCCCTCGACGCCTCCATGGCAACCGCGACGCCCTGAAAACCTGCCGCGATTTCCCGGGCAGTTTGCCCGGGATGCATGAAAGCATCTCATGCCGTGTCGGCAGGTCGCCCTCCGGAACCGGCCTCTTTTCAAAGAACGCAAGACATCTTACACAAACCGCGCGGCTTTCTCCAGAAGAAAGCCGCCTGAGTTCATGGCAAAGCAGAAATCGTCAAGCCGCGGGCGGCGCGCAGACGTCGGCGGGAGGTTTTTCTTCCTCCAGGCCCATGGCCTTCCAGACGATCTCCGCGACATCCAGGGCGGCCGCGGCCTCTTCCTTGCCGCGCGCCTTGAGGCCGTCGCTCATCATCGTCAGACAGAACGGACAGCCCACCGCGATCCGGTTCGCCCCCGTTTCCAGCGCCTGGTCGGTGCGCATGTTGTTGATGCGCTCGCCGATGTCCTCTTCCATCCACATCCTCGCCCCGCCGGCGCCGCAGCAGAAGCTGCGGTCCCTGTTCCGCTCCATCTCCGCCAGTTTCATCCCCGGAACGGCCTTGAGGATCGAACGCGGCTGCTCGTACAGGCCGTTGTAACGGCCAAGGAAGCAGGAATCGTGGAACGTGAAGAGGCCGTCAACGGGCTTCTTCAGCGAGATCTTTCCCCTGGCGATCAGATCCGCGATGATCTCCGTATGATGGTACACCTCAAATTCACCGCCGAAGTTCGGATAATCCTTCTTCAGGGCATTGTAGCCGTGCGGACAGGTGGCGATGATCTTCTTCACACCGTAGCCCTTCATGAGTTCGATATTCGCCTGGGCCAAGGTCTGGTAGAGATACTCATTGCCGCCGCGCATCGCCGAATCGCCGCAGCACCCCTCCTCGTTCCCCAGGATACCGAAGCTCACACCCGCCGCCTTCAGGATCTTGGCAAAGGCAACCGACACCTTCTTGCCGCGGTCGTCGAAAGAACCCGAACAGCCGACATAGAAGAGATACTCCACGTCCTTATCTTCCGCCAGCGTCTTGACGCCCAGTTCCTTCGCCCAGTCCGCCCTCAGGTGCGAGCCGATCCCCCAGGGGTTCGAATTGTTCTCCATGTTCCGGAACGTCAGCTGCAGTTCCTGGCCGAAATCCGCCTCCATGAGGACCTTGTGCTGCCGCATTCCCACAACCTTCGGCACGTGCTCGATCGACGCGGAACAGTGCTCCTGGCAATACATGCAGTTCGTACAGGCCCAGAGCTCGTGGAGATCGATCACTTCGCCGACCATCGCCTTATCCGGCGCTTCCTGCACGCCGACACCCTTTGCCCCCTTCAGTGCCCAGTCCACCACCGCATCGACCTTCTCCAGAAGTTTCAGGACCGCATTCTTCGCGGCGGGCTTCCCCTCCTGTCCCTCGGCCGGCGCCGCGGCCTTTGCCGCATCGGCGGCCGGCGCCTTCTCCAGCCAGTATGTCTTCAGGTCCTGGACCAGTTTCTTGGGCGACAGCGGTTTCCCGGACAGGTAGGCCGGGCAGCCGTCCTGGCAGCGCCCGCATTTCGTGCAGGCGTCCGAATCGAAGATCTGCTTCCAGGTGAAGTCCTCCAGCTTCCCCGCCCCGAAGGACTCCGCCGTCTCGAAATCCCGGATGGGTTCGAGATGTCCCGCCGGCTTCAGCGACGCCATGAAATGGTTCGCCGGCGCCGTGATGATGTGCAGGAGCCTCGAATAGGGGATATAGGCGATGAATCCCAGCGCCATCAGCGCATGAACCCACCACACGACCTTGTGGAAAACCCTCGCCGTTCCGTGGTCGATGCCGATGAACGTCTTCGACAGCGCCCACCCCGCGAAGGACCAGTACTCCCAGGACGGATTCGTCACGTAGATGCGCAGCGCCTCGCCGATGAATCCTGTCACGATGATGCCGCCAATCAGCAAGAGGACAACCGCATCATCGGGCGTGCTGTCGGGACGCCCCTTGTAACCCAGGCGATCCGGCCTCGCGATGTACCTCCGATCCAGTGCCATCCATATCCCGATCAGCACAAACAGTCCGAAAAGGTCCATCATGAACGAGAAAAACAGGTAGAACCATCCCCGCAAAAATGTCCATCCCAGGAGGGGGCCCGTGATGTACGTCTCCTTGGCGATGAGGGCGGTCCCGATGGAAAGGACCACAAAACCGAAAAAAATCAGTCCGTGCATGACCCCCGGATAGGCGTCGCGGAAGGTCTTGACCTGCAGGAGGCCGTTGGCTAGGAGCAGCTTGATCCGCTCTCCGATACGGTCGTCGCGCTTCTCCGACTTCCCCAGCGCCGTCCACAACCGCCAGCGCCGGTAAACACCGTATGCGAAAATCGCCATCGCAAGGGCCGCAAGGGGATAGAAAAGGATACCAAAAGATTCGGCATTCCAGTACACCTGACGCCCCTCGTTGCCGATCGAAAACTCCTCCATCATAAATCCTCCACGAAAAAAGGGGGGGGCGATTTTCTTTCCGCCCCCCCTTTGAATCTCGTCATTTATGCGAGCAATTTTTTGACTTCTTTGGTCAGTTCGGGGACGACCTTGAAGAGGTCGTCGACGATCCCGTAGTCCGCCTTCTGGAAGATCGGCGCCTCGGGATCCTTGTTGATCGCCACGATGTACTTCGATGAGCTCATCCCCGCCAGATGCTGGATCGCTCCCGATATCCCGCAGGCAATGTACAGGTTCGGCGAGACCACCTTCCCCGTCTGCCCCACCTGGTCCGACTGCGGACGCCAGCCCGCGTCAACCGCCGCGCGCGATGCGCCTACCGTCGCCCCCAGCGCCGCCGCCAGCTCCTCGATCACCACGTAGTTCTCCGGGCCTTTCATGCCGCGCCCGCCCGATACGATCACGTTCGCTTCCGTCAGGTCCACCTTGCCCGCCGCGTCCTTCTGTACTTCCGCCACCTTCGTCCGCAGCTTCGCCGGATCCAGGCCCGCATCGAACTTCACCACCTGGCCTGACTTTGCAGCCTCCACCGCCGGAAATACGTTCGGTCGCAGTGTCGCCATCTGCGGGTTCGACGCAACCGCCACTTCCCCGTAACACTTCCCCGCATACATCGGCCGGATCGCCAGCAGCCGTCCGTCCACGATCTTCGCGTCCGTGCAGTCCGTCGCCAGACCCGTCGCCAGCTTCCCCGCCAACCGCGCCGACAGGTCCTTCCCCTGAACCGATGCGCCCAGCAGCAGAATCGCCGGATCGTTCTCCTTCACCACCTTCGCCGCCGCCGTCGCATGCGCATCCGTCGTATAGGGATCCAGCAGGGCGTTCTCCCCTACGAATACTTTGTCCACGCCGTACTTGCCCAGCTGGGACGCCAGACCTTCCACGCCCGCTCCGCCCAGCAATACCGCGCATACCTCCTCGCCGCCCAGCGCATCCGCCAGCTTCCTCGCCGTGCTCGCCAGCTCGAAACTGATCTTCCGCAGGACCCCTTCCCTCTGTTCCGCAATAAACCATACCCCTTTGGACATCTCTCTCCCCTCCTCCCTAGATCACCTTCGCCTCTTCCCGGAGCAATTTCGCCAGCTGCGCCGCCTTCTGCGCAGGATCATCCCCGCAGATGATCTTTCCGGGAGGCCGCGCGGGAGGCGGGGTCAGCTTCACGACCTTCGCCTTCGCCTCTGCCGTTACGCCCAGCGCCGCACCATCCTTAACCTCCACAGGCTTCTTCTTCGCCTTCATGATCCCCGGCAACGATGCGTACCGCGGTTCGTTCAATCCCTTCTGCGCCGTAATCACGCATGGAAGCGTCCCCTCGATCACCAGCTGCGCCCCCTCGATCGGCTTTACCGCCTTCACGTTCTTCCCCTCGATCTCCACCTTCGTGATGATCGTCAGCTGCGGAATGTCCAGAAGCTCCGCCAGGATCGCCCCCACCTGACCCGAGTCGTCGTCGATCGCCCGCTGCCCGCAAAAGATCACGTCGTGCGGGATCCCCTTGATCGCCGCCGCCAATACCGACGCCGTCCCGTACGCATCCGCGTTGTTGAACGCCGGATCGTTGATGTGGATCCCCTTGTCCGCCCCCATCGCCAGCGCCGTCCGGATCGTCTCGATCGCCCGCGCCGGGCCCACCGAAACGATCGTCACGTCCCCGCCGAATTTCTCCTTCAGCCGCAGCGCCTCTTCAACCCCGAATTCATCGTACGGGTTCATCACCCACTTGATCCCGCCTTCCTCGATCCCCGATCCGTCCGCCTTCACCTTGATCTGCGCTTCCGTGTCCGGTACCTGCTTCACGCATGCCACGATATTCACAGTCTTCTCCTCCTCCCCTCAACTCTGATCGGTTAACTGGAAAAAACTTTTCTGCAGCCTGTTCAAAAATGCCCGAATGCAAGGCCCCCGCAATCCCCGTCTGTGGAGCGCGATGCCGGCGCATCGAGTGACGGAGGATGGAGGGAACAGGGCAGGCGGGCCTTTTTCAACAACCTGCGCAGGATCCCTGCGCCCCTTCGCCGGACATCGGGCAAAAGGGCGCAGGGTCTCCTTGATCGCCTTACAGTCTGTTCTTCACGAGATCGCCGACAACCGTAGGATCGGCCAGCGTGCTCGTATCGCCCAGGTCGTTGATCTCACCGGATGCCACCTTCTTCAGGATGCGCCGCATGATCTTGCCGCTGCGCGTCTTGGGAAGGCCGTCCGCCCACTGGATCTTCTCCGGCGTCGCGATCGGTCCGATCAGCGTACGCACGTGGTTCACCAGCTCCTTCTTCAAGGCGTCCGACTTCTCGACACCCGTCTTGAGCGTCACATAGGCGTAGATCGAAGTTCCCTTGATCTCATGCGGATATCCGACGACCGCCGCCTCGGCGACTTTCGGATGCGCCACCAGCGCGCTCTCGACTTCCGCAGTCCCCATCCGGTGACCGGAGACGTTGATGACGTCGTCGATGCGCCCGGTGATCTGGTAATAACCGTCTTTGTCTCTCCGCGCGCCGTCGCCGGCCACATAGAAGCCCGGGAACTGCTCGAAGTAGGTCTCCTGGAAACGCTTGGGATCGCCGTAGACGCTCCTCATGATCCCCGGCCAGGGCGTCTTGATGCACAGCGCGCCGCTCGCCACCGTCTCGGTGATTTCCTTCCCCTCGTCATTGACCAGGGCCGGCGTCACGCCGAAGAAAGGCAGTGTCGCCATTCCCGGCTTCGTCTCGATCGCACCCGGCAGCGGCGTGATGAGAATCCCGCCCGTCTCCGTCTGCCACCAGGTGTCCACGATCGGNNGGGTTGATCGGCTCGCCCACCGTGCCCAGAACCCGCAAGGTCGACAGGTCCGCCTTCTTCACCCACTCGTTCCCTTCCTTGGCGATCGCGCGGATGGCCGTCGGCGCCGTGTAGAAAATCGACACGCGGTACTTCTCCACCGTCTTCCAGAAACGGCTCATGTCGGGATAATTGGGCACGCCCTCGAACATGATCGACGTCGCCCCGTTGCACAGCGGTCCGTACACGATGTAACTGTGGCCCGTGACCCAGCCGACATCCGCCGTGCACCAGTAAATGTCTTCTTCGTGGTAATCGAAAATCATCTTGTGCGTGTACGCGGCGAAAAGGAGATATCCCGCCGTCGTGTGCAGAACGCCCTTGGGCTTGCCCGTGGAACCGGAGGTGTACAGAATGAAGAGCGGATCCTCGGCATCCATCCACTCCGGCTCGCAGACCGCGCTCGCCTTCGCCATTTCCTCGTGCCACCAGGCGTCGCGTCCCGCGACCCATTCGCACTTGATCTTGTCGCCGACACGCTTCACAACGATAACCTTCTTCACCGAGGGGCATTCCTTGAGGGCTTCGTCGGCGGAGGCTTTCTGGGGAACCGCCTTCGCGCCGCGGAAGGTCCCGTCGCAGACCACCAGCAGTTTCGACGTGGAGTCCTGGATGCGGTCGCGCAGTGCGTCAGCGGAAAATCCGCCGAAGACGATGCTGTGAATCGCGCCGATTCTCGTGCACGCCAGCATCGCAATCGCCAGTTCCGGAACCATCGGCATGTACAGGCATACCCGGTCGCCCTTCTGGATCCCGTTCGCCTTCAGGACGTTGGCGAACTTGCAGACTTCACGGTGCAGCTCAAGGTACGTGTAGGCCTTGTCTTCCCCAGGCTCGTTTCCTTCCCACTGGATCGCTACCTTCGTCGGCCGAATCTTCAGGTGCTTGTCCAGGCAGTTGTAGGACACGTTCACCTTGGCGCCTTCAAAAAACTTCACGGAAATGGGACCTTTCCGAATATCGAAATTGTAGTCCATCACCTTGTCCCATTTCTTGAAGAACTCAACATACTGCGGCGCGATCTCCGCCCAGAATCCGGCGGGATCCTCAACCGACCGTTTGTAAATCTTGTCGTAAGCTTCTCTGCCGCTTACCCATGCCTTCTTCTTCGCCTTCTCCGGAATCGCATAGACTTCCTTCAATTCCACCTTCTGCTCTGCCATTGTCTTCCTTACCTCCTTTTGTGGGTTTTTCTTTGGTGGGCCAATGCGCCTCTCGAGGGACACAACTGTCTGATCGAAACGGCAGATGTGCTATACCCGAAAGTAGGCGAGAAATCAACGAGGATCACTGACAAATCTTCTTTATTTTGGATGGAGAATCCACCCGTTGTGAAGCGGCCCAGATGCCTGTCTCCCGTGGCGCCGATGGCGAAGGTAAAGCGGTGCCCCTGCCTTCCTGTATGTTCCGAGGATCTTATCTGGTATTGAACGATAGTCACTATGTGACCAAAAGTCACCAGTGGATATCCCAAGGCGTCCCGGGTTGTCAAGAAATATTTCGCACGCGCGGAGAGGCGGCATCGTCTGCAGTGCGTCCGGGCGACGGAGGTGATCGTGCCGCAGCCGATCTCCTTGTTAGGGTTCGACTTCAATGCCCTTCATGTCCGCTTTTACGGGCCTCATGTACGGGATTCTTTCGTCTCCCGGGGAAAAGAGAGGCCGACGGCATTTCGGGCAGTCCGATCATAAAACGGGCGCCCATTCTGTTGCAAAAAAGCGTGTCTTTTTCTCCCTGTGTATTTTTTTCAACACACCATCCTCTGCCCCAACAAGATTCTGAAACGCCATGCACTTATTCCTGCATTTGGATATATCTATAAAATATAAAATCAATTCCAATAGATAACTTGCATTATCCACGAAGAACATCACCTCCGCAACACGCTGGTATGCTTGTTGCTATTTGTAGAAGCCGAAGTAGAAACCAAAAATGCAGTTGAGCTGAACGGGCTTGACTTTGCAAAAATCCGATGGTAGCTTTCGTCGGAATTTCACAGGAAAGGAGGTGGGGAAAGGCACATACTTGATCGAACGGTCCTGGCAGAGTAAGGATTCGTCGGGGCCGGGTGTTGAGAAGTAAGAAGCGTTGTTTCACTTCGCCTCCCTCTGCCCGTGGGAGACGAAAAAAATCTCAACTTTAAACATTTCATGGAGGAAAAAATGAGGAAATTCTGGATGGTACTGTTGGCACTGGGGCTCGTCGTAGCCTTCAGCATGCCCGCGTTTGCAGCCGTTGACGGCAAGTTCAGCGGTTCGCTCCGTATGAGAGGTTGGTACGACTACAACATCTCCGGTCTTGACAAAGACAAGGCAGACGGCACCTACGGCGCCGCGCGTCAGTTCTATGATAACCGCCTGCGCATGCAGCCCGAATTCAAGATCGCCGAGGGTCTCGTACTGACGACCCGTTTCGACGCCTTGGAGAAGAAGTGGGGCGACACGATCACCAGCAACGACAACAACATCAGCTGGGAACGCGCCTACGTGACGTTTGACACCAAGGGCGGCCGCTTCATGGTCGGTTACCAGGAAGACCGCGCCTTCGGAACGGTGTTCGGAAATACCGCCGGCTCCAAGCCGATGATCAAGTACTTCCTGCCCCTGGGCGACTTCACGCTCATCGCAGCGATCGAGAAGGGTGTCGAGGGCCAGGGAACCCAGGCCGCGAAGCTCCAGCAGATCGACGCCGATGCCGACATCTATGACCTCGGCTTCGTCTACAAGTTCAAGGGCGGCGACGCCGGTTTGATGATTCAGAACGTCGTCAACAAGAGCAACCGGACGACCGCGAACGGCTACACACGCGATCTCCTTCTCTTCGATCCCTACGTGAAGATGAAGATGGGACCCGTTTACTTCGAGGCGGAAGGTCTGTACGCGACTGGAAAGTGGTTCAAATATGATGACCCGAAACCGAGAGACGACGTTGACTTCTCCCAGTACGGCATCTACATGATGGCCAACGTGGATCTGGCCCCGGCATACGTCGGCGGTATTGTCGCCTGGAGCAGCGGCGATGACGGCCAGGACGCCAACAAGAAGAAGTCCGGTATCTTCCGGGAACTGGGTCTGAACTCCGCGGTCAACCTGTCGCTCATGCTGGTAAGCTACGAGTACAGGAACCAGGTCGGCTTCCGCACCGGCGATTCATCGGTCCAGACGAATGACCGGATTGGTGAATACAGCGACAACATGCAGTTCTACCAGATTTTCGGCGGTTTCAAGCCGATGAAGCAGCTTGACATCAAGGCGTCGATCTCCTACGCCCGCGCCACGGAAAAACCCAAGAGCGCAGCCGGTGTCCAGTTCCTCGATAACGTGATCGGGACGGAATTCGACCTGACCGCGACCTACAAAGTCTACGACAACCTGTCCTACATGGTTGGCTTCGGTTACCTCTGGGTAGGCGACTACTTCAAGGGAACCAACGCCGCGGCCGTGACCCAGAACGACTACCTCTTGATGCATCAGCTTCTGCTGAGCTTCTAAGCGGCGTCGTTGCAGGTTAAGTAGAACTTCACCAACATCGGGCCCCGGGGCCATAAACCCCGGGGCCTTTTTTGTCTTTTGACCATCCGCGCAGTGCGTTCACTTTCCCTTTACCGTTATGTCGTTGAGATTCTTCTGCGCCGTCCCGTAGGCCGGGTCAATGCGGAGGGCTTCACGGAATTGAATCTCCGCCTCGTCGATACGTCCTTCAAGGAGCAGGACACTCCCCAGATTGTTGTGGGCTTTGGCGTAACCGGGACGAAGGCGGATGGCTTCCCGCAGATGAAATTGCGCCTCACCCGTTCTGCCCCGCCGGGCAAGAAAGGTACCCGCATTGTAGCGGACCTCGGGGTCCTTCGGCCTCAATTCCAGGGCCTTCCGAAGACATTCCCATGCCTCTTCGGCAAGACCCTTCGCCAGGAGGGAATTGGCCATATTCACATAGGCATCGGCATAGGAGGGATCGATGCCGATCGCCGACCGGTAATGCGAAAGCGCTTCTTCCTCCCTCCCCTCCAGAGAAAGGGCCGTCGCCAGGTTGCCATGCGCAACGGCGTTTTCCGTTGTCACCGCAAGCGCATGGGAGAACAGGGAAACGCTGTTCCGCCAGAATCCGGCCTGCTGCCAGGATACAACGGACAACACGGCAATCGACGCGCAGGCAGCAGCCGCCACAACCCGTACGCGATTCCTGCCCCGGCCGGCGAGGTCCGGGATACCCCAGCAGACACCGATGAAAATGCCGACCAGCGGCAAATAGGTGTAGCGGTCGGCCATGGACTGGGATCCGACCTGCACAATTCCGATCACCGGCAGGAGCGTGATCAGATACCACAGCCAGCCCACGGTAAAATGGGGAAAACGCCGCCGCCAATGCAGCGCCGCAAACGTCGCGGCGGCGAGAATGGACAGCGACACCGCCGCACCGTGCAGGGGAAGGTCCTTCACGTAAGGATAGAAGGCGGACAGGCGAACCGGCCAGACCGTCATGATCAGGTATTTCCCGTAGGCCACCGACGCATTGACGAGACGGTCCGCCAATGGAAAGTTCTGCAGCGCCCCGACCGCTCCTGCCTGCGACTGCGCATAGAGCGTGACGAGGCCGGAGGCGAGGCCGAGGACGAGCAGAGGGATCTTCTCCCAAAAGATCCGCGAACCGGAAACGGCCGGAGGCGCAGGCGCGGCGCCACCCGGATCTTCTTCCTGCGGAACCTTTTCGGATCTCTTCTTCCCGGGCCTCCGCCCTGCGCTGTCCGGGAGGGGTTGATTTCCGACGCGACAGTCCGGGAACCGCCGCAGGGGCCAGAAATCCAACAGCCAGAGCACGAGCGGCAACGTCACCGCCATCGGCTTTGCGGCCAGGGCCGCCGCAAAAGAAAGGAAGGTCGCGAGATATCGAAGGGAGGAAGGCCGCCGGACATACCCGACATAGGAGGTCATCGTCAGCATCCAGAAGAATCCGCAGAGGACGTCCTTGCGCTCCGCAACCCAGGCCACCGATTCAACGTGAAGAGGATGGACGGCAAACAAGGCGGCACAGAAAGCGGGGCGCCAGAGAGCGCCGGTCATGGAAGACAGCAGCAGAAACAACAGCGCGGTGTTCGCCATATGGAGAACAAGGTTGACAGAATGATGGGCGCCGGCGTTCAAACCGAACAACTGGACATCCGTCATGTGCGAAAGCCATGTGAGCGGGTGCCAGTTGCCGGCATAAATCGCCGAAAAGGCCCAGACGACGCCGTTCGCCGTCAGGCCCGCTTTCACGTTGGGGTTTTCCGTCACGTAGCGGGGATCGTCGAAATTGACGAAGTCGAAATTCGCCACCTGTGCATAGACGGCGACGACGAGAAGGGCGAGAAAAAGAGACACGAACGCCCGGCGGACGGCATTCCCCGTCGCCGGCCGATCCGGCAAAATCTTCTGCGCAGACTTTCTGCGTTGGCTCATGGGCGTCCGATCATGAGGCTTCGCGTTCGACGGGCCGAACGTCTTCCTCAAGCCAGCAGCGTTTTTCGGCGGACGATACCACAGGCCCTCCGGTAACACAATGCGCGGCGCCCCGCCAACGCATCGCGTCTGCATGCCCGCCTCTTTCTTGACGCCGTCCGGCGCAAAGTGCTAATGATCTCCCAGGACAATGTACCGAAGGTCGTCATGCCGGCTTCGATCCGGAACCGGGTCCGCCCCGGATTCCCGCTTGTCCGGAAACAACGACGGCGGAATGGACGACGGAAAGCAGAGGGCTCGCATCGAACGATTGTACGGAAATATTCACGGCCTCGGCGCCTCGCAGCTCCGGCGGATCGAGCACCTCTACCGGCGCAGAGTCCCACCCGAAAACATCCTGACCCATGAACTCGCCCGCAATTTGACGGAAATCTCGGCGGAGATCAACCGCCAGATCGGTCTTCTTCTGACGCGCCGGGGAGAGGTCGCCCTTGTCGTCGTCGGTTCGGATCGGCAGATCGTCCTGCCTCCCCTCGACCGGTTTCGCTCGTCATCGGTGCGCTTCAAGGGACTGCGCCTTCTTCATACCCATCTGAACGGCGAGGAGCTGACCAACGACGACCTCACCGATCTGGCGCTCCTGCGTCTCGACCTCGTCTGCGCCGTCGAGGTCCTGCCCGATGGACTGCCGGGGCTGGCATACGCGGCGCACCTGCTTCCGGAAAATCAGGACGGCCGATACTGGGAGATCCTGCCGCCGCAGAGGCCTTCGGAAATCGAGACCGACTTTCTCTCCTTTATCCAGGGACTGGAAAGCGAATTCGCGAAAAAACAGCAGCTGCGGAAGATCGACGCTATCGACAAGGCAATCCTCATCCGCGTGGAGACGGATCCCCGATCGGACGCGGAGGGATCGATCGCCGAGTTGAAGGAACTGGCCGGATCCTGCGGTGTGGAGGTCTTCGGCAGCCTGATTCAGCGCCGGCATGCCGCCGATCCGAAGTACGTTCTGGGAAAGGGGAAACTCTCCGATCTCGTCATCGGCGCCCTGCAGAAAGGCGCCAACCTCCTGATCTTCGACCACGAGCTGTCGGCCGCGCAGATCCGCTCCATCACGGAATTCACGGAGATGAAGGTCATTGACCGCACGCAGCTGATCCTCGATATCTTCGCCCAGCGGGCCATGAGCCGGGAGGGAAAGATTCAGGTCGAACTGGCCCAGCTTCGTTACCTGCTGCCCCGTCTTACCGGCCAGGGAACGGCGATGTCGCGCCTGGCAGGCGGAATCGGCGGGCGCGGCCCCGGAGAAACAAAACTGGAGATCGATCGCCGCAGGGTTCGCGAGAGAATTCATCGCCTGGAGAAGCTCCTGAAGGAGATCGGAAAGGGACGGGACCGCCGGCGGGCGAGAAGGGAGCGGACGGGCATTCCCGTCATCTCCATCGTCGGCTACACGAATGCCGGCAAATCGACCCTGCTGAACGCGCTGACCAGGAGCCGCGTTCTGACGGAAGACAAGCTCTTCGCCACGCTGGATCCGAAGAGCGCGCGCCTGCGTTTTCCCCGCGAACGCGAAGCGCTCGTAACCGACACGGTCGGGTTCATACGCGACCTGCCGCCCGAGTTGTTCTCGGCTTTTCGCGCCACCCTCGATGAGCTTCAGGATGCGCATATCCTCCTGCACGTCATCGATGCCGGCAGTCCCGACTTCGAAGAACGGATCCGTGCCGTGGAGCATATCCTGGAGGAACTCGGCGTCGCCGAAAAGCCCCAGATCCGCGTCCTGAACAAGGAGGATCTTCTTGCCGACAAGGGGCATCTCGCGGCACTCTGCCGGCGTTTCGACGCCGTCGCCGTATCCGCCCTCAACACGCAGACCCTGCATCCGCTCCTCGCCAGGATGGAGACCGCCGTGGGGCAGCTCGGCGGCCGGAGCCCCTATGGAAACGGAGATCTGCCGTGAAGACGTCGACCCGTCCTTTTCTTGTCCCCGTTTTGGCGCTGCTGCTGGCCCTGTCGACGATCGCCGCCTTCTGGCCGGTTACGGGCAACGAATTTGTCGCCTTCGACGACGATGACTACATCACCAAGAACCCCGTCGTCCTCCAGGGATTGACGTGGGAGGGGGTCCGCTGGGCATTCACGGCGACGCACGCCCACAACTGGCATCCGCTGACATGGCTTTCCCACATGATAGACACAAGCCTCTTCGGGTCTTACGCGCCGGGACATCACGCGGCAAATCTCCTCTTTCACACGATCAATACGCTGCTGCTCTTCCTGATCCTCTTTCGCATGACGGGCGCCCTCTGGCGCAGCGCCTTCGCCGCGGCCCTGTTCGGGCTGCACCCGCTTCACGTCGAATCCGTCGCCTGGGCCGCCGAGCGCAAGGATGTCCTGAGCGCCATGTTCTGGATGTTGGCGATCGGTTCCTACGCCCTGTACGCGGAGAGAAAAGAGCGGCGCCTTTACGGCTTGTCTCTGGCCTTGTTTGCCCTGGGCCTTCTGGCCAAACCGATGCTTGTGACCCTGCCCTTCGTTCTTCTCCTTCTGGACCATTGGCCGCTGCGGCGTTGGACGAAAGCCGGGAAGGCGGTGACGACCGAGCCTCCTCATCAGCAGGAGGCGAAAGAGAAAAAGGGCAGGAAGGTCCGGGGTACGGCGGCGAATCGTCCGCCCGCGCCGTCAGCAGCAGTCCCGGCGGAGACCTTGCGCGGATTGATCCTGGAAAAGATCCCTTTTTTCGCCTTGACGGCGGCGGCGAGCATCGTCACGCTCTATGCGCAGCAGGGCGTCGTGAAGAGCCTGGAGAGATATCCCTTCGCCGCGCGCCTGGGAAACGCGGTCGTATCGTACGCGGAGTACCTGGTCAAAACCGCCTGGCCCTTCGACCTGTCCATCTTTTACCCGCATCCGGTGGGCTTCCTGGCGGCGTGGAAGATCCTTCTCGCCGCGGCCGCGATTCTCGCCGTCACGGCTGCAGCGCTCCATGCATGGCGCCGCCTCCCCTATCTTGCCGTCGGATGGTTCTGGTACCTCGGGACGCTGGTGCCGGTAATCGGCATCGTGCAGGTCGGGCTTCAGTCCATGGCCGATCGCTATACCTATATCCCGCTGATCGGCATCTTCATCATCGCCGCGTGGGGCGTTTCCGACCTCCTTGCCCGCTTCCGCCATCGCCGCGAGACGCTCGCCGGCGCTGCAGCTCTTGTCCTGATTGTCCTGGCCGTGCTGACGTTCCGCCAGACGGGCGTCTGGCGGGACAGCTTGACGCTCTTCCGCCACGCCACGGAGGTCACCGAGAACAACGACTGGGCCCAGTACAATTACGGGCTTGCGCTTTTGGAGAAGGACGATACGGAAGCGGCCATGAACCGTTTCCGCGAGGCGCTTCGCATCCGGCCCGGCGAGGCGAAATCGCTCAACAACATCGGCCTGATCCTCGCCCGCAGGGGCGATCTCGACGGAGCGGTCCGGAACTTCGAAGGGGCGCTTGCGTCCGATCCCGGCTTTGTCGACGCCCGCACCAATCTGGCACTGGCACTCTCGAACCGCGGACAGCCGGAAGAGGCCGCCCGCCAGCTCGAAGAATCCCTGCGCATCCAGCCGACCCACGCGGAGGCCAACCGCCTCCTCGGCGTGATCCTTGCCCGTGCCGGAAATCCCGACCGCGCGATTGTTCATCTCCGGAATGCCGTATCCGCAGATCCCTCGAGCGCCAAAGCGCGCAACAGCCTCGGCATCGTCCTCGCGCAAAAGGGCATGTTCGACGAGGCGATCACCCATTTTCGCGCGGCTCTCGCCATCGACCCCTCCCTCGATCAGGCCCGCAGGAATCTGGAGACGGCACTTCAGGAAAAGCAAAAATGAACCGGAACATGGTCATTGCAGACCGCGGTACCAGCCTCCGTCGATCGGAATCGCGGCGCCCGTGATGTATCCGGCCTGTTCGGACGCGAGAAAAGCGACCAGCGCGGCGAACTCCTCGGGCGTGCCCAGCCGTTTCATGGGAATGGATGCCTCCCACCGCGTCGCCACTGCCTCGGGCGAAGTCCCTTCTTTTTCCGCCGCCGCTTTCGCCAGACTGCGGACGCGATCGGTAAGGGTGTAGCCGGGACAGACGCTGTTGACGGTGATGGAAAACGGCGCCAGTTCGTTGGCCAGCGACTTGGCGAGGCCGAGAACTCCGGCGCGAACGGTGTTGGACAGGATCAGCCCGTCGATCGGCTGTTTGACGGCGATTGAAGTTACGTTGATGATCCGGCCCCAGGTGCGTGCCTTCATCGCCGGAATGGCTTCGCGCGCCATAGCGACCGCGGACAGGAGGTTGAGCCGAAAGCCCTTCTCCCAGAGCGCATCGTCGATCTCCAGAAAGGCAGCCGTCGGCGGCCCGCCCGCATTGTTGACGAGGATGTCGGCGCCGCCAAAATGTCCGATTGCTTCACGGACAAAACGGGCGGCCTGCATTGTGTCGGAGACGTCGGCGGGAATTGCGAGGATTTCCCCTCCCGTTTCCTCGCGGATTTGCTTTGCCGTCGCCTGAAGTCTCTCCCCGTCACGGGCACAAATCGCAACCCTCGCTCCCTCCCGCGACAGCGCCAGTGCCGCCGCCCGCCCCAGTCCCAGACTCCCCCCGGCGACGACCGCCGTCCTGCCCTTCAATCCCAAGTCCATCACCGTCTCCTTCCAGAAGTTCTTCGATTCAAAGCAGTCCGCAAGTTCCCCGCTGATCCCGAAGAGCTCAATCGGGCTGACGCACCTTCTCCAAAGCACGGCGCAGCTGAGCGTTTCCAGGCTCCAACTGGAGCGCCTTCCGAAGATTTTCGGCCGCTTCGCCTTTCTTGCCCTGATGGGTGAGAATTCTCCCCATGGCGAAATACACGTCGGCGCGATTCGGGTCTGTCTGCAGCGATCGAGCGTAATAATGCAGGGCTTCATCCAGTTTCCCCTGCCTGGAAAGCACATCGGCCAGCATGATGCAGGCGACCGGATCTTCCGGATTCAGAGCATGGGCTTTTCGGAAATGAAAAGCCGCCTCATCGTATTTTCCCTGAGAAGCCAGAAGATAGGCATAATTGAAATGAGGGAGGGCGTTGTCATCCTGAAGGGCAAGGGAACGCTTGTAATAGGAGGCAGCCTCTTCTGTTCTCCCCAATTTGAAAAGTGTATTGGCCATATTGTTCAGATAATCCGGTTGCGCCGGCATGCTGCGTATGGCTTCGGTATAATGATCGGCCGCTTTCCCCAGGTCCCCCTGCCTGTCGTAAAAAAGCCCCAGGCCGAAATGGGCCGCGTGATTGTCCGCATCGATGTCCAGCGCATGCCTGAAGATCGTCAGGTCGTTCTTCCAGTACTGGGTCTGTTTCCATGTGGCGGCTGAAAAGGAGACGAGGAGAATCGTCGCAAGCGCGCCGAGGATGGCGGCCTGTTTCCGAACGTTCCGCGTCAAGTCATGGATGCCCCAGGCGATCAGGACAAAGAGCCCGATGGAAGGAAGATAGGTGTAACGGTCCGCCATGGATTGCAGACCCACCTTGACGATGCCGATGACAGGAACCAGGGTGCCGAGATACCAGGACCAGCCGACGAAAAGGTAGGGGCGTCCCCGGCGCATCCGCAGGGCGAATAGAAAGGCGGCCAGCAGCAGCAGCGACGCAACTGCGGCTTGCCAGAACGGATGCGCGGCATAGGGATAGAAGTAGGAAAGATCGACGGGCCAGAAAACCTTGACGATGTAGCGGACGTACGACAGCGCGGCATTCTGCAGGCGATCGGTCAACGAATAGACCTGGAGGGCTTCGACGGCGCCTCCTTTCTGCTGGGCAACGTAGGTCATGACGCCGGAAAGCGCCGCGAGGGCGAACAACGGGATCTTCTCGATGACCAATCGGCGGAAGATTGTCCAGGATGCTTCAGGGGGGCGCCGCACGATCGTTCGTTTTTCGGAGACGGCGGGCCTGGCCTTTTCCCGCCTGCCTTTCTTCTGATGAGCGGCGGGAGCGCCCGCCCCGGCAGACCTCTCACCCGTATCGCCCGGCTGCCGCGCCGGCTGGAATCGACCGAGGGGCCAGTAATCGAGCAGGAGGAATACAAAAGGCAGCGTAACGACCATGGGCTTGGCCATGAGGCCCAGGGCAAAGAAGGCGACGACGAGCCCGTATCTCCCCCGGTTGGGCCGCTCCGTATAATACGCGTACGCACCCAGGGACAACATCCAGAAGAAAGCACTGAGGACGTCTTTCCTTTCCGCTGCCCAGGCGACGGATTCCACGTGAAGGGGGTGAAGAGCAAACAGCGCAGCAACAAATGCGCTCCGCCAGACAGCGTGCGTCATCCGGTTGAGCACAAGAAACAGGAGCAGCGAGTTGAAAATGTGCAGCAGAAGGCTCGTCAGATGATGTCCGGACGGGCTCGGCCCGAAGAGGTCGTAATCGATCATGTGCGACAGCCAGGTCAGGGGATGCCAGTTGCCGACATCCATCGCGACAAATGCCCATCGCAGGCCGCCGGGGGTCAGGCCGCCCTGTACCTTCCTGTTTTGCGTAACGTATTCTTCATCGTCGAAATTGATGAAGCCGTTGTCTTTTACCGGCAGATACGCAAGAAAGGTGATTCCTGCAATCAGCAGACAGAGAAGAATCTTCTTGTGACGGAGGGAAAGAGATTGCATCATAGTGTGGGTGGAACGATCGATGTGAAGACCCTATAGCATATGCGATCGCGACGAGACAAGAGATTCCCGTGCAGCGCCGAGCGCTCCCGCCGCTTCGAGAGCGGCCGGCGGGAAAAACTCTATTGACAACAAAGGGTTTTTGTTTTACCTTCGCCGCACGTTTTCGGGCGGATGGAGAAGGAAGATGGGTGAAGAAAAGCTGCTGCTCAGCTGCATGACCGACCTGTTGCGTCCCCTGCTCCCTGCGCTGGGATTCCCCCGGCCGCCCGTCGTTTCAGGGATCGGTTGACAACGATCCGATCCTCATCGAGGGCCATGGGTGGAGCATCCATGGCTTTTTTCGTTGGTGGCAGTATGAGCAAAGTCCAGTTGCACGAGGTTATCTGGCACGGCCGCGGAGGACAGGGAGTCGTCGTGGCGTCCCAGATCCTCGCGGAGGCCGCCTACTTTCAGGGATACCGCGGCGTAACCTCGGCCCCGACCTTTGGCCCGGAAAGGCGCGGGGCGCCGCTCACCGCCTCAACGAAAATCTCATCCGAACCCGTCCGTGTCTTCTCCCAGATCGAACATGCCGACGTCGCCGTCGTTCTGGACGAATCGCTTCTGCCGGTCGTCAACGTCCTCGGCTCCCTGAAGAAGGGCGGCCTGCTCATTATCAATACCTCTTGCGACCCGGCGACGATTCCGATCGAGAGATGTTACCGGATCGCCGTTGTCGACGCTGCGGACATCGCCTTGAAGCACCATCTCCTCAAGGAGGGCAAACCCATGGTGAACACGCCCCTTCTGGGGGCCTTCTCCCGGGCGACCGGCATCGTCGGCATGGAGGCCGTGGAAAGGGCCCTCAAGGACAAACTGGGCGGCGGCAACGTGACGGCGAACCTCATGGCGCTTCGGGCCGCCTTCGAGAGGACGCGCATGCAGGATGGCGGAACGGACTGAAGGACGGGCAGCGGCTTCCCGGGGAATGGACAGGTTCATGGAAAAGAAAGACGAGAACATCTCCGCCATGTGCAAGCCGGCCGTCGGCGAGGCAGGCAGGACCGGCGACTGGCGGGACATGAAGCCGGTGATCGACCACGCTAAGTGTATCGCTTCCGTCAAGAAGCGCTCCGCCTGTTTTCTCTGCTGGCTCTATTGCCCGGAAGGCGTCGTCAGGACGGGGATTCCCGTAAGCATCGACATGGACTACTGCAAGGGCTGCGGGATCTGCGCCGAAGAATGCCCGGCAAAGGCGATTACCATGGTTCCTGAGGGAGAATGCTGACGACTTCGGAAAAATTCCCTAGGCCGCGTTGCGCTTCGTCCTTCGTCACTGCGGCGTACGCCCGGATACGCCTCATTCCTCAGGATTCGCGCGCCTTGCCTCCGGAGCTTTTTGCGAAGCCGTCCCCGAATTCACTTTTCCGTGACTTTTCTTGCGAGGGAAAATGCTGATGGAAGCCGTCCAGATCATGACCGGCAACGCCGCCGCGGCGCTGGGCGCCAAGCTCTGCCGCGTCCAGGTGGTTGCCGCCTATCCCATCACGCCTTCAACCCCCGTCACGGAATATCTGTCTTCTTACATCGAAAGCGGTGCGCTCAAGGCCGAATACGTCCGCGTCGAAAGCGAGCATTCGGCCCTCACCGTCTGCATCTCCGCCTCCAGCGTCGGCGCCCGCGTCTTCACCTCCACGAGCTCCCACGGTCTCCTGTACATGCACGAACAGCTCCACTGGGCGGCGGGCTCCCGGCTCCCGATCGTGATGTGCTGCGTGAACCGCGGCGTCGGCGCACCCTGGTCGATCTTCAACGATCAACAGGATGCGATCGCCCAGAGGGATACCGGCTGGATCCAGCTGTACTGCCGAAACAACCAGGAAATCATCGACACCCTGATCCAGGCCTACCGGATCGCCGAGGAAGTCTACCTGCCCGTCATGGTCTGCTACGACGGATTTGTCCTCTCCCATACGATGATGCCCGTCGAGATTCCCGCGGCGGAGAAGGTGGCCGAATTCCTGCCGCCCTACAAGCCGCACACGATCCTTGACGCCTCGGATCCGCGGAATATCAATCCCGTCATCTTTCCGTGGCGAAGGAAGGATGCCGAAGGGACTCTCCGCGACGGATACATGGAGATGCGCTGGAAGATGGAAAAGGCGATCGAAGGCGCGCGGGACGCCATCATCCGCGTCAACGGCGATTTCGCCGCATCCTTCGGCCGGGACTGCGGGGGCATGCTCTGGACCTACCGGCGCGATGATGCGAAGGTGCTGCTGGTCAGCATGGGGTCCCTGGCGACGGAAGCGACGGCCGCCGCCGATCTCCTCCGCGAGAAGGGCCATGCCGTCGGCGTCGTCGGCATCCGCGCTTACCGCCCCTTTCCGAAGGAAGAGGTCCGGTCCGTCCTTGCCGGCGCAGAGGCGATCCTGGTCTTCGAAAAAGACATCAGCTACGGCTACGAGGGGGCCCTCTGCACGGATCTGAAAGCGGCGTTGTACGGCACGGGGATCGACACTCCGATCCGCGGTTTCGTTGCCGGCCTCGGCGGCCGGGACGTCAAGGCGACCGAGCTGGTGTCGGCGGCCGAAACGGCGCTCGGAGAAATCGGCAACGGGCAGCGGGAAAAGGCGGCCACCTGGCTCAACTGCATCACGGAATAACGGAGAGAAGTTTCATGGCAGAACCGCACGAACAGTCCATGCCCGAGAAGCTGTTCAAGATCAATGAAGAAGAGTACATGCTGCCGGGGAACCGCGCCTGCCAGGGCTGCGGGCTCTCGCTGGCCTACCGGTACGTCCTCAAGGCCCTGCGCGGCAACACCATCCTCACCATCCCGGCGAGCTGCCTCACGGTCCTGCACGGGCTGTATCCCACCACATCGGTGACGATCCCCTGCCTGAACTGCACGTTTGCCAGTACCGCCGCTTCCGCGGCCGGTTTGGTGGCGGGACTCGCGGCCCTCAACAAGTCGGATTACACCGTCGTGGCCGTGGCGGGCGACGGCGGGACGTACGATATCGGCATCCAGTCCCTGAGCGGCGCGGCCGAGCGCGGCACGGATTTCATCTTCGTCTGCTACGACAACGAGGGCTACATGAATACGGGAACGCAGCGTTCGAGCGCCACCCCGATGGGGGCCATCACAACGACGACGCCCCTCCTGACCAAGCAGCAGAGCAAGAAAGACATGATCAAGATCATGGAAGGCCACGACATCCCCTATGTCGCGACCGCTTCTCCCGCCTATCCCATCGACCTGTACGACAAGTTCGTCAAGGCCAAGCGCATCAAGGGAACGCGGTATCTCCAGATCAACGCGCCCTGCCCGCCCGGATGGGGATATTCCCCCCGCGACACCGTGAAGATCGGGCGGCTCGCCGTGGAAACGGGCGTCGTCTGCCTGTTCGAAATCGAAAACGGGAAGTTCCGCTTCACCGGCCGCAGCCGGTCCATCGCGGAAAAGGGAAACCGCCTGCCGGTCATCAACTACGTGGAGCGGCAGATCCGCTTCAAGAAGATGAGCATCGACCAGCTTTCAAGAATGCAGAAGGAAGTTGACGACCGCTGGGAGGGATACCTCAAACGCGCGTCGGAATCGGCCTGAGGCGTTGCCTGAGTAGCGTTGCAGGGGTCTCGATTACGATCGCAAAAATCCTTCTTGCACTGTCATCGCGAGGCCCCCTTCGGCTGCGCTCAGGATAAACTCCGGGCCGTAGCGATCTCGCCCTGAACGACAGATTGCTTCGCTGCGCCCCACACTTCGGTGGGGCTTCGCTCGCAATGACAGAGATCATCTCCCCTGGCCGTCATGGCTCCTTCAGTCCTTCCGGAGGTTGCGCAATATCATCTCCGCGTAGCGCGCCGCAGCGCCCTGGTTGTCTGCAACGACGCGGGCGCCGGCGACCCCGCGCCGGCCGAGCTCGGGCTGATCGGCGAACAGCGACTCGATCCTCTCCAGCATCTCCTTGCCGTCTCTCACGCTGAATCCCGCCCCGGCTTCTTCCAGCAGGGCCTTCTCCGGCAGAAAATCCTCCATGTGCGGGCCGTACAGGACGACCTTCCCCCACGCCGCCGCTTCGAGGATGTTCTGGCCTCCTTTCGGCGCGATGCTGCCGCCGCAGAAAACCACCTCCGCCAGCGAGTAGATCTTGAAGAGTTCTCCGATCACATCGACCACAACAACGCGCTCCCGCCGGCGGAGGCGTCCGGCGGCAATTTCCTTCATGGTCAAAACGTCTTCGAAACCGGACTGGCGGACGATCTCCAGAACTTCCGGCGCCCGTTCGACATGGCGGGGAACCAGGATCAGGAAAAGCTCGGGATGCGACTCCAGAAGCTTCCGGAAGACGTTGAGAACGATCTCTTCCTCCCCCGGATGCGTGCTTCCCGCAACGAAGAAGCGCTCTCCGCCGGAGACGCTCAGCCGTTCCCCGATCTCGTCCCGCAAGTCCGCCGAAACGCGCGCGGCGAGGCCGTCGTACTTGGCGTTTCCCAAGACGCGTACCCGCTCCGGAGGCACGCCGATCTCCCTGATGCGCCCTGCGTCCAGACGGGAGATCATTCCGGCCTCCGCGAAGGCATCAAGGTACTCCCGCCAGAAAAATCTCGTAGCGCGGTAGCGTCCGAAGGAGCGCCCCGATATGCGGCCGTTGACGAGCACGAGCGGTATGCCTCGCGTCCTGCAGGCGCGGATGAAGTTCGGCCAGAGTTCGGTCTCGACGGCGGCGAAGACATCGGGATTCACGATATCGACGACCTTGCGGACGACGGAAGGCAGATCAAGGGGGTAATAGATGATGCTGGACGCTTCGGGCACGATCTTGGCGGCCATTTCCTGGCCCGTTTCCGTGCTGGTGGACAGGACGATGCAGGCCCCGGGATGCGAAGCCCGCAGGGCGGCGACAATCGGCGCGGCCGCCGTCACCTCGCCCACGGAGACGGCATGCAGCCAGATCCGGGGAGAGCCCGTCATGGCGGCGACCCGTTCCGGCGATACGACACCCAGCTTGGGTCCGATGCTGCGGCGATATTTACCCGTCAGGAGCATCCGACCGCCGTAATAGGGGATGAGGACAACGGCGGCAAGCGCAAGGAGGGCGTTGTACAGCGCGATCATGGCGGCGATTCTCCGGGTTTTTCGGCGGCCTGTCAAGGAGGTTTTCCCGCTTGACGCTCCGGAAACGATGGTGTATTTCCATTTCCATCCATGAAAAAGATCGCCCCTTCCATCCTCTCGGCCGATTTCGGCAGGCTCGCGGAAGAAATCGCCGCCGTTGAAAAGGCCGGCGCCGACTGGATCCACATCGATGTGATGGACGGCCATTTCGTCCCGAACATCACCATCGGACCCTCCGTCGTTGCATCGCTGCGCAAGGTGACAAGGCTGCCCTTCGACGTCCACCTGATGATCGAAAACCCGGAACGCTACGTCGAAACCTTCGCGAAGGCGGGAAGCGATTTTATCACCGTCCACGTGGAGGCCTGCAGCCATCTCCATCGCGTCGTGACCATGATCCGCGGGGCGGGCGCCAGGGCGGGGGTATCGCTCAATCCGGCGACGCCGCTGGCGCAGGTCGAACCGATTCTGCCGGACATCGACCTCCTGCTGATCATGAGCGTCAACCCGGGATTCGGCGGGCAGTCCTTTATCGGGAACGTCCTGCCGAAGATCCGCCGCGCCGCCGAGCTGGTCAAGGCGATCGCCCCGAAAGTCCTCCTGGAAGTCGATGGGGGCATCACGCTGGAGAACGCCCGATCCGTGGCCGGGGCCGGTGCGGAGATCCTCGTCGCCGGCGCAGCCGTTTTCGGGAGCCGGGACTACGGGGAAACCCTCTCGGCCATGCGGGCTGCCATCGGCGGGTCTTGACCTCCTCTCACGGATCATCGGAAAAAATCGCCCGTTTGCCGGGGAAACTTCACCTGCAGGAAATTGCCGCTGGAAAATGCAGAAAGGGACGAAACGATGCTGCCGGACGTGTTCTTGACGGAAAAGGAAATCGCGCTGAGGGATGAAGTTCGACAATTCGTGGGGCAGGGGGTCTCGACGGACCTGCTCCGAAAGATGGACTGCGATGAAATCCGCTACCCACGGGATTTTGTGAAGGCCCTGGGGGACCGGAACCTTCTCGGCTTGAGATTCCCGAAAGAATACGGCGGCCGGGGGCTTTCCTGGACGGCGGAGATCGCCGCGCTGGAGGAGATCGGCGTCCTGGGCACGGCGCTGGGCTGCGCTTTTTCCATGCCCTCGATCGTCGGACAGGCCCTCGTCTCCTACGGGGACAGGGAGCAGAAGGAGAAATTCCTCAAACCTCTGCTTCGCGGCGATCTTGTTTCCGCGGAGGCGCTTACGGAGCCGCGGGGCGGATCGGATTTCTTCGGCGCCACGACAAAAGCCGACCTGCAGGGAGATACCTTCACCGTCCGCGGCCAGAAGCGCTTCGTCGTCGCGGCGGAGGGTGCGGATTTCTTCATCGTCTACTGCAACACGAACCCCGAAGGAAAACCGCACGAACGGATCAGTCTTCTGCTGATTGAGAGCGACCGGCCGGGTGTCGAGGTCAAGTATCTCTACAAACTCATGGGGACGCGGGGCGGCGGCACGGGAAGACTCGTCTTCCGGGACGTGAAGGTTCCCCGCTCCAACCTGATCGGCGAGATGAACACGGGCGCCGCGATCTTCAACACCATGATGGTGCCGGAGCGTCTGACCTCCGCGGGGGGCTCGCTGGGCATGGCGCGGGCGGCCCTCGAAGTCGCCGTCCGATACAGCGAACGCCGCAAGGCCTTCGGCCAGAAGATCCGCTCCTTCGAAGGCGTCAGTTTCAAGGTGGCCGACGCCATCACGCAACTCGACGCGGCGCGGGCGCTGACCCTGGCGGCGGGGAAAGGCGCGGACGCCGGATTGCCGGCAGCCCGGAGGCTTGTCAGCGAGGCGAAGAAACTCGCCACCGACACGGCGTGGAACGTCTGCAACCTCGCCATGCAGATCGTCGGCGGCATCGGCTACACCAACGTCTACCCCATCGAGAAGATGGTGCGCGATACGCGCCTCACACAGATCTGGACCGGGACCAACGAGATCATGAATCTCCTCATCCAGCACGAGTACTACCGGGAAGTCCTCAAGGACCCGAATCCGGGCCGCCGGATCGAGGCGGACGCCGACCAGGCGGACCAGGCGGACGAGAAGGTGTACGAAGACGAAGAGATGTGGACGAAGGGCTGGTAGGAGCAGTTGGTAATTGAAGCTCTCCGGAGCAAGCTCCGGAGAATCTTCGATCCCCACGGAGGGGATCTTGAACATCATTCGCTCGCTTACCCCGCGGCAAGCCGCGGGGAATGCGCTCGCTGCCGGATTCAACCATGGGGAAAAAGAAGAAGTTTTCTGCAAAAGAGGAGCATGTGAAGAACCGTCCCGAGGCGGAGCGAACTCTGGACGAATGGGTTGCCGGTTTTCTGCAAAAATTCCCGCTGCCCCTGCAGGACGCGAAAGACTCGCCCGTTGCCTGCGCCGTTCTGCTATCCGTCCTGACCTTTCTGTTTCTGGTCCCTTTCGTCGGAAAGGCATACCACATCGACGACCCCTTATTTCTTTGGGCCGCGCAGCACATCCATGTGTCCCCTCTGGATCCTTACGGCTTCTCTCTGAATTGGTATGGCAGCGAAGCCCCGATGTGGGACGTGATGAAAAACCCTCCGTTGGTTTCTTACTACCTTGCCGCCGTTGCCCTGTTCTTCGGATGGGGGGAGGTCGCAATCCACCTGGCGCTGATTCTGCCCGCCGTCGGCGTGATCCTCGGCACGTACTACGCCGCCCGGCTGTTGCGTCTGCAACCCATACACGCCGCTCTGACCTGCCTCGCGACACCGGTCTTTATCGTTTCCGGCACGAACGTCATGAGCGATATGCTCATGCTCTGCTTCTGGGTATGGTCCGTGGGCCTGTGGATCAAAGGACTGGAGGGCAGCCGGACTGCCCTGCTGGCGTTCAGCGCGTTCCTGATCGCCTTGTCGGCGCTGACCAAATACTACGGGATGGCGTTGATTCCCCTTCTCTTCGTTTATTCCCTGGTCAGGAAACGTTCTTTGGGATTATGGGTGCTCCCGCTTCTTCTTCCCCTCTGCGTCCTCGCCGTTTATCAATGGTACACTGGGACGCTGTACGGCCCCGGCCTGATCACAGAGGCGGCGAAATATTCCGCCGCCACGCGTTCCGAACATTTCAATGAATTCGTACAGCTGATGATCGGAACGGCGTTCGTCGGTGGATGTGTGATCAGCGGTCTTTTTTGCGCCCCGCTGGTTTGGCGCTGGAAATGGCTGCTGGGTGCGGGGATATTTACGCTGATTGTCATGGTCCTTCTGTCCGGCGTCGAAACGATCGGCGATGTCTCGCTGCGTGATTCCGACGGCATCCGCTGGTCCCTCATCGTTCATTTTTCGATATTTCTGGTCGCAGGAATCAGCATCTTCATGCTGGCGGTCGGCGATTTGTGGAAACACAGAGACGCGACATCCATCTTGTTTGCCTTGTGGATCGGAGGAACCGTCGTCTTCTCATCCCTCGTCAACTGGTCCATCAACGCGAGAACTCTTCTGCCGATGGTCCCTGCCGTGGCAATTCTCCTCATGCGAAGGATGTATTCGCAGGACGCACCGGCCGCCCTGAAGCGGCCGATCCACGCCTGCTGGGCGCTGATTGCGGCGGCTGTTCTGTCTCTTCTTGTGGGATATGCCGATTTTACGTTGGCGAATTCTGGCAAAGCTGCGGCGATTCAAATCGAAGAGCGATATGGACGGAACATGCAAAGGGTCTTTTTCCAGGGACACTGGGGTTTTCAATATTACATGGAACGGCACGGCGCCAGGGCCGTCGATGCGATGAAAACCGATTACAGGCCGGGCGATATTTTTGTTGTTCCGCTCAACAATATCAGTCTCATCATGATGAACGTGAGGTCTTTTCTTCCGGCAGGAAAATTCAGCGTGCAGACCTTGAAATATCTTGCAACCATGAATCATTATACCAGCGCAGCCTTCTACAGTGATGCCTATGGGATTTTGCCTTATAGCTTCGGGCCCGTCCCTCCGGAACCATACGATCTTTGGTCCGTCAAGTAGAGATGGTACGATGCGATCGAACGGATTATGAAAAAAAACAAGAAAGCTTTGCAGAAAGCGGACGCCGCGAAGAACGAGCGGGAGATGAGCGGATCTCTCGATGATATGGTTATCGGCTTTGTACGAAGATTTTCATTCCCCTCACAGAGCGCGCGGCATGTAGCGATTTCCTGCGCCATCCTGTTATCCGCTGTAACTTTTCTTTTTTTGGTACCCTTCGTCGGAAAGGCTTATCATATCGACGATCCCTTATTTCTTTGGGCGGCAAAGCACATCCAGGTTGCCCCTTTCGATCCCTATGGTTTTGGCATCAACTGGTATGGTCAGGAAGAACCCATGTGGGATGTGATGAAAAATCCTCCATTGGTTTCTTATTACCTGGCCATCGTATCCCTGTTTTTCGGATGGGGCGAAGTCGCAATCCACCTGGCCATGATGATCCCCGCTGTCGGCGTAATCATCGGAACATACACGATCGCCCGGCGGCTTTGTGAACAGCCCATTCAGGCCGCCATGGCATGCCTGGCAACACCGGTCTTTATCGTTTCCAGCACGACGGTCATGAGCGACATCCCCATGCTTTCCCTCTGGGTCTGGTCGGTGGGCCTGTGGATCAAAGGATTGGACGATGACCGCCCCGCATGGTTGGCGTTCAGCGCGTTGCTCATGGCTCTTGCGGCTTTGACGAAGTACTACGGGATCGCGCTGGTTCCGCTCCTGCTGGTTTACTCATTGGCCAAAAAACGCTCCGCCGGGATATGGGCTTTGTATTTTCTTGTTCCCATCACCGCCCTTGCCGCATATCAGTGGCACACGGCAGGGCTGTACGGCAGCGGCTTGCTGACGGCTGCGGCAAATTTCCCGGCCATGTCCCTATCCGAGCATTATACGAATTCCATCAAAGTACTCACGGGTTTGGCATTCGTCGGCGGCTGCATAGCGGTTGGCCTTTTCTACGCCCCTTTCGTTTGGGAACGAATGTATTTATTGGGCGGGGGATTTCTGACATTGCTGGCAATCGCATCCCTTTCCCTATTCGACAC
This sequence comes from Syntrophaceae bacterium UBA6109, assembly GCA_002428445.1. The sequence goes on from DIWJ01000043.1 coordinate 70,236, forward strand.
AATCGGCGGTTTCCCCTTGCAGGATTCCAGCGGCATTCGCTTTCTTATCATCGTCCAATTTTCAATATTTCTTGTCGCGGGAATAGGCATCCTGATCCTCGCCCTGATCGATGTCCGGGAACACCGGGACGCAGCGTCTCTTCTGATTCTGTTGTGGATCGCGGGAACCTTTGTTTTTGCGTCTCTGATCAACTGGACTGTAAATGCCCGCTCCATCCTGCCCATGGTTCCGGCCGTGGCGATTCTCATCGCACGCAGGATGGATTCCCGACGCGAGCGGACGCCTCTCCGGCGGCGCATACAGGCTTCCTGGGCATTGGTGCCGGCGGCCTTCCTGGCTTTATTGGCAGGATACGCCGATCTTACGTCGGCGGATTCAGGACGGGCTTCCGCAATGGAAATCAGGAAATACGAGCGAGCAGCTCATCCTATATGGTTTCAGGGACACTGGGGTTTTCAATATTACATGGACCTGATGGGTGCAAAACCGGTTGATCCAAAACAAACTCGACATCAAAGGGGAGACATCGTCGCCATACCTGGCAACAATACCCATACGATTCCCGTCAATCCGAGATACTTTGTTCTCAGGGAAGAGATTGAAATACAAACATGCAGATACCTCGCGACGATGAACGATGCCGTAGGTGCGGGCTTCTACAGCAACGTCAAAGGCCCTTTGCCTTACGCGTTCGGCCATGTGCCGCCGGAGAAATACCGGATATGGTCACTCGTCGGATATTGACGGGCGGGACACCCATGGAGCCCTGTTTGCCGGGCAGACGCTTTCCTGTCCGATCTGCACCGATCAGCAGGATTTACCGTCCATGATCCTTGCTGCTGCCGCACGATAGCTGTCCGGATAATTTTCCGCCCACGCGGCCCGCCTCCTCCACCATCCGCTCGATGACTTCCCGAACCGTCGGCTCGTCGCGGACGAGTCCCGTCGCCTGACCGACGGGGAGAATCCCCTTCTCCAGATCGCCGTTTTCCGTCGCCACTTTGAAGGCCTTGAAGCCGTTGGCCATGTAGGCGAGCTGCACGGCGTTCTTCCAGCCGGAGGCGAGAACGCCGAGGAAGAGTTTTGCGTAGGGGAGATGAAGCTGCGCCGCAATGTCCCGCGAATTGGAGAAAGCGGCAAACCAGTCCAGCCCATTGCGGATCGCCCGCTCCGCCGCGTCGGTCTTCAGGACGCGGCAGCAGATACCGTCAACACGCTTCGAATAGAGGGTGTCGGTGACGCCTTTTTCGATGGACAGTCTCTTGAAATTGCCGTGCAGCGGGCTGTCCTTCGTGGTCATGAAGCGAGTCCCCATGGCGATCCCCTCCGCACCGAGCGCAAGCGCAGCCGCCAGTCCTCTTCCGTCGACGAAACCGCCGGCGGCGATGACGGGGATCTCCAGGATGTCGGCAAGGCTGGGAATCAGGACCAGCGACGTAACGGCCTCGCCGTGCGCCGCCGCTTCATGGCCGGTAGCGATGACGGCGTCCGTCCCGTAATCCTGTGCGCGCTTGGCGTGATAGGCGTTTACGACGGTGGCGATCACCTTCCCGCCGTAAGCATGCGCCTCCTTTACGAGCCAATCCCCTTTCCCCAGGGCGAAATTGATGACGGGGACCTTCTCCTCGAGGAGGATCTTCGCATTCTCGGCGGCGCCCGGCATGAGCAGGGTTGCATTCGCGCCGAACGGTCTGTCTGTAAGGCTCCGGATCTCGCGGATGGCGGCCCGGGTCTGGGCGGCATCGAGCGGACCCGTGGCGAGAATGCCGAGGCCGCCCGCGTTGGATACGGCGGCAACCATCCTGGGAACGCTGATCCAGCTCATTCCCGACAGGATAATGGGATAGGAAATGCCGAACAATTCTGTGATGCGCGTTTTCACAGGAACCCCCTCAGGCTTTTCGAAGAAAGGGCGGGGCGTACCGTTGCCCCGCCCTTCGAGGCTTCTCGACCCTACAGCCGTCGATCACTTCGACTGCAGGACTCGGCCGATCGTCATGATCTCCGCCTCCTTGGTCCCCTCGTACAGTTCCAGGATCTTTGCATCGCGGTACCACTTCTGGACGCTGTACTCGTCGATGTAGCCGTAGCCGCCGTGGAGCTCGACGGCATAGTTGGCGCAGAAGACAGCTGTCTGGCCGCCGTAGAATTTCGCCATCGCCGCCAGCGTGTAGTCCGGCCGCCCCTGATCGATGAGCCAGGCCGCCTTGTACACGAGCCCGCGCAGCGCCTCGATCATGATCGCCATCTCCGTGAGCTTCTTCTGCGTGAGCTGGAAGGCCCCCAGGGGCATCCCGAAGGCGGTCCGCTCCTTCACGTATTTGACGCTCGTCTCCAGGCAGCCCTCCGCAAGCCCCAGAGCCTGGGCGGCGACCATGACGCGGGTCGTGTCGAAGAAGTGCATGAGCTGGATGAAACCCTTGCCCTCCTTGCCGATGAGGTTGGCCTGGGGAACCCGCACGTCTTCGAGCGCGATCTCCGCCGTGTCGCTGGAGCGGATCCCCATCTTCCCGTGGATCTTGTTGCGGATGACGCCCCTGGCGTCGGCGGGAACGATGATGAGGCCGAAGCTGCTGTGCTTCTTCTCCTCGGGGTTGGTGATGCAGGCGGTGACCATGAAATTGCAGACGGTGCCGTTCGTGATGAACATCTTGTTGCCGTTGATCACGTAGTCGCCGCCGTCCTTCACGGCGCGGGTCTTGTAGCCCCCTGCATCGGTCCCGGCGTTGGGCTCGGTAAAGGCGCCCGCGCTGACCCATTCGCCGCGGCAGACTGGAGGCAGGTAGGTCTGTTTCTGCTCCTCGCTGCCGTACTGAAGGATCGACTCGCATCCGAAGCTCGCCGCCACGATGTTGAGACCGATCCCCATGTCCACCTTGGAGAGTTCCTCCGTAATAATGACATTGCCCAGCACGCCGGCACCGCAGCCGCCGTACTGTTCCGGAATCCAGGCGCCGACAAGACCGTTCTCCGCCGCCTTCTTGCGGACGTCGGGGGTGTACTTTTCCCCCTCGTCGCATTCGCGGGACAGTCCGGTGAGCTCCGCCTGGGCGAACTTCCCGGCCATCTCCTTGAGCATCTTCAATTCGTCTGTCAAATCGAAATCCATAATTTCCCCTCCCCAGCAAAACTGTTCATGCGCCGGTCCGCGGCGCTTCTCATGCCGTATACTTTTCCCGGAGCGCAATCTTGTTGATCTTTCCCACGCTTGTCTTCGGGATCTCGTCGACAAAGAGGTACTTGTCCGGCACGCCGTACTTGGGGATCTTCCCCTCTTCGGCGCACTTGGCCATGAAGGCGCGGACTTCCTCGGGCGTCACCTTGCCCTTGGCATCGGGCCGGAGGACGATCACCAGCGCCGGACGCTCTCCCCATTTGGCATCGGGCACGCCGATAGCCGCCGCCTCCAGGACGGCCGGGTGCTGGCTGATCAGGTTTTCCAGTTCCAGCGAAGAGATCCACTCGCCGCCGGTCTTGATGACGTCCTTGATGCGGTCCGTGATCTGGATGTAACCCTCGGGATCGATGTAGGCCACATCGCCCGTATGAAGCCAGCCGTTCTTCCAGAGATCCTGGGTGCGCTCGGGATCCTTCCAGTAGCCTTCCGTGAGCCAGGGCGCCCTCAGCACCAGCTCACCCGTCGAAGCGCCGTCATGCGGCAGGGGTTTGTCGTTCCCGTCCACGACCCGGGCATAGACCAGAGGCACCGGGAGTCCCGTCGCGATCAGCCGGTCCACCTTCTTTTCGTTCGGCCAACCGAGCATGGGAGGCTTCAGGGTGCCCAGCGAAATGAGCGGGCAGGTCTCGGACATGCCGTAGCCGGCGAAGATCTCAATCCCCAGTTCCATCGCCGCCTGGGCGAGTCCTTTCGGCAGCCGGGCGCCGCCGATGACGACCTTCCAGTGGGAGAGATCGACTTTTTTGGCGACGGGGCTGTTGACCAGCATCTGGATGATCGTCGGCACGCAATGCGAGAAGGTGACTTTTTCCGTGAGGATGAGTTTGAGCAGCATCGGCGGCTCGTATTTTCCGGGATAGACCTGTTTGACGCCCATGATCGTCGCCGCATAGGGCATGCCCCAGGCATGGACATGGAACATGGGGGTAATGGGCATGTAGACGTCGCTTGTGCGGAACCGGCCGGGTGAATCGTAGGCCCCCGCGCCGATCATCAGCGCCCAGGCGTGCAGAACGAGCTGGCGGTGGGAGAAGGAAACGCCCTTGGGAAGACCCGTCGTCCCCGTCGTATAGAATGTCGTCGCCCGTGTGTATTCGTCCAGATCCGGGAAATCGTACTGCGGCGGGGCCCCCTGCAGCAATTCTTCATATTCGGCGTCGATCGGGACTTTGGCGGCCGGTTTCTGGCCGTCGTCGGTCAGGAGCACGACCTTCTTCACGGTCGTCAGCTTGTCCCACACGGCCTCGAGGAGCGGCAGGAATTCGGCGTTGATGAGGACAACGGCATCTTCGGCGTGGTTCATGGTGTAGAGGATCTGCTCGGGAGAAAGCCGCCAGTTCTGCGTATGCAGGACGGCTCCCATCATCGGAATCGCGAAGAAGCATTCCAGGTAGCGGTGGCTGTCGAAATCGAAGACGCAGATTGTGTCGCCGGGTTTGACGCCCAGCTTCGTCAAGCCGCCCGCAAGGCGGTGAACCCGTTCATACATCTTCCGGTAGGTGAGACGGACCTTGTCCCGATAGACGATCTCCTGATCGGGAGCGAAGAATAACGGTGTTTCCAGGATGTGCTTGATGATCAGCTGGTACTGGTAATTTTCACCTGCTGCATAGACCTTTTCCGGCATAATCCCCCTCCTCCTTTTTCCCCCTGAAAAAAGCCGCCCCCGGGCGCCCCGGAAGCGCGTCCGAACGTCTGCAACATCCCCGTTACTGCTCCGTGTGGGTCAATATCGGCCCCCGGCAAATGCCGAAGGGCCCAAGAACAAACCACCTCCCCCCTCTGGATTTCTTGTCCGATTCTCTCTGCATGACCGGTCGTCTTCCGCTGCCGCGGAGGGCCTTCGTCTTACTTGTACTCGAAGACTCCCCGACCCGTTTTGCGACCGTACCGTCCAGCCCTCACAATCTGGCGAAGCAGAGGGGCGGGCTTGTACTTATCCCCCAGTTCGCTGTGCATGTACTCCATGACCCGCAGGAGCGTATCGTTTCCGACGAGATCTGACAGGGCAAGCGGCCCGATGGGGTGATTGCATCCCAGCATCATACCCTTGTCGATGTCCTCCGACGATGCGATCCCCTCCCCAAGGACGAAAAAGGCCTCGTTGAGCATCGTGCAGAGGATGCGGTTGACAACGAAGGCCGGCGCCTCCCGGACCACGATCACATCCTTTCCGATCCTCTTCCCCCAGTCTTTGGCGGCGGCCAGGGTTTCCTCGGAGGTTTCATAGCCGCGGATAATCTCCAGGAGCTTCATGACCGGCACCGGATTGAAAAAGTGCGTCCCGATGAAGCGATCGGGGCGCTTGGTCACGGATGCCATCTCCGTGATGCTCAGGCCGGAGGTGTTCGTGAAAAAAAGGCAGTCCTCCGTGACGATCTCCTCGAGTTCCCGGTAGACCTTCTTCTTGACGTCCATCACTTCGATGACGACCTCCACGACGATGTCGGCGTCGCGGGCCGCTTCCCTGAGGTCGAGCGTCGGAGCAATTCTCCCCAGGATCGCCTCCGCCTCCTCTTTCTTCCTCCGGCCTTTTTCAACGTCGCGGGCCAGGTTCCTGCGGATCGTGTTCATGCCCCCGTCGACGAATCTCTGCTCGATGTCGCGCATCGCTACGCCGTACCCCGCTTGGGCGCAAACCTGGGCGATGCCGCTTCCCATGAGCCCCGCTCCCAGCACGCACACCTTCTTCACGTCCATATCTCCACCCCCTCCAGGATCGGTAACGAAGAGAATGCTGACTTTCGCAAAGATCTTCTGTACAATGGTTCAAGATTTTGCCGGATCGGGAAAATGACCGGCGTTCAGCTTATAGCACAGCTCGCTTGCCCCTTACAACGACATCTTCATTTCCTCTCGCGGGCACAGGAAAAGGGGGCCGCAAGTTTCAGGAAGGTCCATGCATATCATCATCGACGGCTACAATCTGATCCGCCAATCCGACGTCCTGAGACGGATGGAGCGCACGAGCCTTGAAGAGGGCCGCAAGGCCCTGATCCGGCGTCTTGCCCCCTATCGCCGCAGCCGGGGGCACCGCATTTCCGTCGTTTTCGACGGCTGGAAAAACGGCTCCTGCAGCGAGGAACGCGACCGCGAACAGGGGATCGACATCCTCTATTCCTGCCGGGGCGAGCAGGCCGACGAGCTCATCAAGCGGATGATTTCAGCGGCGGGCGAGGAAATCGTGGTTGTGACATCCGATCGGGGCATCGCCGATTTTGCGGAACGCAGGGGTTATACGGCGATTCCCTCGCCCACATTTGAGCGGCGGATGGAAGAGGCAGGCGCTTCCGGTGATTTCTGCGAAAGGGACAACGAAGGTGAGGATGAAGAAGACCGGTGCGGCAGGAAGAAGAAAGGCGCCGCGCACCGGCTCTCGAAAAGGAAAAGGACCGCCCTGGCCAGGCTGAAAAAACTCTAGCCGGCAGGCCGTTGAAAAAAGGCCGCCCGATGCACGCTGCATCGGGCGGCCTCTCCTTGCTGCAATTCAACCACACAATCTTCTTACGGCTCGATCCTCTTGTCTTTCCAGTAGAGCATGTTCGTCCGGTTGGCCATCCCCGGCGGGTTGATGTTCGCCCGCTGTGTCTGGGCGCCGATGCCGCCGCCGCCGCTGGCGGTGATGTAGAGATCGGGCGTCGTCCCGCCGCCCGGCTTGAGCGATACGACGGGCGCCGAGGGTATGCCCGAACCGATGCTCATGCTGCGGGGTGTGTCGGTGATGGGAAGCGCCCCCGCACCGGTCTTGAAATCCAGGCCGTAGAGACTCGCCGCGCCGCCCTGCTCGCAGGGATCCGTTCCACTTGGAGGCGTGAAGGTCGTGAAATAGACGACGCCACCGAAGACGGTGGGATCGGCGAGCATCTTCTCTCCGTGTCCGGCCAGGTTGATGTAGTAGCCGTATTTTCCGGGGGTGTTGTAATAGCCTTCATCGTTTGTGATGTTGTCCATATCGCTGACCGTCCGCGTGCTTGTCCGGTCGGCGTCCATGAGGCCGAAGAACTTCTCCTGGGCGGACGGATCCGTCGGATCCGTCTTGTCGCCGGTCCCCCAGTAGACCCAGAGGTTCCCGGTCTTGTCCTTCACCACGGCCGCCGTCGTGTAGATGGGACGGATACCGGAGCCGGCGGTGGCCGCAAAGAGCCGTCCGCCTGTCCAGTCCGACGTTCCGCACGTATCGCCGTCCGTCTTCCGGCAGAACTTGAAGCGCCACATGTTGCTCCCCAGGTCGCCAAGGTACACCGTATCGATGAAACCGTCGTTGTCCGTATCGACGATGGAGGGAGGCGCCGGCATCGGGTTGTCGAGGTTGGTATCGGTGGATTTTGTGTAGCTCCACAGGATCGAACCGTCGGCGAGGTCGATGACGAAGAAACCCTTTCCGCTGTCGGCGGCGCCGGCCGAGTACGTGCCACCGCCGACGATGCCGACCCATCTCTCGTTGCCGCCGACGAGCACCCGCCCGGTCATCAGCCTGCTCCAGGGGGCCCCCATGTAAGGACCCGTCGTCGAAGAGAACCCGCCGGTCGCGCCGGTTCCGCCCAGGATCCATCTGTACTGGGGATTCAGACTGCTGTAGAAGATGCTGCTCTCGGTCGCCGTGACCGCGCCCGCCGACGTCCGGTGGCTGAGGTCCAGGGCATAGTAGCCGCAGTAGTAGGGAGTAGTCGACGAATAGGTCCCGCTGAAACCGGAATCGCAGGAAGTCGAGGAACTCCAGAGGTTCGATCCGGCGCCGCGGCCTTCCCCGAAAACGAGGAGCGTATGCCAGTCCGCGGCCTGTTTGCTCGTCCCGTCGGATGCCGTCGCCGGCGTCCAGACGTCGGCGACTGTGACGGGACCGTCCACGTAGTACTGATGCGGGAGCGTCGTCGGATGGGCCGTGTGGGCAATCAGTTTCAATCGCGACAGCACGTTCGGAGGGATGAAGCTCCAGGCCTCGGCGCCGTCGCCCGTCTTGAAGGCATGCAGCTGTCCGTCGTTGGCGCCCGCAAGCACGATTCGTTTGGGATTGGTCCCCGTGGAGGACCGCGTGTGGTTCGTACGGTGCGTGGCGAAGGCGTTCGGCGGACCGCTGAGATCCCGCATGTCGTCGAAATAGGCCGAAGGCGCCCCTACCGTGATGGGCGTCGCGCGGAAGACATCGCCCAGCTTCCAGTTGTCGGGTGTGGAACTGCCGCGGAAATAGGCAACGATGTTGTCCCGTTCCGTTGCGGTGGAAACATCGAGATTCGCGGCGGTGATGTTGGCCGTCGTGAAGTCCGTCATCGCGCCGGCCTTGTAGGTCATCATCGTCCGCGTCGCGGCGTCGCGGTCCCGGAGGACCTCGCCCGCGTCCCACAACTGGCTCCCCACGGACCCGTCGTCCTGTAGCTGATATTTCTTGAAATGGCCGATCCAGAAAGGGTCATCGCTGATCGGCTGGAAGGAACCCTCGTAGATGTAGTTCTCGTCCTGGGTTCGCGAAGACTGGATCGAAGACTGGGAAAAGGAGTAGGTGGCCTCCCTGACGATGTTGATGGCCGCCTTCAGAGAGTGGGCAAGCTGGTCGGCATCCGAGGCCAGGAAGGCATATCCCGAAAGCGATGTATTTCCAGGATCGTTGCTGTCCGCAAAACAATCCGGACACGTTCCCGTTGTGGTTGACGTTCCACAGCCTGCCACGCCCGACGGATAACAGGCGGCCTCGGTGTCGGGGCAGCAGCCAGTCACGTCCGTATCGCGATCGCAGGCCGCGATGCTGTAAGCCGTCGTGGAGCCCGAGTTGGAGGTATTGGGATTGTCCGTACCGCCGTAATAGGCCATCCAGTTGAGCGTGTTCTGAAGATACGACGGCATCCCGGCGCCGAAACCGACGACGAAGACGCGGTAGCCCGCGTCCCTCAGGGCCTTGGCTTTGGCGACAGATTCCCGGCGCCGCTTGTACTGATCCGACTGCGTCTCCGTGCCGCTGCCGCTGCAGGAGTAGGTGTCCGCCCCGTCGCTGACCAGGATGACGAACTTCTGGCGGCAGGCCCCGGCATCGTCGGCCGCCTTGTCGACGTCAAGGTAGAGCCTGGCCTCGTTCAGCGACGAGACGAGGGGCGTGCCGCTGTTCGGCCAGTCGTCGCTGTCGACGATGCTGGCGCTGGATGTCGTGGAGCCGATGGTGCAGGAGCTGTTGCTGGCGCAGTAGATGAGGCTGTACTTGGAGCCGATGGACCGGATCAGTCTGTTGTTGCCAGTGCTGTAGGCGGCGGCCGTATCATCGCCGTCGGTGAAACGCATGTAGCCGATACGGACGCCGAGTTTGGACTCGTCCGTGCTGTTGACGGTATTGTCGTCGTTGTCGTCGAGGACGTCGAAGAGGGCCCGCCGGGCGATGTGGACGCGCCGGCAGTCGGTCGTATAACCTGTCTGGGAGGAGGTATAGAAAGGGCCCGCGCAGGAGCTGTTGCTGTACCGCGGGACGGAATCTCCGCTGTAGGCGCTGAAGGTGCAGGCCTTGCTGTGCGTTGCATCGCTGGTGCTGTAGTGGGGAACGCCGCTCCCCTGGCAGGTGTCGGCCGACGGGATATAGAGGGTGTCCCCGGGCGGCGGCAGAAGCATGCTTCCCGACAGGTCCAGGACAATCAGGGCATCGGGGGCGACGGAGTTGGTAAACAGCGCCTCTTCCCCTTCGGGAACCGTCGTTGCGTCAACGGCTCCGACCGCCAGGAAACCCGCAAGAAAAGCCAGCAGGAGGGCGCGGAACGTCTTCGTCCTCATGGAACCTCCTATCTCAACATGGTAGAGATCTCGATGGGACCGTATCCCATTCCCGTATCGATCTGGACGGAACTTTTGTAGTTCGTGTTCTCGCCGGTGACAGTGGCGACATAGCGCCGCTGACCCCACTGCTGCCCCCCGCCGATCGAATATCCGGACAGCGGCAGCATCTCCGGTCCCGTCGCGGGCCGGCCCCACGAATCGATCCTGTACCGCGACGCCGCGTCCGTCGCCGCGTCCACCTGGGCCCAGGCCGTCGATACCGTTCCTCCCGGATCGAATGTCGACATGAGTCTGTGGAGGCCCGTCTCGGCGGCGCTCATGGCCTTTTTCTCGCCGACGACGCGTGAACTGATCTTGAGATCGCCGGTAGAAATGGTGATGGCCATGATTCCCAGGGCCATGAGGATCATGATGGCGAGGATCGCCGTCACCAGGGCGAAGCCTTTCTCGTTTCGCATACTTACCATCCCTCGGCACCTACTGCATTCCAATGACATGGTTCCTCGGAATAACGCTCGTGGAATAGATGAACCGGCGCCGCTGCTGGAGATTCGGATCCACGTCTTCCGTCTCCACCCAGAGGGTGATCTCGATCCGGGCGATGTTCGGGATATCGCCGGGAAACGAGGTCAGCTCCGTCCCCTGCCCGTTGTAATACCGGAACACCGGCACGGCCGCTGTATTGATGACGCGGACGATCCTCGGCCTGCCGCTCGCTTCCGTATCCCCGAGAAAGGGCTGGGCCCCGCCGCAATTCGTCTCACGCGTTATGTATTGAATCGCCGCGTCATAGGTATAGGTGATGACCTCGTTGGAGGCGTCTGTGATCGCGCCGCTCTCGTTGACATCCATCTCCACGGAGATGGATGTCGCGCTCGCCGCCTGGATCCCCATGTTCCCCGGACTGGCGGCCGACGATCCGCAGGCCCCCGGATCCCTCCATATGCCGGTTGTCATCGTCGGATTGAAAGACGCCATCTGGATCTCGATCGACATCAGCTCCAGGGCGGCCCTGGCGTCCTGCCCGGCGATGACCTTCCGTTCGATCCCCGACGTCGACCGCTGTCCCGTGACGACGGCGGCATAGACCGCGAGCAGGATCACCATCCCCACGACAATCGAAATCAGGATCTCAACCAGTGTGAAGCCTTTTTGCTTTTTCATGTGCACCCGAAACGGAACGGTTCCTGTCTTGTGACGACAATGCTCTCGGTGATGCCCGCGCTGTTGAGCGGCGGCCAGCTGACGCGGACCGTGACGCGCCAGATGTTCGCGCCGAGACTCGTCGTCGTCGTCACGACGGTGAAGGCGATGTCCCCCGACTGGTTCGCGGCCTGACCGCTGGTCCGGATCGTATCATTTCTCGTCCTCGTCTCTCCAGTCGGAGGGGCGATGTTCGCATCGGTATTGCAGGGATTCATGATGAGCGATTCCCGGTCCGTCAGCTGCTTGCTTAAAATCTCGGCCGCCCGGCCGAGATAATCGGTCCGCGCCGCCGCACGCCAGGAGGGGGACTGCATGGACAGCAGACCCACGAGTCCGATGCCGAGGATCAGGATCGCGATCATCGACTCGATCAGGGTGATGCCGCGATTATTGAATCGTGAACTGCGCATAGGCCCTTCCCGTGAAATTGACTGTGATCGCCGCCGTCGATCCACGCGAGTTCGTCAGCGTGAGGCTGCCCGCCGTGGTCGTTCCCCGCCGCTGGAAAGAGATGACGCCGCCGGCAAATGTCACCGCCGTTATCCGGACGTCCGCGCCGGAACTTGTCGGGCTTTTCGTCAGTGTCTTTGCCGTCCCTGACGCGTCAGTCCAGGAAAGGACATAATTGTTCCCACCGGTGCTGAAGGTGATGCGATAGGTATTGTTGTTCTCTTCAATCGCCCGCTGTTTGGTATTGTTGATGTCCGACATGATCTCGCGGGCCGCCGTTTTGAGATTGGCGTTCGTCGCGTACCGCTGGAAGGCGGGAATGGAAAAGACCCCCACGATCCCGATGAGGCCGATGACGACGAGAAGCTCGACCAGGGAAAATCCGTCCCGGCCGCTCCGGCGCCCTGTCCGCCGCAACGCGGCCGGCAACCGTTCTGCAATGCGATAGGGCGACAACATCCTGCCGCGTTCCCCTTCCCCATTGTTCGTCGATCTGTTTGTTTGTTCTTACACCCCGGGCCGCTCCCGCCGGGAGCGCGCCCTTCTCAAGGCGCCCGAAATCCTTTGTGGCGTGTATGATAAGAGGATTTCTACAATATTGTCAACTCTATTCCCGGCGAGAATGTGAAGGAACTCACGCCCGAAGCGTGATATCGGCCACACGAACTATCCGTTGACGCCCGGGAACGATTGAGGTAAAAGAGAGACCTCTGCGGAAAACCAAAGAATGCAATGAGTTCAATCGACCTGCTCAAGCAGATTCCCCTCTTTGAGGCGCTCCAACCGGCGGACCGCAACCAGCTTGCTTCGCTCCTGAGGCTGCGCCTCATTGTGAAGGGCAACACCCTTTTTCGCAAAGGGGATGAAGGCACGGCGCTCTACATCATCCTGCAGGGATCCATCAAGATTTCCATTTCCGGCAAGGCGGGAGAGGAAGTGGCGCTGGCGATCCTTGGCCGGGGCGATTTCTTCGGGGAGATGGCCCTGCTCGACGGCATGCCGCGGTCGGCCGACGCCGTGGCCCTGGAAGACAGCCATCTTTATGTACTCAATCGCAAAGACTTTCTTTCCTTTCTGATTCAGAACGAAGCCTCAGTCCAGGCGATCCTGTTCGCCCTTTCTGTTCGTCTCCGGCGTACGGACGACCTTCTCCAGGAAATCTGTTTCCTGAATTTATCCGTACGTCTTGCCAGACGTCTGCTGGACCTTGCCAAGAGAGGCGAACCCGGCGACGGCTCCCAGCCTTATGAAGTCCGTCTTTCCCACAAGGAACTCTCGGGTCTGTTCGGCGTGACGCGGGAAAGCATCAGCAAGGAATTGCGGGTCCTGCGGAGCCGGGGCATCGTCAGCACGATGCGCAACCGGATTCTCATCCACGACATCGATGCCCTGAAGCAACGCAGCCGTTGAGACCTTACCGGCATTCCCCCATACGGGCCGCGTCTTATCTTACCGGCAGACTCCGAGAAGGAAGCGCTCCAGGGAAAGCTGCGGATCGACTGCCGTGGACTTGAAGGCAACGTCCAGCCGCAGCAGCTCTTCCAGAAACCCCACCAGGTCATCCGTCGAAAAAGACCGGCAGCGTTTCAGGGCCTGAAAAACGACAAAGGGATGCGAATCGGCCAGCGATCCGCTCTTCTTCCCCGCCGGGGAAGAAAAACGATCGCGAAAAAGCGGGTAGGCCTTCCTTACAAAGGCGGGATACTCCATACCGGCGTCAAAATCCGACGAAAATCCCCCTTCGCCGAGAAAGACCCGCGCATGGAGCAGATGCCGGATCTCCCTCGTCATCAGACTCAGGATCATCAGATGATGCACCCCCTGTCGCAGAAGTTCTCCGAGCAAAGACAGGCAGCGCACCGCGTCCTTTCTTGACAGGGCCTCGGTCAGATCGAAGACCGACTCTTCCCGCGTCTTGCCGATCAGGGACTCCACATCGGCCGGCTCGATGACGGACCGGTCGCCTGCATAGTCAATCAATTGGCGGAGTGCGGTGATCGATGTTCTCAGGTCGAAGCCCGTTTTCCGCCCAAGAACTTCCCAGGCCGGCGGGGAAAGCTGCTTGCCGGCCGCCTGCAGAAGCTGCCGGGCCTCGTCCCGGAGCTGACCTTTCTGCACTCCCTCCTTCTTCACACGGGGGAAATGGAGGACCACGCCGCATTCGGCAATCGCCTTGAAGAGTCTCTTGCGCCGGTCCGCGGAGGAGGCCGTCAGAATGAGGTGGTTCTGTTCCGGCAGTCCCCCAAGCAGAAGCTGGAGAAGCCTTTCGTCATTTTCCGCCGGCGGCGCCGATTCGCCGGGAAGTCCTTCGCAGGCCGCCAGCACCTTGGGCAGCCACGTTCGCAGCGCGGCGGCGGCTTCTTCGCCCAGGACCTCGCGCCATCTTTCCTCGGGAATCCGTCGCCCGCCTCCGCCCGCCAGATCCTCGGAAGACCACCCGGCAAGCCGTATCAGCCGAAGGAATTCCCTGGCTGCCCGGGAAGGATCCTGGTCGGCCAGGTCACGGATCTTGTGGATGCGGTCGGACGAGGTGTCCGCGGAAGACAGGAGGCGTGTATCCCGGACAAGAAGGACCTTGCGTCCGGGAAACAGCGAAGGCATGAGCAGGGATTCACAGATCCGATCGACGTCCTCGTCCTCTCCTTCCGTCACGAAGAGCTGGAAGTCGCGATCCGGAGACGGCAGGAGACCGTCGAGAATCTTGTCGACGGCGCTCTTCAGACGATATTCTTCCTCTCCGTACAGGAGATAGCAGGAAGGCGCATTCCCCTTCTGAAGATCGTCCAGGACCTGCTCCAGGCTCATTTCTATAGGGGATGATCGGCGTTCCAACGGTCAGGCTCCCACCGTGTCTCGGATCGAGGTGAGGCTGCGGAAAAAGAATCCGGCAGGGGATCGGGAGACGTTCAACATTCCCTCAGACAATCACAAATTTCTGGATATGTCGCACCGCGTCTTCCGGTTCGTCGACGATATGGAGAAAATCGAGATCCTCCTCGCTGATCATCGACTGGGAAAGCATGGAGCTCTTCAGCCAATCGAGCAATCCCTTCCAGTAGTCGCTTCCCATGAGGATGACGGGGAAGGGTTTGATGCGCTTCGTCTGGATCAGGGTCAGGGCCTCGAAACACTCGTCCATGGTGCCGAAGCCGCCGGGGAGAATCACGTACGCCATCGCATACTTGACGAACATGACCTTGCGGATGAAAAAATATTTGAAGTCCAGGCTGATGTTTGCGTAAGGGTTCGGCTTCTGTTCATAGGGCAGGCGGATGTTGAGGCCGACGGACTTGCCGCCCCCTTCGGCGGCGCCGCGGTTGGCGGCTTCCATGATCCCCGGACCCCCGCCCGTAATCACGCTGAACCCCTTGCGCGCGAGTTGATGGGCGAGCAGCCGGGCCTTTTCATACCAGAGATCCCCGGGCTTGACCCGCGCCGATCCGAAAATCGTCACCGCCTCATGCAGCTCGGAGAGGGTTTCGATGGCATCCACGAACTCCGCCATGATCCGGAAGATCCGCCAGGATTCCTCAACGGATATGGCATCCACGAGGTATTGCTTCTCGTCGCTCATCTCCATTTGCCCTTTCCTGCCGTCTGTCGGACGGATCGCAGGAATCAGACCGGAAAAAGGCGCGTTTCCGGCGGACTCCCGCCTTCCAGGAGGTTTCCTCCCGCCATCAGCGTCTTTCCCCAATCAACTGCGTTCCCGATGATCGATGCTACCGTAGCTTCGGTGAGCATCTCCCGCTCCTCTTCCGATCATTGTCTCGCCATCCCCTGCGGCTCGGCCGCTTGAGAAAGCGCTTCTGGTCGGATTTCAGGCATGCCGTCGGCGCTGCACTTTTGCGAATCTCCTGCGCGCCTCGATGGCCTTTCTCTTTCGCTTGACCGACGGTTTTTCATAGGCCCTGCGAAGCTTGAGTTCCTTGAAAAGGCCGCTCTTGGACAGCTTGTTTTTGAGGATCTTTAACGCCTTCTCCACATCATTATCGAATACCTTGACTTCCAATGCCAGACCACCCTTTCTATTTTGTCGTTACAAAATCTGTTTTTTCTCCCCGCCTCCGCCGCGGACTCCTCAACGGCGCGAGGCGATGTCCTGATGATATTCCTGGATCGTCTTCACCGAACTGTCTTCTCTCCGGATCGTCTCGATGGCGTTCACGACTGCCTGGGCGCCCGAAATGGTCGTTACGAGCGGGATCGAATGCTGAACCGCCGTCGCGCGGATGTAGACCGTGTCCTCCCGCGGCTTTTTCCCGCTGGAGGTGTTGATGATCAGCACCACATCCCGATTCTTCATGAAATCGACGATGTTGGGCCGTCCCTCCGAGAGTTTCGGGAGGACCTGCACTGCGATGTCGTTGTGCTGCAGGGCGGCTCCCGTTCCCGCCGTAGCCAGGAGTGAAAATCCCATATGCTCGAGCTGCTTGGCCAAGAAGACGACCTGCCGCTTGTCCTTGTTGGTGACGCTGATAAACACCTTGCCCGCCTTCGGCAGATTCGTACCCGCGGCAATCTGAGACTTCGCGAAGGCCTTGCCGAAGGAAGTATCGATCCCCATGACTTCTCCCGTCGACTTCATCTCCGGTCCCAGGATGGCGTCCACACCCGGGAAGCGGGCGAAGGGAAAGACGGATTCCTTCACCGCCACATGGGGAATCTCGACCTCTTCGGTGAAATGCAATTCCGCGAGCGTCTTGCCGGCCATGATCTTCGTCGCCAGGTTCGCCAGTGAAACCCCCGTCGCCTTGCTCACGAATGGCACCGTCCGCGAGGCGCGCGGGTTCACCTCCAGGACGTACACGACGTCGTTGCGGATCGCATACTGAATGTTCATCAGCCCCTTGACGCGAAGCTCCCGCGCGAGGGCATAGGTGTTGTCCTTGATCGACCGGATCAGCCGGTTGTCCAGCGTGTGGGGAGGAATCACGGAAGCGCTGTCGCCTGAATGGATCCCCGCTTCTTCGATATGCTCCATGATCCCGCCGATCACCGTTGTCTCTCCGTCGGAGACGGCGTCCACGTCGATTTCAATCGCGTCTTCGAGGAACTTGTCGATCAGAATCGGATGCTGGGGAGAGACCGTGATGGCCTTCTTCATGAAGTCCGCCAGCCCTCCTTCATCGTACACGATCTCCATCGCCCGGCCGCCCAGCACATAGGAGGGACGAACGATCACGGGATAACCGATCTTATCCGCCACCTTCTTCGCCTCGGCGAAGGATCGCGCGGTTCCGTTATCGGGTTGAATGAGGTTGAGTTTCTTCAGGAGCGCCTGAAATCGTTTCCGGTCTTCCGCCCGGTCGATGCTGTCCGGTGTCGTGCCCCAGATAGGAACACCGGCCTTGGCCAGCGGAACCGCGAGATTGAGCGGCGTCTGCCCGCCGAACTGGACGATCACGCCGATCGGCTTCTCCAGTTCGACCACGTTCAGGACATCCTCCCTCGTCAGCGGTTCGAAGTACAATTTATCCGACGTGTCGTAGTCGGTGCTGACGGTTTCGGGGTTGGAGTTCACCATGATGCTCTCGTAGCCCATCTCGCGCAGGGCCAGCGATGCGTGGACACAGCAGTAGTCGAACTCGATTCCCTGCCCGATGCGGTTGGGACCCCCTCCCAGAATAACGACCTTCGGCCGGTCCGTGCGGATGCTCTCTTCCACCGTCTCGTACGAGGAATAGTAATAGGGCTTCGCCGCCGGAAACTCGCCGGCGCAGGTATCCACAAGTTTGAACACCGGCGTCATCCGCGCCTTGGCCCTCATCTTCTTTATTGTCTGCTCGTCCAGTCCGAGGATGTGCGCCAGTTGGACGTCGGAGAATCCGGATTTCTTCGCTTCGGCAACAAGTTCCATCGGGAAGGTCTTCTTCCAACCCCCGAACTGCCCCTTCCCGCCTTGAAAACGGAACGACCTCAGTTTCATTTCGAGATCGAAGATCTCCTTCATGTTGAAAAGGAACCACCGGTCGATCTTCGTCAGCTGAAAAATCTCTTCGATCGTCATCCCGGCCTGGAAGGCATAGCGGACATAGAAAAACCGCTCGGCATTCGGGATCAGGAGCTTCTCGCGGATCTTCTCCAGATTCTCCGAAGGATTCGTCAAGACATCCTTTCCGTCGGCGCCGAATCCGAAACGACCCGTTTCCAGAGAGCGCAGCCCTTTCTGGAAGGCCTCCTTGAAATTCCGCCCGATGGACATCGCCTCGCCCACCGCCTTCATCGACGTGTTCAACGTCGGATCGGCCGTGGGAAATTTCTCGAAGGTGAACCGGGAGATCTTGAATACGCAATAGTCGATGGTTGGCTCGTAGAGAGCGGACGTCCTGCCGGTGATCTCGTTCCGAACTTCATCCAGCCGATAACCGACGGCCAGCTTCGTCGCCACGCGGGCAATCGGAAACCCCGTCGCCTTGGAAGCCAGGGCCGAGCTGCGGGAAAGCCTCGGATTGACTTCGATGATCACCACCCGGCCGTCGTCCGGATTGCCGGCGAACTGGATATTCACGCCGCCTCCGGTAACGTCGATCTTGCGGATGATCTTGCGGCACAGGGCCGCGTAGTTTGCATATTCCTTCGCCGTCAGGGTCTGCGCGGGAGCAACGACGGCGCTGTCGCCGGTGTGGACGCCCATCGGATCGACGTTCTCCATCGAGGTCACGATGATGACGTTGTCCGCGCTGTCGCGCAATACTTCAAATTCAATTTCCTTCCAGCCGAGAACGGACTGCTCCACAAGCACCTGGCCGACGGGACTGTATTCGATGGCCCTGCCGAGGTATTCGCGCAATTCCTCTTTGTTGTAGGCCGTGGATCCGCCCGTTCCTCCAAGGGTGTAGGCGGGACGCAGGATCAGGGGAAATCCGATTTTCAGCCCGATCTCCATGCCTTCGGCGATGCTGCGCGCAATGCCGCTGTCCGGAACGCCGACCCCGATCTCCAGCATGGCCTGCTTGAAGAGCTCGCGGTCCTCCGCCCGGGCGATCGCATCGGCGCGCGCACCGATCACCTCGACGCCGTATTTCTTGAAGACACCGGCCTTGTCCAGGAACACCGATATGTTGAGCGCGGTCTGGCCGCCCAGGGTCGGCAGGACGGCATCGGGACGCTCGCGTGCGATGATCCTCTCCACGATTTCAGGGGTGATGGGCTCGATATAGGTCCGGTCGGCCATGCCGGGATCGGTCATGATGGTCGCCGGATTGCTGTTCACCAGGACGACGGAGTAACCTTCTTCCCTGAGGGCCTTGCAGGCCTGAGAACCGGAGTAATCGAACTCGCAGGCCTGCCCGATCACGATCGGGCCGGATCCGATCAGCAGGATCTTCTTCAAGTCATTTCGTTTCGGCATATTTCCCTACAATCCCCTCTCCACCCGTTGCGGCGGCACCGGCATGGCCTTTTTCAGGACCGTTCCGCTACGCATCCGCTGGGCAACTCCCAAGTCTCATCGCCGAGAGCGCGCCCTCCGGTCCTTCACAATTTCAGCGAACCGGCGCAGATGATCATTCGGTCTTCCCTCGTCGTCCGCCGCCGGCGTAAACTGCACGCCGAAAACGGCTTCGTCTTCGGAGACAACTCCCTCGATGGAGTGATCCGTCAGATTTACGTACCAAGGCCGAAGGCCATTGCCTTTCAGAGCATCCGCGTCGACAACGAAACGGTGATTCTGGCAGGTGATGAGCGTGCGGCCGGATTGTTCGTCCCGGACCGGATAATTCGCGCCGTGATGGCCGGTCTTCATAGGCGCGACAGCGCCTCCAGCCGCCAGCGCCAGCAGCTGGCATCCGAGCGCCACACCGAAGATCGGGAGATTCCCCATGGCCTTGCGGAGTTCGGCGGCCGGTGCCGTCAGCTCGCGCGGATCCCCGGGGCCGTTGGACACGAACAAGCCGTCCGGTTTCATCGCTTCGATGTCTGACCAGGAGGTCTCCGGCCCGACGCCCGCAAGGTCGCAGCCGCACTGCCGCAATTGTCCGATCAGGCTCCTGCGGATCCCCAGGTCCAGGACCGCGACGCGGATACCTCCGTCTCCGGAGAACGCCCCGGCGAGCCGGTCCGGCTCCGCCGCTTCCCGGATCAACTCCGCCGCATGGGGAGGTCGGGATTGCTTCAGTTTCTTCAGCAGCTTCGCTGCAGAAACGCTTTCCGGCCCGACAATGCCCCTCATCTCCCCGAAATCCCGGAGGTGCAGGGCCAGTGTCCGCGTGTCAACGCCCTCCATGCCCACGATCTTCTGTTCCGCCATGAAATCTTCCAGAGAGCCCTTCGCCCTCCAGTTGCTGTACATCCGGCTTTTCTCCCGGATGATGAGCGCCGCCGCGTGCACACTTGCCGATTCCTGATCATCCGGATTCACGCCATAGTTGCCGATATGGGGATAGGTCATGTTGACGATGCACCCCCGGTTGTCCGGGTCTGTCAGGAGTTCCTGATACCCGACGATGTTGGTATCGCTACGGACCCATCCGCAAACCTCCGCGTCGAAACCGAACGAATCGCCCGCAAAGGCCTTCCCGTCTTCCAGTACCAGCAGCATCCTCATGATCGTCTCCACCCGCAAGTAACGCCGTTCCCATGGCATAAAAAAAGGGCAGCACGGCGCATGCCTCTCCAGAGGCACATGCCGTAGACTACCCTTTGCATATTGAGGATTTTAGATCACGCTCCTTACTTCAGCGAGTACTCCTTTGATCGCCTCGATAAATCCCCTGTTTTCCTCAGCAGTTCCAACGGTCACGCGCATGCAGTCCCGGATACCTGCGGGGCTGCCGAACGCCTTGACCAGCACCCCCCTGCTGAAGAGCCCCCTGTATATTCGATCTGCGTCAAAAAGGCAACGAAAAAATATGAAATTGGCGTCGGTCGGATAGGGACGTACTCCTTCCAGACCCCCCAATTCCCGTTCCAGATCTGCCCGAAGGCGGAGGATCTCCCGCACCTGCGCCTGGAGTTCCTTGTCGTGATCGAGGCAGAAACCGGCCGCCGCCTGCGAAAAGGCGTTCAGGTTGTAGGGAGACCGCACCTTGTTGAGCTCATGTACCAGGGCGGGCGAGGCGATCAGGAAACCGATCCGCATCGCGGCAAAACCGGCCTTGGAGAGCGTTCGCAGGATGACGAGATTGGCATACCGCGAAAGCAGCGGAAGAAAAGTCCTGCCCGAGAAATGGAAATAGGCTTCATCAACAACCACGATTCCCGGCGAGGCGTCAAGAACCGCCTCGATCCGCTCGGACCGGAAGCAGTTCCCGGTCGGATTGTTCGGATAGCTGAGAAATGTCAGGGACGGCTGCCGTTCGGCAATCGCCTCCAGCAGGGGATCGAGATCCAGATCGAACTGGTCATCGAGCGGGATTTCCAGGAGGCCGTGTCCAAGATTCTGCGCCGCGATCCGGTACATCGCAAAAGTGGGAACGGGGAGCAGAACGCGCGTATCCGCACCGCCCGTCGCCGTGCAGAGGATCTGGATCAGTTCGTCGGAACCGTTTCCGACCATGACCATGTCCTTCCCCACCCCGAAGAAATCGGCGTAGCGCCGGCAGACTTCCACGGAGCCCGCCTCGGGATATCGGTTCAGCAGGATGTCCCTGACCCGCCGCAGAAATTCCTCGTGGAGGTCTCCGGGAAGGGAAAACGGATTTTCGTTGGCGTCGAGTTTGATCCGGCAAGACGCGCTTTCAACCGCATAGGCCTTCTGCGCCAGAACTTCCCTCCGGATCCATCTATTCCAGTCCATCTTTGCTTGCCCTGCCTTTCAAGTTCCACATCGGATCGGAGTATTTCTTCGTCAGGAGCCTGTCCATCCACCGCTCCTCTTCCGGGAAAAGACTGCCGGGCTGAAGGTCGACGCCGAGGGTGATGGAAAACGCTCTCTGGAACACGCCGCACAACTCCTTTGGATCGGCGGCACTCCGCAGCTCTTCACGCAGTGAGGTCACGGAAGCCCGAAGCGACCTCACCAGCCTCTGCCGATCCCCGGCGCGCGTTTTCAGAAGAGCGGCATTCTTCTCCGGCGAAAAATCGAGCAGAATGGATCCGTGCTGCAAAAAGGACCCGTGAGACCGGACCTGCGCCGAACCGCAGATCTTCCGATCTCCCACCAGGAGTTCATAGCGGGAAGGGCTCGCAAAACAGGAGGCGTCGCCCCGACCGCTCCTTCCCTCCTCGGCCATCCGGACGCCGACACCGATCTCTTCAAATCCCCGCGCCAGGCACCGGCTGATGACGCGGTACGTTCCGAGAATGTCGGAGGGAAACAGGGGATCTCCCGCGCCGGAAATGACGGAATACGTGAGGTCATCTTCGTGCAATACCGCCTTGCCGCCGGTCGGACGCCGCACGATGTCCAGGCTCGCCCGGGAACAGAACTGCACATCGATTTCTTTCTCGATGTCCTGGAAATAGCCCACGGACACGGCCGGCGAGCGCCATGTATAGAATCGCAGGGTCGGAGGCGTTTTGAGGCGCTGGCGTACGCGGAAGACGGCTTCATCCATGGCCATATTTTCCCGGGCCGTCCACGAACCATGCGGGAGGACTCGCCAAGAAACGGCCAGCATCAGTCGACTTCCGTTTCCTGCGCGATGAAATCGTGGTAGGTCCGCGATTCCATCAAGTCGTCCAGTTCTTCGATGTCCTTCATTTCGACGACGATCAGCCACCCTGTGTCGTGGGGATCGCTGTTGATGATTCCCACATCGTCGGTGATATCTTCGTTGACACTGACCACAACCCCGCTGATGGGCGCAATCAATTCGACAATCGACTTGGCTGATTCAATGGTCCCGAAAGGCTCGTCCCTTTCGAGTTCCGTATCCGCTTCCGGCAGTTCGACGGAGAGCACTTCTCCCAATTTTTCCTGTGCGAAGTCCGTCACACCAATGGTGGCGACATCCCCATCGACTCTTACCCAGAGGTGTTCTGAACTGTACAGCAGATCATCCGGAAAGACCTTCATACGTCCTCATCCTGTCCTGTTTTTTTTATTGGGTTCGCTCGCGGCAATCCCCGGCCTCATCCCTTCGCCCGCACAATCGTTACAGTACCATAGGGTCTTTTGCCAAGGCCGTCAAGATCTCGCCGTCGTCGTTCCGAACGCGTGCCATATCCTCGATCCGAATGCCCCAGCGGTCCGCCAGGTAGATTCCCGGTTCGATCGTCACGACCATCTCCGTCTCGAGGAGATCGTCGACCGCGGCAGCCAACCGGGGATATTCGTGCACATCCAGTCCCACGCCATGGCCCGTTCCATGTGTAAAGAAAGGCCCCCAGCCCTTCTCGGAGAGAAAACCCCTCGCAGCGGCATCGACGGATCCGCATACGGCGCCGCTCCGGACGGCCCGCATCGCCGTGTCATGGGCCTCGCGGACTGCGGCGTATGCTTCTTGAAATTCGCCCGGCGGTCTTCCCACGGATACCGTGATGGTTTCGTCGGACCGGTATCCCTCGACAACCGCCCCGTAATCCATGACGATCACGTCGTGCTCCCGGATGCGGCGACTGCCGGGCGCGGCGTGCGGCAGTGCGGAATTCTCGCCGGAGGCGATAATGGAGGGAAAGGCAATGCCGTCTGCGCCGAGACGCCGCATCTTGAACTCCAGTTCGATGGCGATGTCCCTCTCCTGCACGCCGGGCCGAACGGAGTCCAGCACGGCCAGCACGGCATCGCCGGCAATGCGCGCCGCCTTCCGCATCCGGTCGATTTCCCATTCCTCCTTGACCGCGCGAAGCCGGTTGAGGTCCGCCGGCGCCGGCGACAGATGGATGCGGGGGAGTTTTTCGACCAGTTTTGTGTGGGTTTCAACCGTCATCACCGCCGCATCGAAAAGAATGCGCCCGCGCGCGCTTTCGGAGACGGCCCCGGCAATTCCGGAGAGCTTATCGCTGTATCGACGGACCTCCACGCCGGCCGCCTCCCTCTTCGCCTGATTCTCGTAACGGCCGTCCACCAGAAGCACTGCGGAATCGGGCGCAACAAAGAGCGCGCCGTCGCTGCCGGTAAAACCAACGAGATATTGGATATTCTTGAGGTCCAGGATCAGGACGGCTTCCCCGTCGCCGGCGCCAAGAAGACCCCGGAGGCGGCCTAGACGCCGATTCAGCAAAGCACGATCAGGTTCCATGCGGGCGCATCCGTTCGATGTTATCCAACCATCGTTGCAGTTCATCAACGAGGCGATGTTCCCTTCCCTTTTCCGGGGTCTCTGTCCGGTGCATCGCCATTTTCTCCCGGACCTCGGAGATCAACCTCGCGGCCTGCGGATCTTCCGGATCCCTTTGCAGGATTCTCTCCAGCAATTCGGCCGCTTCTTCCAGGTGTCCTTGTCGGACATACAGGTCCGCCACGGTCACGGTCTGAAAATCGGCGGCCAGCGACGTTGTTTCCGCATCTGTTCCGTCGACCGATTTGGCTGCGGACGTCTCGCGGAGGAGCTCGTCCAGGTGGCCGTTCACGTCTTCGGTGATCGAAGAGCAAGGATGAATAGCAAGGAATTTTCGGTAATAGACGACCGCCTCATCCCGCAGTCCCTTCCGGCGGCACAGGTCCCCGAGCAAGGCATAGAGACGCGAAAATCCGAGGACGGCGCCCTCAATCTCTCCCAGACATCGCATCGCCTCCTGCATCCGTTCCATCCCGATGAAGGCTCGGCAAAGGATAACGCTGGCATCAATGTCCGCGGGATGGTCTCGAAGCCGGGATTCCGCTGCCTCCGCGGCCTCCCTGTAAAGGCGGTTCGCGAAGAGCGCTTCGGCTTGGTCCAAGAAGGCCTTCTGCCCCTGGAGATTTTCATCCGCCATATTAGCCTTGCAGGATTGTGATTTTGCAGTGTTTTTCCCGAAACTTACAAGCGGTCGAACGCTAACACAGCCCCCCTACCCTGTCAAGAAAGACTTTGAATCCGGTTTTCTTTCGCGCCGATGAAAAAAAACCCGCCGCAGGGGTCTGCGGCGGGCGGTAAATCGTGCCGGAAAGGTGGTCATCCCTTCAAGAGGTCCGCTTTCTCCACGGGCGGTTCACCCTTGATGACCGAAGGCGTCACGAAGATCAGCAGTTGCGTGCGTGTCTTGGTGATGTCCTCCGTTTTGAACAACCAGCCAAGAATCGGGATCTTGGACAACCAGGGTACGCCGCTGACACCGGTCGAATCCTCACTCTTCTGGATGCCGCCGATCACGATCGTTCCGCCGTCGGAGACAACCACCTGGGAGTCGATTTCACTCTTGAAAATGGGGACATTCCCCTGAAGGAGCGAAGCCTGAGCGTAATTCGGCCGGTCGTTGGAGGCCTTGATGATCATGGAGATCTTGCCTTCGGGCGTGATCTTGGGCGTCACTTCCAGCTTCAGGACAGCCTCCTTGAAGTTCACGCTGGGATTGCCCTGCGAGTCGCGTGTGACGTAAGGAATTTCTTCACCCTGCTTGATCGACGCTTTGATGTTTTCCATCGTCGTGACTTTGGGCGCTGAAAGGAGTTTCCCGTTGGTTGTGGATTCCAATGCGGCAAGCTGGGCGTCCAAAACAGCCTGAGACCCCCCGATGATCAGACCGATGGAAGGCGCGGCGATCGCCATTGGAAAATTGACGGCAAGATTGCTGCTCGTGAGCCCGATGCCGCCGGGCAGGCTGGTGACGCCGGTGGTGCTGGAGTTCGTGCCGATCATCGCTCCGAATGGATAGGCGCCGACATGGCCGCTGACCCCGGCGCCCCACTGGACGCCGAGTTTGCGGGTGAAGTTGTCGGTAGCCTCGACGATCCTTGCTTCGATCGACACCTGGCGAAGGATTCCCTTCTCGGCAAGGAGCGCCTGATCGATCTTCTTTTTCTCGTCTTGCGCCTTGCGTTTCAGGACCTCACGCGCCTGCGCGTCGGCCTCATCCTTCTTGATCTTGTCCATGCTCATGACGGTGATGACGTTTCCGGCCTGCTTTCTGCCGAGGCCCTTGATCTCCAGGATCGTATCCAGCGCCTGCTCCCAGCTGACCTTCTTCATCTGCAGCGTCACCGTCCCCTTGACGTCGTCGCCGGAAACGATGCTGACCCTTCCCTCTTCCGCCAGCAGACGCAGCACGGCCTTGATGTCTGCGTCCTGAACATCGATGGTCATTTGCCTGCCGCCATTGGAGCCGCTCTTCTGCACCGTCGGCGCCGCGGCAGCGGCTTGCCCCGCGCCGGCGAGAGCGAGGACATTGAAGTCAACAAGGATATTGCCGCCTTCCTGGCGGATGCTGTAAGGAACGCGTTCTTTCAGAGCGATCGTCACATACGCCCACTGCTTGCCGCCGCTCTTCTGGGCGGCCGGCTCTACACGCAGGACATTCGTCGACGCATCTCCCTCCGCAAAGGACTTTCGAAGAGAATCCGGCACGAAGGTATTCTCGAGTTTGACAAGGACATTCGTCGCGCCCTGATTCTCCACGACAAGCATCGGCTGACGGGAGACGGCGAGGACAACCCGCTCTTTCCCATTCATTTTTTCAAAAGTGACGTTTTCCAAATAGCCCGTATCCGCCTGCGCCAGGAGAATCCGTTCCTCTCCCATGGCGCGGCCGTCCCCGGCGGCGGCTCCGGATCCGTAGATCCCGGCGACCGCAAGGACACCCGCCAATGCGATCCATGGCCATTTTCCTTTGCTGTTCATGGCTTCCTCTCTTCTTCGTCTCGACGAAGCTTAATGATGATCCGCTTCACCTTCTTCTTTCCGCGTTCCTTGGTCAGCTCCTCCACGATCACGCGGTCGGCGAGGATCCGCGCCACCCTGCCCTCATTCATGCCGATGGCGGTCCCGACGATCAGGGGATAGAATTTCCCCTTGCCGTCATCGACGATGGCCGTGCGGCTCCGCTCGTCGCCGGCGATTCCGATCAGCCGGAACTGATCGATTTCCGCCCGCTGAAGCGGCGAGACGGGCAGCGCCTTTCTCTCCACCTTCTTCTTGAGGGCCAGGGCCTTTTCCTGATCGAGTTCAATGAACGGCCGGAACGGGTCCGGCTTCGCCGCCGGAGCGGCGGATCCCTTCACCGTCGCTCCCCAGCAGAGTCCGACGGACGAAGCGAAGAAAACGCCGATCAAGGTGAGGACGGCAAACGGATTGGTTGTCCTATTTCTTCTTGTCATCCGTCGCGCCTTTCTCGGAGGCCTTTTCGATAAACATATAGGTCTTCACGATACAGTTTGTATTGATGATTCGGCCCCGTCCTTTGACATCCTTCCCGTCTCCCATCGAGATCTGTTCAATATTGACGATCCGGGGAAGTTTTGCCACTTTCTCGAAGAAAAGCACCATACCCTGGAAATTTCCCGTAACGGTCACGCGGACGGGAATGTCATCGTAAAACTTATCCGGTTCTTTCGGTTTGGCCGCCGCCGCTTTCTTGTCGTCTGGCTTGGCCGCCGCGGCCGCCTGCTGGGGCTTTGGCGGAGGTGCGGGAGGCGCCGGCTCGAACAGGAGAAAGTCCACGCCCGCTTCTCTGCCGGCAACGGAAACGGCGTGAAAAAGGGCGGGAATCTCCCGCTGATTGGGCAGTTTTGTCAACGCCGTCTTGAACGACTCCCTGAGGGCGTTGAGTTCCCGCAGGTGTTTGTCTTTCTGGGCGGCAATTCTTCCCTTGTCCGCCACCTGCTGGTTCAGTTCCTGGAGTTTCGTGTCGAGGTTTCCTTTCTTTTCCAACTCCGCCTGGATGAAGAAAAAGAAGAAGAAATAACCCAACAAAAGATAAATCCCCGCCAGCGCCAGGGCCTTTTTCTGCGGAGACAGCTTTTTGATATCCTCAACTGTAATTGCCATACGCTCTTCCTATTGCACTTTCTTCGTCATGCACGAAAGAACGAACCGCTGGAGTTTCACACCGCTGATTTCCGCCTGTTTTGAAAGTACGAGATCGACCGATTTGACGTAAGCGGATTTCTCCAGATTTTTCATGAACACGGCAACGGAGATGTTATCCCTGCCGACCCCTTCGATACGCAGTGAACTGCCCGATTCCACCACCTTCTCCAGCCAGATGTCTCTCGCAGGAACGAGGCGGGCCAGCTCATCGAACAGTTGCACGGGCGCCATCCGGTTTCCCTCGAGGTTTCCAATCACGGCCAGCTTCTTCTCCATGATCTTCTTATCTGCCTTGAAGATCTCGATGTCCCCGAGGATCTTGGTCAGTCTCGCGAGCTCTGTCTCACTCTTCTTGATGTCCGCCTCAAGCGATTTCACGCTGCTGATGACATAGAAGTACACGGAGACAAGCAGAAGCAGGAAGACAACAAAGGTCGCGCCAATGATGATCAATTGGCGGGCCAGGTTCTCTTTCTTTTCTTTTTCCCGATAGGGTAGGAGGTTGATTTTGATCATTTATCTCCCAGCCTCCTCAGGGCCAATCCGATGCTCACCGCTGCGACCGGGGCAATCTGCTCGATCGTTTCGGGCGTAAAGGCTTTCTTGTTGTAGTCGATTTTTTTGAACGGGTCGATGATCTGCGTTTCGATGCTCAACCGCTGGGCCAGATCCCCGGCCAGGCCCGGGATGCGCGCGCTGCCACCCGACAGGATCACGTTTTTGATGTTCATTTCACCGGATGTCGACCGGAAGTACTCGACGGACCGCTCCACCTCCATGCAGATCGGTTCCGCGTACAGATGCAGGCTCTCCCGGGATGATGCTTTGGTCGCCGGGTCATCGCCAAAGCCCTCCAGTTTGACTTTCTCCGCATCCGCCAAGCTCGGCAGGCCCAGACGATCCTTTACGGATTCCGTCACGGCATTGCCCGCAATCGTGAAGTCCCTTGTAAAGAGGGATGCCCCGTTCTTGATGACATTGATGTTCGTAATACTCGCCCCGATGTTGACCAGGACGTCCACCTCGTTTTCTTCAGGATCGTAGTTTTCCTCGTAGAGAGTCTCCAACGCAAAGGCATCCACATCCATGACCAGTGCCTGGAGTCCCGCATCGCGGATGATCTCCGTATAGGTCGTGATGATGTCCTTCTTGGCGGCGACCAGGATCACGTCAAGTTGGTTGGGATTGAATTCGCTGGGCCCGACAATCTGGAAGTCGAAATTCACTTCCTCCATATTGTCGAAAGGCAGGTATTTCCCGGCTTCGTCGCGGATCAGATCGCGCATCTCCGCCTCTTCCATGGTGGGGAGATTGACCTTCTTGATGATCACGGAATGACCGGACAGCGAGGTCACAACGTTTTTGCGGCTGCAGCCGGATTCTTTGAAGAGGGCCTTGATGCTCGCCACGAGCTTTTCGTGCTCGATCGGAACACCCTCCGCGATGACGCCTTCCTCCAGGGGCAGTTGAGAAAAGCGGCTGAGAACATATTTGCCGGCTTCTCCCTGGATTTCGGCGAGTTTCAGCGAGCTGGAGCCGATATCCAGACCTGCCAGCTGTTTGCTTCCTGAAAACAGATTTTTCCAGTCGAACATGGATCCCCGCCTATCATTCCGGTATTCAGGCAGCCGGACCTATGGAGCAAACCGGTATACGACGTCTCCTTTTTTCACCATCCCCAGTTCGTTCCGCGCCACAGTCTCGATATAAGGAAGATCTTCCTTGAGGAGAACAATTCTCTTCCTCAATTTTGCGTTATCGACGGCCAGAGAGTAGTTCATTTCCCTCAGCGACGCGAGTTTTTGCGTCACAAGATAGTTGTCCAGAAGGCCGCGCTTCCCAAAGGCGATAAACGCGCCGATCACGATCACGAGCGCCACGACGTACCGACCGACCTTCATTTTCGCCCGAAACCCCTCAAGGGATGGGTTAAAAAAGAAATCATTTTGCGCGACTATAAACGAATTCTGCATTGATTGCAATAAAAAAAGTTATACAACCTTTGAAAAGCCAAACACACCGCAGCTCAGCCGATTGTGGTGCCTTGCAATGCCGATTCTGTCTGACTTTGGTGAACGACGGACGCGAGAATTCTTCAGCTTCAAGCCTCAGCCGATGGAAGGGTCTGCTGAGGCGCACCCAGCATGAAATCCCCGCGTTCGATCCACTCCTTGAGAGCGTTGGCGATCTCCCGCGCTTTGAAATAACTCGAGAGCGGCGCCGTGGTGATCTTCCGTCCGTTCAGCGCAATCGCGCCGCTCCGGAGTTCCTTGTAGCTGACCTCCCCCAGGGTCTTTCCCGTGCCCTTCGGGTAATCCATGCTGTAATCATGGACCTGCGTGTAGATGTTTTCATCGCGGACGGCCGTAAAACGCGCCATCTCTTCACTCAGGATCGGAATGGGAATGCCGATGCCGACATACAGGGAAACGCCGTAACCAAGGATGCTGGCCCCGACAAGCCACTCCGGACTCATCTGTTTCAGATTGCCGATGGTCGCGATCGTGCCCGCTCCTTCGCGCGGAACACCGTCTGTCCCGCGGGCGGCGTTCGGCGCATGCTGCGTCCCCGGCCAGGCGACGAACCCTTGCGCTCCGCCCAGAAAGATTCGCGTACCGATTCCGACCGTTCGATAATAGGGATCGTTGAACAGCGGGCTCAATTGCCCGGCGGTGGCGTAATTCGCATTGGCCATGCGCGGCCGCAAGACCCCCATGTAGGTGTAAATGGTCTTGTCGGACACGTTGACGGCGCAGTTGTAGTTTTGGTAGGCATTGCGGGGGTTGAAAAGGATGGCATCCCGGAGATCGTGGAGGGTGATGTTCTTCTCATATTTCCGGGCGGGGTAGCAGTCGGTCCCGTACCCTTCCGCACGCAGCCGGATCACGTTGCCCGCCACCAGATCTTCGATGACATGACCGCCGCCGTAGTTGAATTCACCCGGATAGACGCTGTTCAGAGGATCTCCCTCGACGACTTCGGTCGCTCCGAGAAAGCAGTCAACGGCGGCAATCCCCCCGTAGGCAGGCACATCGTTCAACCAGACCTTCGACGCGCGTATTTTCGGCGCGGTATGGCCGAAATTCAGGAAGGCCCCGGATGAGCACATCGGACTGAACGTCCCCGTCGTTACGACGTCGATCTTGCGCGCCGCGTCAACATCGCCGTGACGCTCGACCACGTCGATCATCTCCTCTGCCGTGACCACGACGGCCTTCCCCTGCCGGATCTTTTCGTTGATCTCCTCGTAGGTCTTGTTCACCCGATGCTTTTTCATACGATGGCATTCCTTCCCTTGGGATTCTGCCGCACCCACTTCTTCCGTTCCCGCTCAGGTGTGGCCGAAGCCTCCGTCCCCCCGGGTTGTCGGGACCAGTTCCTCCGCCTCCAGCCAGGAAACGCGGCAGACCCGCTGTACGATCATCTGGGCGATCCGGTCGCCCCGTTTCACCGCGAAAGAATCTTCGCCGTGGTTGATCAGGATGACCGCAATCTGGCCTCGGTAATCGGCATCGACCGTGCCCGGGGAATTGACCAGCGTGACGCCGCTGCGGATCGCCATGCCGCTTCTGGGGCGGATTTGCGCTTCATAGCCGGGAGGCAGTTCGACGGCGAATCCCGTCGGGATCTTCGCTCTTTGCCCGGGCAGGATGACGAGCTCGCCCTCCACCGCCGCACAGACGTCCATCCCCGCAGCGCCGGCCGTCATGTAACGGGGCAGGGGGATATCCCGGCAGCTTGCGCAACGTTGAATCCGGATTGTCAGTTCCTCCATGCCGGTACCTGCGTCCACATCAGGGAAGTTTGACGTCCCCTTCGGAAATCGGCCCTGTGACGGCCAGCGACAACAGCCGGGGGTCGAACATCTCTTCCGCGAGACACCGGACATCCTCGGCGGATACCGCGTCGATCTGGGCGATAACCTCCTCGACAGGCACGGGCCGACCGAAGTGGATCTCATTGCGGGCAAGGCGGCTCATCCGATTGTCCGTGCTCTCCATGCTCAGAAGATAATTGCCCTTCAACGACTCCTTGGCTCGCGCCAATTCTTCTTCCGACAGGTTTTCGCCGGCCATGCGCCGCAGGGCAGCCACGACAAGTTCAATGACTTCAGCGAAATCCCCCTTGTCGACGCCCGCGTAAATGCCGATTAAACCGGTATCCGCATAAGAATTGAGATAGGAATAAATGGAATAGGCGAGCCCGCGTTTCTCCCGAATCTCCTGAAAGAGCACCGAGCTCATGTTTCCGCCCAGTGCGGCGTTCAGAACAAATCCCGGAAATCTCCTGGGGTTCACGGAAGAAGGCGCGGTCGAACCGAGCACTAGGTGGACCTGCTCGAGGTCTTTTTCCCAGACCGCAACCGTTCTCTGCGGGCGGGGCTCGCCAAAGGCATTGTCTTTTGCCCCGCCCTCCCGGCCGGCAAAGGAATCCGCCAGCAATTTCACCAGCGGGTCATGATCCA
The DNA here is from genome assembly GCA_002428445.1 of Syntrophaceae bacterium UBA6109. The sequence goes on from DIWJ01000043.1 coordinate 102,116, forward strand.
GACACCCTGCAGCGGTGATGATCAGTCCGTCGCCCCCATAGCGCGCGCGAAAGAAGCGCACGATGGAATCCCGCCGGAAATTTTCCACGATCTCAGCCGTCCCAAGAACGGGACGCCCGAGGGGATGTCCGCTCCAGTAATGTCCTTCGAACAGGTCGTGGATATACTCCCCCGGCGAATCCTCCAGCATGCGGATTTCCTGGAGGACCACCAGCTTCTCCTTCCGGATCTCTTCAGCGTCAAACAGGGAGCGGTTGAAGATATCGGCCAGAAGATCAATCGATAATGCCAGGTGGTAGTCGGGGATTTTCAGGTAGAACGAAGTCCATTCCTTGCCGGTGACGGCATTCATGAGACCGCCGACGGAATCGATGAGGGACGCAATCTCGAAGGAAGTTCGCGATTGCGTCCCCTTGAAAAGCATGTGCTCGATGAAATGGGCCATCCCGTTCGCTTCCGGCGTCTCGTAACGGGAACCGCTTCGGACCCATGCCCCGATGGAAATCGACCTGACATGCGGGATCCGTTCGGAGAGAATCCGGACGCCGTTGTCGAGAACGGTCTTATGATACATCGGCCCCTAATGCATCCTTCCTGCTCAGGCGGATCTTTCCCTGCTTGTCGATCTCGATCACCTTGACGAGGATCTCATCTCCCTCGTTGACGATGTCGGTCACCTTCTTGACGCGCTCCTTGTCCAGCTGGGAGATGTGAACCAAGCCCTCCGTCCCCGGCAGAATCTCGACAAAGGCCCCGAAGTCGACCACCTTCTTCACGGTGCCGCGATAGATCTTTCCGATTTCCGCATCCTCGGTCAGCCACTTGACCATCTGGACGGCGCGGGCAGCCGCCTCGGCATCGCTGGAGGCGATGGTTACAGTGCCGTCGTCCTCGACGTCGATGGTAACGCCTGTTTCACTGATGATCTGGCGGATATTCTTGCCGCCGCTGCCGATCACGTCCCTCACCCGGTCCGGTCTCACCTTGACCTGGGTAATGCGCGGCGCAAACAAAGAGATGTCCGGTCTCGGCTGCGCCAATGTCTCCTTGATCTTATCGATGATGAAGACCCTGCCGTCCCGAGCCTGTGCAAGGGCTTTTCTCAGAATCTCCATCGTGACGCCGTCGATTTTGATATCCATCTGCATGGCTGTAACGCCGCGCTTGGTTCCGCAAACCTTGAAATCCATGTCCCCGGCATGGTCTTCATCCCCAAGAATATCGGACAGGATGACCACATCGTCCCCTTCCTTGAGCAGCCCCATGGCGATCCCCGCGACCACATCCTTCACGGGCACACCGCCGTCCATCAGGCAGAGGATCCCGCCGCACACGGTCGCCATCGAAGAGGAACCGTTCGAGGACAGGATCTCCGAGACGATCCGGATCGTATAGGGGAAGGTTTCCTGGGACGGCAGGACCGGCAGGAGCGCCTTCCTCGCGAGGTTGCCGTGACCGATCTCTCTACGGCCCGGGCTCCGCAACGGTTTCGCCTCCCCAACGCAGAAGGGCGGGAAGTTGTAGTGCAGAAGGAACGAACGCATCTCTTCGCCGGCAACGTAATCCAGCCGCTGCTCGTCTGAAGACGTTCCAAGCGTCAACGCTGCCAGGGCCTGGGTCTCGCCGCGGGTGAAGAGCGCGGACCCGTGAGCGCGCGGCAGGATCCCGGCTTCGGAACTGATCGGCCGTATGTCGCTGAAGGCGCGGCCGTCGATTCTCCTTTTTTCGCGGAAGATCATTTCTCTCAGTACGCGGCGTTCCGCTGCTTCCACTGCATTTGCCGCCGCTGCCTTCTTCAGGGAATCGTCGCCGGACACGTCCCGGATAACCTCGGCGCGGATCTCATCGAGTCTTGAATAGCGCTCCTGCTTTTTCGGCAACCGGTAAGCTTCGCGAAGCGGCGGCAGCGCCTTTTCCTCCACAGCCGCCTTTACGGCATCGTCCACGGTGAACGCGCTGAAGTTTCTCTTCTCTCGTCCGATCTCCGCGCGCATCCGGTCCTGCAGCTCGATCACCGGCCGGAGGGCTTCCAGACCGAAGGCGATCGCATCCACCAGGACATCGTCCTCCACTTCCCCGGCCTCGCCTTCGAGCATGACCAAGTTCACATCATAAGCCTTTCCGCCGGTGCCGGGCTCCACCTTGCGGCCGGTGACATAAAGATTCAAGTCGCTTTTTCCCAGAAGATCGGCGGGAGGATTGCAGACAAAATTTCCCTCAACACGCCCGACCCGAACCCCCGCGATCGGCCCCTTGAAGGGGATGTCCGAGATCACCAGGGCGGCGGATGCGCCCAGCATGGCAGCGATACTGGAGTCGTTTTGTGTATCGACGGAAAGCACCGTGGCGACGATCTGGGTCTCCAGCGTGTACCCCTTGGGAAACAGCGGACGGATGGATCGATCGATCAGCCGCGACGTGAGGATCTCCCGTTCGTTGGGGCGCCCCTCTCTCTTGAAGAAACCGCCGGGGATCTTTCCGGCGGCGAAGGTCTTCTCCTCATAGTCCACGGTGAGGGGCATGAAATCGATCCCCTCCCTGCCGCTGTGGAGCGATACGGCCGTCACCAGGACGACAGTGTCTCCATAAGCGACCCACATGGCGCCATCAGCCTGTCCGGCCACATAATGGGCCTTCAACGTAATGGGCCTTCCTGCAAAATCAATGCTATACGATGTACTCATGAATATTCCTTTCCTTGATCAGATGAAGCGTCCCGCCGCCGACGTCGGCGGCGGGACGCGTGCCTGACGGACCGATTTTGTCTATTTTCTGAGACCCAGGCGAGCAATCACGCTCTTGTAACGGTCCACGTCCTTGTTTTTCAGATAATCCAGCAGGCGCCGTCTGTGGCCGACCAGTTTCAGCAGGCCGCGCCGCGAATGATGATCCTTCTTGTGGGCCTTGAAATGCTCCGTCAGGTATTCGATTCTCGCACTGAGCAGGGCAATCTGGACTTCCGGCGATCCCGTATCTTTTTCGTGCGCCTGATAACTTGAAATAATCCCTTTTCTCTTCTCAGAATCTAACACGGTCTTCTTTCCTCCCTACGTAGAATCTTTGGGTTGCTTCCCGAGGAATCGACTGACCATCCAGTCCCTCGCTCAGTTTTCATTGAATACCCGCAGGATCTCGACGACCTGGCGGGTCTCGTCCATGGACAACAACTGTTCAGAGGAAGCCAGCATTTTCCCAATGGCGATCAGGCGCTTGTCCAGTGTGACGAACATTACCACATCTCCTGCTGCAAGAAAAGGAAGATGATAGCGGCCGAGCATGCCGACCGTCGGATGCCGGCCGTCGCGCGCCTTCTTCTCATCCTCAGGAGAAACCTGTATCCGAGCCAGATCCGGCAGTGCATCCACCATGGAGATAACGGCTGCACCCCATCCGTCCTGTCGGCCCACTTCGCCCACGGTGTTCATGGAGAGGGCCCGGGTTTCATCAAAATTTCCGCTGCGCGTTCTTCTCAGTTCCGCGAGGCATCCCCCGCACCCCAGGAGACGGCCCGCATCCGCGCACAGAGAACGGACGTAGGTCCCCTTGGAACAGCGGACCTTGAACGCCACACGCGGAAGATCGAAGCGTTCGATTTCCAGCGATGCGATTTCGACGATCCGAGGCTCCGGTTCGACCGCAATGCCCTTTCTCGTCCACGCATAGAGAGGCTTGCCGCGGACCTTGACCGCCGAGATCAGGGGCGGCGTCTGAACCAGTCTTCCGACGAAACCTCCCAGCACTTCGGCAATATCCGCCTCGCCGACCCGCGGCTCGACCCGGGCCGTGACCTTGCCTTCCGTGTCCAGCGTGTCCGTCTCGACGCCTAGGAGCAGCGTGGCGCGATACTCTTTCCAGTCGAGAGAGAAGAACTGCACGAGTTTCGTCGCCTCGTTCAGGCAGACGGGAAGAACTCCCGTGGCGAGCGGATCCAGCGTACCCGTATGTCCGGCCTTGGAAACCCCGAGGGCCTTCCGGACTTCTGTCACCGTCTGATGGGAGGTTCTGCCGGCCGGCTTGTCGACCACCACCACGCCGCTGGTCATGGCCTGCCCTCCCGGATGACTTCCAGCACGCTCTTCCGCACCGTCTCCAGATCACCTTCGATCCTGCAGGCCGCGGCATTGATATGGCCGCCGCCCTTGAAGGCCGCCGCCACCCGCTCTACATTAAACGATCCCTTGGAACGCAGACTGACCTTAAAAAGGTTCGGGGACAGTTCGCTGAACAGGATGGAGACCACCACGCCCTTCACCGAGCGGGGCAGATCCACGAAGTTTTCGGTCATCTCCGGCACGGCGCCTGCAGCGGCCAGGGCATCCAATGTTACGACCAGGGAGCCGACCTTCCCGCCAAGATCAAAGGAGAGGCTCTTCAGGACGATGCCCAGGAGCAGAAATCTTTCCGCAGGATAGCTTTCGTAGACATTCTCCGAAATCGTCTGGGGTGAAGCCCCGCGGCTCACCAGGACAGACGCCGCCCGCAGACTCTCCGTTCTGGTATTTCCGTAACGGAATCCGCCGGTGTCGGTAAGAACGGCCGTATATAGACAATTGGCCGTTTCAGGGCTCAACTCGAACCCTCCGCGCTCCGCCAGCCGGAAGATCAATTCACCCGTAGAGCTTGCATCCGGTTCGATCCACATCCGCTCGCAGAAGCCTCCATTGGACACATGATGGTCGATGTTCACCAGACAGGGAATCGATCCGATCCGCCGCGACTCCTTGCCGACCCGATCCAGTTCGCTGCAGTCCAATATGACAGCCGCTTCGTACTGAGTGACCGGCGGAAGGACATTCAGGATTTCGTCGGCCCCGGGAAGAAAGCGATAGTTGGCCGGCGTCGGATCCTGATTATAGATATCGGCCCGTTTCCCCGATGCACGGAGAATCCGGCAAAGGGCGAGTTCGGAACCCACGGCGTCGCCGTCGAGTCGCTCATGCGACGTGAGGAGAAAGCGATCGAAACGCCGAAGCGCATCCAGCACCTCTTCCATCAGCGGTCACCTTCCTTCCGGATTTCGGCAAGGAGGCGCTCAATCCTGTCGCCCTGAACAAAGGTTTCGTCCTGCCGGAACAGGATCTCGGGGACCCTGCGGATCTGGAGACGTTTCCCGAGTTCCCACCTGACGAACCCCAGGGCGTTCTGCAGGCCTTCCACCGTCTGCGGATCAAACCCCTCCCGGCCCATCTCGACGAAGTAGATCTTCGCATTCCGCAGATCATCCGTCACCTGCACATCGGTGATCGTGACGGAGCCCACGCGCGGGTCCTTGACCTGGCGCAAGAGGATATCGGCAACTTCTTTCTTCAGTTGATCGGCCAATCGATCCTTCCTCTTAAACGTCGTCATACTTGCCTTCCTCGTAGGACCGGGCATCCATGGTGTTTTCCATGCTGACAATCTCCACTTTTGCCCCCAGGACTTCGGCAAGATCCAGCCGTTCAATGAAATTCAGAATGTGATCCATCTTGCCGTTGATGAAGCGGCGGTCGTTCCCGACGACGGAAAAACCGATGACGGCCCTGCGGAGATGATCGTTCTGCCCCACCTCCGCGATGGAGACATTGAAGCTGTTCTGCGTTCTCTTCAGGATGCGGCTGAGGATTCCCCTTTTCTCCTTCAGCGACCCGCATTCGGGGATTCTCAATTCGACGATGCCCGTACCCACAACCATCCAATCCCCCGCTGCATGGAGCTCGGCGGCCTTGACCCCTTCTCAGTCTTTGCGGTCCTCAAGTTTCCTTGCGACTTTTTCCTTGAGATAGGCTTCCAGGACATCGCCGACCTTGAAGTCGTTGAATCCTTCGACCCCGATGCCGCATTCCAATCCCGCCGCCACCTCCCTGGCGTCATCCTTGAACCGCCGCAGCGAGGCGATCTTTCCATCGTACACCACGACTCCATCGCGAACCAGCTTCACGGAGGCGCTTTTCGCGATCTTGCCGTCCGACACGTAGCTGCCCGCAATCGCACCGATCTTGGGAACACGGAACACTTCCCGAACCTCGGCGCGCCCCAGAACCACTTCCTTCCAATCCGGTTCCAGCAGACCCTCCATCGCCGCCCGCACGTCCGAGATGGCATTGTAGATAATATCGTACAGCTTGATTTCCACGCCTTCCTGCTGGGCGATTTCGACGACGCGGCTGTCCGGCCGGACGTTGAAACCGATAACGATGGCGTCGGAAGCCGAGGCGAGCATCACATCCGTTTCCGTGATGGCGCCCGTCGAGCTGTGGATGATCCTGAGCTTGATGTCCTGCGTGCTGAGCTTGTTCAGAGCGTCCGTCAGGGCTTCCAGGGAACCCTGAACGTCGGCCTTGAGTACGACACCGAACTCCTTGAAGCCCTCTTTGATTCTGTCGTACAGCTGTTCCAGCGTGATCTTCGAGGTCGAGGCAAGTTCCTTCTCCCTCTCTTTGCGGACCCAGTAGTCCGAAATGTTGCGGGCCTTCTTTTCATCTTCGACGCAGATGAACTCGGTGCTCGCCTGCGGAACGCTGGAAAAACCGATGACCTCGACCGGCATGGACGGCCCGGCCTCGTGCACGCGCCTTCCCTGATCGTCGATCATCGCCCGGACGCGGCCGGATTCCGTTTTCGCGACGAAGGCGTCTCCCTCTTTCAACGTTCCTTCCTGAATCAGGACCGTTGCAACGGGCCCCCGCCCCTTGTCGAGCTTCGCTTCGATGATGACGCCGCGGGCGGGCCGGTCAGGATCGGCTTTCAGTTCCATCATGTCCGCCTGCAGGAGGATCATCTCGAGGAGTTCTTCGATACCCGTTTTCTTCTTGGCCGATACTTCGCAGAAGATGGTTTCTCCACCCCATTCCTCGGAGACCAGGGCGTACTCGGTCAGCGTCTGTTTCACCTTGCCGGAATCGGCACCGGGTTTGTCGATCTTGTTGATCGCGACGAGAATCGGGACTTCGGCCTCGCGTGCATGGTTGATGGCCTCGATCGTCTGCCCCATGACCCCGTCATCGGCGGCAACGACAAGCACAACGATGTCCGTAACCTGGGCGCCGCGGGCCCTCATGGCGGTGAAGGCTTCGTGGCCGGGCGTATCCAGAAAGACGATGTCCCGTTCTTTGATGCGGACATGGTAGGCGCCGATAGCCTGAGTAATGCCTCCGGCCTCTCCTTCCATGACGTTGGTCTGGCGGATGGCATCCAGGAGCGACGTCTTCCCGTGATCGACATGCCCCATGATGGTAACGACGGGCGCCCGCGGTTTCAGATTCGTCGAGGGGATCTCGACTCGGAGGAGGGATTCGTCATAGCCGCCGTCCGTGAGGGGTTCGATCTGATAACCGAACTCGCCGGCAACCAGGGTCGCCGTCTCTCGATCAATCGATTGGTTGATGCCCACCATCACTCCCAACACGATCAGCTTGCTGATGACCTCGCTGGCCTTGACTCCCATTTTCTTTGCGAAATCTCCGACGGTAATCGCCTCGCCCACCTTGACCCTCCGCTTGATCGCCTTCGGAACCGTGATGACAGGTTTCTTCATCCTCAGAACGGCGGCCTTTTTCTCTTCCTTCCATCGGCTGGGCCGTTCATCGTGATCCGCATCTTCCCGCTTGTCCCTTCGATCGGCGATCTTCTTGATGAACGCCTTTTTCCTTACGGGTACGGGTTCGGCCATCAGGACTTCGACCGGCTTCTTCCCCTTCTTTTTCGGTTTTTCCGCTTCCGCCCGCTGCGCCCTTTCCGCAGCTGTCGGCTGGGGCGGAGCGCTTACGATCATCCGTTCGGGCGCCCTTGGCGGCGCTTTTGGTTCCGCGGAAGGCTTGCGCTCCGGCGCTGCGGCCGACGGCGGTGGTGTTTCCCGCGGAGGAACGGGCTTCTTCACATCGGAGGGGGGCGCCTCCGCTGCCTGGGGGGACTGGGCTGCGGTTTCGGCAATCTCTTCTTTCTTTTTCCGCAGCTCCTCCTTCTCTGCAACAGGCGCTTCCGCCGGCTCCTTCGCGGGCACGGGCGCGGCGACTTCTTCTTTTGCGGTCTTCTTCTTGAGAACGGCCGTTGGCGCCGGTTCCTTCCGAAGCGCTTCTTTGACGGGCGCCTCCTTGGCCTTCTCGGCGACGGGTTCGACAGGGGGCTCAGGTGCGGCAGCAACCTCCTCCACGGCCGAGCGGACGGCCCGGCGGCGAATGACGGTGGATTTGATTCTCTTTTCTTCCATGCCTGCCGGTTCGCCGGCCTTCAACTCCTGAAGGATCCTCTCGATATCGTGTTCCTCCAGTGTGCTGGAATGAGACTTCACGGCGATTCCGATCCTCTCGAGCCTCGCGATCAGGTCCTTGTTTTCCATGCCGAGTTCTTTGGCCAGTTCGTACACTCTCTTCTTGGACATCCCTGCAACTCCCGCCCTTTCGTGCAACGCACGGCTTCTGAAAGATCCGACAACTAAGCTTCTTTCTTCCCGCTAAGTTCCTGGTCGATGATCCTGGCCGCCTCTTCAATCCAGACCGCGGCCGTCTTTTCTCCCACTCCCGGCAGAGAGGAAAGCATGGCGGGATCGGCTGCGGCAACCGTCGCCACACTCTTCAAGCCTTCCCGAAACAGCTTTTCCGCCATCTTTTCACCGACTCCCGGAATCTTCATCAGCGACTTGTAGCCTTCGTCCTCCTGCGTCGACGCCATCGTTTCACTCTTCACGTCGATCTTCCACCCTGTCAGCCGCGCCGCCAACCGGACGTTCTGACCGTTTTTCCCGATGGCCAGGGACAGCTGATCGTCGGGAACGATCACTTCCATGGCACGGGTCTCATCATCCATGAAGACCCTGCTGACCTTGGCGGGGGAAAGGGCGGAGCAGACATACTTCGCCTGATCGTCGGAATAGGGGACGATATCGATCTTTTCCCCTTTCAATTCCTGAACAACGCTCTGAACGCGCGCTCCCCGCATGCCGACGCAGGCGCCGACGGGATCAATGTCCCTGTCTTTCGTCCGCACGGAGATCTTCGCCCGCTTTCCCGGTTCGCGGGACACATTCACAATCTCGATCAGGCCCTCGGAGATTTCCGGGACCTCCATCTCGAACAAGGCCTTCAAGAATCCCGGGTGGGAACGGGAAAGGATGATCTGGGGTCCCTTGGAAATCTTTTTCACATCGAAGAGATAGGCGCGGATGCGCTCTCCCCGTTTGTAGGTCTCGCGCTGGATCTGTTCGGATATGGGCACCACGCCTTCCGCGCGCCCCAGATTGACGATGATGTTGCCGCCTTCGAACCGCTGAACAAAACCGTTCACCAGTTCTCCCTTGCGGTCTTTGTACTCGTCGTAGATATTGTCGCGCTCCGCGTCCTTCACCTTCTGGATGATGATCTGTTTGGCCGTTTGCACGGCGATCCTGCCAAATGTGGAGGTGTCGATCTTGATCCCGAGGCTGTCCCCCAGTTCCGCCTCTTCGTCCAGGCTTCCCCTCGCTTCCGTGATCGCTACCTGCATCTCGGGGTCCACCACTTTCTCCACAACCTTCTTGAACTGGAACACCTCGATCTCACCGGCTTCGTCGTTGTAGTGAGACTCGATATCCACCTGCATGCCCAGCTTCTTGCGGGCCGCCGTCAACATGGCAGCTTCCAGCGCCTCGATGATGATCTGCTTGTCAATTCCCCGATCTTTGCCCATCTGCTCGATCAGACGCTTCAACTCCGGATACATGCAAATGTCCCTCCTGCTTTCAAGTGCCCGGCCTCTCTGCTTTTCCTTCCGGCCGCGCCCTGTTTCCCGTCCAAATATTACCGGTCCTCACGGAGAGCCTGGGGAGCCGTTCCCTGTTCTTCTTCCAGGTTCGCCTTCCATACAGATTCCCGCGGGATATGGACTTTCCTATCCCCTACCTCAAGCACGATGACCTTGCGGTCCCCGTCTGCAATGAAATCGACCAGCTTCCCGCGAAAATGCCGCGTCCCTTCCAGCTTCTCGCCGAGTCGGAGCCGGATTCGCTCTCCGATAAACTTGAGAAAATCCTTGTCCCTGCTCAACGGCCGGTCCGGTCCCGGCGAGGACACTTCCAGCGTATAGGGACCCGGCGGCAGGTCATTGGCGGCAAGAACGTCGCCCAGTTGCGCGCTGACCCGGGAACAGTCGTCGAGCGTCACGCCTCCGTCCTTGTCCAGATACAGGCGTACGATCCACCGGCTTTTCATCCGGATGCACTCGACCTGGATGACCTCCATCCCGAGGGATTCAGCCACGGGTTCCGCCAGTTTCCAGATCTCCTCTTTGTAAGCCGATTCCGACATGTTTCGATCCGCTCTTCCGACAGCCCCTTCCGCCGTCTCCACACCCTTCGGCTGGAAAAAAAAAGTGGGCTTTAGCCCACTCGTCGGAAACTCCACGAAGATGACGTTGCGGGGTAACACAGATAGCGAGGAATTGCAAGAAAAATTTGGCTAGTGGAATGAAATGGAGCGGGCGATGGGGCTCGAACCCACGACGTCCAGCTTGGGAAGCTGACATTCTACCACTGAATTACGCCCGCTCACTGAAATACCGGGTAGCCTTCTCTTGAAACAGGTCGGGAAGTTTTATTCAACGGCTTGGTTTTGTCAAGATTTTTTTCCGACGGCTTTTGGGGAGAGCCGCTATTTTTTTGCTTCTGTCCTCAGGGAAATGGATCTGCCGTGTCCCTGCAGACCCTCCGTCTCCGCCAATCGGACGGCGGCACCGCCGTATCCGGCGAGGGCTTCGGCGGAAAAGGACAGGACGCTCATCCTTCGCACGAAATCATAGACGCCCAGGGGGGAAGCGAAGCGCGCCGTCCCACCTGTCGGCAGGATATGACTGGGGCCCCCCAGATAATCTCCAACGGCCTCCGGCGTGTAGGACCCGAGGAAGACAGCGCCGGCATGGCGGATTTTGGGAAGGATCTTTTCGGGATCCTCGAGACACAGTTCGAGATGTTCCGGAGCAAAGCGATTGGCGATTTCAATCGCCCCATCGAGATCTTCCGTGATGACGATGGCGCCGAATTCCTTGAGGGAGCGGACCGCAATGGCGTTGCGCGGCAGAAGTTCCAGTTGTCTTTCGACCTCCCGGGCCACTTCGCCGGCGAATGCCTCGGCGGGCGTCACGAGGACAGCGCTCGCCGTTTCATCATGCTCGGCCTGGGCAAGCAGATCCGCCGCGATCCAGGCCGCAGGCGTCCGGCCGTCCGAGACGATCAACACCTCGCTGGGGCCGGCGATCATGTCCACCCCCACGATCCCGTAGACGAGTCGTTTGGCTGCCGCCACATAGGCATTCCCCGGTCCGACGATCTTGTCCACGGCGGGAACCGTTCGGGTCCCGTAGGCCAGGGCGGCAATCGCCTGGGCTCCGCCGACCTTGAAGATCCCGGTCACGCCTGCGATCCGCGCGGCCGCGGCGATCAGCGGCTGCACGCCGCGGCCTTTCGTGGGAGAAACCAGATAGATTTCGTCCACCCCGGCAAGCCGGGCCGGAATCGCCGCCATCAGAACAGTCGAAGGATAGACCGCAAGGCCCCCCGGGGCGTAGATCCCCACCCGCTGCAACGGCAGGATCCGCTGCCCCCATCCGACGCCGTCCTTTTCCCTCGAAAACCAGCTCTCCGCAACCTGAAGACGGTGAAATCGTTCGATCCTGTCCGCCGCCAGCCGTAAAGCCTCGGCATCTTCGGCAGCCACGCGGGCTGCGGCCTCGTCCCATTCCTCTCCTGAGACAATTACGCTCCGGGAATCCGGGCGGAAGCCGTCGAAGCGCTCCGTATAATCGAACAGGGCTTCATCGCCCCTTGCAGCAACGTCCCGGACAATGGACTGGACGGTCCGCAGCAATTCTTCGTCGAAGACCTTGCCTCTTTTCATGATGCGGTCGAAGAGAATTTCAAAGGCAGAATCGCCCGTACGGATCGGTTTCATGTCACCCCTTTACCCGCAAAATGTCCGCCCCCAGCGCCGAGAACTTCTTCTCGACCTGCTCATACCCCCTGTCGATGTGATACACGCGCGACAACTCCGTCGTCCCTTCGGCGGCCAATCCCGCCAGGATCAGCGAAGCCGAGGCGCGCAAGTCCGTCGCCATCACCGGCGCGCCCCGGAGCTTCGGAACGCCCCGCACGACGGCCGTATTGCCCTTCACCTGGATATCGGCGCCCATCCTCATCAGTTCCGCCACATGCATGAAGCGGTTTTCGAAAACCGTCTCCGTGACCGTACCGGACCCTTCGGAGAGGGCCATGAGGGCCATGACCTGGGCCTGCAGGTCCGTTGGAAAGCCCGGATAGGGCAGGGTCTTGACATCGACACGGCGGAGGCGGCCGACCCCCCTCGCCCGCAAGCCGCCCTGGATCGGATCGATGACCATTCCCGCCTCGCGCAATTTGGCGATCAGGGCATCCAGATGGGACGGCTCGCATCCCCGGATCGCCACGTCGCCGCCGGTGATGCCTGCGGCGATGAGAAACGTTCCCGTTTCAATCCGATCCGGAATCACGGTGACATCGGCGGGATGCAGTTTCGGGACCCCCTCGATCCGGATGACATCCGTGCCGGCGCCGGTGATCTTCGCTCCCATGGCGACCAGGACCTCCGCCAGGTTGCCCACCTCCGGCTCGCGTGCGGCATTCTTGATCTCGGTGATCCCTTCGGCGAGACAGGCGGCCATCAGGATATTCTCGGTACCGCCCACGGTGGAGATGTCGAAATAGAGATTCGCCCCCCGCAGCTTCTTCGCCCGGGCCCGGACGTAGCCGTCCTGGAGTTCCACCTCCGCACCCATCTCCTGCAATGCCTTGATATGGAGATTTACGGGCCTCGCGCCGATGGCGCAGCCTCCGGGAAGCGACACCCTGGCCTCGCCGAACCGGGCCACAAGCGGCCCAAGGACGAGGACCGAGGCCCGCATCGTCTTGACAAGGTCATAGGGGGCTTCGCAGCGGATATCATTCCCTGCATTGATGCGCGTTACGGCCCCGGATTCGATCTGCGCACCCAGATTCGCCAGGAGCCTGCAGACGGTCTTGATGTCCAGAAGATCCGGAATATTGTGGTAGGTGTTCCAACCGTCGGCAAGCAGCGATGACATCAGAATCGGCAGGGCGGCATTTTTTGCGCCGCTGATGCGGACCTCACCGTGCAGCCTTTGTCCTCCCCGGATGACGATCTTGTCCATGTCCTGCTCCTCCCGCCTCTGCCGATGAGAACCCTTACAGCGGCCCGGCGCTTCAAACACGCGCAGCAGATACCACCCTCCAGAGTCCCCCGTAATCTTTACGAAACCGGATATCCCGGTAATGCCCGCCATCGAGAAAGAACTCCTCGACCGGCGTCTTCTGGTCAGGGCCGATTTCCAGAAACAGGCGGCCGTTCCGGCGAAGGTGCATTGGCGCAGTCCCGATCAGCCGCCGGTGCATCTCCGTCCCCTCGCGCCCGGCCACCAGGGCCTCCCGCGGTTCGAATTCGCGGACATCCCGCATCAGGGAGGAAAATTCGCCTTGAGACAGATACGGCGGATTCGAGACGATACAGTCGAAGCCCCCCTGCAACGGTTCAAGAAGGTCGCCGGCGAGGAAGGAAATTCTCTCTTCCACATGAAGCCGGCGTGCATTCCGGAAGGCCACGGCAAGGGCATCCCGCGAAATGTCCGTAGCGACGACGTGCACCCTCTCCAGGGCGACGGCGAGAGCCAGGGCCACGGCGCCGCTTCCGGTCCCGATATCTGCGATCCGTAAAGTCCCGTTCTTCGCATCGGAGGTGAACCGGAGGACCTCCTCGACGAGAATCTCCGTCTCAGGCCGCGGCACCAGGACCGCCGGGCCAACCTCCAGATCGAGCGACCAGAATTCCCTCCGGCCGGTCAGATAGGCGACGGGTTCTCCGGCAAGGCGCCGGTCGGCGAGCGCAGCGAAGGCCCGTTGCTCCTCCGGCGATATTGCCTCGTGAGCCCGAAGGTGCAGATCGGTTCTTGACGCGCCAAGAACCTGCATCAAGAGAACCTCGGCATCCAATGCGGGAGAGGCAAGCCCCGCCCGCGCAAACGATAGCGCCGTCGCGTGCAGGAGATGACGAACATTGAAGTTCTCCGGAGCCTGCTCCGGAGGATCTTCGCTCCCTGCGGAAGAAAGTTTACGCTTCATTCGCTCGCTTGCCCCGCGGCATCGCCGACGGGGAGTGCGCTAGTTGATCGACTGCTTGAGGTTTTCCGTCTGGTAATGCGCGCTCAGAGCCTCCACCATCGTCCGGATATCCCCGTCGAGAAAGTTTTCCAGATTGTAGACGGTGAGGCCGATGCGGTGATCCGTGATCCTTCCCTGGGGGAAGTTGTAGGTGCGGATCCGTTCGCTTCGATCGCCGCTCCCCACCTGGCTGCGCCGGGTCTTCGAAATGTCGGCGTTCTGCTTGTCCACCGCCTGATCGAGCAGGCGCGACCGCAGCACCTTCATCGCCTTGGCCTTATTCTTGAGCTGCGATTTTTCATCCTGGCAGGTCACGACCAGTCCCGTCGGGAGGTGCGTGATCCGGACGGCGGAGTCGGTGGTATTGACGCTCTGTCCGCCATGGCCGCTCGAGTGATAGACGTCAATGCGCAGTTCATTCGGATCGATGTGGATTTCGACGTCCTGCGCCTCCGGAAGGATCGCCACCGTAACGGTGGAGGTATGGATCCGGCCCTGTGCCTCGGTCGCGGGGACCCGCTGCACGCGGTGCACACCGCTCTCATATTTCAGTTTGCTGTAGGCCCCCTGGCCTTCGACAAGGGCAATGATCTCCTTGAAACCGCCGACTCCGCCCGAGGGCGTATGGCTGATGACCTCCACTTTCCACCCGTGGGATTCGGCATAACGCGCATACATCCTGAACAGATCGCCTGCGAAGAGTCCCGCTTCATCGCCTCCCGCACCGGCGCGGATTTCCATCACGACGTTCTTTTCGTCGTTCGGGTCCTTCGGCGTCAGCAGGACGCGGAGGCGATCTTCCAGCGCCTGGCATTTGTCTTTCAGGGCGGGCAACTCCTCCTTGACGAGCTCCCTGAGTTCCTCGTCATTTTCCCGGAGCAACACCTGGTCTTCTTCGATCCGTTCGCAGATTTTTTCGTATTCCCGGTAGGTGTGAACAAGCTCATCGAGATCCGAGTGCTCCTTGGCGTATTTCTGAAAAATGCCAGGTTTGCCGATCACGCTCTGGTCGCTGAGCAGCCCTTCCAACTCGCGGTATCGATCTTCTATATCTTTGATCTTTTTAAATATTTCTTCCATACCTGCCACGATCGCGGGTCTTGTTCGTTCGGACGAGAACCTCTGTTTTGAGAAGGGCGGTCCTCGTCAAGCCCGCCGCAAAGACGAGCAGACCCATCCCTCAAGCCGTTGCGGTGAATTATCTCTTAAATTCAGAGCGGAAACAAGGAGAGATCTGCGGATGCAGGGACGGCGCCCCTCTCGGAGGCGCCCCCGGCTGTGCCGAGGCGGACCTGCGCAGCCGTTAGAAAATCTTGCGGACTTGCTGCCGCGGAATTACTTCTTTTCTTCCCTGGCGGCGTACTTCTTCCGGAACCGCTCCACGCGGCCGGCCGTGTCCATGATCTTCTGCTTGCCCGTCATGAAGGGGTGACACTTCGAACAGATTTCGACCTTGATATCCTTCTTCGTAGACCGGGTCGAAATAACGTTCCCGCAAACGCACGTGATGGTCGTATCCTGATATTCGGGATGAATGCCTTCTTTCATGTTCGTCTTGTTCCTCCTGTCATCCGCATCGTCCGATCGGGACCTTTTTCCACGGATCCCCTTTTTACAGATCGACGGGGCTGCGCTTATACCATTTTTCCGGCGAAATGCAAGGGGCTCTTGCAGTCGCTACGAATTCATGGAATCCAAAAACTGCTGGTTCGATTCCGACTTGCGGATCTTGTCGATGATGAACTCCATCGCGTCCACGGGATTCATTTCCTGCAGCAAGCGGCGGAGAATCCAGACGCGGTTGAGATGCTGTTTCGGGATCAGCATCTCCTCCTTGCGCGTACCGGAGCGGACGAGGTCGAAGGCCGGGAAGACCCTGCGGTCCGCGATCCGCCGGTCAAGGTGCAGTTCCATGTTCCCTGTTCCCTTGAATTCCTCGAAAATGACTTCGTCCATCCGGCTTCCCGTATCGATGAGCGCCGTGGAAATGATCGTGAGGCTGCCGCCGTTCTCGATATTGCGGGCCGCGCCGAAAAAACGCTTCGGCTTGTGCAGGGCGTTCGAGTCAACGCCGCCGGAGAGGACCTTGCCGCTCGGAGGAACGACGGTATTGTATGCCCGGGCGAGCCGGGTGATGCTGTCCAGCAGAATCACAACATCCCGCTTGTGCTCCACGAGCCGCTTGGCCTTCTCGATGACCATCTCGGCCACCTGAACATGCCGTGTCGCCGGCTCATCGAAGGTGGAGGAAATGACCTCTCCCTTCACGCTGCGCTGCATGTCCGTGACCTCCTCCGGGCGCTCGTCGATGAGCAGCACCATCAGGATCACCTCGGGATGATTCGCCATGATCGCATGGGCGATATCCTGCAGCAGCACCGTTTTCCCGGCGCGCGGCGGCGAAACGATCAGCGCGCGCTGGCCCTTGCCGATGGGAGTGAAGAGGTCCATGACGCGGGTGGAGAGGTTTTCCGCATCGAACTCCAGCTTCAACTTCTCTTCGGGATACAGGGGAGTCAGGTTGTCGAAGAGGATCTTGTCGCGGGTGGATTCCGGGCTTTCAAAATTGACGGAATCGACTTTCAGGAGCGCGAAGTATTTCTCCCCTTCCTTGGGGGGACGGACTTCCCCTGATACCGTATCGCCGGTGCGAAGATTGAATCTCCGGATCTGCGAAGGGGAAATGTAGATGTCATCCGGGCTCGGCAGGTAGTTGTAATCGACGGCGCGCAGAAATCCGAAACCGTCCGGAAGGATTTCCAGCACTCCCGAGCCGGCGATCATGCCGTTCTTTTCCGCCTGGGCCTGCAGGATCGCAAAAATCAGATCCTGCCTTCTCATTCCTCCGGCGCCGGCCACTTCAAGGTCCTTCGCCAACTTCGCCAGCTCACTGATGGGCAGTCTTTTGATGTCCTCGATGTTCATAAACTTTATTCCCCGCGTCACGTCCTTTCTGAATACTTATTGCCACGAAACTACGACAACGACCCGACAACGCCATTGTGTCTTGCTGAATAGTCACCTGTATCGCATGGAGAAACACAGATCGATCATGATAAAGAAATGGGTGAAAACACCGGGCTGTTTAATGGGTTTTATGATGCACTTAAAATAGGAAGGAGTCAGCACGCCTTTCTTTGTTTCAATCTTCCTACATCAAAAAATCGTAAACTGTCAAGCTTTTTGTATTTTCCGCCGATCGCCCGGTCAGGCCCCTATTCCAGGATCATAAAATTCAGTTGCCGGCCCGTATCGGCGCCATCCCGGCGGTGGGAGAAAAAAAGATCGGCGCCGCAGCGTGTGCACGCTTCCGACGTGATGATCCCCTTGTCGGGAACACCCGCTTCCACAAGCTGCATCCGGTTCGCGAACGGCAGATCGAACAGCCAACTGCCGGCACCGCTGTTGCGGAACCAGGAATTGCGGTCGCGCTCCGAATGCACCGCCTCATATACCGGCCGGTCCACTCTGTAACAGCAGGCGCCGATGGAGGGACCGACGACCGCCAGCAGATCGGCTGGACGGCAGCCGTACGACTTCTGCATGCGATCGACGACCGCTCCCGCGATATTGGCGACCGTTCCTTTCCATCCGGCATGGGCGACGCCGATGGCGCGGCGGCGCGGGTCCAGCAGGAACACGGGCACGCAGTCCGCCGTCCGGACGGCGAGAGCCAATCCCGGACGATCCGTAACGAGGGCATCGAATTCCCCGTTGTCCCCCACCTCCCGTACCGCGGGATCGCTGCCAACGACGAGGACTTTTTTCCCGTGCACCTGCCTGGCGAGGACAAACCGCGAGACGGGTATCCGCAAGGCCGCGGAAAGAAGCTCCCAGTTCCGCCGCACGCAATCCCCGTTTCCGAGGCGGCTGCTGACATTGAGCCCGGTGAACGGGCCGTCGGCGACACCTCCGCGCTTTGTCAGAAAACCATGACGTACGAATTTGTGCGCCGCAAGCTCACGCGCTACAAAGTATCCGATCGGTCCCTCTTCGATGTAGTCAAGCATCTCAGTCCTTCACAGACGGCTGCAATATCTTCCGGAAGCGGCGCGCAAAATGCGAGGGGTTTGCCGCTCAAGGGATGAAAGAATTCCAGACGGCAGGCGTGCAGGGCCTGCCGGTCCAGGAGCTGGAGGAGGCTCCGGGCGCGGGGATCGCGGACATTGCGGATCCTCCCCGGATTTCCGTACGTCTTGTCCCCGACGACGGGATGTCCCACGGAAGTCAGATGCACGCGAATCTGGTGCGTCCTTCCCGTTTCGATCCCGACGGTGAGAAGCGTCGCTTCCCCGTAGCGTTCCGCCACGCGCCAGGAGGTGACGGCCGGTTTTCCCCGCGGCGAGACGGCCGACATCTTCTTGCGGTCCGACGGATGACGGCCGACCGGCTTCTCGATCCGGCCCGTCTCCTCCCGCAGATCACCGAACACCAGGGCTCGATAGGTCTTGCTCACGAGCCTGTTCTTGAATTGTTCGGCAAGCCGTTGATGCGCCTCGTCCGATTTTGCAACGACCAGGAGCCCTGACGTGTCTTTGTCGAGACGGTGCACGATTCCCGGCCGCAACTCCCCTCCGATGCCCGAGAGGTCTCGGCAATGGGCGAGGACGGCGTGGACCAGCGTTCCCGTCCCGTGCCCGGCGGCCGGATGGACCACCATCCCCGCCGGCTTGTCGATGACCAGAATCGCCTTGTCCTCATAGAGGACAGTAAGCGGGATCTCTTCGGGAAGAAGGCGATAGGGCACCGGCCGGGGTTTGCTGTAGGATACGACTTCCCCCGGCCTCAGCCTGCGGCTCGGACGGCGGCAAACCACCCCGCCGATTTCGACCCTCCCCTTCTCAATCCACTTCTGCACCTGCGCGCGGGACAGAGACGCGTCCCGGGAGGTCAGATACACGTCCAGCCGCAGACCGGCGTCTTCTTCTCCTGCGGCAGCAAGGGTTTCCCCGCCCGTATCTTCGGCTGTGCCTTCCAATCGGATGTCCTTTCCTTTTCAGCCGGATGATGCCGCGCCTTCGGGAGAGGAAATCGACGCGAGGCCTTGAATCAGCGCGGGGAATTCCTCCTCGGAAATCGTCCGAAGATCCATCAGCAGCTCGTCATCGGAAATCCGCGCCACGATCGGCACTTTCAGCCGGCGGAGCCGTTTTTCAAGCTCGTTTACCCCGAAGATTGTTGAGCGGACCGCGACGAGCGACGTGGGAATCTCCCGGGTCGGCAGCGAGCCGCCTCCGGCCAGAGACGTCCCTTTCTTTACGGCGAAGGTCAGGGACGGCGGACAGATCTTCCGCAGCCGCCGCGCCAGTTTCTTCGCGCGGAGAGCAACGGCCTCGACCGGCTCCGTCAGCGCCCGCAGGACGGGCAGAACCTCGCATGCCTCACGGGGACGAAGATATTGAATCAGTGTCGCCTCCAGCGCTGCAAGCGTAAACTTGTCGATGCGGAGGGCCCGGGTCAGGGGATTTTTTTTCATGCGTCCCAGGAGATCCTTCCGGCCGAGAATCACGCCCGACTGGGGACCGCCGAGAAGTTTGTCGCCGCTGAAGGTGACGACGTCCGCGCCTTCGGCCAGCACCTCCTGTACGGTGGGTTCGTGTTCCAGGCCGTAGGACGTGAGGTCAACGAGGCAGCCGCTGCCCAGATCGCTCATGACGGGGATTCCCCGTTTCTTAGCCAATCCGGCAAGATCGGCCAGGCCGACCTCTTCCGTAAAACCGACGATCCGGTAATTGCTGGTATGGACCTTCAGAATCAGGGCGGTCTGATCGCTGCAGGCCCCCTCATAATCCGACAAGTGGGTGCGGTTCGTCGTCCCCACTTCCCGCAGATGCGCCCCGCTTCGTTCCATGACGTCGGGAATGCGGAACTCGCCGCCAATCTCGATCAGTTCCCCTCGGGATACCACGGCTTCGCGGTTCCTCGCGAGCGTGTTCAGAACCAGGAGCACCGCCGCTGCATTGTTGTTGACGACAAGCGCATCCTCGGACCCCGTGAGACTGCACAGGAGGTCCCCGACATGGTCGTAGCGCAGGCCCCTGCACCCGCGTTCCAGGTCGAATTCGAGATTCGAATACCCCGCTCCCACCTCTTCAATGCGGGCGATGGCATCCCGGCACAGGGGAGCGCGGCCAAGGTTGGTGTGGATAATAATGCCCGTGGCATTGATGACCTTGCGCAGCCGCCGACGCCGCATCTCCTCGATCCGGGACGCGACCGTCTCGGCCGCCTCTTTGATCGCGGGGATGCGGAACGATGAGAGATCAACGCCGCGGAGGATTTCCGAGCGAAGGGATTCGACGACATCACGACAGGCCGTTCGAACGATTTCCCGTGCGAAGCCAGCGATTTCTGCCCTCTTCTGCAGGATCAGCAGAATTTCGTCGATTTTCGGAAGGCCGCGAAGCAGTTCCTTCCGCCTGTCCTCGATTTCCTTGCGTGCCGCCATAGCCGATACTCCTTACTTATGCCCTTCAAAGACTCTTGCTGACAATGCCCGCGCATTGAAGCTCTCCCAATCAAGCTCCGGAGAATCTCCTTTCCCCAAGGAAAGGATCGTGAACATCATTCGCTCGCTTACCCCGCGGCCGGATTCAATATCCGGCCCGTGCCCGGCAATAGTGGCGGAAATTGTTCACCGCGGTGAAGAACTCCCGCATCAGGATCACCCAGACATACCGGCCGCGATCCGTAAGCCGGAAGTACGGCCTTTGGTAGCGAATGGCGCCTGCCGCGCCGAATGCGAGGATCTCGCCCCACAGGTAACGCCAGGAACCGCCGAACTTATTTTTTAACTCGGCCATATCCACCTTCATGCCGAAAAGCCGCATAAGGAAATCGTAGCGGACTCGGTCGTGGACCGAAAAGGGTTGGACGGCCAGCAGGGGTAGGACCGGTTTATCCCGCAGCAGCATCGATATATAAGCGGCGATATCGAACGTATTGGCATAACAGGTCCCACCAAGATAGCCGATCGATCCGCTGCCCAGGCCTGCGTACTCGTCATAGGCGACGATGTACTCGTCGATCATGGCCTCCTTGCGGGAAAAACACCAGGCGGAAGAGAAACGATACTCCGGGGAGAGACGGCGCGCGATCATTTCATACAGCCGCGCCTCCTTGTCCCGGTCAATTTCGCCGAAGGTTTGTCGAACGGTTTCTTTCGTCATATCCGACACCATGAGCGGATAATAGGTGACCTGATCGAGGCCCAGGTTCAAGATCGTCGCCAGGTCCCGCTCGACCATCGTTTCGGTCTGGGAGGGAAAATTAAAGATCATATCGGCATTGAGGGTATCAAAACGCCCTCTTGTCTCCTTCAAACGGGCGGCGATGACATCCCCTCGTCCGTATTTTTCCAGACGATCCATCTGCCGCAGCAGGCTGTCGTCGAAGCTCTGAACGCCTACGGACAGACGATTGACACCGGCGCGTTTCAGGACATCCAGCCGATCCGGCGTGAGGTGATCGGGATTCGTCTCCACGGAGATCTCGCGGATGGCGAAGTGGTCTCTTGCCGTCTCCAGCGTCTGTTCGAGTTCGTCAATCAGCACGGTGGGTGTCCCGCCGCCGACATAGATTCCTCCGAAATTGTAGCCGAGATCACGGTACAGGGATATTTCCCTGCGCAGAGCGCGGAAATATTCCCGGCAGAGAGCTTCCGAAAAGACAACACGGTGGAAGGAGCAATAGGGGCAGAGTCTCTCGCAAAAGGGAATATGGATATAGAGAAGCCCCGGCGTCCGGGCGCTTCCCTCGGGAAGACGCAGCGGCAGGCTGTCCGAGAAGCGCATGGCCTTCGTAAAGGTGTTACGGGCGACCTGTGCGACCAGTTGATGAATCAATGCGAAAACACCGATCTGACCGGGAACGAACCCTTGCCAGCTCCCATCGGGCGGGGACTTCGGGGAGAGGCAAATATCACGGTTCGACCCGATCCATGGGATACAGCGCACGAGACCGCTACGTACCAGACATTCGCCGATTTATCAAGAATGTTCAATCGATTCGCATCTTGAAATAGCGTGCAGGCGGTGGTATAGCCTTGGCAATTAAAGAACAGGGATTTCAAGCAATGGCCGGATACAAGATCCTGACACTCTGGAACGAAAAAAACCTCAACGAAGACGAGAGCCGGATTCTCAGGGCTCCATGCCGGGAGGCGGCGATTCCATTCGACAAGTCTGCTTTGGACGATATCGAGACCCTTGTCGATGCGTTCCTGGAAAGAGACGATGCCCTGGGTCTTGCCGCACCCCAGATCGGCATCTCCAGACGCATGATCGTCTTTCGCAACAAGGGATTCGACGATTCCTCGGAATGGACGAAAAGCGAAGAGAATTACGACATCCTGATCAACCCGCGCATCACCCAGGAAAGGGGAGAAAAAATCGTCCTTTCGGAAGGATGCCTGTCCTGCCCGGAAATTCGCGTCGATATCGGTCGTTTTCCGGAAATCAAGGTGCGGGCGCTGGATCGCAGCGGCAAGAAGATCAACAAGCGTTACACGGATTTTCTGGCGAGGGTCGTCCAACACGAGATCGACCATCTGGATGGCAGGTTGATCGTCGACTACGAAGGGACGCTCTATTACCCCAAGAAGCGGCAGGCCCTCTTCGAACGTCTTTTTCCGCCGGAACCTTGATCCTCCCTCTCGTGCCGCCCGCTTGCATCACCCCCCAAAACGATGCCCCCGGATTTCTCCGGGGGCATCGTTTTGTCCTTCGCGTTGGCATGCGGAGCGGATTGGGCTCAGCTCACCAGCGCCTTCAGGGTCTCCACCACAGGCGAGGTAAACAACGCAACCAGCAAGGTGTAAAGCGCAAAAGAACCGATCGCCTCGCTCAGATACAGCTTCGTGTATTTGTGTTTGAGCGAAACGATGATGAGCCCACCCACAACAAGGCATCCCAGTTGAAAATAGGGGAAAGCGGAAGACCCGGCAACCGCATATTCCGCATAGCCGAACGATGCAGTCGTCAGGAGGACGAAGGCCGTCAGCATCATGGTCTGCAATGTCCGTTTCATCATCGATTCCTCCTTGAGAGCAAGACGACAGGAAAATCCCTGCCGCTCGTTCTTCAAGAAAAAACCGTGCCAACAAGCCATTCCCCGGCCTGATAAATTCCAACTTATGAATATGAATGGTTTTTTAAGGAATGATCGGCAGAGAGCTTCTGCGACCGTCCGCTTCCTCAGCAGTGTCAGGACGACGGAACGTTCAAGGCATTGAATGAAACATTCGCCGTTTCCCCTTCGCGCAACGCTGATTCAAATTTGCTTTCCCCGGAAAAAGGATCGAAGAAACGAAGGCCTCGCTTGCCGGGGGCGGATGCAGCGCCCGATCCTCTATTGGTCGGCGCGCTCCCGTGAAAGCATCAGGAGTTTGGCTTCCTTGGCTTCCTTGATGTGGGAGGCGATGGTTTGCTTGGCCAGCACAACCTTGCGATCCCTAATCATTTCGTAGAGCTCCGCATGTTGTGCCGCGGTGATGAGCAATCGGCTGGGAGGCAGGAGTTCTACGCGGGAGCGCAGATAACTGTGCTCGAAGATGCTTCGCAATTGCTTGAGGATCGCCTGGTTCTTCGACATCGCTGCGATCTGCCAGTGAAACTCGGCATCCAACAACAGTTTTCGCCGGTCATACATCTGGATTTCGTGATTCTTGTGGCTCAGCATCATCTGATGGAGGACTTCCAGATCTTCAGGCGTTTGATTTCTGATCGCCTGCTCAACCGCGTAAACCTCCAATATCTGCCGCAGATCGAACAGATCTTCAATTTCGCGGATGTCAATTCTCTTGACGTAGTAACCGATGTTCGGTATTCGCTCGACAAATCCTTCCTGTTCAAGTTTGCATAGCGCCAGTTGCACCGGCGTCGAACTCATACCGAGTACCACGGCCAATTCGCGATAGATGAGCTTCTGGCCGGGAGAAATTCTCTGGCAGAAAATCATGTTTTTCAATTGCAGGTACGCTTTCTGGATGAGATTTTCCGTAACTTCTTTCAGCATATTCCGACCTCGAAGGTCTTCTCGTCACCAAAAAGCGTACCCTGCAATCGGTCCGGTTACCGTTTCTTTTTCTTCTTGAGGATTTCCTGCACGCGTCTGCCGATTTCGGCCGGGTTCTTCTCGATGGCGACGCCCGCTTTCTCCAGGGCCAGGAACTTCTCCGCCGCCGTACCCTTCCCGCCCGAGATGATCGCACCCGCGTGGCCCATCCGCCGCCCGGGAGGCGCAGTCCGGCCTGCAATGAACGATACCACCGGCTTCGTCACACAAGACTGAATGAACTCCGCTGCCTCTTCCTCCGCCGTGCCTCCGATCTCTCCGATCATCACGATCGCTTCCGTCCCCTTGTCCTTCTGAAACAAATCCAGAATATCCAGGAATCCGCTCCCCGCGATCGGGTCGCCTCCGATCCCCACCGACGTCGACTGCCCGATCTTCAGGCCCGTCAACTGCCAGATCACCTCGTACGTCAACGTCCCACTCCGGGATACGACTCCGACCTTCCCCGACTTGTGAATGAAGTTCGGCATAAACCCGATCTTCCCCACACCAGGCGTCGTGATCCCGGGACAGTTCGGTCCGATCATCCGCGCCCCGCTCCCCTTCAACGCCTGCTTCACACGGATCATATCCGATACCGGGATCCCCTCCGTCATGCACACCACGAGTCCGATCCCGGCTTCCACCGCTTCGAGCACCGCGTCGGCCGAAAATCCCGCCGGCGTGTAGATTGCCGAAACGTTCGCCCCCTGTTTTTCTATCGCATCCACAACGCGGCTGTATACCGGAATTCCGTCCAGTTCCGTACCGCCCTTCCCGGGCGTCACTCCTGCAACCACCTTCGTCCCGAACGTCAAGGACTCGCGCGTGTGAAAACTCCCCTCCGAGCCCGTGATCCCCTGCACCACCACCCGCGATCCCTTATCCAACAAGATTGCCATCTTCTCTTCTCCCTCGTGGTATTCTCAAGAAGCTCAGCGGATCAACCCCACCGCCTTCTCCGCCGCCTCGTACAGTCCTTCCGCCACCGTGAATTTCAGGCCCGATTCGTTCAGCATCCTCCGGCCTTCCGCCACGTTCGTGCCCTGCAAACGAACCACCATCGGCAGCTTCAAATCGATCTTCCCCGCCGCCTGGATCAATCCCTCCGCCACCCGGTCGCACCGCAGGATCCCGCCGAATATGTTCACCAGGATGCACTTCACGTTCGGGTCCGACGTCAGTATCCGGAACGCCTTCTCGATCTGCTCTGCTGACGCGCCCCCGCCGACATCCAGAAAGTTCGCCGGCTCTCCGCCCGCCATCTTGATCAGGTCCATCGTCGTCATCGCCAGGCCCGCCCCGTTCACCATGCACCCTACGTTCCCATCCAGCTTGATGTAGTTCACTCCCGTATTCTTCGCCATCACCTCCAACGGGTCCTCTTCGTCCGGGTCACGCAACTCCCGTATTTCCGGATGACGGTTTAACCCGTCATCGTCAAAATTCACCTTCGCGTCCACCGCCGTCAACGCCCCGCCCTTTACGACCGCCAGCGGGTTGATCTCCACGAGCGAACAGTCCTTCTCCACAAACATCCGGTACAGATTCCGCACCATCTCACAAAACGCTTTCTCCTGCTCCTTGTTCAGTCCCAACGCTCCCGACAGCTTCCGACCCTGAAATGGGCTGAATCCCACCGCCGGGTGGATCGCGCACTTCACGATCTTCTCCGGGCTCTTCGCCGCCACCGCCTCGATATCCATGCCACCTGCCTCCGAGGCCATGATCACCACGCACTCCCGGCCCCGCGACCGGTCCACCAGCATCCCTAGGTACAGCTCCCGTTCAACCTCCGACGCCTCTTCCACCAAGACCCGCCGTACCTTCTTCCCTTCCGGACCCGTCTGGTGAGTCACCAGCGTCATCCCCAGGATCGACTGCGCCGCCGCATAGGCCTCATTCGGTGTCTTCGCCAGCTTGATCCCGCCACCTTTTCCCCGACCGCCCGCATGGATCTGCGCCTTCACCACCACCGTACAGCCCAGTTCCGATGCCAACGATCTCACTTTTTCGGGTGTCGTCGATACACGGCCCCGCGGCACGGGGATCCCGTATTCCTTCATGATCTCCTTCGCCTGATACTCGTGGATCTTCATCCAGCTCACCTCACTTCGTCAAATCGCTCTTTGAAAAAATGTCCTGCCCCAGGGCAGGACATTTTCATGATCCCGGCAACAACGGATCCCGCAAGATCGCCGCGGCGTCAGTACACCTTGATGTCTTTCACCAGTTCCGCGCC
>DIWJ01000076.1 GCA_002428445.1 Syntrophaceae bacterium UBA6109
CTGTCCAGTTTTTCGCGACCAGCTCTTCATGCGGGCGATGGCGCGCGCCGTCGCCAGGGTGAAGTCGGCGGAGCCCTCCGCGCCTCCGGCCCGTCACTTTCCCGGCGGTGGAGATGAAGGCGAGAGAAAATCTTCCTCCGTATTTTTCCGGAGGCTGCAGGAGCGGCAAACACCGCAGTACGGCTCAGTAATTGTTCGACAATATTGACAGATCCTGATGTTTTCGAATTCATCATTTCCACAAAGCAGCCCGCCATGCTCCTTGGACTGAACTCCATATACGGCAACATTATTCAATAGATGTATTGAGTCTAC
This sequence comes from Syntrophaceae bacterium UBA6109, assembly GCA_002428445.1. The sequence continues at coordinate 316 of DIWJ01000076.1, forward strand.
AGGCGAAAAGGCGGGGCATGAAATTGCCCGTAAACGTGCCGGCCAAATTTTTTGTTTTTTTCTTGACAAATAGGAATGTCGGGTATAATTATCGGACAATCTCAGCGGACAATATTAGGGCGTATTGCAGGGAGCATCGAGGGCAGCGTATGGAAAGAATCTACAATCAGCTGCGCGATGATGTCACTCTTGGCAGATTCCAGCCGGGAGAACATTTGTCGGAGAAACTTCTGACAGAGGTATATGGGGTGAGCCGGATGACGATCCGGGAGGTGATCGGACAGCTCGCGAAGCAGGGGTACCTGAAAATAGAGAAGAACCGGGGTGCCATTGTAACGAAATTGACCATCGACGATATTGACAACATCTACAATGTCTTAGAGCGTTGTGAGTCTTATGCGGTAAAGTTGTTTACGGAGCGACAAAGCAAGAATGTCATCAAGAAGTTGGAAACATTGCATGAGAAAATGCAGGAGGCGAGGATCAAAGAGCAGCCAAAGCTCTGGCATCAACTGAATGATGAGTTTCATGGATTGATCTATGCCAACTGCGGGAGCACCATTGTAAGCGACCTTATCTTTCAGATCCGGCTTCGGCCGGTCCGTTATCGAAATGTCGTAAAGTTGGGACCCAAGTTCATCAATATCTATATCAAACAGCATGGCAGGATTCTCGCGGCGATTCGCAAGGGCGATTCGGAGCTTGCCGACAGGATGATGTTCGAACACTTGAGTGTTGCGAACGCACACCGAATCGACGCACTGCGTGACCTTTCCCTTTCGCTCTGACGAGCCATCGTTCCATGCGGCTTCAAGATGGTTGTCGGACGGGGTTGCCATTGAAGAGACGAGGATTGGATCAGGAGGAGAAATAAGAGCCGGGGAGTGCCCTTCGGGCGGGGCATCTCCTAGCTCTACAGCGAACAACACAGAGATATTCGGCAAGATTTGACTTTTGCATGAGGGGGGACAAGCAATGGATTTGAGTCAATTTTCGCTGGAAGGAAGAGTTGCCATTGTCACAGGGAGCGGCTCCGGTATTGGCAAAGCGATGGCCCTGGCTTTTGCCAATGCCGGAGCCGATTTGGTTAGTGCGGATGTCAATGGGGAAACGGCCGAAGCGACTGCCGCGGCCGTGCGCAAACTGGGCAGAGAAGCCCTTTCCCTTCGCGTCGACGTCCGCGATAAACAGCAGATTGAAAACATGGCGGCCGAAGCGATCAAGAGATTCAAGAAGATCGATGTGATGGTCAACAACGCAGGGTACGGATTCATGACCGTTCCCGTGGTCGAAATGACCGAGGAGGATTGGGACGACCGGATCGTCCTCAATCTGAAGAGCACCTTTCTTTGCTGCAAGGTCATAGGGAAAATCATGAAAAACCAGAAAAGAGGCGTGATCATCAATATGGCGTCCATGGCCGCGCTGGGCGCCTATCCCATGGGGTCCAACTACGCCGCAGCGAAGGCCGGCATAAGGAACCTGACCGAAACTCTGGCCGTGGAATTGGGGCCTTACAATATCCGTGTGAATGCCCTGGCCCCCGGCGTGATCCTGACGCCCCTGACGGAGGAACTCTATGCAAAGCGTCCGGAGCTGAAGGCGGTTCGACTGACCCAGGTTCCCCTGCAACGGCTGGGAACCCCGACGGACATCGCGAATGTGACACTCTTCCTGGCCAGCGACGCCGCGGGCTATGTCAGCGGACATACGATTCCGATCAATGGAGCAATGCCAACGTTCGTGACGCCGGAACTGATCGCAGAACTTGCGAAGAGATGAAGACAGGACGACGGAGAACGCCTTGAGATGCTGTACGGGCGGGTCACGTCGCTGGGAGAATCGTCAATTTATAGAGCAGAATAGGAGGTCAGCAAATGGGTAATTACAATGGTGCAGAAGTCATCGTCGAGTACCTCATCAAGGAAGGCGTTCCCTATATCTTCGGTCTTTGCGGCCACGGGGACATCGGATTGCTCGACGCGGTGTATGATCGGCAGGACAAGATCAAGGCGATTACGGTCAGGCACGAGCAGGCGGCCGGACACATGGCTGATGCGTACTTCCGGGTGAAACATAAACCCGTCGCCACGCTTACGTCATGCGGCCCCGGCACGACAAACCTGCCGATCGCCGTCGCCGCCGCCTTTCTCGATTCGTCGGCTTTTCTGGCGATTACGGGGAATGTCCCGCAATGTCAATTCAATCGAGGGGCCTTCCAGGAAGCGTATCGTTTTCAGCAGGCCGAGGGTCCGAAGATCTTTGAACCGTTTGTCAAGAGGATCTTTCAGCCCCAGTGCGTCAATATGATACCCCTGGCCGTCCGCCAGGCCTATAAGACGATGGTGACCGGAAGGCCCGGGCCGGTTGTCCTCGATGTTCCGAACAATTTCTTCATGGAAAGAGGCGATGTCGAGATTCCCGAGCCTGAGAGTTGGCGAAGCGGGATCGACGGAAGAAGTGCCGGCAGCCTTGACGCCGTTGAAAAAGCCCTCGATCTTCTTTTGGCTGCCAAACGCCCGCTCATCTTGGCGGGCTATGGAACAGTTCTTTCCGAGGCCGAAGAGGAATTGGCTCTCTTCTCCAAGTACACCGGCATCCCGGTCGTAAGCTCTCCTCCCGCCCAGGGCGTGATGGATGCGCGGAACGAGATGTTTGTCGGGACGGAGGGGTACAAGGGGACGTATGCCTCCAATGAGGCGACCAAGAGCTGTGATGTCCTGATCTCTTTGGGCGCCCGCTTCTGTGACCGTTTGAGCAGTTCCTGGCTTCCCGGATACGCCTTCAATATTCCTCCCACCAAGCTTGTTCAGGTTGACATCGATCCGGAAGAGATCGGTCGAAATTATCCCGTCGAGATCGGAATCCTCGGCGACATCAAAATGGTCCTCCGTCAGATGATCGAACTGGCCAAGAAGAAGCTGGGGAAGAAGAGGGCATGTCCGAAGGAATGGTGTGCGGATATCAAGAAATGGAAGGCGTTTTGGGCTGAGAACATCTCCAAAGACGCAAACTCCAATGCGGTGCCGATCAATCCGAGACGCCTGGTGGATGCGATGCGCAAGGTACTGCCGGAGGATGCCATCGTCCTCTCCGACACCGGCGACCACCACGGCTGGATGACCATGTTCTGGGACGCCTATCGATCCCGTACACACCTGCAGTCTTGGGGATTCGGTGCCATGGGCTTCGGCGTGTGCGGTGTTCTGGGGGCGAAGCTGGCAGCCCCGGATCAGGTTTGCGTCTCCTACAGCGGTGACGGCGGATTCATGATGGCTCCGCATATCGTCGCAACGGCTGTTGAATACGACATTCCGGCGGTATGGGTCGTCTTCAACAACTACGGTTTCAACGCCATCAGGATGCTTCAGCAGTACAAATTCGGCGGCCGTGAGATCATCACCAGTTTCGTCAAAGAGAAGACCCAAGAGCTTTACAATCCCGACTTCGCGGCGATGGCCCACTCCATGGGCGCCGGAGGAATCCGGGTGGAAAAGCCGAAGGATCTCGAACCCGCCCTGGAAGAAGCGGTTCGTTCCGGGAAACCGTATGTCCTGGATGTCATCGTCGATCGGGAAGCCAGGCTTCCGGCGATCGGGACGGGCTGGGAGATGCCTCCCCTGCCGACTCCGGAACCCATGGTTTTCGGGAAGAAGATTCCCCTGAAGAAATATTGACCTTCTGCAGAACAAACGGTGGCCGGGAACAGCGGTTTCGAGTCGATCCGGACAGAGTAGAACAGGAGGGTTCCTATCTTATGCAAAACCTCTTTCGACCCGGGAAGATCGGCAGTGTGGAGCTGAAGAACAGAATTGTCATGGCTCCCATGGGCACGACTGGTCTGGTAGAGCTGGACGGAAGATATTCCCAGCGGGGGATCGACCACTTTGTCGCGAGGGCCAGGGGCGGTGTGGGTTTGATTGAAACTGGTTTGATGGCCGTTGATGTTGAGATAGAAAGAAGAGCATTGGGACCATGGAGTCATTTACCAAGAGCTGACTCCCCTATCTACATCGCACGATTGAATGAACTGACAGACGCCGTGCATGAAGAAGGAGCCAGAATTGCGGCGCAACTGACGGCTGGCTTCGGGCGGGTCGCAAGAGGTGCCATTGCCAATCCCGGGTGGGCGATTGCTCCTTCACCCCAACCTTGTTATTGGAATCCGAATGCCATCGCGCGTGAATTGAGCAATGAGGACATTGAAAAACTGATTAAGTCCTTTGGGATCGCTGCAAACACAGTTAGGATGGCGGGATTTGATGCAGTAGAAATCCATGCTCACGAAGGTTACCTGGTCGACCAATTCATGACCGCCATATGGAATAGACGTATCGACAAGTATGGGGGAGACCTGAATGGTCGTCTCAGGTTTCCACTGGAGATTATTGCATCCATCCGGAAGGCTGTGGGTGCTGATTTCCCGGTCATCTTCCGGATGGCTGGGAAACACCACACCGAAGGCGGCCGGGAAATTGATGAAAGCAGAGTTGTCGCCAAGCGTCTGGAGGCGGCTGGTGTTGATGCGTTTCATGTCGATTCGGGCTGTTATGACGCCTGGAACTGGGCCCATCCACCGGGATATATGGAACCGGGAACTTCCCTGATCTGGGCGGCGGCAATCAAAGAGGTGGTTGCCGTTCCGGTGATCGCCGTCGGCCGTATGGGTTATCCGGAACTGGCTGAAAGAGCGATTGCCGAAGGGAAAGCCGATTTTATCGCCCTTGGCCGGGCTCTCCTGGCGGATCCGGAATGGCCGAACAAGGTGAAAGAGGGGCGGGTTGACGATATCCGGCCATGCATCGGGGATCATGACGGCTGTATGGGCCGCATCATGATCGAGGGAAAATATCTCAGTTGCACCGTCAATCCCCAAACCGGGAGGGAGAAAGAATTGGCCATCTTCCCGGCTCCGCAAAAGAAATCGGTTCTCGTGATCGGAGGCGGGCCGGCGGGCATGGAGGCAGCCAGAGTTGCCGCCTTGCGGGGACACCGGGTTGCGCTTTGGGAAAAGAATGGGGAACTGGGCGGAAATCTGATTGCCGCCGCGGTTCCAGCGTTCAAGTCTGATCTCCGGCTCCTGATTCAATACCTCTCCGGACAAATAAAAAAGCTCGGCGTCAAGATCAGATTTCATCAGGAAACGACGCCGGAGAAGGTCAAAAAGGCCCATCCTGATGTTGTCATCCTTGCAGTGGGGGCACGACCCCTTCTCCCTGATATCCCCATAAAAGGCGTTACGATGGTGGCGGCAACCGACCTGTTGCTCGGAAGGACAAAAGCCGGACAAGACGTCGTTGTCGTCGGAGGCGGGGCTGTCGGCTGTGAAACGGCTCTTTGGCTGGCCCGGCAAGGGAAGAGAGTTACGGTGCTCGAAATGCTGGGGGAAGCGATGGCCGATCTCTTCGTGGCTAACAAACGGCAGCTTACCCAAATGATGAACGACGCCGGAGTTGCAGTCTTCACAGGCGTCAGGATCGTGGGGGCGACCCGAAAGGGGTTGACGATCACGCAGTCGGGAAAGAAGAAAATTGTGGAAGCGGATACGCTGGTGGCTGCGGTTGGCTTGACATCGGAAAGGGGGCTGGCGGACCAGCTGAAAGATGTCCCTTCCCCCGTGCATCTGATTGGCGATTGCTCAGCGCCCGGCAAGATTCAAAGTGCGATCTGGGGGGCTTATAAGTTGGCCCGAAGGATTTGAGCCAAGCTCTACGACGCCCACTCGAACAGGCCTCGGCGACGAAAAAATGACCAAAGGAGGATAGCCGATGAAGTATCTTTTTAAGCCCGGGAAGATCGGTAAGCTGGAAATCAAAAACAGAATCGTCATGGCGCCCATGGGCACCATGGGCCTTGTGGAGATGGATGGCAGATATTCTCAGCGCGCAATCGATTACTTCGTGGCCCGGGCCAAAGGCGGAGTGGGGCTCATCGAAACGGGGCTTATGGCCGTGGAAGCCGAGATCGAAAAACGCGCGGCGGGTCCTTGGAGCGGTCTGCCAAGAACCGATTCCCCTGCCTATATCTGCCGCCTCAACGAACTGGCCGATGCGGTGCATGCCTATGAAGCCAAAATTGTCGCGCAGCTTACCGCCGGGTACGGCCGGGTGGGAAAGGGGGCCATACTGGCCGGCGGCTGGGCCGTGGCTCCGTCGCCTCAGCCCTGTTTCTGGGATCCGGCGAAAAGCGCCCGGGGCCTGACCGTGGAGGAGATCGAGAAACTGGTCAAGGCTTTCGGACCGGCATCCCTCAACGTCAAGCTGGCCGGCTTTGACGGAGTGGAGCTTCACGGCCATGAAGGCTATCTGATGGATCAATTCATGACCGCCAAGTGGAACAAGAGAACGGACAAATACGGCGGGACTTTCGAGAAGCGTCTGCGCTTTTCCCTGGAGGTCATCGAAAACATCCGCAAATCCGTCGGCCCGGATTTCCCCATCATCTATCGGCTGTCCGCCCATCACGCCTTGGAAGGCGGACGCCGGCTGGAGGAATCGATTGCCATAGCAAAGCGCTTTGAGGAAGCGGGTGTCGACTGCCTGCACATAGACGTAGGGTGCTATGATGCGTGGCATTGGGCCCATCCCCCGATCTACATGCCCAAGGCTCCGGTGCTGAAAGAAGTTTCGGCGATCAAGAACGAGGTGTCCGTGCCGGTCATCGCCGTCGGACGTCTGGGTGATCCGAAGGTTGCCGAAAGAATCCTGGCCGACGGCAAGGCCGACTTCATCGCCTTGGGCCGCCCCCTGCTTGCCGATCCTGAATGGCCTTTGAAAGTGAAGGAAGGCCGCATCAGCGATATCAGGCCCTGCATCGGGGACCATGACGGTTGCCTGGGGCGTATCGCTTTTGAAGGGAAGTACTTGAGCTGCACGGTAAATCCACAGACCGGCATGGAGAGAGAACTGGCGATTCAACCCGCTCTCCGCAGGAAATCGATCCTCATCATAGGCGGCGGACCCGGTGGAATGGAGGCCGCCCGGGTCGCCGCGCTGCGCGGCCACAAAGTGAAGCTCTGGGAAAAGAGCGGGGCGCTGGGCGGGAACCTGATTCCGGCCGGCGTTCCCGATTTCAAAACGGATATCCGGTCGCTGGTGGCATATCTTTCCAATCAACTCAAGAAGCTGGGCGTTCAGGTGCGGCTCAACAAGGAAGCCACCGCTGCATCGGTAAAGGCGGCCAAGGTTGACGAAGTGATCGTCGCCACGGGTACGCAACCCATTGTCCTGAAGATTCCGGGTATGAACAGGAAGAATGTCGTCCAGGGAATCGATCTTTTCACCAACGGCAGGAAGATCGGGAAAAAAATCGTGGTCGTCGGCGGCGGCGTTGTCGGATGCGAGGTCGCCTTATGGCTGAGCCGACAGGGAAAGGAGGTAACCGTCATCGAGATGTTGAAGAGCCTGGTCAACGACATCTTTCCGGCCAACCGGCAGAACCTGCTGGAGCTTCTCCGGCAAGCCAACGTCGCCACGCTCACCGAATCGGAAATCTGCGAGATCACCGACCGGGGCATCGTATTTCAGTGTTCGAAGGGCAGGAAGGAGATGGCAGCCGACACGGTGGTCATGGCTGCGGGGTTGAAGGCGGAGAATACCCTCTTCCATCAATTGAGAGATCTGGGGATTTCCGTTCACGCCGTCGGTGACTGCGTAGCCGCCCGCAGAATTCAAAGCGCCATCTGGGAAGCCTATCGCCTGGCGCTTACGATCTGATTTTTCAGGGAAGCAGGATGCGTGCGAATGAAAGGAGGAGAGAATATGAGAAGGGGGCTGTTCTACTTGAGTCTGTTGGTTGCTGCGCTGATGGTCTGTTCGCCGGTTTACGCCCAGCAGAAACCGCTGAAAATGGATGATCCGATCAAAATTGGCTACATCAATCCCTTTACCGGTCCTGCCACCTTGAACACCATGACCGACCTGCCCGGCGTCCAGCTGGCGGTGGAGGAGATCAACGCGGCTGGGGGTGTCCTGGGCCGTCCGCTGAAGCTCATTACCCGCGATACGAAACTGAATCCTGAAACGTCCCTGCGTGAGGTGCGTGATCTGGTGGGCAACGAAAAGGTCTTCTGGGTTGTCGGCGCCACGTCCAGCGCCGTCGCCCGGGCCGTCTCCGATTATATGAAAAATCAGAAAAAAATCTATGTCATCGAAATCGCCAAATCCGAAAAGCTGACGGCGGAGTGGGGAAACCACTATACCTTCCGCGCCACGAACAACGCGTACATGGAAGCCGTAGGCATGGCCAAAGGCGCCAGGAAAATCTTCGGGCCCCTCAAGAAGGTCTACAATCTCAGCCCCGATTACGAGGGCGGGCGTTCGGCTTGGCGGACATTCTTTGACCACTACAAGAAAGAGGTTCCCGATGCCCAGGTGGTGGGCGATGTCTGGGCCAAGCTCGGTACCCAGGATTTCACCTCCCATCTCACCGCGATCATGAACTCGGACGCCGAATTGATTTTTACGGCCTTCTACCAGACGGATGCCCTGACCATGCTCAAGCAGTCGATCGCCATCGGTCTGAACGGGAAGATCCCCATGGCGGGATTCTGGCACGGCATGCTGGACACGGTCGTGAAGTTTACCCCCGAATTCTATCCGAAGAAGACCGTGGGCGGCGGGACATACGCTTTCTGGGCGCTCAACAATCCTGAGAGCAAGGATTTCGTGCAGAAGATCAAGTCCAAATACAACACCTATCCCGGTTACGCCGCGAGCGGATACGCCTTTACCAAGGCCATGGCCAAGGCCATCGAAAAAGCGGGCGCCCTCGATACCGAGAAGGTGATCAAGCTTCTGGAGGGTTCAACCATCGAGTCGCCCGTGGGTCCGGTGGAGATCCGGGCTTGCGATCACCAGGTCATGTGGCCTTCCTACGTGGGGCTCATCGGGCCGGTCCCGGGCTGGGAATTCTATGCCACGCAGAATGTGATCACGGTAGGCAAGGAAGCCTTTCAGACGTGCGATGAGATTGCCAAGTTGCGCGGAAAGTGAGTGCAGGCTTTTCAGTGCGGCCAAGATTTCCCTTGGCCGCACGAATTCTCCTGCGGGTGAAAAGGCAGGGTTTTTCTGATGTAGAAACCTTTCCCTGGACACAGGGACTCTGAAGACAAGAAGGAGGAGAGCTTATGAATCTCAAGCGGACGGTATGTACTCTGATGGTCTTCCTGTTTGTTGCGGCAGCGGCATCGATCTGCGGCGCACAGCAGAAAGCTTTGAAGATGGATGATCCGGTAAAGATCGGTTACCTGAACCCCTTCACGGGTCCTTCCACTTTTGACACCATGACGGATGTTCCCGGTATGCAGATGGCCATTGAAGAAATCAACGCGTCCGGAGGCGTTCTGGGGCGCCCGCTCAAACTGATCACCCGGGATGACAAGAACAATCCCGAGGTGGCCGTCCGTGAGGCGCGGGATCTGGTGAACAACGAGAAGGTCTTTTATATAACAGGATGCACCTCCAGCGCCGCTGCCCGCGCCGTATCCGCTTTTATGAAAGAGCAAAAAAAGATTTACGTCATCGGGATCGCCAAATCCGAAAAACTGACCGGGGAATGGGGGCATCGGTATGTCTTCCGGTCCACCAACAACGCCGAAATGGAGGCGGTCGCCCTGGCCAAAGCCTCCAGCAAGATCTTCGGGCCGCTCAAGAAGGTCTACAACCTGAGTCCTGACTACGAGGGCGGTCGATCGGCATGGCGCACGTTCATTGATAATTATAAGAAGGATGTTCCCGATGCCACCGTGGTGGGAGATGTCTGGGCCAAGCTGGGCACGCAGGACTTCACGTCCCATCTTACCGCCATCATGAATTCCGGCGCCGACTTGTTCTTCACCTCCTTCTATCATTCGGATGCCCTGACCATGCTCAAGCAGTCGATGGCCATCGGCCTGAACGGCAAGATCCCCACGGTCGGTTTCTGGCACGGCCAGCCCGGCGTGACGCAGAGCTTTACGCCCGATTTCTATCCGAAGAAAACCATCGGCGGCGGCGTTTACGCATTCTGGTCCATCACGGACCCGGAGGCCAAGAAATTCACGAACGACATCAAGGCCAAGTACGGACAATACCCGGGTTATGGAACGAGCAGCTATGCCTTCACCAAGGCCATGGCCAACGCCATCAACAAGATAGGGGCACTCAATACGGAAAAAGTGATCGACGCCCTCGAAGGTATGACCATGAGTTCGCCGGTGGGTTCGATGGAGATCCGCGCCTGTGATCACCAGGTCATGTGGCCGACGTACGTCGGTGAGATCGGGAAACTGCCCGGCTGGAAATTCTACGGGACCAAGGATCTGGTTGTCTACGGTGCGGAAGCGTATCCCTCTTGTGCGGAAATCGCCAAAACACGCGGCGGCAAGTAACGCAGTCGATGATCTTCACCGGGGGTGAAGGGAGTCCCCTCACCCCCGGAACATAATCTTGGTGAAAAAGGCGATGCAGATCTTCGGTCAGATTATCAGCGGGTTGAGTGTGGGGATGGTCTATTTTCTGATTGCCGTCGGCCTCTCCATGGTCTTCGGCACGCTCAAGGTCCTCAATATTGCCCACGCCTCTCTTTACATGCTGGGCGCCTATGTCTGCTATTCGGTGACACATTTCCTGGGATCTTCCAGCGGGGCGTTCTGGATTGCGCTGATCGTGGCCCCGCTCTGCGTGGCGGTTTTCGGCGGCATCGTGGAATATTTTTTCCTGCGTCCCATATACAAGAGGGATCTGCTGTACCAGTTGATCGTCACCTTCGGGTTGATCCTGATCATCGGGGACATCGTCAAATTGATCTGGGGCGTCCAGTTCTATCAGGTCAAGACTCCGTGGCCTCTTGCAGGCGTTGCCGATGTCTTCGGCACGAAACTCTCCTTCTACCACATCTTCATGGTTGTCGTGGGTCCTCTGGTGTTGCTGTTGATCTGGTTCATTTTGCAGAAGACAAGATTGGGAAGGGTCGTTCGGGCCGTCACCCACAGCCGGGAAATGAGCAGCGCCCTGGGCATCAATGTGCCTGTCGTCTATACCATGGTCTTCATGCTGGCCTCCTGGCTGGCCGGCCTGGGAGGGACGCTCATGGCTCCCATGTCGTCCGTCTTTTTGGGTATGGACACGACCGTGACGATCGAATGTTTCATCATTATCGTCATCGGCGGTCTGGGGAGCACGGTGGGAGCTTTTCTGGGGGCCATCGTGTTTGGTCTGGTCAACTCCCTGGGGATCCTTATCATGCCGAAGTTGACGATCGCATTAGGCTTTCTCGCGATGGCCATTGTCCTGATCGTGCGGCCATGGGGCTTGATGGGCAAACCGGAGAAATAGAACCGTCGTAAGCAGGGCAATGGAGAACCTTTCATGAATCCAATTCATAGGAATTTTTTGATAGGAAGCGCGGTGGCGATCGTTGCGCTTTTGCCGCTCTTTCTGGGGGAAGCCTGGACAGTCCTGGTTGTCGAGATGTTCGTCATGGCGATTGCGGCGACCGCGGCCAATCTGATGGCCGGGTATGGCGGGATGGTCTCCTTCGGGTTGGCCGGCTTCTACGGAATCGGAGCGTACATTTCGGCGCTGTGCATCACCAAAGCGGGCCTTCCCTTCTCCCTGGCCTTTGTTGCAGGGCCGGTCGGCGGAGCGATTCTGTCCATTCCCGTGGCCTGGTTCTGCGTCCGGCGCACGGCGATCTATTTCTCGATGCTCAGCCTGGCCTTTTCGCAGCTCCTCTATGTCATTGTCTTCACCTGGTACGGGTTCACCGGCGGCGACGACGGAATTGTGGGGATACCGATTCCGGATTTCCTCAACTCCGTACGCACCTACTACTATTTCGCGCTGGTCGTCATGCTCATCTGTCTCGGGGCCATGTGGCTTATCATCCGATCTCCTTTCGGAAAGGCCATCCAGGCGGCACGCGAAAATGCGGAACGATGCGGCTTCATCGGGATGAACGTCCGGAGATACCAGATGGGCATCTTCATCATTTCCAGCTTTTTCCTGAGTGCGGCGGGAGCGCTTTACATGGGGCTGAACAAGAACGCTTTCGCCGATTACCTTTTCTGGGCCAAGACCTTTGACATCACCGTCACCTACCTCCTGGGGGGGATCTACAGCTTTGTCGGCCCGAGCATCGGGGCGATCATTTATATCCTCATCAACAAAGTCATCACTCAATATACCGAGTACTGGCCCCTCGCTTTGGGCTCCATCATCGTGCTCATCACCATCTTCGTTCCCAATGGCGTGGGTGGTTACATCACGGAGCGTTTGACGGCGGCACGCAAGGGGCGGGAGGAGTCCAAATGATACTGGAGGTAAAGAATCTCAAGAAGTCTTTTGGCGGTATCAAGGCTGTTCAAGGGGTGACGTTCAGCGTGAAGAGGAACGAAGTCAGCTCGATTATCGGGTCGAACGGAGCCGGGAAAACCACGCTTTTCAATTTGATTACGGGGAAGCTGATGGTGGATGAGGGGGAAATCTTGTTCAACGGGCGGGACATATCGCATTTGACGCCTTACGAGATTTGCCACAGGAAAGTGGGGAGATCGTTTCAGATCACGAATATCTTCCCCCGTCTCAGTGTTTTTGAAAACATTCAGATTTCGATTCTCTCCGCGCAGGGAAAGCTGAAAAACATCTTCAGCCCGGCGCGGCGATACGTTCAGGAAGAAACGATGGAACTGCTGAAGAGCCTGGGGCTGGAGAAGAAGAGAGATGTTCCGGGCGGCCTCCTGGCGCACGGCGATCAGAAGCGCCTTGATATAGGCATTTCCCTCGCCAACCGTCCGGAGATTCTTTTTTTGGACGAGCCGACAGCCGGGATGAGCCCGGAAGAGACGATGATGACCACGGAACTCGTCAAGCAATTGGCAAAGGACCGCAGCATGACCGTTGTCCTGATTGAACACGACATGAAAGTTGTCTTCAACATCTCGGAGGTGGTTCGTGTGATGCACCAGGGAGAGTTGATTGCGGAGGGCAGCCCGGAAGAGATCAGGAGCAACGAGAGGGTTCAGCAGATCTATTTAGGAGAGCAGGCATGAGTATTCTTCAGGTTGACAAGATCAATACGTTCTACGGGTTGAGTCATATTCTCTTCGATGTTTCGCTGGAAATAGAAAAGGGGGAATTTGTCTGTCTCCTGGGGCGGAACGGGGTGGGGAAATCGACCACGTTGAAAAGCATCATGGGATTGACACCACCTCGATCGGGGCGGGTCAGTTTCAATGGTCAAGAGATTACGCATATGAAGACGAACCGCATTGCGTATCTCGGGATCGGTTTTGTTCCGGAGGACCGGATTATTTTTCCCGACCTGACCGTTTTTGAAAATTTGGAGATGGGGATCAAGAACAAGAAAAAGGTCCGTTACGGTTCGACCGGATGGACGGTGGAGAAGATCTACGAGATCTTCCCCATTTTGAAGAATCGGGCCAAGCAGGCCGGCGGGACGCTGTCCGGGGGAGAGCAGCAGATGCTCACCATTGCCAGGACCCTGATGGGGAATCCGCTTCTCCTTCTTCTGGACGAGCCGTCGGAGGGTTTGGCGCCGGTGGTCGTGCAGCAGCTTTACAAGCAGATCAGTCTCTTGAAGGAGAGCGGCATGACGATTCTTCTTTGCGAGATGAAGTGTGACTTCGGGCTGCTGATGTCGGACAAGGTTTATTTGCTGGAGAAGGGGAACATCTGTTGGAGCGGGTCGAATAAGACGCTGCAGTGCCAGCCGGAAGTGATCAAACAGTATCTTGGGGTTTGAAGACGCCTGCCAGGGCGAATCCGTTGCGAAAAAGGAGCTATCCATGATCCGGGAAGTCTTTCACACCAGCATTACGGTACGTAACCGGGAGAACGCCGTTCATTTCTATCGCGATGTTCTGGGATTGGAACTGGTCTTTTTGAGGGAGTCGAGCGGAGAGGCCCTCTCGAAGGGCGTCGGCGTGGAAAATGCCAGCCTCAAGATCGCCATGTTCAAGGTGGGGGGAGCGTTTCTGGAACTGATCGAGTACGTTACCCCCAAGTGCGAACCGAAGGGTCTCAGACCCTGCGACATCGGCAGCATGCATGTGGCCTTCCTGGTCGACGATATTGCCGATATCGAAAAAAGACTGATGGCGGCCGGCTGCAGGTTCAACGCACCGCCCAAGCACATCACGGAAGGCGCCATGAAAGGATGGGTCTGGGCGTATTTCAAGGACCCGGACGGGGCTCTTCTGGAAGTGGTCGAGATCCGAAAGTGATTCAGTCAGAAGTCTTCCTGAAGAAATTCGGGAGCTTCAGACTGTGTCATTCCATACCGCAAGAAAGGAGCCTGCAATGAGAATCGTTGTTGGTTACGATGGGTCCCATTTTTCCAAAGAGGCCGTCAAGGTGGCGAGGAGGCGCGCCAAAGAGTCCAATGCACAGATGTATGTGGTGACATCCATGGCCAAGGGTGAAGATAAGCAGCAGCTGGACATCGAGGAGGCCGAAAAGGGGCTGCAGCATGTGAAATCCCTGTTCGATGCCGACAAGACTCCCTGTGAAGTTCATTTGCTGATTCACGGTCTGTCGCCCGGCGAAGATATCGTTGATTTTGCGGAAGCGCAAAAGGCCGACGAAATCATCATCGGTGTTCGGAAGAGATCCAAGGTGGGCAAATTGCTTTTCGGTTCCACAGCTCAATTTATCATTCTTGAAGCGCACTGCCCGGTCCTATGTGTCAGGTAGAAGGCATCGCGATCCGTGCGGCGGCCGGGCAGTGAGTCTGCGCTTTCTGTCCGCAGCCGACAAGGAACCTGTTCGAGCCCATGACGTAAGGAGACAGCGCCTATTTTCTTGACAGCGTCAACTCCAGAAGATGGAGGATGGTAGAAACGTTGCGTAAAACATCTACGGGGCTCCCATCTCCATTCATATTCCCAAGTCTCGCCGTCCTGTTCTGCTTCTCGATGTTTTACCGGGCCATGAACGCCGTCATTGCGCCCGATCTCGTGAAGGACTTTCAACTCGATCCCGAGAGACTGGGGCTGCTCGGCAGCGCTTTCTTCTATACATTCGCCGTCCTGCAAATACCCATGGGCCTTCTTCTTGACCGGGTGGGCCCCCGCAAGGTCTTATCCCTGTTCTTATTGGTGGGAGCTGCGGGCACCTTTATTTTTGCCTCCGCGACTACGTTCCACGCTGCCTTTGCGGGAATGTCCCTCATTGGTGCGGGCATGGCGCCGGTGCTGGTGGGCAGCCTCAAAGTGTTTGTCAGTCGATATCCCCGCGGCAGATTCCCCACACTCTCGGGAAGCATCATATCCATCGGCGCCTTGGGGAGCGTGCTCGCCACCTCGCCGCTCGTATGCATGATTTCGCTCATCGGATGGAGACTCACGCTGATGTATAGCGGTCTTTTCACGGTCGTTCTCTCCGCCATCATGTTTTACTTGTTGGAAGAGGGGACCCCGGAACAGCGAAAAGGAGTGGCGCAGGATTCTCGGCAGCGGCAGCAAATAGGCATCGTGAAGTCGATGCAGATGGTGGTATCTCAACTTTCCTTCTGGCAGATCGGCCTGTTGGCCTTCTTCCGATACGGCACTTTCGTGGCATTGCAGGGAGTGTGGCTTGGTCCTTATCTGATGGTGGCCAAACACTTTCAGCCGATCGCGGCGGGGAACATCCTGGTCATGCTCTCCGTTGGTTCGATCGCAGGCGCTCTGACCGCAGGATACCTGGTCGAAAAGGTCTTTCGAAACACGAAGACCGTTCTTTTGCTGGGTGTCGGTTGCTATGCCCTGTTGCTTCTTTCCCTCGCGGGGATCTGGAATATTGAAAGCGCCGCAGCCCACGCCTCGCTGTTCTTCTTCCTCGGTTTCTTCAACCATTTTGGCATACTCGTCTATTTGCATGGCAAAGAGCTTTTCCCGGCGCAGATGTCGGGCACGGTCATGGCGGGGGTCAATTTCTTTCTGATGGCCGGCGGCGGTTTCTTCATCCAGATCATCGGATTGATCATCTCGCTGTTTGTCGGCGCCAGCCCGGGCGATTCACTGGGAGCCTATCACCTGGCATTCTTCGTCTGTTTTGCCGGGATGGCCGGGAGTCTGATCTTTTATGCTTTTTCAAGGAACGCGCAGGAATCATGAATATGCGACCCTTCGGCCGTCCCGCAGCACATGGTACGCCTTCCGCCGCAGAGGACGCGCGGGCGAAGCGGCGGTTGACGTTAGGGGGAGGGGCCTGATGATTCCCAGCGGATTCATGGATCCCCGAACGGGAGGGCTGCCGCTGAGATTCCGCGGCCGAGTCTCAGAAGGGATGCCATATCGCCCGGGAGAGGGGGAATCGCGCAGATGAAGCCTCTTGCCCTCCTCTTCAGCATGTCCTTCCTGGTGCTTTTTGATGTCAGGATCCTGACGCCGGTTCTGCCTTCCATTTCGGATTCACTCGGCTCCTCGCCCGGCGCGGTCGGTCTCGCCATGACGACCTATGCCTTCGCCTACGGCATAGGACAGCTCATCTGCGGCCCGCTTTCCGATCGCTTGGGGCGTGTCGAGGTGGTGCGGGTCGTGAGTATCGGGTTCAGCGTATTTACGATCCTTTCTGCCCTCACGATGACGGTCTGGCAGTTCACCGGATCCCGCCTCCTGGTCGGGGCGTTCGCCGGCGGTGTGATTCCCCTGACGCTGGTCTTCATCGGCGACACCGTCGCATACGAACGGCGGCAGGTGATACTCGGCCGTTTTTCAATCATTACATCGTCCGCCATGGCCTTTTCCGCCTCCATCGGGGGCACCGTCGCCCATTTCGTCTCCTGGCGCTTCATGCTCATCGCTTATGGGCTGCTGGCCTTGATCCCGATCGGGCTTATGTGGCGGATCAAAACCGCTCCCCCGAAGGCACAAACGGAAGCCACCCCCAGTTTCCTGGCGATCCTCCGTGACCGCAGGGCGCAGTTCATTTATGCCTCCGTATTTCTCGAAGGAACGCTGCTCTG
The DNA here is from genome assembly GCA_002428445.1 of Syntrophaceae bacterium UBA6109. Next base: position 17,263 of record DIWJ01000076.1, read on the forward strand.
GGGCGGGATGACCTACCTCGGGTCCTTTGCAAACGTGAGATACGGCCTCGACCAGTTGATGGTGGGCCTGCTCATCGCTCTGTTCGGGGTCGGAATGATGGCCGGCGGGATCCTGATGGGACGGATCCATCGCCGATTGTCCGAAAACGCTCTGGCGCTGCTGGGAGGCGTGCTGATGGGGGTATCCTATCTCACGTTCACCCTGCAATGGCCGGTCGTCGCCTTTTCGATCTTTCTATTCATCATGGGCTTCGGATACGTGGCCCTGCATACCACCCTTCAGGTGCGCGGCACCGAGATCAATCCGGCCGCCCGCGGGAAAGCGTTCTCCCTGTTCTCCTTCATGCTGTTTGCGGGAATCGCAACGGGGAGTGCCTTGTTTGCGCAGCTGGTGGATTCAGGGCGCTATACCACAATCTTCGGCATCGCAGGCATCGGCCTGATCATGATCGGCCTTGCGACGACCTTCACTCCGCCGCGCGGCAAGGAAGGATCGGACCCGTCCTGAACAGCGTGTGCACCATTCCGCGGGGCGGAAACCCGCGGCTGAAAGGCTCATTTGATTTTGCAGATTCTGCGCGACACCACTTCGAGCAGATCCGAACTTCTCCCCATGGCGTATTTCTTCTCGATGTTTTGCCGGTATGCGACCATCGTGCGGTCGATATCCTGCGTTTCTATTTCATAGAGCGCGAGGTATTTCCCCTGGCCGGGAAGGGGCTTGCGATTTACGTAGCGGACGGCTGTCTTGAACCCCGGCGTCCCAGACAGGATGTCGGGTATGTGGATGTCGTCCAGCCACGAATTGAATTCCGCTTCGCGATCTTTGTCCTTGCAGTTGGACTCGACGATCAAAAGCCATTGCTCCATCTTGCTCCTCCATATCCGGCACTGTGAGAATCGGGTTTTTCCGCGCTTGTGTTTTCTGACACATCCTGCACGATCAACTGCAGTCTGAAAGATGGCGATAGGCGCTGTCAAGCATTTTATTCTGCAGGGGCCGCGCAGGGCGACACGGGAGTGAAATGCTGCGCGATGCCGGCAGCTCGTGATAAAATCCGGAATGAACCGCCCGTCGATGCCTGAGCAATATGGCGGCCCCGACGGCCGAAGACGTTGTAAGAGATCGGGTGGTTGCGACGATAGAAGGGCGGAGGGGTTCTGTCAAGGGAAAAGGAAAACAGGGAAAAGGAAAACGGCCGGCGGCCCTTTGGCGTCCTCCTCCGGTATTGTTTCTCTGCTCCGCACCCTTTATGCTACAGTGCGGCACGAAGTGCAGAGAACAGCGAATCCTTCGAAAGGAGAAGGGCAGACAGACAGATGAAAAGATGGCTCTATGACGAATTCAGGCATTGCGGCGTTGACTACTCCAGGGCCGGGCAGGCCGAGATGTATGACGACCGGCATCAGAAATTCCGGAACTATGAAAAAGAGTTCGAAGGGTTGATGGATTTTCTTGAACTCGACGATCCGGAGCAGAAAACGGTTGTGGACCTGGGCTGCGGCACCGGCGCCGTGTCCGTCTTTGCGGCAAAGTGCTTCAAGACCGTTTACGCCGTTGATGTCTCGGGTGCCATGATTGAACGGGCAAAGAAGAAGCTCGATGGGGATATCCATAATCTCAGGTTCATCAACGCAGGCTTCCTGAGCTATGAACAGGTTGGCGAACCGGTCGATCTGGTCATCACGAAGGCCGCATTTCACCACTTGCCGGATTTCTGGAAGCAAATTGCGCTGCTGAGAATCAACAGGATGCTGAAAATGGGCGGCCTGCTGTACATCCATGACGTGGTGTTTCAGTTCGATCCCCGGGAATATGACAGCAAGATCGATTCCTGGATTGCCGGGTTCGGGAAAGTCGCCGGCGAAGAATTCAGGTCGGAGGTCGAGACTCATATCCGGGACGAGTACAGCACATTCGGCTGGATCATGAATGGAATGCTCGACAAGGCCGGGTTTTCCGTAGAAAAATGCAGATCCGACGATGATTTCCTGACTGAGTATGCCTGCCGCAAAGTTCGGGATTGATTTGCAGAAAGACAGGGTAGCGAAGGGGTGCAACTGACCACGACCGCTGTGTATCTTGAGATCAACGGGCAGGAGGCGAAGGGAATATTGAGGGGTAAGGGATTACTGTAACTCAAAAGGCTACAATACATCAGAAATCGAAATGATCGGGATCCGCCCCAAAACGTCGTTTCACCTCGAGATGATCGATTTTCCCCATATCCTCCGCTGAAAGCTCGAAATCGAAGATCCGAGTATTCGATAGAATTCTGGCCGGAGTCACAGATTTCGGTATGGTAACCACCCCCTTTTGCAGGTTCCATCGAAGCACAATCTGTGCAGAGTCTTTCCCATGTTTCTGTGCCAACTCTTTGAGCAATTCAACTTCCGTTATTCTACCCTGCATCAATGGGCTCCACGCCTCGTATTGGATATGCCGATCGGCGCAGAAATCAATCAGGTCCTGCTGTACCAAGTACGGATGACATTCCATCTGGTTAACCATGGGAATGATTTCTGCCGTTTTCAGCAGATCGAGCAGATGATGCTTCATGAAATTGCTGATACCGATGGCGCGCACCCGGCCCTGTTCGTATAAGTGCTCGACGGCGCGCCAGGTATTCTTGAATTTATCTTTTACCGGCCAGTGCACCAAATACAGATCCAGATAGTCGAAGCCAAGTTCTTTGAGGCTTCTGTCAAAAGCCTTCAGCGTGGACTCGTAGCCCTGATCGGGATTCCAGACTTTGGTGGTGACGAACACCTCTTCGCGCTTCACGCCGCTTTGCCGTATGGCCGTCCCCACGCCTCTTTCATTCTGGTAAAAGACAGCCGTATCGATATGTCTGTAACCGGCATACAGAGCATAGGAAACAGCGTTGATCACTTCCTCCCCTTCCTTGGCTTTATAGACGCCAAGTCCCAGATACGGCATTTTCACTCCGTTGTGCAACGTCACACATCCTGTCATATCTGTAATCTTCATGTTTACCCTCAAATAGGTCCGTTTTTCATCCGGCATATTGGACTCTTGGAGCGTCAGGGAATGCGAGCCCCCCCATCTGTTCGACAAGAGATTCGAGATCAGAACCACCATGCTCCGCAAAGATCTCATCCGTCTCTGTCCGGCCGTCTGCATCGTTCCGACAACGCCCGGAAAATCCGCATTTTTCCCATCGATCTTGCAGCGGGGCTCGACAACATCCATGAGGTTCAGTATCCGGACATGATCCCCGGGATATACCGGGTTGATCTCGACAGGCTGGGTCCTTCAGGATCAATTCCTCCAATTTCTTCTTATTGACGAATAGCACGCCCCTTGGCATACGCTTCGATGCCGTCTCAAGGTCTTTGATGCCAATCGACTCAATTTCAAGTCTCATGTGAATCTCCCTCCGCTGGGTCGCAGTCAGTCTTTCGCCCGTCGTTCTTTTGTCTGCCGAATGACTTCGAGCGTCACCTGTGGGGCAAGACCGACGTACTTCGCAGGATCGAGGATCTCATCCAGGCGCTGTTTTGAGAGGTATTGAGCCACGTTCGGATTCGCAAAGAGGGCGTCCTTGAGGGTGAGAGTTTCTTTCGCCGCCTTCATCGTTGCTTCGTAAACGAGTTCGTGGGCAGTTTGCTTTCCGGCTTTCTGGCCGAGTTCGAACATGACCGCTTCTGAGAGAATCATGCCGCGCGTGAGGTCGAGGTTCTGTCGCATCCGCTTCCGGTCGATGGTCGGGTTCTTCGTGACCTTCTTCATCAATGTCAGGATGTCTCCCGTGAGGAGGCACTGCTCAGCAAGGGCATCGCGTCCAACATACCAACCGGCATCGCCGCGTTCGTGCTCGACCCACATTCCCTCCACCTGGATCATGGCGCAGTATTTGACCCGCTTGCAAAGCCCCATGATCACTTCGCAGGTGTGAGGGTTTCTTTTCTGGGGCATGGTGCTGCTCCCCACCGTACCTTCGCTGATCGGTTCCTCCATTTCGGCCACTTCCGTCCTCTGCAGCGTGTAGATCTCACTGGCGATCTTCCCCATCGTCCCCGAGATCATCGCGATGAGGCAACCAAACTCCGCGTTGCGGTCGCGCGCCGACGCCCAGCAGATGTCGGGCGGATCGAGCCCCAGTTTTTCCATAACCCGGGATTCGATCTCGGTCCCTCGTTCACCGAAGGACGCGTAGGTTCCTACCGCGCCAGCCAACATACCGACGAACAACCGCTTTCGCGATTCCTTCAGGCGCTCGATGTGGCGACGGATCTCACTCACCCAGACAGCGACCTTGAAACCCATCGTGACCGGAAGGCCATGCTGGCCATGCGTTCTTCCCGCCATAACAGTGTCCATCTCCCGCTCGGCGATTTCGAGAAGGTTGCCTTCGATCTCCCGGAGAAGTTCGTAGATGATCCTGTGGGCCGCTTTGATGGCGATCTGGTCACCTGTGTCGATGATATCCTGAGTCGTTGGCCCGTAGTGGATGTATTCGCCCCATTTGCCGCTACAGGCTTTCTGAAGGGTGCGCACCGTCGACACGACGGCGTGGTCGGTCAGCGCAAACTGTTTCTTCATGTAATCGAGATCGAGGCAATCGACTTTTGCCTTGGATGAAATCTCCCGCGCTGCATCTTGGGGAATAATCCCCATCTCGGCATCCACTTCGGCTAGGATCTTCTCGATATCCAGCCATCGCTGCAGATTTGCCCTTTCGTTGAATATCTCGGACATAACAGCCATAAACACACCTCCATCAGATTCAATTTATGGTAATCAATTCAAAAAAGCGAAAAATATTTTACCTTATCTTTTCTTCCTTCGTATGCTTTTGATAATATTAGAAAATGTTCTCGAAAATACAAAACAGGGGGTCGGAAACATCATCCAACCCCCTGTTTTCATTACTGGCGTCCCCACCGGGAGTCGAACCCGAGTTACCGGCGTGAAAGGCGCTGGCACATCTTCGATGTGCAAAAAGCGTAATAAAAATATGTAGAAGAAACTGCATCCATACCTCTTATTTTGCCAATTTACCCAATAATACCACGGAAAGTACCACGGCAGAATCAAGAACTGCTCATAAAAATTCGATAAAACTCATGATATAGAATTCTTATCATCGATTTCCTGTAAACTTCCCAAATGTCTACATGTTTTGGAGATACGGGCAGCTACAGGCATTAGCTCAATATAATCATGATCTTTAGCCTATTTGACATGCGGAGCTATCTGCCGTATGATATCATATCAATCCAATTAACTTTAAGCCCTGAATCACGGTCGTTTCGATAGAATATAGAGAGCGTAATTGCGCCCGTAAAATGGATCAAGGTCCATTTTCAATACTCTTGAAAGGGGGCAATTGCGTGAATTACGCTACCAGATTTCAAAATCGAGTCGTTTCTTCGGGGGCAACATACGACGACCGAACACCGTCCCGTAAACAAAATACCAGTGTCAATGACCGCCTTAATGCCACCCTACTGGGTTTGATCGAAGAAGAATCTGAGCTTTCCTACCGTTCTCTGAACTGCCTGAGGCAAAACAATATAAAACTGATTGGGCAACTGGCCCAGAAAACCGAATCGGAGCTTCTACGTCTCAAGAATTTTGGACGCCGATCTCTAACTGAGTTAAAGGCTTCTTTGGAGTCCTTCGGTCTCGCATTCGGAATGACGTTTGACTTTTCCCCGTGGACAGATGGTCCAGAGGATACTCTTTTGATCCAAATATTGTCATGCCAACAGAATAACGGAGGGTTCTTAATTGATGAAAGAATTTCAGGTCTAATAAATATCGATTTCAATGCTATTTCGGTGAAACTGAAAGACGAAAACGGAAATGACAGAAAACAATCGATGCTGTCTTTGTCAACGGAAGTAATCGTAAATATACTTTCAAGTGATAGGTACTCAGGGCTTCCTTTCCTCAGCGACATCATAAAAAAGAACCAACGATGGTTAAAAGATCACCGTATTTGAAATGATACAATTTCCAATAAGCCCCCATTGCATATGAAAATTGGAAAGAAGCATATTGTAGGATTAGCGATAGCCATTGTACTGATATTGCTATACATAGATGATTATTATAGCCTAAAACTATTAAGCTATATTGCTTTATTTATAAGTATTCCACTCGTTTTAATCCTATCTCTATTTTTCGGTGGATTTATCTATTTTGGGACTATTTACTTGGTGTGCTTCTCGAAAGATGCAATCCAAGGCAAAATCGATGTTGAGCAAAACGAGCTTTTTTTTGAGAAAAAACGCGTTACGGAAGTCTATGAGGATAGATCGGAAGAAGTTATAAAAGAGAAATTGAAAAAACAACACTATCGGGGATATTTCCTGACGGTGGGATTTTTAGTGGCATTGTTTTATATGGACGTCACGGTGTTCCAATACGATATGTTTGATGTATTAGAAGGTCTAATTCTTGCTGGTGTCATATCATGGTTTGCAATACTTGGTTTATCAGAATTGTACTATAGTAAGCATAAACCGAAGTAATACGATTATGCTTTCTACGGAGTAAATGATAACTTCGCCTACATTTGCCGATTATATGATCGTGCGAAGGAGTCTCAAAATACGGCTTTTCTGGCTGCTTTTATAGGACAGCTGGTAACAATGCCTACAAGCAAAATAATATCTTGCCCTCGCTAAATACAGTTTTCCCACTCGTCTTGAACACAGAGGACAGATAAACCACCACCTCGAACCACCAAAATGAGGGGTTGTTTTCTGAAATGAAATCGGCTCGGTTACTTTGTCGCCGCGCAGGATGTAAGAAAGGACGAGAAGCGGTTCTGTGGTTTCTTCGGGGTAATAGGAATATTTGAGAGTGTTCAGAACATCCCCAGTAATGCCATCGTTCCATGTAAGCCTTCCAGAATGGAAGTCATGCCTAAGGTCGGTAAATGTAGATGCACTGATTGACAGGCACTGTTCGACCGTTGTGCGCCGATTTGTCGAAAACAACCTTCCGCTGCCCAATCCGCCCATTTTTTGCCAAAATCATTTGTCAATAATAACGATCACAATGATCACAATTTGGAATACATGTGCATAATCAACATGTTATAAATATCCATTGTGAATGGTCCCCATGCATGATCACAATATTGTGATGGTTGTGATCGATATAATCATTATTACGATTGTTATCCATGTAATGGGTTATTATCGAAAAATGCATATAATCCCCGATCCGATTTAATTATAGCTCCATCCGTTGCCATCTTCCCCAACAATTGCCTGACTGAAGCACCACCATCCGTTTTTCCTAAAGCATCGGCTATTTCTTTAGGACTCATAGTTTTTCCGGATTTACGAAGAACCTCGACAATGTCCCTTCGCTCAGGATTCATCGTCTCGTACGAACCGGCAAGCGACCAAGTCGAAGTCTCAAAGTTAAACTGCAATGGTATTTCTTGTGCATCAACATCGCGCCCCTCCACGTACAGAGTTGCGTAGCCATGGCGAGAATTTTCAAGACTTAGGATAGTGTCTGCAGCACCCGTCAAACCTGTCGTGCCAGAAATCTGATTAGCAGGATTTTTCTCATCTTCCGCCTTCCGGAAGTGGGAAATAATCAAGATGCCCACGCATCTCCTGTATGCAATTGTCAATCGGCATTGAAAATTGAC